>DASQDG010000076.1:0-47714 GCA_035634295.1 Propionibacteriaceae bacterium | reverse complement strand
GCAATGTGACCCGATGCTGCCGGAGCACCTCCACCATCGCGTCGACGATGTCGGTCCGGCCGTCCATGGTGGGCGCCTCAGCGCGTTGCACGGCAACAGCGAAGTCGGCGGGGTTCAGGTCGTCGCGGGGGCCGACCATGTGAGCCAGCTCGTCCTGCCAGCCGGGAGCCGTGCGTTGCATGACCCCGTCGGCGTCGAACAGGACGGTGGTGATCGGGGCGGCCACCGCGTCGTTGTGCACGCGCCGCATTCTGACAGCCGGCCGCGTTGCCGTCGTGAACGGGCAGGGTCAACTGGGCGCGAACTGCCGCTGGCGCAAACTAAGGTGCAGCCGTGGAGGAAGTGATGGTGGACGAGCCGCACGTGGTCGAGCCGCTCGACAGCACCCAGACCGAGGTGCTGTTCGGCGGGCCGCAGAGGGGCGACGACGTCGTCGCCTCGGCGGCGTCCGAACCGCTGGCGCTTTATCGGCGCTACCGTCCAGACACCTTTGCCGACGTGATCGGCCAGGAGCACGTCACCGAACCGCTGCAGCGGGCGCTGACCAACAATCGGGTCAACCACGCCTACCTCTTCTCCGGCCCGCGCGGCTGCGGCAAGACCACGTCGGCTCGGATCCTGGCTCGGGCACTGAACTGTGTGCAAGGCCCCGTGGCGGAGCCCTGCGGAGCCTGCGACTCCTGTCGTGACCTGGCCCGCGGCGGACCAGGCAGCATCGACGTGATCGAGATCGATGCTGCCAGCCACGGCGGGGTGGACGACGCCCGGGACCTCCGTGAGCGCGCGTTCTTCTCGCCAGTGAGCAGCCGCTACAAGATCTACATCGTCGACGAGGCCCACATGGTCACCACGGCCGGCTTCAACGCGCTGCTCAAGTTGGTGGAAGAGCCACCTCCGCACGTGAAGTTCATCTTCGCCACCACCGAGCCGGACAAAGTCATCGGCACCATCCGCTCCCGAACCCACCACTACCCGTTCCGGCTGGTCCCGCCCCGCGTGCTCAACGCCTACCTGGCCAAGCTGTGCGAGGCCGAAGGCATCCGGGTCGAGCCGACCGTGCTCCCTTTGGTGGTCCGGGCCGGTGGCGGCTCAGTGCGCGACTCCTTGTCGGTGCTGGACCAGCTGCTGGGTGCGGCCGACCAGGACGGCGTTTCCTACCGCCAGGCCACGGCTCTGCTGGGCTACACACCGGATTCGCTGCTCGACGAGTTCGTGGACGCGTTCGGCGCCGGCGATGCCGGGGGCGTTTTCGCCTGCGTCGACAAGGTGATCGAGGTGGGCCAAGATCCCCGTAGGTTCGCCGAGGACCTGCTGCGCCGGCTGCGCGACCTGGTGATCGTGGCCGCCGTACCGGACGCGCTGACCTCTGGCCTGGTCGACGTAGCGGCCGACCAGGCCGAGCGGCTCGGCACCCAGGCCGCGTCCCTGGGCGCCGGGGAGCTGACCCGGGCCGCGGAGGTGATCGCGCTCGGGCTGACCGACATGCGCGGCACCACGGCGCCGCGGCTGCATCTGGAGTTGATGTGCGCCCGCGTGCTGCTGCCTGGCGCGGACGTGGCCGACCGCGGCATTCACGCCCGGTTGGATCGGCTGGAGCGCCGGATCGGGATGACCGGCCTGTCAGCCGAGCCGAAGGCGACCCCGACGGTCGCCCAGCAGGCGGCAGCGCCGGCGGCCGAGGCGCCGCCGCTGCCCGGGGCCGTCCCCAGCCCGTCCTCCGGTGCTGCTGAGTCATTATCGCGGCCGAGCCCGTCGCGAGCACCGAACTCGGCGCCCGCTTCCCACCCCGTGACCAAGGAGGCCGAGGCTCCCGGTGGGGTGCTCACAGTCACTGAAGTCCGGCGGCTGTGGCCCGAGGTGCTGGAGGAGGTCAAGGGCAAACGACGGTTCACCTGGATCCTGCTGAGTCAGAACGCGCACGTCACCGAGGTGCGCCACGGCACCCTGGTGTTGACGATGCCCAACGCGGGCGCTCGGGAGAGCTTTGCCAAGGGCGGCAGCGAGGACATACTCCGCGAAGCCCTGGTTGTGGTGCTGGGCGCTGACCTCAAGATCGAGGTGACGGTCGACCCCGCCGCCGGCGGACTGCAGAGCGCGGCCGTCCGAACCACTGCGCCCGAGCGGGCGGCCGCCTCCTGGGACGCGCCACCCCGGCCAGCCACGCCGTTGGCCTCCGCCGAGCAGGGCGACGCCGACCTCTCGCCTTCGGCGGGGGGCGCGACGACCGGCAGCACGACGCTGGACCCGGCGCTCCCGGAGCAGGCCCGCCACGGCATCCGGCCGACGCGCAAGGGGGCAGCCGCGAGCGGGGTGGACGAGCGCGATGCCGCAGTGCACCCCGATGACAGCGACCTCGACGAGGGTGCGGAGACGCACACCCAGCTGCTGGCTCGGCACCTCGGCGCCGAGATCATCGCCGAAGAGCACGATGGCGCATAGGCTGACCGGGCGAGGCTCGGTGCCTCTGGTCGTGCGAGGTTTCCGCCCCGCCGGTCCCTTATTCCTAGTGCAGATTGAGGAGCGACCGCGATGATTCCCGACGGGAGCGACATGTCCGGTCTCCTGGCTCAGGCCCAGGCGATGCAGCAGCAGCTGTTGACCGCCCAGCAGGAGCTGGCCGAGACCAAGATCACCGGCACCGCGGGCGGCGACCTGGTCGAGGCCACCATCACCGGCGCCGGTGAGCTCGTCGGCCTGCAGATCAAGCCCGAGGCGGTTGACGCCGACGACACCGAGACGTTGGCTGACCTGGTCATCGCGGCCGTACGCGACGCCAGCCACAAGTCGCAGGCGCTCGCGGCCGCCAAGCTCGGGCCGCTTGCGGGTGGCCTCGGTGGCGGGTTGCCGTTCTGATCTCGACCGGAGGCTGACCGCGTGTATGAGGGTCCGGTCCAGGATCTGATCGACGAGTTGGGGCGACTGCCCGGGGTGGGCCCGAAGAGCGCCCAGCGGATCGCGTTCCATATCCTCGCCGCCGATCCCGACGAGGTGATGCGGCTAGCGAACGTGCTCAAGCAGGTCAAGGAGACCGTCAAGTTCTGCGAGGTCTGCTTTAACGTGGCCGAGGACACCCAGTGCCGCATCTGTCGAGACCCCCGACGCGACCTCAGCACCATCTGTGTGGTGGAGGAGCCCAAAGACGTGGTGGCGGTCGAGCGTACCCGTGAGTTCCGCGGTCGATATCACATCCTCGGTGGCGCCATCAGCCCGATCGACGGCATCGGTCCCTCTGACCTCAAGATCCGCGAGCTCTGCCTGCGGCTGGCTGACGGCACAGTCACCGAGGTCATCCTGGCCACCGACCCCAACCTCGAGGGCGAGGCCACGGCGACGTTTCTGAGCCGGTTGCTGCTGCCGATGGGTG
The DNA here is from genome assembly GCA_035634295.1 of Propionibacteriaceae bacterium. Lineage (GTDB taxonomy): Bacteria > Actinomycetota > Actinomycetes > Propionibacteriales > Propionibacteriaceae > Microlunatus. The sequence goes on along the minus strand of DASQDG010000076.1, from coordinate 44,350 downwards.
TCCGGGTCAGCCGGTTGGCCAGCGGACTGCCGGTGGGCGGAGACCTGGAGTACGCCGACGAAGTGACCCTGGGGCGCGCCTTCGAGGGGCGCCGCTTCGTGGACGCCTGAGGGTCCTGCCTCAGCGGGTCGACTGCAGCGATCAGCCGGAGACAGCCATGTCCTCGGCGTGTACCACCCCAAGCTGCTCGCAGGCGTCGTTGAGGACCCGTTGCACCGCCAAGGTGTCATCCAGTGGCATCACGGAGCTCTCGGTCCGTCCGGCCCGGATGCACTCGGTGACCTCGATCAGCTCATGGGCATACCCACCACCCGTCGGCGGACGGCTGAAGGTCTGCCGATCCTGCCCGCGGCGAGTGAGCACGAACGTGGTGGGGTGGTGGAAACGCGGCTGAACGTCGATCCAACCCTTGGCGCCGTGGATCCGGGCCGCGCCCGGGGTATAGCTGCGGATCGAGGCGAGCAAGGTCGCCACCCGCCCGTCGTCATAGCTCAGCAGCAGCCCGGCCTCGAGGTCGACTCCGGTCTCGGCGAGTGAGCCGCTGGCCGTCACCCGGTCCGGGGCGCCGAGGAAGTACTGGGCGAACGACACCACGTAGACCCCGAGATCGAGCATGGCCCCGCCGCCCAGGGTCAGGTCGAACAGCCGGCCGTCGGGGTTGAACGGCTGGTCCACCCCCAGGTCGGCCGTCACTGAGCGCACCTCACCGATAGCGCCGTCGTCGATCAGCTCGCGGATGGCTACGATGGCCGGCTGAAAGCGGGTCCACATCGCCTCCATGGCGAACACGCCTTGTGCGCGGGCGGTGTCGATGATCGCTTCGGCCCCGTCCACGGTGGCCGTGAAGCTCTTCTCCACCAGCACCGCCTTGCCCGCCTGCAGGGCGCGGACCGCAACGGCTTGGTGCTGGGGGTGCGGTGTGGCGATATAGACCGCGTCGACGTCGGGGTCCTCCATCAGTTCCGCGTACGAGCCGTACGAGCGCTCGATCTGGTGCTCGGCGGCGAAGGCGGCGGCGCGGTCGGCGGAGCGGGAGCCGACGGCGACCGCCCGGGCTCCTGGCACGTGCTGGAAGTCGGCCACCACCTTGGCCGCAATTTGGCCCGGTCCGACGATGCCCCAACGGATCTCGCGCTTGGCGTCCACACCGAACACCTTAGGACCCAACGCAGGGCAGCTCAGCCCTGGCTTCGGCCGCCTCTGCGCTGATGACCCCAGCCGCCGGACAAGAAGATGGGGATGAACACCAGCCACCACCAGTTGTCCCAGGCGTTGAACGCACTGACGGCGATGATCACGATGATCCAAGCAGCGGTCGAGCTGATGCCCCACGGATGACCGCTCTTGGCGGGCACCGGCGCGGGCGACGACACATATTCAAGAGGAGCCGGCGGCTGCTGCCACGGAGGAGCCTGAAAGGCCGGCGCCAACGACGAACCTCCGGGCCGGGGTCCGGGCAAGTCGGTGAACAGTGGATCGAGGTCGGCCTGGGTCCGTGCGGTGAGTGCACGGGTCACCCGATCGTCGAATTCACCCTGGTCCAGCCGACCTTCGGCGAGGTGGTCGCGCAACAGCTCGGCGGCCCGGTCACGCTCGGCATCACCAATGCGCGGCAGTGGCGCTGGCTGATCACTCACTCGATCATCCTCCCCCTATCAGGGGGCAGATCAAGAGCCGACCTGAGCGTTCTCGTGGACGTCGGCGAGCGAGCATCCCCGCCGCATTACAGTGGACCGCGGATTTGATCGCTACCAACAAGGCAGAGGAGTCGGTGTGGGCCGCGTGGTGCAGAAGTACGGCGGTTCCTCCGTCGCCGACGCCGACAGCATCAAACGGGTGGCCAAGCGCATCGTGGCCACCAAGCAGCAAGGGCACGAGGTCGTCGTCGTGATCTCCGCCATGGGCGACACCACCGACGAGCTGATGGATCTGGCGCTGCAGGTTTCGCCGCTACCGCCACCACGTGAACTCGACATGCTGCTGACTGCCGGTGAGCGGATGAGTGCGGCGCTGCTCGCCATGGCGATCGCCGACCAGGGAATGCACGCGCGATCGCTGACCGGTTCCCAGGCCGGCATCATCACCACGGGGACCCACGGCAACGCCCGGATCATCGACATCACTCCGGGCAGGATCACCTCGGCCCTGGACAACGGCGACATCGTGATCGTGGCCGGCTTTCAAGGCGTAGCCCAAGACACCAAGGACGTCACCACGCTGGGTCGCGGTGCCTCCGACACCACAGCGGTTGCGCTCGCGGCCTCCCTCCGAGCCGACCACTGCGAGATCTACACCGACGTCGACGGCATCTATACCGCCGATCCGCGGATCGTCCCGACCGCCCGGCGCATTCCGCGCATCTCGTACGAGGAGATGTTGGAGATGGCGGCCTGCGGCGCCAAGGTGCTGCATCTGCGCTGCGTTGAATATGCCCGCCGGGAGAACGTTCGGGTGCACGTCAGGTCCTCGTTCTCCGACCTCGAGGGCACCTGGGTCCACGAGCTCGAGAAAGGTACGGCCATGGAACAAGCCATCATTTCCGGAGTCGCGCACGACCGGAGCGAGGCCAAGATCACCATCACGGCGGTCCCCGACCAGGTCGGTCAGGCCGCCCGCATCTTCGAGGCCGTCGCCGCCACCGAGATCAACATCGACATGATCGTGCAAAACGTGTCGGCGGTGCAGACCGGGCGTACCGACATCTCCTTCACGCTGCCCAAGACCGACGGTGCGGCGGCCATGGCCACGCTCGACGCGCTCAAGGGCACGGTCGGCTTCAGTGATGTGCTGTACGACGACCAGGTGGGCAAGGTGTCCGTGGTCGGGGTCGGGATGCGCTCCCACCCCGGAGTCACGGCCAAGTTCTTCTCCGCCCTCGCCGACGCCGGGGTGAACATCGAGATGATCTCCACCTCCGAGATCCGCATCTCGGTGGTCGTGGACCAGAACGACGTCGACCGCGCGGTCGTCGCCGCTCACTCCGCCTTCGGGCTGGACTCCACCGAACCAGCGGTGGTCTACGCGGGCACCGGTCGCTGACTTTCGAGCGGCCCGGTCGAGCCTCGCTACAGCAGCTCCGGTTCCGTCTTGGCGCGGATCTCGGTTTCGGTGACCCCTGGGGCGAGCTCAATCACAGTGAGGCCCACGGGGGTGACGTCGAGGACGCCAAGGTCGGTGATGATGCGGTGGACGACACGGCGGCCGGTGTAGGGCAGGGAGCACTCGGAGACGATCTTGTACGAGCCGTCCCGGGCGACGTGTTCCATCAGCACGATCACCCGCTTGGCACCTTGCACCAGGTCCATGGCGCCGCCCATGCCCTTGACCATCTTGCCCGGGATCATCCAGTTGGCCAGGTCGCCGGCTGCCGACACCTGCATGGCGCCCAGAATGGCGGCGTCGATCTTGCCGCCGCGGATCATCGCGAACGAGGTCGCCGAGTCGAACACCGAGGCGCCGCAGCGCAGGGTCACCGTCTCCTTGCCGGCGTTGATCAGGTCCGGGTTTTCCTCGCCCGCGTACGGGTAGGGGCCGAGCCCGAGCAGGCCGTTCTCGGACTGCAGCACCAGCTCGACCCCCTCGGCGACGAAGTTGGGCACCAGCGTCGGCAGCCCGATGCCGAGGTTGACGTAGCTCCCGTCGGTGAGCTCCGCAGCAGCCCTGGCAGCCATCTGCTCACGTGTCCAGCTCACGACGCGCTCCCTGGCGCCTCGCGGACGGTGCGCTTCTCGATCCGCTTGTCCGCGGCCTGCTCCGGGGTCAGCGGCACCACCCGGTGCACGAAGACACCGGGGGTGTGCACCTGGTTGGGGTCGAGGTCGCCGGGCTCGACCAGCTCCTCGACCTCGGCCACGGTGATCCGGCCGGCCATGGCGGCCAGTGGGTTAAAGTTGCGCGCGGCGTCGCGGTAGACCAAGTTGCCATGCCGGTCACCGCGCCAGGCCCGGACCAGCCCGAAGTCGCAGCTGATCGCGTGCTCCAGCACGAACTCACGCTCGCCCTCGGCGGTGTCAAAGCTTCGGGTCTCCTTGGCGGGCGAGGCGAGCACGACCTCCCCCTCGGCGTCGTAGCGCCACGGCAGCCCTCCGTCGGCCACCTGGGTGCCCACCCCGGTTGCGGTGTAGAAGGCCGGGATGCCAGACCCGCCGGCCCGGAGTCGCTCGGCGAGCGTGCCCTGCGGTGTCAGCTCGACCTCGACCTCACCCTGGAGATACTGCCGGGCGAACTCCTTGTTCTCGCCGACGTAGGAGGCGACGATGCGCCGCAACCGACGCCCAGCCAGCAACTGACCCAGCCCCCAGCCGTCAACTCCGCAGTTGTTGGACACCACCTCGAGGTTTGAGGCGCCCTGCTGGAGCACGGCACCGATCAGCACGCTGGGGATGCCGCACAGTCCGAAGCCGCCGACCGCCAGCGACGCACCGTCGAAGAGATCCGACACCGCCGCCGCCGCAGTGGAAACTACCTTGTCCATGCGAGGCTCCCAGGGGCCATTCCCATGGGTCCGACCTTAGTCGGGGTGACAGGATTTGAACCTGCGACCTCGTCGTCCCGAACGACGCGCGCTACCAAGCTGCGCCACACCCCGTGCTGCCACTCGCCCCCGCTTGGGAGGCGAACCTCGGAGAGTCTAGCCCATCGGGCCCGGCTGTTCCCTGGCCACCAACGTCAGCAGGGTGGCCTCCGGTGGACAGGCGAACCGGAGCCGGGCGTACGGCGAGGCGCCCAGCCCGGCGGAGACGTGCATCGCCGCAGTGTGACCGCCTGCGGTGTTCGACGACAAGCCCTTCACCCGGTCGGTGTCCAGGTCGCAATTCGTCACCAAGGCCCCGTAGAACGGCACACACAGCTGCCCACCGTGGGTGTGCCCTGCGAGGATCAGGTCCAGCCCGTCGGTCGTCATCGAGTCGATCACCGACGAGTACGGCGCGTGCGTGACGCCGACCGCCAGGTCCACCTCGCTCCGGTCCACCGGTCCGGCGACGTCGGCGTAACGGTCACGGCCGAGGTGGGCGTCGTCGGTGCCCCGGAAGCCGATGCGCAGTCCGCGCACGGTCATGTTGGCCGCCGAATTGGTCAGCTCCAGCCAACCCGCGGCGGCGAACTCGCGCCGGAGGTCACGCCAAGGCAGCTCGACCCGCGCCCTCTGGATGCGTCGCTCCGCGCGGGTGAGGTAGAGCAGGGGGTTCTTGAACGTCGGTGCGAAGTAGTCGTTAGACCCCCACACGAAGACCCCGGGCACGTCCAGCAGCCGCCCCAGGGTGCGTCGCACGTACGGCACGGCGACTGGCGAGGCCAGATTGTCGCCGGTGTTAACCACCAGATCCGGCTCCAGACCCGCCAGCCGGGAGACCCAGGCCTGCCGGGCGCGGTCGTACGGCGTCAGGTGCAGGTCGGAGATGTGCAGCACCCGCAGCGGCTCGGCGCCCGGCGGCAGCACGGCCGCCTCGACCCGTCTCAGTCGGAAGGCGTTGATCTCGTACAGCGCCGCGTAGGCCAGGCAGCCCACGCCCGCAGCCGCCACTGCGGCAGCTGCCCTGACGGCGCCAGGGGCCATGACACTCGTGGGCGGCATGAGGAGAAGGCTACAAGCAGGCCGCCTGCCAAACTGGAGGCATGTCTGCTGCTGCCTCCTCCCTCAAGGACCGACTTCGCTCGGACCTGACGACGGCGATCAAGGAACGCGACAAGGTCCGCTCGGGCACCATACGGATGGTGCTGTCGGCGATCTCTGAGGCTGAGGTGGCCGGCAAGAGCGCGGTCGAGCTGACCGACGCCCAAGTCTTGGACGTCGTCATCCGGGAGGCCAAGAAGCGTCGGGAGGCCGAGGAGGCGTTTGCGGCGGCCGGTCGCCCGGAGCTGGCCGAGAGGGAGCGCAGCGAAGCCACGGTGCTGGCCGACTATCTGCCCTCCCAGCTGTCAGCCGACGAGGTGGCCGGCATCGTCGCCGAGGCGATCGTCAGCACCGGGGCAGGCGAGCTCGGGCTGCGAGGGATCGGCAAGGTGATGGGCGCGGTGACTCCGCGAACCAAGGGCAGGGCCGACGGGGGCGCGGTGGCCGCGGAGGTCCGGCGCCAGCTGTCCGGAGGCGGCTAGCTAGCCGCCGGGCTTCGGGGGAGGCGGCGCTGGCGCCTTCGTGGCTGGCGGCGGCTTGGCGGCCGCAGCCTTCCTTCGCTCCTCGGCCTCACGGGCGGCTCGAGCCCGTTCGGCGTCCTCCCTGCGTTCGGCGGCGGCCTTTCGCCGGTTGGCGGCAGCTTCACGGCGCTCATCGGCCCGCTCTCTGGCTCTGGCTCTCCGCGCCGCCACTACGGCCGGGTCCTCCCTGCCGTTGGAGCGCAGCACGTAGAGGGTGGAGAACTGCGCGATCTTGCCCCCGCGTTGTGACCAGCCCAGGAACGTGCCGATCGGCCGCGTGCTGTAGACGTACTGGGACTCGACGGAGAAGCCGGCTTTCTCGAGCTTTCGGGTGGCCGCCCGGATCCCCAGGCCGGTGATGCTGGGCAGAGGCACCTGCTTGCCGGCGGTGACGTCGCGCGACGGCCGGTTGAAGCGCGTCTTCGGCACCCCCCTGAGGTAGGCGTTCATCGTGGGCTTCCAGATCTTCATCCCGGCGTCCCCGCTGCCGGAGCCCTCCAGACGGACCCCGGTCGAGGGGACCCGGAAGTTCTTTACCCCGCTGCGGCGGAACTGTCCCGCCCGCCTGGCCTTCTTGGTCTTGATGAACGGGCGAGCGCGGTTGTCGATCGAGATCATCGACACCCCGGCGATCTCGGGGGTGTAGCCCGCGAACCAGACCGCCTCGTTGCTGTTGATCGTGCCGGTCTTGCCGGCCTGGACCCGGCGGTCCGAGGTGACCACCCGCCTGCCCGTGCCGTCGGTCATCACGTATGCCATCAGCTTGTTCATCCCGTCGGCGACGTCCTGGGACAGCACCCGCTTGCAGTTTGCACTGGGCGCCGGCAACCTCTCGCCCGTGCGGGCGGTGATCGCGTCGATGATGATCGGGTCGCAGTGGATGCCTCGCGCGGCGAACGTCGCGTACGCCTCGGCCATGGACAGTGGGCTGACTTCCACCGAGCCGAGGGTGAAGGCCGGAATGCGTTGGTAGAACTTCACCAGCGGCCGCGACGGGGTGCCCACCTTGACGCCCAGATCCTCAGCCATCTTCGTCACGCGGCACATTCCGGTGGCCAGTTCGAGTTGGACGAAATAGTTGTTGACTGACCAGGCGGCGGCCTTGTACATGTCCATCCGACCGTTCCTGCCGGTCGAGTTGCTGACCTTCCACCGTCCGGGCACCCGCATCCGGCCGTTGCAGGTCTCAAAGGACCGCCCGCGGTAGTTCATGGTGCGCCGGGCGTTGTACTTCTTGCTGAGCGGAATGCCCTTCTCCAGGGCGGCCGCTGCGGTGAAAGCCTTGAAGGTGGAGCCGGCTTGATAGCCCTGGATACCGCCCATCCCGGGCTCCACCGCAAGGTTCCAATAGGTCTGGCCGGCCTTGGCGTTGCTGCCCATCACCGGGCGGCTCTGAGCCATCGCCACGATCAGCCCGGTGCCCGGCTGAATCATGTTCATGGTCGAGATCAGCGGGTCTTTGGGGCCGACCACCGAGCTGACCTTCTTCTGGGCGATGTCTTGGGTCTTGGGGTCGATCGCTGTCTGGATGGTCAACCCGCCCCGCTTGACCGCGTTGTCGCGCTCCTCGACCGTCGCGCCCAGCGAGGGGGTCTTGAGCAGTGTTCGCCGCACGTAGTCGCACAGGAACGGGTAGCGGGTGCCCACACAGCCGTTTCGGGTGGGCTTAACCTGGGTCGGGCTGAAACCCGCCTTCTTCGCCGCCGCCGCCTGCGCGGCCGTGATGATCTTGAGCTCGGTCATCCGGTTGAGCACCACATCGCGGCGGTCCAGAGCGGCAGCGGCGTTGCGTACGGGGTTGTTGCTGTCGGGGTTTTGCACCAACCCGGCCAACAGCGCGGCTTGGGAGAGGTTGAGCCTGGCCGCACTTGTGGAGAAGTAGTACTTGGCGGCGGCCTCCACCCCGTAGGCGCCTTGGCCGTAGTAGGCGATGTTGAGGTAGCGCTCGAGGATCTCGTCCTTGGAGAGCTGCTTCTCCAGCGCGATGGCGTAGCGCAGCTCGCGGACTTTCCGCTCCACCGTCGGCGCCACCGCAGCCTTGGCGCACACCTTGTCGCCCTTGGCCTGGCAAGCCTCGACCTGCACCATCTTGACGTACTGCTGGGAGATAGTGGACCCGCCTTGGGTGCTGCCGTCACTCGCGGTATTGCGCACCAGCGCGCGCAGCGTGCCCTTGAGGTCGAGCGCTCCGTGCTGGTAGAACCGGTGGTCCTCGATGGCGAGCTGAGCCGAACGCATCACCGGTGCGATCTTGCTCAGCGCCACCGGAATCCGGTTCTCGTCGTAGAAGTAGGCGAGCACCTCGCCGTTGGCCATCAACACCTTGGACCGTGTCGAGGGCGTGGGCGTCTCCAGTTGCGCTGGCAGGTTATCCAGCTCGGTCGCGGTGGCTCGGCCGCCGAGTCCCGCCAGGCCGGCCATCGGTACGAAGAGCCCGGCCACCAGGACTCCGGCGAGCACGCTGACGATGATGAACATCACCACCGAGTACGCGACGCTCCCGAGGCGCCTGCGACTGAAGGGCATGAGCGACACGCTACGGGAAACGTCCGGGCGGCGTCCGAAGGCAACCGTGGGCCTCACCGGCCCGAATGTGGGTCACGCGCTCGACGGCCGCGATGCAAATATTTACCCGCATGGGTAGCCAGTTGGCGATTGTGTCCTTACCATACTTAGAACCATTCGAACGGCCGGGGAAAGCCGCGAACGGTGATATCGACAGTCGGGGAAACACGGGGGGAAGAACGAGTGACTGCTGTACAAGGGGACTGGACTGTCCACGCCAAGTGTCAGGGAATGCAGGACGCCCTGTTTCCGGAGGCGTCGGAGCAGAAGCGGGCACGGATGCTGTGCAGTGGCTGTCCCGTGCGATCGGAGTGTCTGGCTGAGGCGCTCGACAACCGGATCGAGTGGGGGGTCTGGGGCGGCATGACCGAGCGCGAGCGGCGGTTGCTGCTCAGGCAGCGCTCGGACGTGGCGTCGTGGAGCTCAGTCCTCTGCGGCAAGCAGGGCACCCACACGGCGAAGTGAGCTCAGGTCGGTGACGTCGCTCGGCAGCGACGCGACCAGGCTGTGGGCCACCGTAGGCCGCGACGAGGCAAACCGCTGCAGGATCAGGCGTTCACGCTCGATCACGCGCATCAGAGAGGCGTGCCGGCGTAGCGCCTCGATCTCCACGACTCGGTCGGTCTCGGCCAGATCCTCGGCCAGATCCTCGGCCAGGGCCAAGGCGCGGGCGGCCGAGAGCGGCAGCTGGCTGCTGTGCACCCGGTTGATCACCACACCGGACAGCGGCATGCGCTCCTCGCTCAGCCGGTCCAAGAAGTAGGCCGCCTCGCGGAGAGCGTCCCGCTCGGGGGTGGCCACCACCAAGAACGTGGTGTGCTCAGACGACAGCAGCTCAAACGTCTCGGCTGCGCGCTGTCGGAAGCCGCCGAACAAGGCCTCGAAGGCGGTGACGAAGATCTGCAGGTCGCTCAGGATCGCACTGCCGAGCACCTTGTTGAGGGCCGACGAGACCAGGCTGACGCCCACGCTCATCAGCCGAAACGGTCCACGGGCCGGGGCCAGCAGCAACCGCAGGAAGCGGCCGTCGAGCAAGGTGCTGAGATGCTCGGGGGCGTCCAAGAAGTCCAACGCGGAACGGGCTGGTGGGGTGTCGACGACGATCAGATCCCAGCTGCCGCTCTCCTCAGCTTCGGTGTGCAGCTGCCCCAGCCGCTCCATCGCCATGTATTCCTGGGTGCCGGAGAACGACGTGCTGAGCGCGTCGTAGAACGGGTTGCGGAGCAGCGCCTCGGCCTTGTCGGCCGAGGAGTGCGCCAGCACCACGTCGTCGAACGTGCGCTTCATGTCCAGCATCATCGCGTCCAGGCTGCCGCCGCGGGAGCGGTCGATCCCCAGCACCGGACGCGGGGTGTTGTCGAGCTCGGAGATGCCGAGCGACTGAGCCAACCGGCGCGCCGGGTCGATGGTCAACACCACCACCCGGCGGCCGGACTCGGCCGCACGGACCGCCACGGCGGCCGAGGTGGTGGTCTTGCCCACGCCACCCGAGCCGCAGCAGATGATGATCTTCGTCCTGGGGTCGGCGATGATCGCGTCGGTATCGAGGCGGGGAGTGGGCATCGCCGGGGTCGCTGCGGTCGTCACCGCACCTCCCAAGCGAGCTGCCGCCCGAGCTGTTCGGCGACTCCGGACAGTGCCCCCTCGTCGATGCCGCCCGGGTCGAAGCTGACCTCGGCCATCGGCAGCCCGAGCTCCTGCAACAGTGCGCGGCGACCGCCCTCCTGCACTCTGCGGGCTGCCTCCACGGCGAACTCCTCAGCCAGCGTCGCGTTCTGGGCGTCGGTCAGCCCAGGCACGGCAAGCGACAGCTCCCCTGCGGCGGCGCGGACCAGCACCTCATCGGGAAGCGGGTTGGCCGTGACCAGATTGGCGATCAGGGTGCCAACCTCGATCCGGGTCGGGCGCAGCTGCCCGACCGCCTCGACGGTCTCGGTGACCGGCATGTCCTCCAGCAGCGTGACCAGGTGCACGACCGTAGTCGGGGAACGCAGCATCTCCATGATGGAGTCGGCTTGTTCCCGGATGGGGCCAACCCGGGCGAGCCCAGCCACCGCCTCATGCACGTTGAGGAACTGCGCGATCCTCCCCGTCGGCGGCGCGTCCAGCACCACGGCGTCGTAGGCGTTCCGGCGGCCTTTGGTCTTGCGGCGGACCGCCTCGTACACCTTGCCGGTGAGCAACACGTCGCGCAGGCCGGGAGCGATCGAGGTGGCGAAGTCGACGGCGCCGAAACGGTCCAGGGCGCGGCCGGCCAGACCCAGGTGATAGAAGGTGTCGAGGTATTCCAGCAGGGCGTCCTCGGCGTCGATCGACAGCCCAAAGACCTGGCCGCCGGCCGGCGTTCGGGAGAGTCGCCGCTCCTCGTCCTTGACCAGACGTGCGGTGCCGAACAGCTCGGCGATTCCGTGGCGGCCCTCGACCTCGCAGAGGAGCACGCGTCGGCCCTCGGTGGCCAGCGCGCAGGCCAGCCCGCCCGCGATGGTGGTCTTGCCCGTACCGCCCTTGCCGCTGACGATGTGCAGGGTGTGCGCCGGGCTCACGCTACGTCGGTGATCTGCAGGCCGGCGTGGGCCTTGTAGCGCCGGTTGATGGCGATCAGGTTGGCGGTCAAGGCCTCGACCTGGGCGGCCAGCCGGAGCCGTCCCGCATAGATGCCTCGGGCGCCGGGGATGGCGCCGGCGAGCTCGCAGACCCGTTGCACCGCCTCACGGTCCTCACCGAGCACGAGCACGTCGCCGGGGACGTGAGTGACCTCTGGATCGTCGAGGAGGACCGCGCTGACGTGGTGGAAGGCGGCGACCACCGTCGAGTCCGGCAGTGCCCGCTGGGCCTCCTGGGCGGCTGAGCCGGCCGGCACTGACAGCGCGTACGGGCCCTGGGAGTCGAAGCCCAGCGGGTTGACGCAGTCGATGACGATCTTGCCGGCCAGCTCGGTTGCCAACGAGGCGAGCAGCTCGGCGTGCCCTTCGTAGGGCACCGCGACGATCACCAGCTCCGCCCCGGCGGCCTCGGCGTTGCCTGCACCGGAAACGGCGCCGGCGGCGGCGTAGTCGGCGGCCACGGTCGAGGCTCGGTCCGGGTCTCGGGAGCCCAAGATGACGGTGTGCCCGGCCATGGCCAGCCGGCGGGCCAGGCCACGGCCCTGGGCGCCGGTGCCACCGAGGATGCCGATCGTGCTCACGCGCACGGGCTTGGGGGGTGTGGTGGACGGGCGCTCGTCATGGTGTCGATGCTAGTGGGCGCCCCGCTAGCCTGGCCGCATGACTAAGTTCGAGTACGTAACTGTTCCTCTCCTGGTCCACGCCACGAAGCAGATCCTCGACACCTGGGGCGCCGACGGGTGGGAGCTGGTCCAGGTCGTGCCGGGGCTGAACCCGGAGAACCTCGTGGCCTACCTCAAGCGGCCACTGCCTTCCGGCTCGGGTGCGTGAACGCGCCGTCGGCTCGGCTGGCTGAGCTCGGGCTGACCCTGCCGGCCGTGCCGGCCCCGCTGGCGGCCTACGTGCCGGCCGTCCGGTCGGGCTCGCTGGTCTACACCTCCGGCCAGCTGCCGTTCCGCTACGGCGAGCTGATAGCCACGGGCAAGGTAGGCGCCGAGGTCTCGGTGGACACCGCCGTGGCCTGCGCCCGACAGGCGGCACTCAACGGGCTGGCCGCAATCGCCGCGCTGCTCGGTGACCTCAACGACGTCGCCCGAGTGGTCAAGGTGGTGGTCTTCGTGGCCGGTGGCCCGGACTTCACCGCCCAACCGCAGGTGGGCAACGGGGCCAGTGAGCTGCTCGGTGAGGTGTTCGGAGAAAGCGGTCGGCATGCGCGGAGCGCCGTAGGAGTGGCGTCACTGCCGATGGACGCCCCCGTCGAGGTCGAGTTGATCGTCGAGGCAGTCGCCCGGCCGACCGTGCAGACGGTGGCGATCTAGCTGGGCGGCGGCGGTCGGGGCTGGCGATGACCTGCGTGCGCGTGGTGCTGGCGTCCAACCCGGGGCCGATGACCCTGGAGGGAACCAACACCTGGGTGCTGGGCGATCCCCGGGTGGCGGCCCCTGTGGTGGTCGACCCCGGTCCGGCCGACGAGGGGCACCTGCAGGCGGTGCTGGCCAGCTGCGGGGGCCGGATCGCCGAGATTGTGCTGACTCATCGCCATCTCGATCATTCCGCCGGTGCGCCTCGACTGGCGGCGCTGGCCGGGTGCGGAGTCCGCGCGGCCGCCGCTGACCTCTGTGTCGGGTCGGCGGGACTGCACCCCGGTGACGAGCTGGTCGTGGCTGGGGCGCAGTTGACGGCCTATCCGACACCTGGCCACACGCGCGACTCGTACTCCCTGTTGGTGAGCGCTGACGACACCGTGCGCCTGCTGACCGGCGACATGGTGCTGGGTCGCGGCACAACGGTGATCGCCCATCCCGACGGCCAGTTGGCGACCTATCTCGACTCGCTGACCCGGCTGCAGGACCTGGTCCGACTGCACCGGGTGAGCGAGATCCTGCCGGGTCACGGGCCGCGGGTCGAGTCGCCCGAGGACTGGCTGGAGTTCTATCGCGTGCACCGGCTGCAGCGGCTGGAGCAGGTTCGACAGGCGCTGGCCGCCGGGGACCGAACTGCGGACGAGGTGGTGGCCCGGGTCTACGCCGACGTCGACCCCTCGCTCTGGCCAGCTGCGCAGCGGTCGGTGCTGGCGCAGCTGGAATACCTGACGACCACCTAGCCTGAGATTCCCAGCGGCTTCAACAGACTCGCACAGCAACTGCACAGACAGCAGGCCCATCGTGGTGGTCATGACCACTCCAGACAGTCCTCAGGTCGGCCCGGGCACCCTCAACTCGCCACCCTTCGTCGGCCACGGTGAGGGACCGCAGTTCCGCCCGAGCGGCTATGACACGCAGGGCCCTGCGTACACCGCCGCCGACTTCCCGGCGCCCGCCGGAGTCCAACCGGTCATCGACTGGCGGACGCCTTCGGCGCTCGCTGCCAAGCCCAAGGGCCGGCTGGCCACGCTGCTGGTGGCAGCCTCGCTGTCGGCCGTGATCGGGGCCGGGGCCGGCATCGGCTCCTACGAGTACGCCACCTCGGGCCAGGGGGCGGGCGCAAGCTCCCCGATCAGCGTCACCACGGTGCCCGCCGCTCAAGCACCTGTGCTCAACGGCACCATCTCCGCCGCCGCCGACAAGATCGCGCGCTCGGTGGTCACCATCAGCGTGCAGACGGGCCGAAACGGCGGCGTCGGCACGGGCGTGGTCTTGGACAAGGCCGGCCACATCCTCACCAACCACCACGTGGTCGAGGCGGCGGCCCGACAGGGTGGGGTGACTGTGACCTTCGACGACGGCAGCACGGCAGAGGCGACGATCGTCGGCAACTCGGAGTCCAACGACCTCGCGGTGATCAAGGTTTCAGGGGTCTCGGACCTGACGCCGGCGGTGTTCGCCAAGTCCGGCTCCGTCCAGGTGGGTCAGAGTGTGGTGGCCGCGGGTGCGCCGCTGGGTTTGTCGGACACCATCACCAGCGGGATCGTGTCTAACACGGCCCGGCCGGTGCGCTCGGGCAGCAACGACGACGCGGTCTACCTCGCCGTACAGACCGACGCCGCGATCAACCCAGGGAACTCCGGGGGCCCGCTGGTGGACCTCAACGGCGCCGTGATCGGAATCAACTCCTCGATTGCCACTACCGGATCGCAGCAGGGTGGTGGCAGCCAGTCGGGCAACATCGGGATCGGCTTCGCCATCCCCGCCGACGTGGCTGTACGGGTGGCTGGAGAGCTGATCGCCACTGGGTCGTCAGCCAACGCGGCCATGGGCGTGACTGTTGGTGGGTCGGACTCCCCGGCCAGCGTGGCTGGCGTCACGCTGCAGACCGTGGTGGACGGGAAGGCCGCCGACCGGGCAGGTCTGCGCGCCGGCGACGTGGTCACCAAGGTGAACGACTTCTTCACCACCTCGGCCGACGGCCTGATTGCAGCCACCCGGTTCTACTCGGCTGGCACAACGGTGGAGGTCACCTACACCCGCGGGGGCGACTCGCGTACGACGAAGGTCACGCTCGGCTCGAGCTGAGCGTGAGTAGCGAGCAGATGCAGGGCCAAAGGCCCACAGGAGCCGAAATCGCAGGCAGTTGCTCGCCAGCGGTGGCTCAGCGCGCGCGCCGCTCCACTCGTTGCGCGTCGATGATGGTGACCGAGCGAGGCTCCAGGCGGATCCAGCCGCGAGCGGCGAAGTCGGCGAGCGCCTTGTTCACGGTCTCTCGTGAGGCGCCGACCAGCTGGGCCAGCTCCTCTTGGGTGAGGTCGTGGTGTACGTGGATGCCGTCGTCGCGTTGATCGCCGAACCGCTTGGCCAGCTCGAGCAGCTGCTTGGCCACCCGCCCCGGCACGTCCGAGAACACCAGGTCGGCGACCACGTCGTTGGCCCGGCGCAAGCGCCCAGCGAGCTGGCCGAGGAGACCCCGAGCCACCTCGGGGCGGCCGGTGAGCCACCCCATCAACTCGTCGTGTTCCAGGGTGCGCAGCTCACACGCCGTGACCGCGGTGGCGGTGGTGGAGCGGGGGCCGGGGTCGAACAGGGACAGCTCGCCGAACATCTGCCCAGGCCCCAGCACCGCCAGCAGGTTCTCTCGGCCGGCGGAACCGCTGCGACCGAGCTTGACCTTTCCGCTGACCACGACGTAGAGCCGGTCCTCGGCATCGCCCTCGTGGAACAAGACCTGGCCCTTGGTGAGGGTGACGGTGCCCATGGCCGCCGAAAGCGCAGATGCCGCCTCGTCTTCGAGTCCTGCGAAAAGCGGAGCTCTCTTCAAGACTTCCGGGTCCACGCACGGCCTCCAGCACTCGATGCGACAACAGTCTTCGCAAGGCTACAGTTAGCCCTCGATGTGAGCGAAGTCATACGAACTATTGCTCGTCGCTCCGCCAATCTGCCCGGTGCTCGAGGCGGTGGCCTATCGGCGGCTCCCCGTAGGCTGCTTCCATGCCAGCCAGTGAGGGCCCGCCGTCAACCGAGGGGGAGAGCCGCCGGGCGCTGGTCCGCCGGGCGCGGCTGATCAACCGGACGCTGGCCGCGACCTACCCGGATGCGCACAGCGAGCTCGACTTCAGCACGCCGCTGGAGTTGCTGGTGGCCACCATCTTGTCGGCTCAGTCCACCGACAAGCGGGTCAACCTGGTCACCCCATCGGTGTTCGCGCGCTACCCGGACGCGGCGTCCTACGCGGCGGCCGACCGGGCCGAGCTGGAAGTGCTGATCACCCCCACTGGCTTCTTCAGGGCCAAAACCGACTCCCTGATCAAGCTGGGGGCGGCACTGGTCGAGCGCTTCGACTCTCAGGTGCCCGGCACCCTGGCCGAGCTGGTGACGCTGCCGGGGGTGGGTCGCAAGACGGCCAACGTGGTGCTCGGCAACGCGTTCGGCGTGCCCGGGATCACTGTGGACACTCACTTCGGACGCCTGGTGCGCCGGTTCGGCTGGACCACCCAGAGCGACCCGGACAAGGTCGAGGCGGAGGTGGCTGCCCTGTTCCCTCCCCGGGACTGGACGCAGCTCAGCCACCACGTCATCTGGCACGGCCGTCGGCGCTGTCACGCCCGCAACCCCGCCTGCGGCGCCTGCCCGGTGGCGCGCTGGTGTCCGTCATACGGCGAGGGCGAGACCAATCCGACCAAGGCCGCCCTCCTGGTGCGGGAGCCGCGGGGATGACCCGGGCCTGGCTGCTGGTGGTGGCGGCTGCGCTGCTAACCGGTTGCACCGAAACCCCCGACCTCGGCGAGCGGCAGGAGACCAACCCCAGCCGGCCGAGCCAGTCGCGTCCCGCGGCGCCGTCGGCGGCCGAGCTGGCAGCCCAGAAGAAGGCGGCGGGCATCGCCGACTGTCCGACCTCGGACCCTCAGTCGCCCGCGCTCGAAGGCGGTCTGCCCGACGTGGTGTTGAGCTGCCTGGGTGGCGGTCGCGACGTACGACTGGCGGGGCTCCGCGGCAAGCCGACCCTGATCAACGTCTGGGCCCAGTGGTGTGGGCCGTGCCGGAAGGAGGCGCCGTACCTGACCGAGGTGGCCTCTCAGGACCAGAGCCAGCTGCAGATCCTGGGCGTGGACTACGTCGACCCACAGCCGGGCCTGGCCCTCGAGTTTGCCCAGCGGTCGCGCTGGCGCTACCCCCAGCTGGCTGATCCGGACAAGGCGTTGGGTGCCCCGCTGCAGATCGCCGGGCCGCCGCAGACGCTCTTTGTGCGTGCCGACGGCACCCTCGCCTATCGGCACTCTGGTCCCTTCACCTCGGCTACCCAGATCCGCCGGCTCGCCACTGAGCACCTGGGCATCCGATGGTGACCGGCCCCCACGTGCCCGACTGGCTGCACCCCTTGGCGGCTTCGTTGGCCGACCCCGCCCGGATGCGTGACGTGGTCGCCGTCCGCCCTGGGGTGGGCGCCCGGCGTGCGGCGGTGCTTGTGCTGATCTCTTCCGGTGCCGACGGCCCGGAGATCTTGTTCGTGGAGCGGGCGGCCACGATGCGCACCCATGCCGGCCAGATCGCGCTGCCCGGAGGTGCGGCCGATCGGGAAGACCGAACCCTGGTCGACACGGCCCTGCGGGAGGCTTACGAAGAGGTGGGCGTGGAGCCCGGCAGCGTCGTGGTCCTGGGCACCCTGCCTGCGGCGCACGTGGCGGTCAGCGGCTTCGACGTCACAGCGGTGGTCGGGTGGTGGCAGGTGCCCGGTCCCGTCACCGCGCTCGACCTCGCCGAGGTCGCGCAGGTGCACGTGGTCAAGGTGTCCGACCTTGTGGATCCGGCGCGACGGGTGACCGTACGCCATCCTCTGGGCTACACCGGGCCCGCGTTCCAGCTCGCTGGGCTGCTGATCTGGGGACTCACAGCGCACCTGATCGACGGCGTGCTCGAGCTCGCCGGCTGGCAGCGACCTTGGGACCGCAGCCGGATGGCGACCATCCCCGAGCGTTATCTGATGGACAGGCGAGCCAGTGCTGACCTTGGAGGACCAGATGCCCACTGATCGAGCCGGAACTGACGTGCTGCCTGCGGACGTGCGCGCCCACCTGCTGGCCGAGTGGGAGCGTGCTCTGCCCAACCAGCTCCCGATGGGCGAGGACCTGTTGGCTCGCTACTGCGAACCTCACCGGCACTATCACAACGCCACTCACCTGGCCTCGGTCCTGCGCCACGTCGAGGAGCTGGCCGGCGACCACGACCTGTTCCTGGTCCGGCTGGCCGCCTGGTTCCACGACGCCGTCTACGCCGTGCCGCCGGGCCAGTTGACCAACGAGGAGGCCTCGGCGCGGCTCGCCTTTCGTGAGCTGAGCCGAGCGGGGCTCGAGCAGGAGGACCTCAACGAGGTGGCCCGACTGGTCCGCGTCACCGCCACCCACACTCCCGGCGCCCGGGACCCCGAGGGTGAGCTGCTCTGCGACGCCGACCTGGCGATCCTGGCCTCGCCGTCGGCGGAATACCAGGCCTACGCCGAGGCGATCCGGGCCGAATATGCCGCCATACCGGAGGAGCAGTTCATAGCCGGCCGGCTGGAGATTATGGGCGCGCTGGCCGAGACTGACATCTTCCGCACGGGCAAGGCCCGCGCGTTGGTCGCGCCCGCCAAGGCGAACGTCGAAGCGGAGTGCGCCCGGTTGGCGGCCAGGCTGGACGAGCTGCAGCCGAACCGGGTGTCGGACTGAGCGGCCACACGTGGCGGCTCCGGGCGTGGTCGACGCGAGCGGGGTCGACGCTGAACGGTTCGCGACCCGCGATTGCGCCGCCCCTGGCGGGCCGGGAAGTCGCCGTGCTCTACGTTCGTGGGTAGACGACGGAAGGGGCACGTCATGGGCGACACCAACCTGCTTGGAGTGCACGCGCTGGTCTGGGTGGGGGAGACCTCACCCGCCGCGCTTGAGTTCGCCATCGCGCGGACCGTGGCCGCGGGCTTCGACCTGCTGGAGCTGTCGGTGCACGACTCGGTGGACCTGGACGCCGAGGGCACCAGGATCGCACTCGAGCAGGCCGGCCTCGCGGTGGCCTGCTCGCGCGGGCTGTCCTTCGACGCCGACATCTCCAGCAGTGATGCCGATGTGGTGGCCCGAGGCGAGAAGCTGCTGGTGGACTCCCTGGAGTTGACCCACGCCCTGGGCGGGACCATCCTGACCGGCGCCCTGTACAGCGCCCTGGGCAAGTACGCGGCTCCGCTGACCCCGGCGGGCCGGGCCAATGTCGTCGCCGTGCTCGGTTCGCTCGCCGAGCGCGCACGGGAGCTGGGGATGACCCTGGGGCTGGAGATCTGCAACCGGTACGAGACGAATGTCATCAACACCGCACACGACGCCCTGCGGTTGGCCGACGACATCGGCCAGGACAACGTGCTGATCCATCTCGACAGCTACCACATGAACATCGAGGAGAGCGACTTCGCGGGTCCCGTACGCGAGGTGGGTGACCGACTCGGATACGTGCACATCGGCGAGAACCACCGCGGCTACCTCGGGTCGGGCCACATCGCCTTCGATTCCTTCTTCGACGCGCTGGCCGCGGTCGGCTACGCCGGCCCGATCACCTTCGAGAGCTTCTCCTCGGCCGTGGTGATGCCAGGTCTCTCGGCCGACCTGGCCATCTGGCGCAACCTGTGGGACGACCAGGTCGACCTGGCCCAGCACGCCCGGCAGTTCATGGCCGATCAGTTGCAGCGGACCCAAGGCAGCTGACGCGCTCCGGCGCGGGCGTCCTCGCAGTCAGCGAAGGGTGTCCTCGAGCCAGTCGAGCAGAATCTTGTTGAACTCCTGCGGCGACTCCTCGTGCGGGAGGTGCCCGACGTTCGGCAGGGACACCAGCGCGTGGGGTGCGTCCAGATAGGTCTCAGCGCGCTCCATCGCCACGCGCGGCACCAGCGGGTCAGAGCCGCCGTGGACCGACAGCAGCGGCACCCGAACAGGCACCCGCAGCGCCCGTCGATAGTGCGCCCCCGCGCCGCGCACCTGGTTGCGGACGAAGACGCGCTGGTACTCCAGAGCGCAGTGCGGGCTGGGCCACAGCATCAAGGCGTCGCGGTAATGGCGCGCTTCGGCGGCTGACAGCCAACCGTCGGCGCGGGCTCGACTGCGGAGCAGCTGCTCGACGTAGGCGCCGTCGTCAGCCATGATTCTGCGCTCCGGCAGCAGCGGCACCTGGAAGAAGGCAAGCGAGCCCAGCCCGCGACGCCACGGAAAGGCCAGCGGGTGAGGTGCGGCCACGCTCACCAGGGCCTGCACTTGGCCGGGAGCGAAAGCGACGGTCGACCAGCCGGCGATGCCGCCCCAGTCGTGACCGACCACCACCGCCCGGGGGTGGCCGAGGCTGCGGATGACGCCGGCGACGTCGGCCGCGGTGGTCTGTGGGTCGTAGCCTCGCGGCGTCTTGTCGCTGGCCCCGTATCCGCGCAGGTCCATGGCCGCCACGCTGTGACCGCCTTCGTCCAGAACGGGGATCTGGTGACGCCAGGCCCACCAGAACTCACCGAAGCCGTGCAGCAGCAGCACCAACGGTCGATCCGGACGACAGGAGAGCCCGGCCGCCACGTGGAACCGAAGGCCATTGGCGGCGATGTCGCGGTGCCGCCAGGGCCCGTCGATCAACGTGTCGCGGACCCCTGCGCCGGCCATCGGATCCCCAGACCGCCGCCAGGTGAGGGTCTAGGTGAGTGCTCGGCTGCTGACCGTCTCGCCCTCGATCTCGCCTTCGATCAGTGGCGCCTTGGCCGCCGCGTTGGCGTGCTGGACAGCGCCCTTGAGCTCGGCCACCGTGAGCTGGGCCTGGGCGATGGTCCGCTCCGGGCCCTTGACCTGCTTGACGCTCCGGAGGCCGATCAGGGCCAGGATGCCGGCCAGCAGCAACAGCACGAGGGCGACGATCAGAAACGACAGCCACAGCGGTAGCCCGAGAGCGTAGATGCCCAGCGCGATCGCGACGTAGAGCAGCAGGAGACCGTTGATGCCGAAGTAGCCCGCACCGCCGAACATGCCGGCCCCCACACCGGCCTTCTTGGCTGAAGGGATCAGCTCGGCCTTGGCCAGCTCGATCTCACTCTGCACCAAGTGCTTCACGTCGTCGCTGATGCTCTTGATGAGATCGCCCACCACTGGTGAGTCTGCCATCGCCCCACTCCTCTCGTGCCTGGTGGCACGTGTGTTCCTGCTCGAACTGCGGATGAGCCTAGCGCCCTGCCGACGGATCAGTCGTCGGTGGAGGAGGACGTGGCCAGGTTGTCCTTGATCAGGCTCATCACCGAGGAGTCGGTCAGCGTGGTCACGTCCCCAAGCTCGCGGTTCTCGGCGATGTCGCGCAGCAGCCGGCGCATGATCTTGCCCGAGCGCGTCTTCGGCAGCTCCTCGACCACCATGATCTGGCGCGGCTTGGCGATGGCGCCGATCTCCTTGGCCACGTGGCTGCGGAGCTGCTGCACCACATCCGGGCCGCCGTTGCCAGCCTCACTGCGCAAGATGACAAACGCGACGATCGCCTGGCCGGTCGTCTCGTCGGTCGCGCCCACAACGGCCGCCTCGGCGACCTTGGGGTGTGAGACCAGCGCGGACTCGATCTCGGTGGTGGACAGCCGGTGGCCCGACACGTTCATCACGTCGTCGACTCGACCCAGCAGCCAGATGGCCCCGTCGTCGTCCTTCTTAGCGCCATCGCCGGCGAAGTACATGCCCGGAAAGCGCGACCAGTAGGTGTCGGTGTAGCGCTGGTCGTCACCCCAGATCGTCCGCAGCATCGACGGCCAGGGCTTGGTGACGGTCAGGTAGCCGCCCGAGCCGTTGCCCACCGGCACGCCCTCGTCGTTGACCACCTCGACCTGGACCCCTGGTACGGCGACCATCGCCGCCCCGGGCTTGCCCTCGGTGACTCCAGGCATCGGCGAGATCATGTGCATGCCGGTCTCTGTCTGCCACCAGGTGTCGACCACCGGCGTGCGGTCTCCGCCGATGTGCGTGCGGTACCAGACGTAGGCCTCTGGGTTGATCGGCTCCCCGACCGAGCCCAGGATCCGCAGCGAGGACAGGTCGAAGTTGGCCGGGATCTCTGCGCCCCACTTCATGAAGGTGCGGATGGCCGTCGGCGCGCAGTAGAGGATGGACACCCGGTATTTCTCGATCAGCTCCCACCAGCGGCCCTTGTGCGGAGTGTCCGGGGTGCCCTCGTACATCACGCTGGTGGCGGCGTTGACCAGTGGGCCGTAGACCAGGTAGGAGTGGCCGGTGACCCAGCCGATGTCGGCGGCGGTCCAGTAGACGTCGGTCTCGGGTTTGAGGTCGAAGGTGGCCCAGGTGGTGTAGCCGGTGCCGACCAGGTAGCCACCGGTGGTGTGCAGGATGCCTTTGGGCTTTCCGGTGCTGCCGGAGGTGTACATGATGTAGAGCGGGTGCTCGGCGGGAAACATCTCGGGGGTGTGCGTCGTGGGCTGGGCGCCGACGAACTCGTGCCACCATCGGTCGCGGCCCTCGGTCATCGCCGTGTCCTGCTTGGTGCGCTGCACCACCAGCACGTGCCCGACGTCGGGACAGGTCTGCAGCGCCTCGTCGACCGCGGGCTTGAGCGCCGACGGAGCGCCACGGCGGAAGCCACCGTCGGCGGTGATGATCACCTTGACGTCGCAGTCGCGCACCCGAGAAGCCAGCGCATCGGCGGAGAACCCACCGAACACCACGGTGTGCGGAGCCCCGATCCGGGCACAGGCCAGCATGGCCACCACGGCTTCGGGGATCATCGGCAGATAGATCGCCACCCGGTCGCCGGTCTGCACGCCCAGCTCAACCAGCGCGTTGGCAGCCTGGCAGACCTGCTCGGTCAACTGGGCGTACGTGATCGTCGCCGTGTCGCCCGGCTCGCCTTCGAAGTAGTACGCCACCCGGTCGCCGAGGCCGGCCTCGACGTGGCGGTCCAGGCAGTTGTAGGCGGCGTTGAGGGTGCCGTCGGCGTACCACTGAGCGAACGGCGCCTTGCTCCAGTCGAGCACCTGGGTGGGCGTGGTTCCCCAGCTGATCCGGTCGGCTTGGCGCGCCCAGTAGCCCTCGAAGTCGGCCTCGGCCTCGGCGTAGGTCTCGGCCGTCACGTTGGCGCTGGCGGCCAGCTCCGGTGGCGGCGGGAACCGCCGGTCCTCGGTGCTCAGGTTGGAAAGAGCATCTGCGCTCATGTCGTCTCCTCGGGATGCGGCTCGACGGGCTAATCTCACCCCCTGGGCGGGCGCGGTCAGCCTATCGAGGACACACCCGACGGCGACAGGGCGAGGGGTCAGCGCAACGGGCCGGCCCGATAGATGTCGTGACCGGATATCTCGCCGCCCGAGAAACGTGAATAGGTGGCAAACCGGCCGTCCCCGGACAGCTCGACGTTGTCGATGACCCAGCGCCCGCCGCACTCGCCCAGTGGTTGGCCGTCAGGCGCCGAGCTGATCCGCCGTACCGACCGGGTCTGCAGGTCGCGGACGTAGACCTGGGGTGGACGGCACAACGAGCTCACCTCGCCTTCGGCGCCATAGGGCACGTACTCGCCGGCGAAGGCCACGTAGCGGCCGTCGGCGGACAGCTTCGGGTCAGCTGCCGTGTCGGGTGCGCCGTTGCCTGGCACGGCGATCGTACGGTTGGTTCCCGCGCGCAGGTCCCGCACCACGTTGCCGAACGCCGCGTAGCGCCCGTCGCCGGACAGCGACACCGGTCCGGCTGCCCCCGCACTCGGCCCCCCGGTCGCCGAGACGTCAACCAGCCGACTGCGGCCCAGGGCGACGTCGTGGACGTAGACGTGGCTGCCGGATGTGCTCTTCGCCGTCAGCAGATCGGTGGCACTCGAGTCAAAGGCGACGTAGCGGCCGTCGGCGGAGATCGCGAGCCCGGTGACCCCGGAATCGTCGGAGCCGGCCCCTCCGGCGGGCACGCGACTGACCAGGGTCAGGGAGCGGTCGGTCAGGCCGAATCGGTAAACCTGCCGCGAGCCCCGGACGGCCGGGATGTCCATGTCGGCGGTGCCGGAAGTGAACGCGAGGTGGCGGCCGTCTGCGGACAGTGCGATGTTGGTGTGGCCGTAGGGTGACAGCTCGACCGGGTGGCCGCCGGCGGTGGGGTTGGCCAGATACAGGTCGTGGCTCGCCATGTCCCGCACGAAGACGTGCAGCGGCCCCGGCAACTCGACGTCACCCACGTCGACCAGATTGGTAGCCATGGACACGAAGGCGACATATCGGCCGTCACCGGATATGGCTATCGAGCCGTAGTGCAGGCCGGTGTTGGCTGCGTGGCCCTGCCGGTTGGCGCTGACCAACTGGGTGGTCCCGGTGTTGATGTCTCGCCGGTACGCCTGCAACCCACCTGTCGGCCCGGTCGCCAGAAAGGCCACGAAGCGACCGGTAGAGCTGATAGCTGAGGCCTCATCGCCAAAGCGACCCTCGGACCAGGGGCTAACGGAGACATGAATCGTGCGTGGTCCGGGCGGCAGCGTGTCGGCGGCCGAGCCCGCCGTGGTTGCTCCCACCGACAGCCAGAGCGTGATCAGCGCAACGGCCCCGAGACGTCGCAGAGACACTCGGCGCGTTGACGTGCGATCCATCGACACGGAGCCACCCTTCTGTCAGCCCCGAGCAGTCACATGTTACGCCGAGGACCGAGGGCTCAGTCCCGCTCGGCGCGCAGGTTCCGCTGCCGTACTGCGTGCTCGTCGGTCCGGGCGTCGTAGTGCCAGAAGTCACGGAGGAGGCCCGCGGTCGCGCCGACCCCCAGCACGCAGAGGATGCCGCCGCTGACGATGGAGGTCCGCACGGTGGTGAGGTCGGCCACCAGACCGGCACGCAGCTGGCCACCCAGCGGGCCGACCGAGTAGGACAGCATCTCGATGCCCGCCAGCCGGCCCCGCATGGAGTCGGGGATGGTCTGGTGCCAGATCACTCCGCGAAAGATCAGGCTGACGGTGTCGAACGCCCCGGCGAGTGCGAGGAAGACGATCACCAGCCAGGCGTTGGGCATCAGCCCGGCGACGCCGATCGAGGCGCCCCAGGCGGCCGCCGCCAGGGTCACGGCGCGGCCGTGGTGGTGCACCGACGCCGTCCAGCCACTGGTCAGGCTGGCGCACAGCGCGCCGATGCCTTCGGCGCTGTAGAGCAGTCCCAGCATGGCCGGCTCGCGCAGCACGTCGGCGGCCAGTGCCGGGAACAGCACGATCGGCATGGCCAGGAACATTCCGACCATGTCCACCACATAGGTGCCCAGCAGGTCCTTGCGCTTGACGGCGTACGAGACACCTTCGGCCACCGCCGACCAGCTGGGCGGCGTGGTCTCCTCCAGCGGCGGATAGTGGGCCAGCCGCCACAGCAGCAAGGTGGCCACCACGAAGCCGGCCGCCTCGAGGCCGTAGGCCAGCGACGGACCCCAACGCGCGATCAGCAGCCCGCCGACCGCGGGCCCGACTGTCATCCCGAGTTGGCCGCCCATGGACGAGAGCGCCACCGCCGCCGGCAGCTCGTCGTGGCGCACCACCCGCGGGATCAGAGCCTCGCGGCTCGGCCGTTGCAGCGAAGCCGTGGCCGAGATCAACGCCCCGACTACATAGAGCACCCACACCTGGGGCCGGTCGAGCAGGGAGTTGGCGAGCAAGGCCCCGACCAGCAGCGCCTGGGCTGTGCCGGTCACGATCAGCAGCTTGCGCCGATCCACGTGGTCGGCCAGCGCCCCGCCGTACAAACCGAACACGAGCAGCGGCACCAGCTGCACCATCCCCATCGCGCCGACAGCCAGGTTGGAGGAGGTGAGGGCATACAGCTGGTACGGGACAGCCACGAATCCGAACATCGATCCGAGGTTGAAGACCGTGCCGGCCACGAACAGGGTGCGGAAGTCCCGCGAGGTGCGCAGCGGCGTGAGGTCGATCCGGGCGCTGACCAGCCGTCGCCACCACGGCGAGCCAATGGTCGCGGGTCCGGTCACGTTGTCCGAGTGTGTCACGGGACCGCGAACGCTCGGGCGTCAAGAACTCTTGACACTCGAAAGCAACGTCAACTAATCTTGACACGTGGAGGTGGACGAACTGAAAACGTTGATCGGCCAAGCGGGGGGCGAGGAGCCGTTGCCGGCGCTGGCCGCCCTTGCGTCGGCTCGGAAGGAGTTGGAGCGACTCGAGGAGCTGCAGGTCCGCAGAGCCCGGCTGCGTGAGTTCAGCTGGGCGGCGATCGCGTCCGCGATGGGCGTGACGCGTCAGGCCGCGCACCAGCGGTACGGGCTCAAGCGTTGGGGTTGCCGGTGAGCGCGTCGGTGCAGGTCGATTCGGGTGAGGTCGAGCCCGGCCGCGAGATAGAACAGGTTGACCCGTCAGCGGAGATGAAGCTGGGGATACGTTCCCTGCTGCCTTACCTGCGTGAGCACTGGGGGGTGCTGGGGACGGTGGCGGCCCTTTCACTAGTGGGTGCCGCCGCGGCCCTGGCGCAGCCGCTGCTGGTCAGCCAGGTGATCACCACCGTGCAGGCGGGCGGCCGACTCGCTCCCACGGTGACCCTGCTCATCGCCGTGCTGCTGGGAGGTTCCCTGGTAGGCGCTGTGCAGCAGTATCTCCTGCAGCGCACCGCCGAAGGGGTGGTGCTGAGCACCCGGCGACGACTCGTGGACCGGCTGCTCCGTCTGCCCATCGCCGAATATGACCGCCGGCGGACGGGAGATTTGATGTCGCGCGTGGGCTCCGACACGACGCTGCTCCGCGCCGTGGTGACCTCGGGCCTGATCGAGGTGGCGAGCTCGGCACTGCTCATCGTCGGGGCGGTGGTCGCGATGGCGTTTGTTGACGGCGTGCTGTTGCTGGTCACGCTAGGCGCGGTAACAGTCGGCATGGTGGCCGGCATCAGCGTCGCCCGGCGTCTGCGACTGCTGGCGCTGGCGTCGCAGGAGCGCGTGGGCGAGATGAGCGCGGCGGTCGAGCGGTCGCTGAGCGCCGTCCGCACCATCCGGGCCAGCGGCGCGACCGAACGAGAGGTGGCCGGGGTAGCGGTGAGCGCGCAGGCCGCGTACGCCGCGGGCGTCCGGGCCGCTCGGGTGGAGGCAGCCATTGCCCCGGTGGTGTGGGTCGCAGTGCAAGGCGCTTTTGTGGCCGTGCTGGGTGTGGGCGGCTATCGAGTGGCCAGCGGCGCCATCACGGTGGCCCAGCTGGTCTCATTCATCTTGTATCTGTTTCTGCTGCTGATGCCGCTCGGGCAATTGGTGCAGTCGTTCGCGCAACTGCAGCTCGGCCTAGGCGCCCTGACCCGGATCGAGGAGGTCCTGCAGCTCGACGCCGAGCAGGACACTCCCCGACCGGAGGCGGCAGGCGCGCCGCCGGGCGGCAGCCAACCGCTGCTGCAGTTCGACCACGTCGGCTTCGACTATCCCGACGGAACTCCGGTGCTCCGCAACGTGTCGTTCGCCGTCGAACGCGGCACCCGTACGGCGCTGGTAGGGCCGTCCGGTGCTGGGAAGTCGACTTTGCTCAGCCTGGTCGAGCGCTTTCACGACGTCAGCTACGGCTCGCTGCGGCTGGACGGTGTGGACGTGCGCGATCTGCCTCGGTCCGCGCTCCGAGCCCGACTCGGCTACGTCGAGCAGGAGTCTCCGGTGCTCGCCGGCACTCTTCGCGACAACCTGCTGCTGGCCGCGCCCGAGGCGAGCGACGAGGAGCTCACGGAGGTGCTGGCGGCCGTCGGGCTGACCAGCTTGGCCACCCGCAGTCCCGCCGGGCTGGACGCCGAGGTCGGGGAAGGCGGAGTGCTGCTGTCGGGCGGAGAGCGGCAGCGGCTGGCCATCTCGCGATCACTGCTGGCCCGGCCCGAGCTGCTGCTGCTGGACGAGCCCACGGCCAGCCTGGACGCCCGCAACGAACGAGCCCTGTCCGAGGCCCTGGACGCCGTCGCCGGCCGGACGACCATGCTGGTGGTGGCGCACCGGTTGTCAACTGTGGTGCACGCCGACCAGATCATCGTCCTCGAAGGCGGGCAGGTGGTGGGGGCCGGTCGACACCAGGATCTGCTGGACACTTCGCCGCTCTACCGGGAGCTGGCGACCACGCAGCTGCTGGTGTGAGCGGTCGAGTGCACGGCGGCCGCGCACGGGCCTCAGGTCAGCAGCGCCCCGTGAGCCTCGGCCAGGGCGATGGCACCGGCCAGGTCGACCTTGGTCCGACGCAACCGCGCTGCAGTCAGGTCCACGTGGGCGAGCTGCGCGCCGGTCAAGTCAGCCTCGGCCAGCACGGTGTTGCGGAGCCGTGCATACGACAGGTCGCAGTTGCTCAGCACCGCCGAGGTCAGGTCCGCCTCGGACAGGTCCGCCTCGGACAGGTCCACGCCGGTCAGGTTGACCTTGGTCAGTGAGGCGCCGATCAGCGACACTCCGGGCCAACGCCCGCCGCGCACGGTCAGTGGGGTCAGTTGGCACTCCACGAACGTGCTGCCCGACAGCTTGCACCCGGTCAGAGTGGCGGTGAAGAACGACGTACGCCGGAACTCGCAGGCGATGAACGCGGTGCTGTCGTGCTCGGAGGCGTTCAGTCGGCACGACCGGAAGATGCACCGGTCGAACAGCGCGCTCCGCGTCCGCACCTCGGTCAGGTCGCAGCCTGAGAAGACGCACTCGGTGTAGGTGGCGTCGGCCAGATCCGCGCCGGCGAAGTCCTGGCCCGCGATCTCCACCCCGGAGTGCTGACCCGCGTTCAGTGCGAGGACGCCCGTTCCGCTCCCGCCCCGGTCAGGGCCCGCACGGACAGCTCGTCGTAGCGGTCCTCACTGCTGTGGTCCCGGCTCAGCAAGGTGCCCGCGATCCCGCACAGAAAGCCGAACGGGATCGAGATCAGGCCCGGGTTGCGCAGCGGGAACCAGGCGAAGTTCGAGTCGGGCAGCAGCGACATCGGGGTGCCCGAGACCACGGGGGAGAAGAACACCAACCCGACGGCGGCGATCAGTCCGCCGTAGATGCTGCAGACCGCTCCCATCGTGTTGAACCGCCGCCAGAACAGGTTGAACAGCAGTGCCGGCAGGTTGGCCGAGGCAGCGACAGCAAAAGCCAGCGCCACCAGGAACGCAATGTTGAGCCGCTGCGCCGGGATGGCTAAGGCGATGGCAATGGCACCGATGGCTAGGGCCGCGATCCGGACCACGATGAGCTCGCTCCGCTCACTTGCCTGGCCCTTCTTGATCACACTGGCGTAGATGTCGTGCGCCAGCGAGGACGCCGAGGTCAAAGTGAGACCGGCGACCACGGCCAGGATGGTGGCAAAGGCGACGGCCGAGATCAGGGCCAGCAAGATGGCGCCACCGAGTGTGCCGGCGCCACCGCCGACAGCCTCGGCCAAGAGGGGCGACGCGGCGTTGCCGGCTGAGGTCTGGATCTGACTGCCTTGGCGGGTGTCCACCAGCGCCGCGGCGCCGAAGCCCAGCACCAGGGTCATCAGGTAGAAGGAGCCGATCAGCCCGATGGCCCAGAGCACCGACGTCCGGGCCGCCTTGGCGGTCGGCGTGGTGTAGAACCGGATCAAGATGTGCGGCAGCCCCGCGGTGCCCAGCACCAGGGCGAGCCCGAGGGACAAGAAGTCGAACTTGCCGGTCAGGTCCTTGCCATAGAGCTGGCCCGGTTGCAGGAACGCCGCCCCCTTGCCTGACTTCTCGGCCGCCGCCCCGAGCAGCTCGGACAGGTTGAAGCCGAATTTGAACAGCACCAAGACGGTGATCAGCAAGGTGCCCACCATCAGCAGCACCGCCTTGACGATCTGCACCCAGGTGGTGCCCTTCATGCCGCCGAGGGTCACGTAGATGATCATCAAGATGCCAACGGCCACGATCACCAGGTTCTTCACGGTCGGCGAGTTCACGTTGAGCAACAGCCCGACCAGGCTGCCCGCTCCCACCATCTGGGCCAGCAGGTAGAAGATCGACACCACGATCGTCGAGGTTGCGGCCGCGCTGCGGACCGGGGTCTGGCGCATCCGGTAGGCCAGCTGGTCAGCCATGGTGAACTTGCCCGAGTTGCGCATCAGCTCGGCCACCAGGAGCAAGGCGACCAGCCAGGCGACCAGGAAGCCGATCGAGTAGAGAAAACCGTCGTAGCCGTAGAGCGCGATCGAGCCGGAGATGCCCAGGAACGACGCCGCCGACATGTAGTCACCGCCGATGGCCAGCCCGTTCTGGACGCCGGAGAAGGATCTCCCCCCGGCGTAGTAGTCGGCGGCGGTCTTGGTCTGGCGCGAGGCCCAGAAGGTGATGTAAAGCGTGAGGGCTACTACGGCCAGGAACAGCCCGAGAGTCAGCCACCGGTTGCTCTCGGCGGCCAACGGCATCATCTGGGTCATGGTGGGGGAAGTCACCGTGGCAAGGGTCATCGTCAGCGGCCCGTCTGTCGGTCGAGCTTGGTGCGGTGGGTCTGCACGTCGAAGTCGTCCTGCAGCTTGCTCGCCAGGGGATCGAGTGCCGAGTTGGCGTGGCGGGCATACATGAAGGCGATGACGAAGGTGGAGAGGAACTGGAGGAGGCCGAACACAACAGCGACGTTGATATTGCCGATCACCGGTGTGTCCAGGAAGCCGCGGGCCCAGTTGTTGCAGATGACATAGGTCACGTACCAGACCATGAACGCGATCGTCGCGGGGAAGGCGAAGTTGCGGTAGCGGCGGCGAAGCTCGAGAAAGTCCGACCGGGCCGCAAACTCGGAGTAGATACGGGCGTCGTTGTCTTTGGAGGTGATCTCGGACTCCCGCGGTTCTTGGCTCTCAGTCATGGGCAGACCTCCGTCGTCATCGTCGTTAGGTCAGGCTCGTTAGGTCAGGCTCGTATTAGGCATCGCTGTCTGGAGGCTCCGATGTGTCTTCGGGTGCGAGGAACATTACCGGTCGGCAGTGACAGTCGCCGTGGCATCCACAGAGCTAGATTCGGATTTCGAGCGACTGCACGTCGTCCTCGAGTGCAGCCAGCCTCGAGTGGTCGGCTACGGCCCGCCAACACGAGGCCTGAAACGGCAGCAGCAACGGCTCGGGGGCTCGGGCCGAGGAGTCATAGAGCGCCGCAACCTCGTCCAGCAGCTGCTGACGCTGGCGCGGTTCGAGCGCTGCGGTCGCAGGCCGGCGCTCCACCATCCGGACCAGCGCCGACCGCGTGGTGGGGACCCAGTGACGGAAGCTCCGGCGGGACACCTCGCCGAAATAGGGGCTCTCGATCACCGTGTTGACGGCGTCGAGCCCGTAGTCCCCGGTCACCGACTCGGGATTGGCCTGCTCAAGCAGGGCGATCAGCCGTCGCACCCACGGGACCGTGTCGTCGCGAGTGTTGTACGCGATCGCCAGGTGGCCGCCGGGCTTGAGGACCCGAGCGATCTCGGACAAGGCAAGGCCGGGGGCGAAGCGGTGCAGCGCCTGCGAGGCGGTCACCACGTCGAAGTGGCAGGCCAGATAGGGCAGCGCCTCCACCTGTGCGACCACGTGCTGCCGGGTAGCGAGACGCTCAACGACGGCGGTGATCTGTGCTGCGTCGCGGTCGAGTGCGAACACGTCGTGTCCGGCAGACACCAGCAGCTGCGCGAACGCGCCACTGCCCGAGCCGACGTCGAGGACTCGGACCGGGTGCTCCCCCACCATCCAGCCGGGCACAGCCGCCGGGTAGAGGCTGCGGCGGGGTGGCTCCATAGGCCAGACTCTAATGGTGTCCGACCCGCTGGCCGAGCTTGCGCGCCTGGAGGGGGTGCCTTCGGCCATCGTGTCGGCCCGAGACGCCGTGGACGCCCTGCTGCGGGACCGCGGCCTTCGTCGGGTTACTCCGGAGCAGTCGGCGGCGGCTCTGCTGGCTGGGGCTCGAGCCAGCGCTGAGCTCACCGACGCGACTGATCGTTGGTTGTCCGGCTCGGTCCGACTGGCCAGCGAGCTGCTGACGCTCAGTGAGCTCATCCGGGTTGTGCCTGGACAGGCACTAGCCCGAGCGCACGCCGTGGTCGCTCACGGGCAGGTGCCCGACGAGGCGCTGGGCCGGGTGCGGTCCGATGCCGGTGTTGCCGCCCGGATGTCGGGGCTGCGTACGCTGCTGAGCACGCCCACCGAAGCCTCAGTCATGGTGCTTGCCGCGGTGGCTCACGCCGAGGTGGCCACGGCGGCGCCGTTCGGATCGGCCGACGGGATTGTCGGACGGGCCGTTGAGCACATGATCCTGATTGCCGGAGGCGTCGACCCCCGGGCGGTGATCGTGGTGGAGGCCGGGCACCTGGCGCTACGAGCCTCATACGTCGCATCGCTGACCGGTTATGCGTCGGGCACCGTGGCCGGCGTCCGGGCCTGGCTGCTGCATTCCACAGCAGCGCTGACTCAAGGGGCCGAACACTCGCCACTGTCCCGGTCGCGGCCCGCCGACCTTACGCGTCATCTGGCAGGGTGACTCGGCGCCTACCGGAGCAGGCGCCGAGTCGAGCACGTCCGACCCAGTGACCATGCGTGCACATCTGTACGTGTTGGCCCAGGTCAAGCCTGAGACGCAACGACCCTTTGAGACGGGCGATCGCCGCGTGGGTGCTGGGTGAGGCGTGCGGGTCGACTGGTCGTACTGCAGTGACTGTGACCCAGGAAGCCTGGAACACACTCGCGGCTGGACGAAGAGCCTTCCCTAATCCCAGTTGTACCCCTCGGGGACGCAATTGTGAAGAGGCTCAGTCTGCTCGTCCACGTTCCTTCGCCCGAATCACCTGTGAGGCGACTTGTCCACAGGCGAGAACCCGCCGATGAGCGGTATCCACAGGGCAGCCACGCGCGCGACACCAGGTCGGAGAAGCGCACCAGAGTAGCGCCATGACTGTGCGTGCAAGCCCGGCACCAGCCGTGGTGGTGACCGCGGACCTCGAGCTGCTCGACCACGTCCTCGCGGTGTCTGCCGCGGCGGGTGTCGAGCCACACGTGGTCACCGATGCCGGCGCCCTCCGGCCGCTGTGGACGCCAGCCTGCACGGTCATCGTCGGGATCGATCAGGCCGCTCGGGTCGCTGAGCTCGTGCTACCGCGGCGGCCCGAGGTGTTCGTGGTCGGCGAGGAGACCGACCACGACCAGGTGTGCGCCTGGTCGCTGCCGCTGAACGCCGCCGTGGTGCTACTGCCCGGCGGTGCCAACCGGCTGACCAACGCGCTCGCCGACGCCACCGGCCCGGGGCGCGGCCAGGGGCGGGTTGTGGCGGTGGTGGGGGGCTCGGGTGGCGCCGGTGCGTCTACCTGTGCCGCTGCGCTCGCGGTGGTCTCGGCACAACGTGGCCTCGCCACCCTTCTGGTCGACGGCGACCCGCTCAGCGGCGGTATCGACTTGCTGCTGGCTGCCGAACGCGTCCCCGGCTGGCGCTGGCCGCGGCTGAGTGCGGCGCGCGGACACCTGGGGAACCTCACCGGCCAGCTGCCGCAGGTGGACGGCGTGGACGTCTTGTCCATGGACCGCTCCAGCCGCGAGGCGGCAGACAAGCCCGACGCCGAGCAGATGAAGTCGGTGCTGCTGTCGGCCACGCGCAGTCATCAGCTCGTCGTCGTCGACCTGCCGCGGCAGCCGACGTCCGCCGCCCGCGAGGCGCTGCGTCGGGCGGACACGGTGCTGCTGATCGCCCTGGCACAGTTGCGCGGCGTCGCCGCCGCTCAGCAGATGGTGGCCGAACTCGAGGAGGCCTGCACGGCGCTGCACCTGCTGGTACGGCTGACTCGCCCCAGGAGCCTGTCGGCGGACGCGGTGGCTGACGGGCTGGGGTTGCCCTTGTTGGCCACGGTGGCCGACGAGACCAACGTGGCGCTCGAGTCGGCTCGAGGCGTGGCGCCCGGTCGATCCGGCCGAAGTCCCTTGGGCAGGAGCTGCCGGACGGTGCTCGACGAGCTCGCGCTGACCGGTGCCGTCACGTGATCACCGCAGACCTCGATCCGCTGCGCTCCCGGCTGGCCGCGATCGGTCGCCCGCACACGCCGGCCGACGTGGCCGCGGCGATGCGTGCCGAGGGTCAGCTGGTCACCGACAGCACTCTGCTCGAGACGGTCGAGGCCCTGCGTCGGCACAGCGTCGGTGCCGGACTGCTTGAGCCCCTGCTGCGCCAGCCGGGGGTGACTGACGTGCTCGTTAACGGCCCACGCCAGGTCTACGTCGACCGAGGTGCCGGGCTTGAGCTCACCGGGATCACCTTTGGCGCCGACGAGGAGGTGCGCCGGCTGGCCCAACGGCTGGCCGCATCGGTCGGCCGCCGGCTCGATGACGCGGTGCCCTTCGTCGACACGCGGTTGCCCGACGGGACCCGAGTGCACGCCGTGCTGGCCACGCTGGCCGCGCCAGGCACCTGCCTCTCGCTACGCGTGCCGGCAAAACGCTCATTCTCCCTAGACGACTGCGTCGCCTCGGGCTCCCTGACCCCGGTCGGCGCCGACGTGTTGCGTCGGCTGGTGGAGGGCAAGCTGGCCTTTCTGGTGACGGGTGGGACGGGATCGGGCAAGACCACCCTGCTGTCGGCTCTGCTCGGGTTGGTGCCCGCCTCGGAGCGGATCGTGATCGTCGAGGACTCCCGCGAGCTGGCTCCGGACCACCCACACGTCGTACGGCTGGAGGGGCGACCGGCCAACGCGGAGCTGACCGGCGCGGTGACGCTGACCCAGCTGGTGCGCCAGTCTCTGCGGATGCGCCCTGACCGACTGGTGGTGGGGGAGGTGCGGGGAGCGGAGATCTGTGACCTGCTGACCGCCATGAACACCGGTCACGAAGGGGGTTGCGGCACCGTGCACGCCAACTCAGCGGCCGATGTGCCGGCACGCCTGGAAGCCCTGGCCGCCCTCGGGCAGCTGGGCCGAGACGCGCTGCACGCACAACTCGCTTCGGCGCTACACGCCGTCATCCACATCACCCGCGACGATGCCGGGCGACGCCGGATCAAGGAGGTGCACGTGCTCGTCCGTGACCAAGGGACCGGCCTGGTGCACACCGAAACCGCGCTGGAGTTCGAAGTCGACGGCCGCACCCGAGTCGGCGCAGGGGCTGCTCGGCTCGAGGTCCTGCTCAGCCGATGACCTACCTCTGCCTCGCACTCGCCGCGTTGGCCGCTGTGCTCATCACCGGGTCCCCGGCAAGGCGCCGCGCTGCCGAGCGGCTGACCCCCTCGGCTGCCGTGCCCGTCCGGACCTCGTCGGGCCGCCGGCTGTGGACGGTGGGCGGGGTGGTTGCGCTGCTCGTCATCGGGCTGGTGCATCGGTGGGCGGGAGCGCCGGCGGCAGTGGTCACCACTGCCGTGGCCATCGTGGTCGCGACCTGCATACGGCTGACCCTGAACTACGCGGCTGATCGTGAAGCCGCCCGTGCCGAGCAGGAGGTGGCCCACGCCTGCAGTGTGCTGGCCGCCCAGATCCGGGTCGGGCGGGTGCCGGCCGAGGCTCTGCCCGGTGCCGCCCGGGACTGCCCGGTGCTGGACACGGCCCGAAAGGCTCAGGACCTCGGCGGCGACGTCACGGCGGTGTGGCGCCGGCAAGCCGCCTTGCGGGGACACCGGGGCTTGCTGGTGCTCGCTCGCGCCTGGCAGGTATCAACCGAAACCGGTGCTCCGTTGGCGCACAGCCTGGAGCAGGTGGCGGAGGCGCTGACGGCCGACGTGGCGCTGCGAGCGGTGGTGGCCGGTGAGCTGTCGGCGGCTCGCGCGACCGGGAAGATCATGGCCGCACTGCCGCTGTTCGGGCTCGGTATGGGATATGCACTCGGTGGCGATCCGCTGCACTTCCTGCTGTCCTCTTCGCTGGGGTGGGCCTGCCTGCTTGTGGGCGTGACGCTGGCGGCCGGGGGCGTGCTGTGGATCGACCGGCTCGCTCGGCCGACCGTTTCATGATGGCGGGTTCCCTGGCTTCGCTGACCGCTCCGACGCTCCTGGCCGCGCTGCTCGCTGGCGTGGCCTCGGCCCTGCTCGTCGCGAGCCCGGCCCAACAGCTCAGCCGGGTTCGCGGCGGCGACGGGAGCGCGCGCCTCGTCGCGGCGGCCGCGTCGGTCTGGCAGAGGTGGTGTGCAGCCCGACCGGACGCCGCGCCACTGCGCCACCGGCTCTGCGTTGCGCTTGGGGCAGGTCTTGCCTCGGGTTTGGGGCTGCCCGCTCTCGGGTTGCCGGCCGGGGCGGCCTGGGCTGTCACGCCCGCGGTGGTCGCCGCGGTGCTCATGGTACTGGGCCGACTAGAGCCGGCTGGCGCCCGGAGACGGCGGGCCCAGCTGGTGTCGGACCTGCCTCAGGCGTTGGAGTTGATCTCCGCCGGTTTGTACGCAGGCATGCCCCTGAGGTCGGCGGTTGGCGCGGTGGCCAACTCATTCGATGGCCCGGTCGGAGCCGATCTGTCCCAGGTGCTGGCACTGATGAACCTCGGGACCAGCGACGCCGAGGCGTGGGCGACGCTGAGTGTGAGCCCTGAGTGGCGCCCGGCGGCAGTAGATCTCGCCCGCTCGTTCGAGTCGGGCACAAGAACCGTCGAGGTGCTTGTGCAGCACGCTCGCGACGCGAGGACGCGGCGACATGCGGCTATCGAGGTCGGAGCCAGGGCGGTTGGTGTTCGCAGCGTGCTGCCCTTGATGACCTGCTTCCTGCCGGCCTTCCTGCTGCTAGGGGTGGTACCGGCCGTGGCGTCGGCGCTGCTCAACGCGTTGCCCTGAGCACAGGGTCTTCCCAGGGTCGGCCGCGCCCTGGTCCCCCGTACAGGCGCACGGTTGCACAGGCGACCAGGAGGCCGCTTGTCCACAACTCACTCGCCGTCGGCAGCGGCATCAACAGATCGCCAAGGGGACGAGGGGCAGCCGCCCCGCATTCACAGACTTCAGATACATCCAGTTCGGATGGGGCACCAAGGTGTTCAGACCCTAAGGAGACAGCAATGTCAGAGCTAGTCCCACAGCCGCTGACCGGCATCCAGACCGTCGGCGAGGACAACGAGGGCCTCGAGGAGGAGACCACGACGGTGCTGGTGCGGCGGCGCGACGAGCGCGGCATGGTCAGCGCGGAGTGGGCCGTGGGGCTGATCGCCGCCGTGGCCATCGCCGGCGTGCTGCTCGCCGTGGTCACCACGGGGAGCGTGAAGACCGCGATCACCAGCTTCATCCTGCTGGTCATCAGGTCCTTCGCCGAGAACATCTGAGTCGACGTCATGGACAGGCTGCTCCACAACGGACCGCCTGACATCGCTTGGTCACGGCGTCGGGACAGCCGGGGCATGGTGACGGCCGAACTGGCCGTCTCCATCCTGGCCGTCCTGGCCGTGCTGACCATGCTGTGCTGGGCGATCTATCTCGTCGTGCTGCAGGTGAGGTGCGTGGGCACGGCGGGCGAGGTGGCCCGGCAGGCCGCTCGCGGCGATCGGGCGGCCGTCCGGCGGGCCGAGCAGAACGCGCCCGCCGGTGCCCGGGTCACCGTCACCTCGGACAAGGAGACGACCAGAGCGGTGGTGACCATCAACGCGCGCCCGCTCACCCGATGGCTGGTGGTCGTGCCGTTGCGGGCCGAGTCTGAGGTTGCCACCGAACCGGCGGTGGGGGACCGGTGATCACCGCGTTGCCGGCGCGATCCGAGAGGGGAGTGGGCACGGTGCTGATGGTGGGGGTGATGGCGGTGATCGTGGCACTCAGTGTGGCGGGGGTCTGCATCGCCGGTTATCTGGTGGCGGCTCAGCGGGCACGGACCGCAGCGGACCTGGCCGCCCTCAGCGGAGCCACGGCCTACGCCGCCGGCCAGGACCCTTGTTCCGCGGCTCGTCGCAACGCTCGGGCCAACGGCGCCTCGGTGGTGCTGTGCAACCACGTCGGCGATGCCGTGGACTTCGTGGTCACAGTCCGTGCGCAGGTGCGGGTGGGCGTTCGGGTTCCGGGTCTACCGACCCGGTCCACGGCCGTGGCCTACGCCGGCTCCACCTCGGTCTAGCCTGGCGCGGGACGGGCCTGGCTCCAGCTCGGATCAGCCTGAATCCTCGGCTGCCTCGTTGCCGTCGAGGTCTTCCTCGGCGGGACGGGCCGGCATCGAGAAGGCGGCCTTGCCGCTTTCGAGGTCGATGCCCAGTGGTCCGGCGGCGCCGGAGGGCGTCGGGGTGACCAGCGTGTTCTGCCGGTCGCGCTGCTCGCGCTGATGTCTGGCTCCGGGCTCGAAGATCTCGAAGAAGCTCATGTGTTGCAGCCCGGGTCGCTCGACCCGGCATTTGCCGTTGCCCTCACTGACCCAGTATGCGCGAGGCTGGCTCTGGCGGGCACGCGATCGGACCGAGCAGCCGTGTCCGCAAAGAAGCTAGAGACAGAACTTCTGCAGCAGGGTCATCGCGGCCTGCTTGTCGAGCACCTGATTGGCCGTGCCGCAGGTGGGCGATACGACGCACGAGGGACACCCGAGGTCGCACTCACAGGACTCGAGCCGCTGGAGCGTGGCCGCCAGCCACGCTTCGGCCGAGTCGAAGCCCCGCTCGGCGAAGCCCGCGCCACCGGCCTGACCGTCGTGCACGAAGACCGTCACGGCTTTGGTGTCGGGGTGTCGCCCATCCGAGGCTCCGCCGACGTCCCATCGATCGCAGGGCGCAAACATCGGCAGCAGGCTGATGGCGGTGTGTTCGATGCCGTGAGCTCCCCCCGCCAGCTGACCGGGATCCAGCCGCATTGACAAGGCACCCGGGTCGAGAGTGCACCAGACCGCCTGCGTGCGCAGTGTGCGCTCGGGCAGATCCAAGGCGGTCTGGTCCCAGACGTGGCCGGTGAGATCGTCACGTCGCAGGTAGGCCGTGACTTGGGTGGTGACGTCGACGGTGCCGAGGTGCAGCGAGCCTGACCCCAGCGTCCGGGACTGCCGCGTCGAGACGATCCGGACGCCCGCGTCGACAAGAGGTTGGGTGTAGTAGTGGGGCCGCGCCGCTCTCACCAGCGCCTCACTGAGCTCGAGGTCAAGCGCCTCGACCAGATAGTTGTCGCCAGCGTGCAGGTAGGTGGCACCAGGGTGAACCGTCGAGTCTGCGGCGGCGGCGTCGACGTGTCCCAGCACGCGCCCGGTGCCCACCTCGACGATGTCCACCGAGGCCCCCCCGGCCGAGCGGAGGTCAATGCTGTCCACCGCCCGCTCGGTGCGAGTCCAGTAGCAGCCGCCAGCACGCCGGCGTACGACGTCCTGGCCGACCAGGCGGTCCACCAGCGCAGGCGACGTGGCGCCGAAGAATCGCTCATCGCCTTCGGTGAGTGGAGCCTCCTGCGCCGCGGCCGCGAGGTGCGGCCCCAGCACGTACGGGTTGTCGGGATGCAGCACCGTGCTCTCCACCGGAGCGGACAACAACGTCTCGGGGTGGTCGAAGAAGTAGGCGTCCAGCGGCTGCCTGCGCCCGATGAGCACCACCTGCGCCGATCCCCCGTGGCGGCCAGCGCGGCCGGCCTGCTGCCACAGGGCTGCTCTGGTAGCGGGCACGCCGGAGATGACGACAGCGTCCATGCCGGAGATGTCGACGCCCAGCTCCAGCGCGTTGGTCGCCGCCACGCCGGCCAAGGTGCCGGTTTGGAGCGCCCGTTCGAGGCGTCGGCGGCCCTCGGCCAAATATCCGCCGCGGTAGGACTCCACCCTTGCACCAGAGGTCACCATCCCGGCCGCTTGCACCGCGACCCGCTCGGCCGCCTTGCGCGAGGACACGAACGCAATCGTCTGGCGCCCCGAGTCCACCAGCGAGGCCAGCCACCAGGCGGCCTCGTCGTCGGGGCTGCCCACGGGTTCCCACAGCAGCATCTCCACGGCGCCGCGCGCCGAGGTGTCCTCGCCGACCACCACGAGGTCGGCCTGGTCGATGCCGGTCAGGGCGCTCGCCGAGGCGCCCGGCTCGGCACTGGTGGCCGAAGCCAGCGCAAACGTCGGCTCCGACCCGTAAAGGGCGGCAACCCGCCGTAGCCGGCGGATCACCGCCGAGACGTGCGCGCCGAACACGCCTCGGTAGTGGTGGGACTCATCGATCACCACGAAGCGCAGCGACCTGAAGAAGGACGCCCAGCGCTGATGTTGCGGCAGCACTGACCTGTGCAACATGTCGGGGTTTGTCAGGATGTACGAGGCGTAGTCGCGCGCCCAGTGCCGGTCAGGCTGTTCGGTGTCGCCGTCAAGGGTCGCGGCTGTGCCGGCGAGGTCGAAGGCCGACCAGACCCGAAGCTGGTCGTGGGCCAACGCCTTGGTAGGCGCGAGATAGAGCGCGGTGTGCGGACGCCGAGGGCGCAGCAGTTCGCCCGGGCCGCGAAACTGCTGATCAGGGGCGTCCTGCGGTCCGATGCGCTGCCCGCCATTCGTGGCGGCCAGGACTGGCAGCAGGTAGGCCAGCGTCTTGCCGGAGGCGGTGCCCGTCGAGAGCACGACGTGGCGCCCCGCCCAAAGGGACTCGGCCGCCTGCACCTGGTGCTGCCATGGCGAGACCATGCCCAGCTCGACAGACCTGGCTCGCACGGCCGGCGGCAGCCAGCCGGGCCAAACCCCGATGACGCCTGTCCGAGCAGGAATCTCATGCCGGTAGCGCAGTCGCCCGGCCCTCCTTCGCCCGTCCTCCGTCACTGCCTCCGCGCCGCTCATCCGCGCCCGCCGCCAGGCCACCCCTGAACCCAGCAAGGGGTCGCGTCGACGGGGTTATGGCTCACAAAACCTAGCGTGGCACGGCCCGGCGGCGGCCCAAGTGAGTGAGCTCAGGGCCACTACCCGATGCCCCGAATCTGGCCGGAGTCCGGCTATACTGCGCCGGTCGTGCCTCACTCGTGGTGTGGCCAGTTTCCAGGAGGACTCGATATGCCTGTACTTCCAGTAATTATGGAAGTGACCCCGTTAGCAGTCACCTTGTCCGGGGTGAACCTGACTATCGTCGCTATTGTTGGCGTAATCGCCCTGTTGGCCCTGGTAATGGCGATGATATTTCGGCGCGAGGTGTTGGCCGCCTCCGACGGCACTGACGAGATGCGGCGCATCGCCGTGGCCGTACAAGAAGGCGCGAGCGCCTATCTCGCCCGACAGTTCCGCACGCTGGCCTGGTTCGCCGGTGCCGCCATCTTCTTGCTGCTGTTGCTCCCGGTGCACGGTGACGGCGGTTTCAGTAGCACCACATTGCGCGTCGGCCGGTCGGTGGCCTTTCTGGCCGGCGCCTTTTTCTCTGCCCTGATCGGCTACATGGGCATGTGGTTGGCGGTCAGGGCCAACGTACGGGTGGCGTCGGCGGCCCGCAGCGCCGGTCGGAGCCCGGCCATGAAGATCGCCTTTCGGACCGGAGCCCACGTCGGCATGGCTACCGTGGGCCTTGGTCTGTTGGGCGCGGCCATCGTGGTTTTCATCTTCAAGGGTGACGCGCCGACGATCCTCGAAGGTTTCGGCTTCGGCGCCGCCATGCTCGCCATGTTCATGCGCGTGGGGGGCGGCATCTTCACCAAGGCCGCCGACGTCGGCGCTGACCTGGTGGGCAAGGTCGAGCAGAACATTCCCGAGGACGATCCGCGAAATGCCGCCACCATCGCCGACAATGTCGGCGACAACGTCGGCGACTGCGCTGGCATGGCTGCGGACCTTTTCGAGTCCTATGCGGTAACCCTGGTCGCCTCGCTTATTCTCGGCCGGGCTGCATTCGGCGAATACGGCCTCGTATTTCCTTTGATCGTGCCCGCTATCGGCGTCATCACGGCCATCATCGGTGTCTTCTTGACCAAGCCACGCGAGGGTGAGAATGGTCTCAAGACGATCAACCGCTCGTTCTACCTGTCCGCCGGTATCTCGGCCGTGCTGTGCGCAATTGCGGCGTTCGCCTATCTGCCGTCATCATTCGCGGGCCTTAACGCCACCGACGTGGGCTTCAGCGGTCCTATCGACGACCCGCGGCTGGTGGCGATCGGCTCGGTCATCATCGGCATCGTGCTCGCGGTGGTGATCTTGTCCCTGACCGGTTACTACACCGGCACTGAGGACCGTCCGGTGAAGGACGTCGGCCGGACGTCACTGACCGGAGCCGCAACCGTCATCCTGGCTGGCTTGTCCGTCGGCTTCGAGTCCGCCGTCTACACCGCGCTGGTCATCGGGGCGGCGGTGTACGGAGCGTTCCTGCTCGGTGGTTCGGGGGTGGTCGGGCTGTTCGCCATCGCGCTGGCCGGCTGCGGCCTGTTGACCACGGTCGGCGTCATCGTGGCCATGGACACTTTCGGTCCGGTGTCGGACAACGCTCAGGGCATCGCCGAGATGTCGGGTGACGTACACGGGGAGGGCTCGCAGATCCTCACCGAGCTGGACGCGGTCGGCAACACCACCAAGGCCATCACCAAGGGGATCGCCATCGCCACCGCGGTGTTGGCCGCCACGGCGCTGTTCGGTTCCTACACGGACTCCATCCGTGGCGTGCTCGCGGAGAGGTACACGGAGTTCACCGAACAGTCGGTGGTGTTCGCGCCGCAGACCCTGGTGGGCCTGATCCTGGGTGCCGCGGTCGTCTTCTTGTTCTCCGGCCTGGCGATCACCGCCGTTGGGCGCGCAGCCGGTGCCGTCGTCTACGAGGTGCGCCGCCAGTTCCGCGACATCCCCGGCATCATGGAGGGCACCGGCAAGCCTGAGTACGGCAAGGTCGTCGACATCTGCACGCGGGACTCCCTGCGCGAGCTGGCGACGCCCGGGCTGCTGGCGCTGATGGCACCTATTGCGGTCGGCTTCGGGCTGGGCGCTCCGGCCTTGGCCGGATATCTCGCCGGCGCGATCGCCAGCGGGACCCTGATGGCGGTCTTCCTGGCCAACTCAGGCGGTGCCTGGGACAACGCCAAGAAGCTGGTCGAGGACGGCAACCACGGCGGCAAGGGATCGTCGGCGCACGAGGCCACGATCATTGGCGACACCGTCGGCGACCCCTTCAAGGACACCGCCGGTCCCGCGATCAACCCCCTGATCAAGGTGATGAACCTGGTCGCGGTGCTGATCGCACCTGCGGTGGTGGCCATGTCCCCGTTGAGCTCCACGCCGTCGGCGCTCCGCTATCTGATCGCAGCGATCGCGGTGGCCGTCATCGTGGTGGCGGTGACCATCAGCACCCGGCGTGGCAA
Organism: Propionibacteriaceae bacterium; assembly: GCA_035634295.1. GTDB lineage: Bacteria > Actinomycetota > Actinomycetes > Propionibacteriales > Propionibacteriaceae > Microlunatus. The sequence continues at coordinate 1,641 of DASQDG010000076.1, read as the reverse complement.
CGCCATGCACGACGACGACGCGCCCTCCGGTGCGGCGCCGGCGGCCATCCCCAGCTCGGGCAGCGCCTCGAGCGTGTCACTGCCCGCCGACGCGGTTTCCCACGAGGTGCGAGTGAGTCGCTCAGACCGCGAAACCACCCTCTGAGTGCAGCGTCGGGCTGTGCCCAGCCGTAACGGCGAGAGCCGAGGTTGTGCACAGCCTGCCTGCTCGGTAGGCGGAGGGCCGGTCAAGCGGTGGCAGACTTGACACTGAGATGACGTCAGACTCCTTCCCCGGCCCCAAACCTGTGCCTCAGGACGTTCCGCCCCCAGCCGCTGCGGCTCAGCAGCCGCCGACTCAGTTCGAGCCTGAGCCCTCGCTCGTCGGTCATCCGCCACCAGCGCCTTGGACCCAGGTGATCGACCGGCAACCTTTCGGCCCGTACGCTCCCGTCGGCGTCTGGCAGCCTCAGTTCTCTCCGTTACCCGCCCTGGTCGTGCAGAGGCCCGATCCGATGCCGGACGGCCCCAGGGAATACCAGCAGATGCTGCGCGGCCCCCGGTACCGGTGGTGGCGCCCTCTGCTGGCGATCTTGCTGGCTGCGGCCATCGGACTGCCCCTGGCCTTGTTGGCCTTTCTTCCCGTGGTGCTCGCGGCTCAGCTAGTAGGAATCCCCGACGCGTTCCGCTGGAGCGCGCAGGAGGTCATCGACATCGACAACCTGGGGCCGGCCGGCTTCCTCTACGTCAACCTGTCACTGATCGTGCTGATCGTCATCGCAGGACTGTCGGTGTGGATCGCCCACCGGATCCGCCCTCGTTACCTGTCCTCGGTCCAAGGGGGGCTGCGCTGGGGCTGGCTGCTGCGTTGCGTGGCGGTCGTGGTCCCGGTTTGGGTGATCTACCTCGGGCTCGGCGTGCTGGTCGACCCGACCTCCGGCCCGCGCCCGCAGTACTGGGGGCTGCTGTTGGTGATGGTGCTCTTGCTGACCCCGCTGCAGGCCGCGGGCGAGGAGTACCTCTTCCGAGGCTGGATCATGCAGAACGTCGGCGCCTGGTTTCGCCACCCGACCGTCGCGCTGGTCGTCGGACTTACTGTGTCGGTGGTGTTGTTCGCCGTTGCCCACGGCAGCTTCGACATCTGGATCTTGGGCAGCCTGGGCCTGTTCGCGGTGACTGCCGGGATAGCTACGTGGCGTACAGGGGGCTTGGAGGCGGGGATCGTCGTGCACGCCGTCAACAACGTCGGGGTGTTCTTCACCGTGATCATGTTCGGCGGCTGGGAGCAAGCCTTCGTCAGGTCCGACTCAGCCAGCACGCCACTGGTGTTCGGCGTGGACCTGCTGGTGCACGCGGTGGTCCTGACCTTGATCTTGTGGCAGGCCAAGAAGGCAGGCGTTTCGCGGCACTATCGACCGCGGGAAGGCCAGCCTCCCGTGACGGCCCCGGCACTCGCTCCCGCACTGGAGACGTAGTCGATTAGATGTCGGTTTCGCCCGCCAGCGCCCACCGGATGGCGCCCACCGCGGTCCTGGCCACCGGCCGAGCGATCAACCGGTCGGTGAGCGGCAAGGTGGGCAGCCGCAGCTCGGCGCGGATCCAAGCCGGCAGCAAAGACACGGCGCCCGCCGCCAGCGCCGCATAGCCCACCTTGGCGGCCGC
>DASQDG010000075.1:0-79142 GCA_035634295.1 Propionibacteriaceae bacterium | reverse complement strand
CCCGAGCGCCTGGTACGCCGACTGAGCCCGACCGCCCACGTCAAAGGACGCGGTGTACGGCGGCGTCGGCCATGGCGGTGAGCGCAGTCCGCCCCTCCTCGGACAGGTCGGCGCCGTCCAGGGCGGCCAGGGCACGCTGGTAGCCCTCGCTGATCCTCGCCTCACAGGCGTCCATGGCACCGGAGTCGGCGATCACCTGCTGCAGAGCGGCCACACCGGCGGCGTCGAGCGCCGGGTCGCCCAGCGTGGCGACCAGCAGCCGACGAGCCGACGGCGAGGCGTGCGCGAAGGCGTGTGCCACCAGCACGGTTCGTTTGCCCTCTCGCAGGTCGTCGCCGGTCGGCTTGCCGGTGACCTGGGGGTCGCCGAACACCCCCAGCAGGTCGTCGCGGAACTGGAACGCCCGACCGAGCGGTGAGCCGTATTCGGCCAGGCTGCGGTGCAGAGCGGAGCTGCCGCCCCCCAGAGCCGCCCCCAGCTGACAAGGACGCGAAACCGTGTAGCGCGCCGACTTGAACTCCACCACCCGGTCCGCCTCGGCCAGCGCCTGCTCGGCGGCGCCGATTACGCTCGCTTCCGGCCCTTGCGGCGACGCCGGCCACGGCCGGGCTTGGGCGACGATGTCGAGATACTGCCCAGCGGTCACCTCGGTCCGCATCGCCTCCAGGATGGGCAGCCCCCGAGCCAGCGCCTTCTCGGGCAGACCTGAGCGCTGCGCCAACTCCACCGACCACATCAGGAGCAGGTCGCCGAGGAGGATGGCGCCGGCGCGTCCGTACGCCTGCGGATCGCCGAGCCAGCCGGCGTCACGGTGCAGGGTCTCGAACTGGCGATGGGCCGCGGGTCGCCCGCGGCGGAGGTCGGAGGAGTCCATCACGTCGTCGTGCACGAGAGCGCTCACGTGCAGCAGCTCGAGGCTGGCAGCGGCGGCGAGCAAGCCGTCCAGCTCATGAACCGGCAGCCCGCACGCTCCGACGTAGCTCCAGACGGCGAACGCCGGCCGCAGGCGCTTGCCGCCGCTGAGCAGCTGCCCGGCCAGCCGGTGGACCGCGGTGAGCTCGGGCCCCAGCTCGTCGAGCACCGCCCGTTGACCGGCCAAGAAGACCGTCAGCGCGGCGTTGACGGACTCCCGGAAGGCAGCGGACAGCGGTGCCTGCGGGTCAAGCACCACCGTGCTGCCAGGAACGTCGCCGTCGCCGCCGGGATTGCTCGCCACGCAGTGAGCCTACGGAGGCCCGTTGGCGGCCTGACCTAGGGTTGTTGCCATGGTGAGCTCAGCAGGACTGACCGCGGCGACGTCAGGCCTCGCGCCGCGGACGGCCCATCGACCCGGCGCGGCTCCCGCCACCCCCGCCGGCCGGCTGCGCCAACCCACCATCGCCGAGCTGCTGCGGGAGGGCAGTCGACCGCTCTTCTCCTTCGAGCTCTTCCCCGCCAAGGATGAGGTGCAGGACCGACAGCTGTGGCAGACGGTGCGCGAGCTCGAGGCTCTGGGTCCCGACTTCGTCTCCGTCACCTATGGTGCCAACGGCTCCTCTCGGGACCGGACGATCCGGGCCACCGAGGCCATCGCCCAGCACACCACCCTGCGTGCGGTGGCACACCTCACCTGCGCGAGTCAGTCGCGGGCGCAGCTGCGCCAGGTGATCGGCTCCTATGCAGCCGCGGGCATCCGACACATCCTGGCTATTCGCGGCGACATGCCGGGCGGCCCCACCGTGCCGTGGGAGCGCCACCGCGACGGGTTAGCCAACGCCACCGAACTGGTAGCCATGGTCCGTGAGCTCGGTGACTTCTGCATCGGTGTCGCGGCCTTTCCTGACCTGCATCCCGAGCGGCACGACCCCGACCTTGACGCCCGGATCCTGGTGGACAAGGCGCGAGCAGGCGCCGACTTCGCCATCACCCAGCTGTTTTTCACGCCGAGTCGCTACTTCGACCTGGTGGCCCGGGTGCGGGCGCTCGGCTGCGACATCCCGATCATCCCGGGCATCATGCCAGTGACCCGCTACTCGCAGATCAAGCGCTTCGCCGAGCTCTCCGGGGCGGACCTCCCGGTGGCGGTGACCGATCGGTTGAGCGCCGTCGTCGACGACGAGCAGCAGGTGCGAGCCGTTGGGATCGAGCTGGCCACCGAGCTCTGTCAGGACCTGCTGGCGGGGGGCGCTCCCGGGCTGCACTTCATCACGATGAACCGTTCGCCGGCGACCCGAGAGATCTACGCCAAGGTGCGTTCGGAGCTTCGTCGAGGGTGACCAGCCGCTGCGTCGGCCGGGTCAGGGCGACGTACAGCGCACGTACTCCACCAGGGGACTCGGCGATGATGTCGTCGGGAGTGACCACCAGGACGGCGTCGTATTCCAGTCCCTTGGACTGCACCGGCGTGACCAGCGCCAGTCGGTCGGCGTCCGTCGAGTCGATCCGGGGCACAAGCTCGGCGAGCGCGTCCATCCTCGACGGCGGGCAGATGATGCCCACCGTGCCGTCGACCTGCCCCAACAGCGACCTGACGGCGGCCTCAGCGGTCGGGACCAGTCCACCGGAGGGAGCCACTTGGAGCTGTGGGTGAATCCCGGTGGAGCGCACCGCCTGGGGAAGGTCGGCGTCGGGCTCTGCCTGCACGACGACTCGGGCGGCGAAGTCGAAGACCTCGGCAGGGCTACGGTAGTTGGTGCTCATCCGGTATCGGCGTTGCGGCCCGGTGCCGATCAAGTCGGTGATCGCCCGGCTCGACTCCGCCGAGTCCGGCCAAGAGCTCTGAGCCGGGTCGCCAACGATCGTCCAGCTGGCGCTGGCGCCGCGACGGCGCAGCATCCGCCACTGCATCGGGGTCACGTCCTGCGCTTCGTCGACCAGGATGTGGGCGTAGGTCTTGTGAGCCGTGGCGAACGGGTCCACCTCCGCGGGCCGCTCCAGCCGGTCCATGGTGGTGACCACCTCGCGATCGGCCGCACCCTCACCGTCGTCATCGTCGTCGAGGAACAGCGAAACCTCGCGATCGGTCTCGTCCTCGTCCGGCACTGGGCCGAGCAGGTGCGCGAGCTCGTCCAGCAGTGCTCCGTCGGCGCTGGTCCAGTCACCTCGGCGTCGCTCGGACGCTCCTTGGTAGCTGGAACTGAGCAGCTGCTGCTGGGCCGCCGACAACACCGATTGCGACACCGCCGCGGTGACCGCTGGGTCGGCCAGCCGCGCCAGCGCCGTGGTGGGGCTCAACGCGGGCCACCAGGCGAGCCGGAACATTCGATAGGCCGCGGTCTCGCTGACCAACTCGTCGAACTCCTCGCGTTCGATGTCCAGCTCGGCTGGTTTGCTCCGCCAGAGCGCGGTGAGCACCGCGGCGGAGGCCGCGTCTCGTCCCTGGTTCAGCTTGTGGTGGCTGAGCACCTCGGCCCGCAGGCGCTGCAGCACCTCCGCCGCCAGCACCAGCACCTCGCCGCGCAACGTGAGTCGCAGCTCCAGCGGCACCGATTGGGGCGGCTCGTGCACCAGCCGCTTGAGCACCGATCGCATCCGCAGGCTGCCCTTAATGGCCGCCACCGGTGCGCTGTCAGTCCGTTCGCCATTCAGGGCGACGACGTCGGAGGCAACGGCGCCGATGGGCCGCAGCGTGACCGACTCCTCACCGAGCGAGGGCAGCACCCGTTCGATGTAGTTCATGAACACCCGGCTGGGTCCGACCACCAGCACGCCGCCGGACTCGAACCGGCGGCGGTGGGAGTAGAGCAGATAGGCCGCCCGGTGCAGTGCGACCACTGTCTTGCCGGTGCCCGGGCCGCCGGAGATGATCGTGACCCCCTGGTACGGGGCGCGGATGGCCTCGTCCTGCTCGGACTGGATGGTGGCCACGATGTCGCGCATGCTGTGGCCCCGGGCCCGTGACAGAGCCGCCATCAGTGCTCCCTCGCCGATCACCACGAGCTCATCCTCAGCGGATGCCGAGTCCAGCAGGTCGTCCTCGATGCCGACCACCCTGTTGCCTGAGCAACGCAGCACCCGGCGCCGGACCACCTCCATCGGGTTGCTGGGGGTCGCCCGGTAGAACGGCTCCGCGGCGCGCGCTCGCCAGTCGATCACCAACGGCTCGTAGTCAGCGTCGCGGACCCCGATCCGGCCGACGTAGCGGACGTCGCCGTCGGTCCGGTCCAGCCGGCCGAACACCAAACCCTCGTGCTCGGCGTCTAGCACCGCCAGCCGACGGGCGGCCTGGAAGGCGAAGACGTCTCGCTCGTAGAGGCCGGTGCCGTCCTCCTCTCGGACGAAGTTGGCGCGGTCGGACTGATAGAGCGCCCGCCCCGCGCTGGCCACGTGCTGCGCGGCCCGGGTCGCTTCAGTGAGCCTGGCGTAAACCCGGTCGACGTGAGCCTGCTCGATCGCCAGCTCTCGTTCCAGGGGGGAGGAATCGGCCGAGCTCTGCTGCGCCTGTGCTGAAGACAAGTAGGAGGTTTCCTTGATGCTCAGAGGTGAGGCCCGAATGAAACTCGACTTACACCCCGACAAAGGGGAGAACTGAGTCTAGCGGCTCAGCGGAGATACTCCTGGCAGGCGTAGCTCGCCAAGGCGCCGGACAGCATCACCGGCGACGCGCCCGCGCCGGCGCGCGAGAACGGGCCGGCCAGGAAGAGCCCAGCCACCTCGCTTCGGATGGGCGGTCGGTCCAGCCAGCTGCGGAAGCCACGCCAGGCCAAGCCGGCCGAGCGGGACGGGCCGCCGGCGGTGTAGTCGTGCGTGGTGAGCACGCTGCCTGAAACGATCGGACGGACATAGGTAATGCGCGGTCGCCCGTCACCGGACAGGTTCACCGTTTCGGTGACCACGGGTACCTCGTCAGGTATCAGCTCGTGGTGGACCGACGGCGCGTGCGCAGGCTGCCAGCGGCGGATCGTCCGCCGAGTGCGCCACCGCGGCGGCCCCAGCAGCTCGGAGTGGGTCTGCCACGGGTCAGTCGTGCAGATCACCGCGGCCGCGGTGAGCGAGGTGCCGTCTGCACAGGTCACGCCGGTCGCTCGAGCGCCGTCGGTGGTGATCTGGACCACCGACCGGCCCAGCTGTACGTCAACCCTGCGCAGCGCAAGCCGAGCCGCAAGTGCCTCGACCAGGACCGAGCTGCGGCCGGTCTCGCCTGGGCGGTCCGACGTGATGCACCACCGGCCGAACGTTCGCTGGACGGCCAGGTCGGCGGCACACCAAGCGGGTGTCTGGTCCGGCTGCGAGCCCAGTCGGTAGGCCACGCTGCGGACAAGGGCGACCAGGTGCGGTTCGTCCAGCTCGTCGGCCACGTCAGCCAGACTCTGCCGGGGGCGGAGCGCCTTCTTTGCCTGGGACAGCTGGCGACGGTCCCTGAGCTCGGCCTCGAACCCGAGCGGGCGCAGGGTCTGCCAGACGTCAACCAGGTGGTCCACGAGGTCGCGCCACCGGTCGGCCACCGAGCCCCCATACGCCTCGGCCAGCGCGTAGTACTGCCCGCCCCGCTCGGCCGGCAGCACGAGCTCGCTGCCGTCGTCGAAGACGTAGCGGGCCGCCTGCGCCGGGCTGAGCGCCACCTTGCTCCGGGTCAGCTCGGCCTCCAACGGCCGTCCGCTCTTGCGAAACAGGTCGCGCCACGGCGCCGGAAAGGTCAGGACGCCCGGGGCGTCGTCGACTTTCGCCCCGGAGACGTCATACGGCGCCCAGCCGCCACCCAGTCGGTCGGTGGCCTCCAGCAGGTGGACGCGATGACCCGCCTTGGCCAGTCGAGCTGCCGCCGCCATCCCGGCCAGGCTGGCGCCCACCACCACGACTCCGGCTCGTTCCGCCAACGCCATGAGCAGCGAGAATAGGCGATCGAACGCTCGCGGTGACCCGTCGGCGTCGATGGGCGTTAGTCTCCTTGCGTGCAGATCGCCGTAACCGGTTCCATCGCGATGGACCACCTGATGACGTTCAGCGGGCGTTTCGCCGACTCGTTGGTGGCCGCTCAGCTGGAACACGTCTCCCTGTCTTTCTTGGTCGACGACCTGCAGATCCGCCGCGGCGGTATTGGGTGCAACATCTCCTTCGGGCTGGCGGCGTTGGGGCTGCGGCCGCTGCTGGTCGGTTCGGTGGGTGACGACTTCGTCGAATACCGAGCGTGGCTGGAGCGGCACGGGGTGCTGACCTGGCCCGTGCGGGTGTCGCAGACCGCGCACACCGCCCGCTTCGTGGTGACCACCGACGCCGACAACGCCCAGATCGGTTCCTTCTATCCAGGGGCCATGGCTGAGGCGCGGGTGATCGAGCTGAAGCCCGTCGCCGACAGGGTCGGGCAGCTGGATCTGGTGATCGTGTCGCCCAACGACCCCGAGGCGATGCAACGCCACACCGAGGAATGCCGATCGCGCGGCTATCCCTTCATCGCCGACCCCTCCCAGCAGCTGGCCTGGAGCAGTGGGGACGAGATCAAGCGACTGATCGAGGGCGCAACGTACCTGTTCTCCAACGAGTACGAGGACGGGTTGATCAGCCAGAAGACCGGCTGGACCCACGAACAGATCCTGTCCAAGGTGGGCACCCGAGTGATCACCCGGGGCTCTGAGGGCGCCTCCGTGGAAGTCGAGGGGCACCCCAGGATCGACGTCGGGATCGCCCCGGAAAGCTCACGGGTGGATCCGACCGGCGTGGGCGATGCCTTCCGGGCGGGCTTCGTCGCAGGGTTGTCCTGGCAGCTGCCACTGGAGCGCTGCGCCCAGCTCGGCTCGGTGCTGTCCAGCTATGTGATCGCCAGTGTGGGTCCGCAGGAGTACCGCTTCAACGGCACGTTCCTGAGCCGGTTCGAAGAGGCGTACGGCCCAGACGCCGCAGGCGACGTCGCCCCGTATGTGCGCACTCTGCCGCTCTGACTGGCGTCATAATCGAACTTGTGTTCTGATGGAGCGTGCGCTGGCAGACGCAGCTGATCAACCCCGACTCAAGCGCGGCCTCCCCGCTGGGAGTGCCGCCGCCACTGGTGAGGGTGTCGTCGCTGCTTCGCTCTGTGCAAACTCCGGAGTTCGCGGGCATCACGTTCCATGAGGTGCTGGCCAAGACCGCGCTCAACCAGGTGCCCCTGACCAGCAAGATGCTGCCCGGGGCTTGGACGGTCAACCCCTACCGCGGGTGCAGCCACGCCTGTCTGTACTGCTACGCCCGCAACACCCACCGCTATCTCGACCTGGACACCGGCGCTGACTTCGACAGCCAGATCGTGGTCAAGGTCAACGTGGCCGAGGTGCTGGCCCGAGAGCTGACCGGCATGACCGGCAGAAAGGTGCCGCCGGAGCGGGTCGCCCTGGGCACCAACACAGACCCCTACCAGCGGGCCGAGGGCCGCTATGTGCTGATGCCGGGCATCATCGAGGCGCTGGCGGCTCGCGAGGTGCCGTTCTCGATTTTGACCAAGGGCACCCTGCTGCGACGTGACCTGGCGCTGCTCGCCGATGTGGACCGGACGTGCCAGGTCAGCCTGGCGATGTCGATCGCGGTCTTCGACGACCAGCTCCAGCAGTCGTTGGAGCCAGGCACCCCGACCACGGCAGCCCGGCTGGCCACCGTACGGCAGATCCGCGACCTCGGCCTGGAGTGTGCGGTCTTCTTGGCTCCGGTCGTTCCCGAACTCACCGACAGCGTCGAGCACCTGGACCGGGCGCTGGCCGAGATCAAGGCGGCCGGGGCCACCTCGGTGTTCTACACCGCGCTCCGGCTGGGCGCCGACGTCAAGGAGTGGTACCTCGGCTGGCTCGAGCGGGAGCACCCTGAGCTGCTGAGCCGCTACCAACAGCTCTACGGGTCGTCCTCGAGCGTGCCGTCGGGCTACCGTCGGATGCTTGACGAGCGGATGCGGATGCTGCTGCAGCGCCATCATCTGCCCGGTGGGGTCGATGGCAGCCTGAGCGCCAACCGAGCCCAAGCGGCGCGGTTCAGCCTCGACCGGGCCGCCAGCCTGGCTGCTGCGGTGGGCGCTGCACCGGTCGCGGTTGAGCCCGTGCAGCAGCCGCAGCTGTTCTAGTCGCAGCGACTCGCCATCCTGCTGGTCCGTCGGAAGTAGCCCGGTCGTGTTTCTCCTCGCCTTGCTGGCCTTCTTCGCCATCGCCTTGCCTGACAACCTGTTGGGAGTCGCCTGGCCCTTCATGCGGGTCACCTTCGACCAGCCAGTGGCGGCGATGACATTTGTCCTGCCCTTCGGAGTGGCGGCCACCGTGGTCTCCAGCACCTGCTGGACGTGGGCCGCGGCGCGAATTGGCCTGGGGCCGCTGCTCGCCGGCAGCGTCGCTCTCTCCGCGGTAGGTCTGCTGATCTCTGCTCTCGCACCCGCCTACTGGGTCACGTGGCCTGCGCCGTCGTTTTCGGGTTGTCGGCGCAAGCGATCGACGCCGCCCCGAACGCCTATGCCGCCCGCCATGTGGTCCTCGCCAGATCAGCCTGTTGCACGCCGTTTACGGGGTGGGGGCCGCGACCTCGCCGTTGATCTTGACCGGCGCGCTGGGTCTGTGCGCAGGGTGGCGCTGGGCCTACCTGGCCGTACTGCTGATCCAGGCTGTGCTTGCCGTCCTGTTCGCCGCCTCCGCCCGGCGTTGGAGTCAGGCAGCCACCCAACCGACCGGTGCGGGACCAGGAGATCCGTCGTCGTCTTCGCAGCCACGGCGTCGGCGGCGGTCGGAGCCGCGAGCCATCGCCGGCCTGGGGCTGGTTGCGGTGGAGTGTGGGCTTGAGTCGGTGGTCGGGCTGTGGGCCTTTGTCTTCCTGTACGAGGCAGTTGGGCTCGAACCGGCATGGGCGGGCGGTGTCGTCTCCGGATACTGGGCGGCCCTCGTCATCGGCCGGGTGCTGCTGGGGTCGGTGGCTGCGCGCGTCGGGACCTGGCCCGTCCTGGCTGCTGCGTCCGTCCTGGTCACCGCCTCGGCTGCGCTGGTGATGTCGCGACACTCCGCAGCCACCGCTTTGGGTGTTGTCCTGCTCGGGCTTGCGGTCGCGCCCATCTATCCGCTCCTGGTGCTTACAACCGCGGAGCGTACGACTGCTTGTTCCGCTGACACCCTGGTCGGCTTCCAAGCAGCAGCTTCCACCCTGGGGGCCGTCTCCTGCTCCGGTCTGGTCGGCCTGGTCATGGGAGCCGACCTGTCCGGCTTCGCCTCCTGCGTCCTGGCTCTTGCTGTGCTGACCACCGGGGGCCTCTGGGTCTTGAGACCGGGTCATTTGGCCCGGGCTCACCCGGCTCAGCGGCCCTGAGTGCAGTCATGCCGACCATGGCTCACCCTGCCGTCCACGCCCTACGCTGAGCGCATGAGTGAACTGGAGCCTGTGGAGGAGACCTGGGACCGGGCCCTCTGCGTGGTGGCCCACCCCGACGACCTCGAGTTCGGCAGCGCCGCAGCGGTGGCCCGCTGGACCGACCAGGGCAAGACGGTGGTCTACGCCATGGTCACCAGTGGCGAGGCCGGCATCGACGGCCTTGATCCGGTGGAGTGCGCAGCCGTCCGCGAGGCTGAGCAGGTGGAGTCGGCACGCATCGTGGGCGTCGAGGTGGTCGAGTTCCTCGGCCTGCCCGACGGTGTGCTCGAGTACGGAGTGGGGCTGCGCCGGGTGATCTGCGCTGCCGTCCGGCGTCACCGCCCCGAGATTGTGATCACCAACAACTTTCGGGCCACCTGGGGCGGCCAGTCGCTCAACCAGGCCGACCACATCGCCACCGGCCAGGCCACCCTGGACGCCGTGCGCGACGCAGGCAACCGATGGGTCTTCCGCGAGCAGGTGGAGGAGGGCCTGGAGCCCTGGGGCGGAGTGCGGCAGGTGTGGGCGGCCGGCTCTCCCGACTCTCGACACGCAGTCGACATCTCGGCCACCTTTGATCGCGGAGTGGCGTCGCTGAAGGCGCATCACGCCTACATCGAGGGGCTGGGCTGGGAGCACTTCGATCCCGAGGAGTTCCTCGAAGGCGGTGCTCGCCAGGCCGGGACCCGGCTGGGGGTGCCGCGGGCCACCACCTTTGAGGTGTTCAAGCTGGGCTGGGGAGACTGAGCCGCTATGCCAGCAACTTGACGAACTGTCAGTGCCAAGGTGTACCTTTAGATCAGTTCGAACACGCGTTCGATATCGGCACTGGGAAGGGCTGATCTCGAGCTCGGTTCGACCCAAGCGCGATGTTCGCGGCACGCGCTTCTGGCTTGCCTCAGCACGGACGGACCTCGACCCCCGTCCGTGCTGAGGCCGCCAACCCTCGGGGTCGAGATCGACTACTGCTGTGCGCGTTCGTGCATGCGAGTTCATGCATGAGTTCAAAATGCGACCAAGGGGAAGAGATATATGCGCTCCTACGACGAACCCATCGAGGTCCAACGCGGGTTGGTGGCCGGGCTGGAAGGTCCGGCTCAGTTCCTGTGGCGTGACCGGCTCTGGATGGTCAAGGACGTCCAAAGCCGCTGGATGGAGACCGGTGCCTGGTGGGACGGTCCGGCAGCGCGGGCGCTGCGCGGCGAGAACGCAGACGTGGAGGCCGACCTGCTGGCCGAGGAAGAGGTCTGGCAGGTGGTGGCCGGCCAAGGCCGGACCGGGCATCAGGGGGTTTACGAGCTGTCTCACGCCTGGGGGACCGGGCAGTGGCGACTTCGCTCCGTCCTGGACTGAGTGCTCGTGTCCCAATCCTCGAACCCTGCCCCGGCTCTCCCCACGCCCTCACTGCAGCTGGATCTCCAGCGGGCCCGGACCGCGCTGGTCGAGGCCGAGCTGTGCTCTCATCCGAGTGACCGTTTCCTGGCGGCCCACCTGGCCGCCCTCCGGGTGGCGGCCGTTGTGCTCGCGCTGCGAGCTCGTCCAGGTCGGCGCGACAGCCGCCCGCGCAACGCCTGGCTCGTGCTCGCCGAGGTCGCGCCCGAGCTCGGGGAGTGGGCCGCCTTCTTCGCGGCCACCGAAGGCAAGCGTGAAGCCGTACGAGCCGGAGCGACCTCCTTGGTCTCGGCCCGGGAAGCCGATGACCTGGTCCGCGACGCGCAGACCTTCCTCGGCCTGGTCGAGCACACCGTCCGGCAGCGGCCGATTGCGACAAGGCGCCCGTCATGACTGACCCCTTCGTCCACCTGCGGGTGGCCTCCGGCTACTCGCTCCGCTACGGGGCCTCGCACCCGTCCAGCCTGGTGGAGCGGGCTGCGGAGTACGACATGGACATGCTCGCCCTCACAGACCGCGACGGGCTCTATGGCGCCGTCCGCTTCGCCAAGGCGTGTCTGCGAGCGGGCATCGCCCCCGTGCTCGGCGTCGATCTGGCGGTGCCGTTCGCGCTGCCGGAGCTGGGTGCCTCGATCGGCCCGGGGACATCTGCGCTGCGCACCCCCACCCGAGGTGGCGCGGTCCGCGACCAGCGACTTCCCCGGGTGGTCGTGCTGGCGGCCTCCAAGGTCGGCTGGGCCGCTTTGTGTCGACTGGTTTCGGCCACCCATCTCTCCGGTGCCCGGGGAGAGCCGGTCAGCAGCCCCCAGCTGATCGCCGAGTGCGCCTCGTCGGGGGAGGTGGTGGTGATGCTGGGAGCCGACTCGGAGGTGGGCGCAGCACTGACCGCCGAACGGCCCGAGCTCGCCGAGGAGGCGCTGCGTCGTTGGCAGGAGATCATCGACACCCCCCAGCTGGCGCTGGCCGTCACCCACCACCAAGGGGCCGGCCCGGGGCCCGGCTCGCTGCGGCACGCCTCCCGGATGCTCGCCCTCGCCGACCGTCAGGGCACCACCGCGGTGCTCACCAACATGGTCCGGATGGCCGACCGCCACCTCGCTCCCACCGTGGACGTGCTGGACTCCGTCCGTCGCCTGGTGGCCCTCGACCGCCGGCACGTGGACCGGCACAACGCCGAGGGTTACCTGAAGTCGGGCAAGGAGATGCAGCTGCTGGCTGACGAGGTAGCCCGGCATGCGGGTCGTGGCCACCACGGCGGAGAGCACCTGCTCGCCGAGACTCGAGCCCTGGCTCTGCGCTGCATCCTCGACCCCCACCGCGACCTCGGCCTCGGCGAAACGCACCTGCCGGAGCTGTCGGTGCTCAACGGCGCTGGGGAGGTGATCAGCCAGGGATCCAGCGCGGGCCGCAGTGAGGCGCTCGCGGTGCTGCAGGCACGATGTGACGCCGGCATCGCGAGGCGCTACGGCACCCCGACCGATCAGGTCCGGCAGCGGCTGGTCGAGGAGATCGACGTCGTGCAGCAGATGGGCTACGCCTCCTACTTCCTCACGGTGGCCGACGTCGTCGACCTGATCAAGGAGATGGGCGTGCGCTGCGCGGCCCGGGGGTCCGGCGCAGGCAGCCTGATCAACTACCTGCTGGGCATCTCCGGGATCGACCCGCTGCGGCACGGCCTGGTGATGGAGCGGTTCCTCTCCCCGCTGCGGCAGGCGCTGCCCGACGTCGACATCGACGTGGAGTCCGCCCGCCGGCTGGAGGTCTACGAGAAGATCCTGGCCAACTTCGGAGGCGAGCGGGTGGCCTGTGTCGCCATGCTCGACACCTACCGGGTCCGCCATGCCGTCCGTGACGTGGGCGCGGCGCTCAGCCTGCCGCCAGGGGAGATCGACGCCATCGCCAAAGCGTTCCCGCACGTGCGCGCCCGCGACGCCCGGGCCGCGCTGCGTGACCTGCCGGAGCTGCGCGCCGCCGGGCTGGGAGAGCGGCGTCTCGACCTGCTGTTCTCCCTGGTCGAGTCCCTCGACGGGCTGCCGCGTCACATCGCCCTGCATCCGTGCGGAGTGCTGCTGAGTGACGTCACTTTGCTCGACCGGACTCCGGTGGAGGCCAGCTTCGGCGGCTATCCGATGAGCCAGTTCGACAAGGACGACGTCGAGGACCTCGGCCTGCTCAAGCTCGACGTGCTCGGCATCCGGATGCAGTCCTCAATGGCCCATGCGGTCACCGAGATCTCCCGTACCGAAGGCGTCGAGCTCGACATCGACGCCGTCGAGTTCGACGACTCCGACACCTTCGCCCTGATCCAGACGGCCAACACCCTGGGCTGCTTCCAGATCGAGTCCCCGGGGCAACGCGAGCTGATCGGCAAGTTTGCGCCCGAGACGTTCGCCGACATGATCATCGACATCTCCTTGTTCCGACCCGGTCCGGTCAAGAGCGACATGGTCACGCCGTTCCTGGAGGCCCGACAGGGATGGAAGCCACCGCGCTACCTGCACCCCGACCTCGAGGAGCATCTGCGGGAGACCTCGGGTGTGGTGGTCTTCCACGAGCAGGTGATCAAGATCATCGCCACCCTCGCAGGCTGCACGCTGGCCGAGGCTGACGAGGCTCGGCGCGGGCTGGGGGACTGGCAGGGCAAGGACGACGTCAAAGCCTGGTTCGTCCCTCGGGCGCGGGAGCGGGGTTATTCCGAGCCGGTGATCGCCAAGGTGTGGGAGGTGCTGGAGGCCTTTGCCTCGTTCGGGTTCTGCAAGGCTCACGCGGCCGCCTTTGCGCTGCCCACCTACCAGTCGGCCTGGCTGAAGGCGCATTATCCGGCGCACTTCTTGTCCGGCGTGCTGACCCACGACCCGGGGATGTATCCCAAGCGGCTGATCCTGGAGGAGGCCCGCCGCCTGGGCGTGGCGATCCTGAGCCTCGACGTGAACGCCAGCACCGGCAGCTATCGGGTGGAGCGGGTGGGCCGCTATGACGAGCCGCCGCCGCAGGTGATGGACTCGCCCCCGCGGCTGGCTCCCGGGGCCGGGCTGCCCGACGGGCGCGACTTCGGGATCCGGCTGTCGCTGGCCGACGTGAAAGGCATCAACGAGACCGAGATCGACCGGATCGTCGCCGGCCAGCCCTACCACTCCTTGTCGGACTTCTGGTTCCGCACCCAGGTGTCGCATCCGGTGGCCGAACGGTTGGTGCTTGCGGGTGCCTTCGACTCGATCTACGGCATCGGTGCGGCCACCCCGGTGCGGCGACGCAACCGGATGACCCGACGCGACCTGCTGCTTGCGGTCGCTGACCTGCGACGCAGCGCCCAGGCCGACGCCCGAGCCGCCTCTCGAGCACGCGGTCTACGCCGGAGCTCCTTGCCGGTGGCGACCGAGGCGCCTGGTCCGCTCACCCCTGTCGACTCCGCGGGGCCGGCCCGGTCCGACCCTCGTGGTGGCGCACCGACGCGGGACCGCAGCCGGAGGTTTGGGGACCGGCAGGAGATTCCCGGTCGAGACGTGGTCAGAGCCGACATCCCTGGCGTCGCCAGCCCGGTGCCGTCCTCCGGTCGAGGAGACCCTCGTGACCTGGCCCGCGCCCAGTCCGTGGCTCCCGAGCCGGTGCGTCCCCAGGAGGTCCAGCTCGCCTTTGACTTCGAGTCCGAGGGCGACGACGAGCTGGTGCCCTCCGGACTGCCCGAGATGTCTGACGCCGAGCGCGTCCGGGCCGAGTTGAGCATCCTCGGCCTCGACGCGAGCCGGCACATGGTCGACTTCTATCTGCCGCTGATGAAGGAGCTCGGGGTGGTCTTCTCGGCCGACCTGCTGTCAGCACGCAGCCAGAGCGTGCTGCTGATCGGCGGGGTCAAGGTCGCGACCCAGACCCCACCCGTCCGGTCCGGCCGCCGGGTCGTGTTCCTGACCCTCGACGACACCACCGGTCTGGTGGATGCGACGTTCTTCGAGGACGCCCAGGGCCCTTACGCTGCCACTTTGTTCTCGTCCTGGATGCTGCTGGTCCGCGGTGAGCTGCGGCGCACCGGCCCGCGGGGGGTCTCGGTCCGGGCCACCGGCTGCTGGGACCTGCACGCGCTGTTCAGCTGTTGGCGGACCACGATGGACCAGACCGGTGATCCGGCCCGAAGCCTGGAGGCCGTGCACGACCTGATGGCTCAGGTGCCGGTCGGGTTCGGTGAGCCGGCCATCGAGCTCTCGTCGGAGTCCGAGCGCACCGGTGTCGGGGCGGGCCATGACGGCCATGCCGGCCAGTCCGATCCGGGTGAGTCCGACGGGGACGCCCAGCAGCACACCCGGGGCGGTGGCATGGGCCGGCGCCGAGTGCTGGTCCATCCCAGCGGGTTCCGGCAGTCCCCGTACGCCGACATCGCGCCCTCAGGCATTCCGGTCACCTCGACCCGGACCGCCGACGCCCTCCCGGCCAGCATGTCCGGCGCCGCACCCCCGACGAGTCCGGCTGACCTGTCCGACGGCGGGGCGGCCGACGCCCCCCGCAAGCTCTGGCACTCCAGCCAAGGAAGCTCAGGTCGCTGATGGGGGATGCGCTGTTGGGGATGCTGGGTGGTGAGGACGCTAGGCTTCGACTCGCCGCGGAGTCCCCGGCGGGACCGGGCCCGGGGAGACCCAAGGGAGAAACAGCATGGTAGAGCTTCGTCGGCGCCGGTCGGTCTCCTCGGCCTATCTGCTCGACCTGCTCGTCTCTCAGCTCGCCGCGTCCGCCGTCGGCGACGACCGTACTCCGAACGTGGTGGACCTGGGTGGCGGCACTGGGGGCATCGCCACCTCGTTGGCCGCGCTCGGTCACCAGGTCACCGTGATCGACCCCAGCCCGGACGCGCTGGCCTCGCTGGAGCGCCGGACTGCAGACGAGGGCCTGGCCGGACGCATCCGCGGCGTGCAGGGTGACGCCAGCGACTTACACGAACTCGTGGGGTCCGGCGGGGCCGACGTGATGATCTGCCACCGGGTGCTGGAGGTCCTGGAGTCCCCTGCCGAGGCGCTGGAGGCGATGGCTGCGGTGCTGCGCCCAGGTGGTGTGCTCAGCCTGTTAGTTTCGCAGCGACATTCCCTGGTGCTCACCCAAGCGCTCAGTGGCCATATCGCGTTGGCTCGTCGGACCTTCGCCGACCCAGCTCGTTTTGAGCATGACCAGGTGATCGATCTCGTCAAGGCCGCCGGCTTCACGGTGGTCGCCAGCCACGGCATCGGCGCGATCGCCGACCACGTGCCGGAGTCGGTGATCGATGCCGAGCCCGGCGCCTACGCCGAGTTGGCCGCGCTGGAAGCCGAGGTCAGCTCCGATCGCGCGTTTCGTGCCCTGGCTCCGCTGGTGCACGTCTTTGCGAGCACCAGCGACGAGGGCAGACCGCGGCACTCGGTCCCGTGAGTCCTGACCGAGTGCGCCCTGACCGGACACCCGCTGACCCGCTCGGACCGAGCCAGCCGTGAGCGTCGTCATGCACGTCGACATGGACGCCTTCTATGCCTCCGTGGAGTTGCGATCCCGACCCGAGCTGCGAGGCCAGCCGGTCATCGTCGGCGGGTCCAGCCGCGGTGTGGTCCTGTCCGCCACCTACGAAGCCCGCGCCGCAGGCGTCCGCTCCGGCATGCCGTCGACTCAGGCGCGGCGGCTGTGTCCGCAGGCCACCTTTCTCTCACCCGACTTCGACAGCTACGCCGCGGTCTCCAAGTCCATCGTGGCCGTCTTCGAGTCGGTCACGTCCGTCGTCGAGTCGGCCTCCATCGACGAGGCATTTCTCGACCTCAGCGGATCGGTCCGTCGGCTCGGCTCCGCGGCCAGCATCGGCGAATATCTCCGGGCTGTGGTGGCTGATGAGCAGCAGATCACCTGCTCGGTGGGCATCGGGCCGACCAAGTTCGTGGCCAAGTTGGCCTCTCGGGCGGCCAAACCCGACGGCCTTTGCGAGGTCAAGCCCGAGGACGTGATCTCGTTCCTGCACCCTCTTCAGGTCGAGGCGATGTGGGGCGTGGGAGAGTCGACCGCCGAGAAGCTTCACCGGCTGGGCCTGTTCACCGTCGCCGACCTGGCGCACACACCCAAGAGCACGTTGCAGCGCGCCTTTGGTCCGCATGCCGGCGCCCTGCTCAGCGACCTGGCCTGGGGGCGGGACGCCCGGCCGGTGGTCGTCCGGGAGCCCGAGCGGAGTGTGGGCTCGCAGGAGACGTTCCCGCGAGACACCGACGACCCCGAGGTGGTGAAGCGGGAGCTGCTGCGGATGTCGGACCGCACGGCTACCCGGCTGCGGAAAGCCCGGATGCTCAGCCGCACCATCGCCATCTCCATCCGCTTCGCCGACTTCACCGAGCTGACTCGGTCAGCCACGGTCCCCAGCCCCACGGATGTGACCGACGAGATCCACGCTCAGGCAGTCGCGCTGTACGAGAAACTGGGCCTGCAACGAGCCCGGATCCGTCGGGTAGGGGTCCGAGCCGAAGGGCTGGTGGAGGCTCATCTGGCCTACCGCCAGCCCCAGCTCACCGACCCCGAGCGGGGGTGGCGAGAGGCCGAACGAGCCATCGACGCCGCGGTCACCAAGTTCGGTCCGACCGCCGTGCAACGGGCCACTTTGACCCGCCGTCGGCACGCCGGTCCACCCGAGGGTGCTGATCACATAACGGGACAGGACTGATTCCTGGATTTGGTTTCGCTTCTCCGCCGGTCCACCTAAACTGGACGAAGATTCGACCAACCGGCGAGCCGTCGACTTCTCAGTCGACGATCGGTGGTAGGGACCCCGTACCAGTTGCGGTCGAGAGCTTATCTACAGTGAGAAAGAACCGCGGCCCGGATTCGGCCCGCGCACGACGAGACGGGCGGGAGGTGGCCAGTGGCCCTCTCAGAAGAGGAACAGCGGCTTCTCGATCAAATGGAGGCGGCTTTAGCCGCCGAGGATCCCAAGTTGGTCAACGCCTTACGGGGCACCGGCACGCGACGCGTACACAGGCGACGAGCGGCCATCGCAGGCGTGGGTTTCTTTGCTGGGTTGGCTTTGCTGATCACCGGCATGTCGACCACCTGGCTGATTAGCGTGCTGGGGTTCGTCATCATGGTCGCCGCGGCGGTGACCGCCATCTACTCGTGGCCGCATGTCGGCACCGGCAACGATCCCGGCCGTGGGCCCGACCGTCCGAAAGCGCCCCAGACGTCCGGCCCCGACGACGGTCAGGGCTTCATGGACAAGATGGAGGAGCGCTGGCGTCGCCGGCGCGACGAAACCGGCGGTTTCTGACCCTCCCGTCCACCCCAGTCAGACGTCAGTCACAAACACAGCTGCCCTCGGCCTAGCCGAGGGCAGCCGCGCTTTCTCCAGGTCGCCTCCCGCAGCAACGTGAGCCGGTGTCACCCGGCGAACTGCCTCGTCAGCGCCCTCGGCGAAAGAGCGACCTAGGAATGACCACTGCTTGCAGCCTGCGCAGCCGGGACTGCGGTTGGGCCAGACCACGTCGGATGTCAGAGGCCATGCCGGGCAGCGAGCGGGTAGCCTCCTCGTCGGTGAACGACTGGGAGTAGCGCGATCGCTCCACCAGAGTGGCGACCCGAGTCATCGTGTCAGAGTCGTCGCCCTGCAACCGGTGCCCGATCTCGCCCCCGATCGTCTTCGGTGATCCTGATGGCCACGAGCCGCCGTAGTCCAGCACCGTGTCCCGGATCTCATCCCAGGCGGACTCCACCCTGTCCTCGACGGGCCCGTTCGCAGTCAGCCTGGCCCCTCGTCTGCGTATCCGGATCGTGGCCGGCGCGGCCAGAGCCAGCAGTCCCAGCAAACCGGCTCCGCTGCCCAGCAGGGTGCGCCGCCAGGGAAAGGCGGTCTCGGTGGTCTGGCCGGCGGTCTGCTCGGTCGGGATGCTTTCGGGGCGCGTCGAGGGGGCACTCGAGGAACTGCTCGGCTCTGAGGACGGCACCGCAGAGGCTTCGTCGGCCGCCTCGTCGGTGCGGGGTCTCGTCCAGTCAGGGGCCGGCCCGGTGATGCTGCCGGGGGTCGGCTCGAACCGTACCCAGCCGAAGCCGGCGAAATAGAGCTCGGGCCAGGCGTGCATGTTGCGGATGGTGACCTCCCAGCGGTCGCCCTTGCGCTCGCCCGGCAAGAAGCCGATCGCCACCCGCGACGGGATGCCGGACAGCCGAGCCATCATCGCCATCGCGGTGGCGAACTGCTCGCAGTAGCCTTTGCGGTCCCTGATCAGGAAGTTCTCCAGCGCCCTATAGCCGCTGCCAGGCAGGGCCTCGGTGGTGTACGTGTAGCGGCCGTTGCGCAGATAGTCCTGAATCGCAGCCGCCTTTTGCGGTGCCGTCTCGGCGTCAGCGGTGACCTTGGTCGTGAACTCGCGCAGCGACTCGGGCAGGTCCTCCGGCACGGCGGCAGTGATGGAGGAATCGACGGGGGTGCCGGCGACCGCGCCACCGAGGTCCTCGGGCTCAGGTCCGATGTCGGTGCTCTCGACGGTGTAGGTCAGGTTCCGGATGGCGTCGGCCCGGTCTCGTCTGGCCATCGACAACACGACCAGCGACTGAGGGTCATAGGCCCAGTCGCCCGTTGCGGCGATGCTCCGCGGGGCGAACGGCAGCGGTAGGTACTCGGACTTGAAGTCGAGCACCTTGATCGTCGTCCGACGTCGGGTGTTCGGCTCTTGGCTGAGCCCCGGGATCTGCGGCAGATCCTTGCCTGGGTCCAGCTGCATGGGGACGTTCCCCCAACCAGAGGCGCTGAACTGCGGCAGGCTGGCCATCCGCAGATAGAGCCCGCTGGACTTGTTCGTCTGGTATTCGATCACTTTCTGGTCGCGCGGCTGGGTCAGGTTCCGGCGCAGGTCCAAAGTGGGGTCGGCCAGCTGCAGGGCCCCGTTGCCACCCGGGCCGCGACCGAAGCCGACACCCGGCAGAGTGAACGTGGGCAGCAGCAGTCCGAGCAGCAGGGTCAGCGCCAGCGCCGGAGCACCGATCAGCGCCGCCGCTCGCCACACCACGGGGGCGGCACCCCTAGTCCCGGCGGCCGAGTCCGATGACAAACCCCCGGTCCAGCTCACCGCCGCGTTAAGCCCTCCGGCGACCAGGATGATCAGGTATCCCACGGCGACGGCCAAGAAGCTGACCACTCCGGTGTCAGTGCCGAGTCCGACGGCCGGCACCAAGAACAGCACGGCTAACGGGGCGATCGCCCAGACCGGCTGGCGCAGGCCCGAGACCAGCAGGTCGGTGGCGATCATCACCACACCGATCGCGGTCACGAAGATCAGCGTGACTCCGTCGTTGGGCGCCATCGGGGCGGCCTGATCGGCCATGTGCCCGGCCCCGGCCGCCCAGACGCTGACGAAGTGTCGATACCAGGGCTCGCCCACGCCGTAGAAGCTGTTGCTGAGCGTCAGCAGGAAGCCTGCGCACACCGCCAGCTGCGTGGCGACGACCGCCCCGGCACCCACGCCGACCCGACGCAAGACGATCGTAACGCCGGCCAGAATGCCCATCAGCAGCCAGCTGAGCACCAGAAACGTTCTGTCGACGGTCAGAGAAGTGACGATGAAGGTGGTCAGACACACCGCAACGGTGGCCGCGAGGGTGCTGCGATCGGACGGCTGCATCAAACCGGAGCTCCTAGCTGCTCGAGGCTGGCCCAGGCGTCGGCCACGCTCATCCCGCGTGGGACCTGCACCACCCGCCACTGGTTGTCCCGCAAGATCTCAGCGGCGACGTCGGACTCGGTGCGCGACCGCTCGGCGGCGTGGTGGCTGTGCTCGCCGTGCTGATCGACGAAGGTGCTGACGTCGAGCATCAGCGCCATCGCTTGCGCGCGGTTGCGGCGCACCCGCAGCAGCGCATGCGCCTCCTCGGCGTCCACCTGCCCCAAGATCGCGATCACGAGCTGCCCGGGTCGATCCACCATCGAGGCCTGAACCGCATAGTGCAGGGTTGCGGTCGGTCGAGCGCGTAGGTCGGTCAGCCGGTGGATCACCAGCTGTTGGGTAGCCGAGCTGTGCTGGCCCATACTCCCGCTGATCCGCAACGGCCCGTCGGCCTCGTAGATCTCGACTCCGAAGCCGTCGTCAACAAAATGGGTCGCAATGGAGGCAGCGGCAGAAACTGCCCACTCGAGCGAGCTGCCCATGCCCGTGCCCGCGTGGGCCGGTGCCCGGTTGTCGAGCAGGACGCTGGCACTGGGATCCCAAGACTGCTCCTCGCGCCGGACCATTAACTCTCCTCGACGGGCCGTGGACCGCCAGTGGATTCGGCGCACGTCGTCGCCTTGGTGATATTCGCGCACCAGCGCGTCGTCTTGTCCGACCACACCGATGCGATGCGGCTGGGCCTCGCCGGTGCTGCCGGCACCGCCGGTGGTGCGCAGCGCGGGCAACGGAACCACCTCCGGCGTCACCATCACCTCCGAGGTCGCCGAGAACTGCCGGTCCAGCGATACCAGCCCGAAAGGATCGGTGGTCCGGACCAGCAACGGCCCGGTGGTGAACCGTCCGCGGACGCGGCCCAGCATCGGATATTCCACCTGGCGGCGCCAGCTGGTGTCGGCTCCGTCCACCAAGAACCGTGGGTTCGCACCGAGCTCGGCCGGCACTGCGTCCTCCAACATCAAGATGGCGGCCGGCAACCGACCATCCTGACCGAGGGTGATCCGGCCACGCATCGGCATGCCCAGCGGCACCTGAGCCGGCTGCACGCTCCGCTCACAGGACATCTTGACCCGGGCTCTGGCCACCAGCACGGCGGCGATCAGCGGCAGCACGAGCAACAGCAGGCCGAGCCGCAGCACGTCACGCTGGCCGGCGAGCATCGACCCGAGCACCACGGCCAGCCCGACCACTGCCAGCAGTCGCCCCCGACGCGTCAGCAGCTCCCAGAATCTCTTCATCTCAGTCTCGCCCGTTCGTCCGCTACCGACGGTCGGGCACGCGGACCGATGCGACGCAGCGCGCAATGATGTCGGTGACCGCACGCCGGGCCAGCTGTGCGTCGGTGGACGGCAGCACCCGGTGGGCCAGCACAGCGACGCCGAGCGCAGCGACGTCGTCAGGGCTGACATAGTCGCGGCCGGCCAAGGCGGCGTAGGCCCGGGAAGCGCGAAGCAGCTGCAACGTCGCCCGCGGAGAGGCACCGAGCCGCAGATCGCGAGAGTTGCGGGTCGCGTTCACCAACCCGACCAGATAGTGCTTGACCGCCGGGCTGACGTATACCTGCCGTACGGCGTCGATCAGTCCGCGAACGGTGGCGGCGTCGGTGACCGGCTGCAACTTGGCCAGCGGGTCCGACGAGCCGTGCGAATCGAGCATGTCGAGCTCAGCGTTGGGGGTGGGGTATCCCATCTCGATGCGGGCCATGAACCGGTCGCGCTGGGCCTCGGGCAGGGGATAGGTCCCCTCCATCTCGATCGGGTTCTGGGTGGCGACCACCATGAAGGGCGACTCCAGCAGGTACGTCGTCCCGTCCACGCTCACCTGACGCTCCTCCATCGACTCCAGCAGCGCCGACTGGGTCTTGGGCGAGGCTCGGTTGATCTCGTCGCCCACCACGATGTTGGCGAAGATGCCGCCGGGCTTGAACTCGAAGTCACGCGACTCCTGGTTGAATATCGAAACCCCGGTGATGTCGGAAGGCAGCAGGTCCGGCGTGAACTGCACCCGGCGGACCGAGCAGTCGATGGAGCGCCCCAGCGCTTTGGCCAGCATGGTCTTGCCGACGCCGGGGACGTCCTCGACCAGCAGGTGACCCTCGGCCAACAGCACGACGAGCGCCATATCGACCGAGCTGCGCTTGCCCTCGATGACACTTTCGATCGCCGACCGGATCTGACCGACCACCTGAACGACGTCGCCCAAAGACAAGGAGGGGGCTAGCGCTTCCTGGGCCACCATCTCGTGCTCAAGGTCGAGTTTGTCGATGCTGAGACTCACTGCCCCTCCATGCCTGCTGGCGGTCACCGCGCGATGGCGTGGCTCGCGCGTCCGCCCTCATCACCCCCGCGCGGACCCGTGACACAAACGATACGTCCTCGCTCACAACCTCACCTGGCCGTGCGAACACGCCAAGGTGCCGACAAGAGCCACTGAAGGGCGAGAAGTGGTGATAAGTGGAGTAAGGTGGCGGATAGTGGAGCAACACAGACCGATCAGAGAGCAAGGAGGTGCGGTGCATGTTTCTGGGCACCCATACTCCAAGGCTCGACGAGAAGGGACGGTTCTTTCTTCCTGCGAAGTTTCGCGACGAGCTGGCGGATGGGCTGGTCATTACCCGTGGCCAGGACCGATGCCTGGCGATCTGGCCGATCGCAACGTTCGTCGAGCAGACCGCGACCCTGCGCAACGCACCGTCGAGCAACAAGCAGGTCCGCGACTACCAGCGCATGCTGGCTTCAGGGGCCTCGGACGAAACACCGGACAAGCAGGGCCGGGTGACGATACCGACTCATCTAAGGACCTACGCCGGTTTGGACAAGGACTGCGTTGTGGTCGGGGCGATCAACCGGGTGGAGGTGTGGGACAGCGCCGCCTGGGAGCAGTACGCAGGAGAGCAGGAGTCGGCCTTCGCCGATCTGAACGCCGATCTGAACGACGACGTCTTTCCGGGT
Source organism: Propionibacteriaceae bacterium (assembly GCA_035634295.1). Classification (GTDB taxonomy): domain Bacteria; phylum Actinomycetota; class Actinomycetes; order Propionibacteriales; family Propionibacteriaceae; genus Microlunatus. The sequence continues at coordinate 55,897 of DASQDG010000075.1, read as the reverse complement.
CTTTGAGTTGCCCGCCTCAAGGAGCCGAAAGGGCATCTATACGTGGAAAAGCGAGGCCTCGTGTGCTGAGGCTTCAACCCGTAGGTCTGCTCAGCTGGCACACCTTCCCCGGTGCCAGGTGAACTTCCCGCAGGCCTCGGGTTGAGACCCCTGCACACGAGGATGCCGTCCAGCAGCGGCACCCGCACCAGCAGGAGCGCGTCCGGGCGGTACGGAGTTCCGGGAGCCGAGCAGGGCCGAGAAGAGAGGGCTGAGATGTCGCTGGCGGAGCGCCACCTACCTGTGATGCTCGCCGAAGTGGTGGCCCTGCTGGCGCCCGCGCTGACCACGGCCGGCGATGATCAACCCGTGCTCGTCGACGGCACGCTCGGGCTCGGTGGCCACGCAGAGGCGCTGCTCACCGCCTGCCCGCAGGCACACCTGATCGGCCTCGACCGCGACCCGCAAGCGCTGGCTCTGGCTGCTCAGCGGTTGGCACCTTTTTCCGAGCGGATCACTTTGGTGGAAGCGGTCTATGACGAGCTCCCCGAGGTGCTGGCCGACCTGGGCCACCCTCGGGTTCAGGGGGTGCTGCTGGACCTCGGGCTGTCGTCCCTGCAGATCGACGAAACCTCGCGCGGATTCGCCTACGCCGTGGACGCGCCTCTGGACATGCGGATGGACGGTCAGCAGCCCCTGACCGCGGCCGAGGTGCTCAACACCTACTCGGCCCGCGACCTCGCCTACGTGCTGCGCACCTACGGAGAGGAGCGCTTTGCCGACCGGATCGCGCGTCGGGTGGTCACAGAGCGCGAACGCGAACCCTTCACCACGTCGGCTCGACTGGTGGAGGTGCTCCGCGAGGCCATCCCGATGGCGACCCGCAAGACCGGCGGGCACCCTGCGAAGCGGACCTTCCAGGCCCTGCGGATCGAGGTCAACGACGAGTTGGCGGCTTTGGAATCAGTGCTGCCGAGCGCCATCGCGGCGCTCGCGGTGGGCGGTCGGATCGCCGTGCTGGCCTATCACTCGCTGGAGGACCGGTTGGTCAAGCAGATCCTGACGACGAAATCGCACGACACGGCGCCGCGCCACCTCCCGGTGGTTCCGGCGGGCTACGGTCCTGAACTGAGGCTGCTGACCCGAGGCGCCCAGCGGCCGACGCCAGCGGAGTCAGCGGCGAACCCCCGCGCGGCGTCTGCGCGGCTGCGGGCCGCCGAGAGGATCGAGGAGGCAGCATGAGTGCGCTCTGGGCCGACGCGGGGACCCTCGAGTCCACCACGGAGACGAGCGGAGGCAGCCGAGCGGTGCTGCGGGGGCTCCCGAGGAGCGCGCCCCGGCTGGCCCGGGTGCCTTTCCTGTTGGTGCTGATCGCGTTGTTCGTGCTTGGGATGACGGGACTGCTGATGCTCAACACCACCTTGCAGAACCAGGCGTTTCAGGCCAGCACCCTGCATCGCCAGGCCAGTGAGCTCACCTACACCCAGGCTGGCCTGGAGAGCCGGCTGGACCAGATGGCCGCGCCCCAAGAGCTGGCCCGGCGTGCCTCGGCGTACGGCCTGAGACCCAACCCCTATCCAGCTTTCCTGGCGGTGCCCTCGGGCAAGGTGCTGGGCAAACCGCAGCGCGTGAGCGGAGCCGAGGTGCCGATCCTGATTATCAAGACCCCCGCGGAGCTAACGGCTGAGCGTGCAGCGGCGGCGGCCCGAAAGAAGGCGCTGGCCGAGCAGCAGGTGGCGCGAGCCAAGGCGGCGGCCGAGCGAGCCAAACTCAAGGCGGCCAAGGACAAGATCAAGGCCGCAGCTGAGAAGAAGGCCGCCAACAAGAAGCCTGCCAACAAGAAGGCTGACGCCAAGAGGGCTGACGGCAAGAAGCCGCGTCCTGCCAAGGCGACTCCGGGACGTGGCTGATGGTGGAGGGTCGCCGGCCACATCCCGCTCGCCGTCCCCATCCGTCTCGCCAGGCACCGGCGGCACCTCGACCCCGCAGGCGACGATCGGCTGCGGCGGCAGGACAGCAGGCTGCTCAAGCCCGAGTTCTTCGTCCGGCTGCCGCTCGACCACACCCAACGCGCCGCTCTAGCCAGGGCCGCGACTGGGCGGCGGCACCCAAGGCCCCGCTGCGAATCCCGCTGGCACACGGGCCGCAGCGGCTGCGGGTGGTGCTGGTGGCGCTGGCGATCGCCTTGTCGCTGTGCGCTGGGCGCCTGCTCCAGCTGCAAGGTTTCGACTCCTCGGCCTACGCCGCGATGTCGTCAGAACAGCTGACCCGGACGTTGCCGCTGCTGCCGTCTCGAGGAGACATCACCGACCGCAACGGTCTGGTCCTGGCCACCACCGAGGCGGCAGTCGCCGTCACCGCCGATCCAGTGCTCACCAGGGCCAAGGCGGCCGAGATCTCGGCCGTCCTTGCTGCCCATCTGGGCACCGACCAGTCCGCGCTCTACGCGCTGCTCACCAAGCCCAAGACGAGGTTCGTCTACCTGGCCAAGAAGGTTCCCGCGCTGACGTACAGCAGAATCGCGGCCGACCTCACCTCGAAAAGGCTCTACGGCGTCTTCCGCGAGGCCGACCCCATCCGTACCTATCCCGGCCGCTCAGTCGGCGCCACGGTGATCGGCTACGTGAATGGTGACGGCAAGGGCATGGCCGGTCTGGAACGGTCGATGAACGCCGAGCTGGCCGGTGTGGAGGGCAAAGAGGTCTACGAGAGCGCCCCGAACGGCAGTCGCATCCCGCTCGGCACCAGTCGGGTCACCCCCGCGGTGAACGGCGTCAACTACCAGCTCACCTTGGACTCTGAGCTGCAGTGGGTGGCTGAGCGTCGGCTGGCTGCGCAGGTGCAGGAGCGCCGCGCCGACTCAGGGTTTGCGATCACCTTGGACGTCAAGACAGGTGAAGTGCTCGCGCTGGCCAACGTGCCGACCTACGACTCGGCGCGCCCCGGGGCGGCCAAGCACCAGAACCTGATCAACCGGGCGGTGTCCAACCCGTACGAACCGGGCAGCGTGCAGAAGGTGCTCACCGCCGCTGCCCTGCTGGACAGCAAGACCACCACCGTCGAGACCCGGGTCCAGGTCCCGCCTCGGCTGGCCTCAGGTGGGCACTCGATCAAGGACGCCTTCAGCCACGGCACGCTGACCTGGCTGATGCGCGGCGTGATCGCCAAGTCCTCCAACATCGGCACCATCTTGATGGCCCGGCAGATGCCCGCCGAACAGCTCCGCGACTACCTGACCGCCTTCGGACTCGGCGGCCGGACCGGCATCGAGCTGCCCGGGGAGTCATCGGGCATCCTGCCGCCGAGCAACATGCCTGGCTATACCCGCGACCAGATCGCCTTCGGCCAGGCGGTGTCGGTGACCGGCGTGCAGCAGGCAGCCGCGATCGCCGGGATCATCAACGGTGGCCAATACCAGCCGCCGACCGTGATCAAGGGGGCCACCGACTCGACCGGAAGCGCCGTATCGGTGCCCCGACGGGCCCCTCGGCAGATCGTCAGCCCGCAGACGTCGGCTGGGGTGCGCAACCTGATGCGTGCGGTGGTCGACAACAGCAAGCCCGCCCCCAAAGGTGTCGGTCTTGAGAACTACCAGACCGGCGGCAAGACGGGGACGGCCCAGCGGTCGGAGCAGAGCTGTCGCTGCTACCAGGGCTATGTCACGTCCTACGTTGGGTTCGCGCCGCTGACCGACCCGAAAATCCTCACCTACGTGGTGCTCAACAACCCGCGGCGTGGTCAGCAGTCGGGTACCAGCTCTGCGGCCCCCGTCTACCGGGACATCATGAACTTCGCCCTGCCGCGTTACCACGTTCCGCCGACCACCAAAAAGCTGAAGCCGCAGCCGATCGCGTACGGCAAGAAGCGATAGGCGGCACATGTGCCGGTCGGGCGTCGGAAACCTGAAGTCGATAGCGTCGCTGCCGTGTTCGGATCCCAGCGGCCTGCGGTGCTGCGGCCTTTGGCGGTCCCCGGGGTTCCGCTGACATCGCTCACCAAGCTCTTGGGCGCGTCCCAGAGCGGGGGTGCGGGCGACGTACAGGTGACCGGCGTGACGCTGGACTCCCGGCTGGTGCAGCCCGGGGATCTCTACGTCGCACTGGCTGGGCGGTCCCACCACGGCGCCCAGTTCGCTGGCCAAGCTGTGGCCACCGGGGCGGTCGCGGTGCTGACCGATCCGGCGGGGCAGCGGTTAGCCGAAAACCTCGGCCGGCCCGTGCTGGTGGTGGGCGACCCGCGGTGGGCTATGGCGCCGGCGGCTGCTCAGGTCTACGGCCACCCGAGCGCGGCGATGACCACCTACGGGGTGACCGGCACCAACGGCAAGACCACCACCTCCTATCTGCTCGACTCCGCGCTCCGCAGCGTCGGCGTCCGGACGGGGATGGTGGGCACGATCGGGTTCGGTCTGGATGGGGTGGTGCTGGATGCCCCTCGCACCACCGTGACCACTCCCGAGGCCCCGGAGCTGCAGGGGTTGCTGGCGCTGCTGGTCGAACGGGGCGCCACCGCCTGCGTGCTCGAGGTCTCCTCACACGCCCTCTCACTGGGCCGAGTGGACGCCATCACCTTCGACGTGGCCGCCTTCACCAACTTCGGCCAGGACCATCTGGACTTCCACGGCGACGAGGAGTCCTACTTCGAGTCCAAGGCGTCGCTGTTTACGCCGCAGCGCACCCGGGCGGGCGTGATCAACATCGACGACCCCCGTGGGACAGTGCTGGTCGACCGGCTCCGCGCAGCGGTGATGCCCGTGGTGACGGTCAGCCTGACCGACCCCGCAGCCGACTACCGGGTGGTCGGGACTCGTCTGGCCACCGACGGGCTGACTGAGGTCGACCTGCGGACACCGAAGGGCTCGCTGGTCTTCCGGCTGGCGCTACCCGGGGACCACAACGTCCGCAACGCGGTGACCGCGTTGGCCATGCTGGATCTGCAGGCGGTGGACCTGGAGCCGGCGGCGGCCGGCCTGGCGCGGGTCACGGTGCCGGGGCGGATGCAGCGGGTCGAGCTGGGCCCGAGCGCTCCTGCGGTCTTCGTCGACTTCGCTCACACTCCACAGGCGGTGGCGGCCGCGTTGGGTGCCCTGCAGGGACGGCGGCGGATCGCGGTGCTGGGTGCCGGCGGTGACCGCGACCCGGACAAGCGGGGGCCCATCGGTGCCGCTGCGGCCGCGCACGCCGACGTCGTGGTGGTGACTGACGACAACCCACGCACCGAGGATCCGGCGGCGATCCGCAGTCAGGTGCTCCAAGGGGCCCACGGGGCCAGCGTGACCGGACGACCCACGATGGTGCTGGACGGAGGCGACCGGCGGGCCGCCATCCGACGCGGCCTCGAGCTGGCCGGACCGGCCGACGTGCTCGTGGTGCTCGGCAAGGGCCACGAGACCGGCCAGCAGGTCGGTGACACCGTGCTGGCCTTTGACGACGTCGAGGTCCTACGGCATGAGTGGGCCGACCTCACGGGCTCGCCATGATCTCCCTGACGGTTGCCGAGGCGGCGGCCGCTCTCGGTGTCGTGGTGCAGGGCCCGGGGGACCCTGACGCCGTGGTGCAGGACGTGGTGGTCGACTCTCGTGCGGTCCGGCCAGGTTCGCTGTTCGTCGCGTTACCGGGGGAGCACGCGGACGGGCACGCATTCGTGTCCGCAGCCCTGGCTGCGGGCGCTGTGGCGGCGGTGACGGCACAGCCGATGGACCAGCCGTCAGGTCCTCTGCTGGTGGTCGACGACCCGTTGCTGGCGCTGGGGCGGCTGGCCCGCCGGGCGGTCGACGTCGCCACCGCCGGAGGTCTGCAGGTGGTTGCGCTCACCGGGTCGCAAGGGAAGACCTCGACCAAGGATCTGCTGGCGCAGGTCCTGGAGCAGGCCGGGCCCACGGTCGCCCCGTACGGCAACCTCAACAACGAGATCGGGGTGCCGCTGACCGCTTTCAGGGTCGACAGCCACACTCGGCATCTGGTCGTCGAGATGGGTGCCCGAGGCGTCGGGCACATCGCCTACCTGTGTGACCTGACCCCGCCACAGGTCGGCCTGGTGCTGAACGTCGGCCAGGCCCACGTCGGTGAGTTCGGCAGCCAGCAGGCGATCGCCCGGGCCAAGGGGGAGTTGGTGGAGGCCCTGCCAGCGGACGGCATGGCCATCCTCAACGCCGACGACCCGCTGGTCTGGGCCATGCGGAGCCGGACCGCGGCGCCCGTGACGGCCTGCTCGGCCCGAGGCGAGCCGCCCTCGCGACCGGCCGTGTGGGCCACCGACCTCACCTCCGACGAGCTGGGCCGGTGCTCCTTCCTGCTGCACGCAGACGCCGGCCGCCAGCCGCACCTGCCGGCCGAGGTTCGGCTGCTCGTCAGCGGCCGACACCATGTGGCCAACGCTGTTGCAGCCGCCGCCGCGGCGGTGGCCCTGGGTGTCGACCTGCCATCGACGGTCGCCACCTTGAGCCAGGCCCGGCTGCGGTCGCGCTCGCGGATGGAGATGCACGAGCGTCCCGACGACGTGGTGGTCATCGACGACGCCTACAACGCCAACCCGGACTCGGCCCGCGCCGCCGTGGATACCCTGGCCGAGATCGGGCGCGCTCGACGGGCTGCCCGGGGCCACGGGCAGACCTGGGCGGTGCTGGGGACCATGCTGGAGCTGGGGGACACCGCCGACACCGAGCACCGCGCCCTCGGCCGCTACGCCGCCGCTCGCGGGATCGACCGCTTGGTGGCTGTCGGCGATCTCGGACATCGGCTGGCCCAGGGCGCCGCCGCCGGTGGGATGGCCGACCGTACGGTGGTGGTCGAAGGCAAGGACGCCGTCGCAGGGGCCGTGCTGGCCCACCTAGGACCCGGTGACACGGTTCTGGTCAAGGCCTCGCGTGGCCTAGCCTTGGACACCGTGGCGCAGGAGATCTACCAGGCTCCGCCGCTGCCCAGCCGTCGATCGACGCCGGCCCGAACAGGTGAGGACCCCGGGTGAAGACGATCGTATTCGCGGGCTGCTTCGCTCTGCTCGGCACTCTGCTGGGCACTCGGGTGGCTATCCACTACCTCGTCCTCAAGGGCTACGGCCAGCTCATCCGCGACGACGGCCCGACCACCCATCACGTCAAGCGCGGGACGCCGACAATGGGCGGGCTGGTGATCATCGCCTCGGTACTGCTGGCGTACGCACTCAGTCACCTGCTCACCTGGACCGCTCCCTCCGCCTCGGCCCTGCTGGTGCTGTTCCTGTTCGCCGGGCTGGGTCTGGTCGGGTTCCTGGACGACTACATCAAGATCCGGCTGCAGCGCTCGCTGGGTCTGCGGAGCAAAGCCAAGATCGCCGGCCAATCGCTGGTCGCCATCGTCTTTGCGCTGCTGGCGCTGCAGTTCCCGGACGAACGCGGCGTCACGCCAGCGTCGGCGCACATCTCGTTCCTGCGTGACATCGAGTGGTTGGAGCTGCCCCTGGTCCTGGTGGTGCTGTGGGTGATCCTGCTGATCGCCGCAGCCAGCAACGGGGTCAACCTCACCGACGGCCTCGACGGGCTGGCGTCCGGGGCCTGCGTGATGATCTTCGGGGCGTACACGCTGGTCAACATCTGGCAGTACAACCAGTCCTGCGCCTACACGGCCTCCGCCGGCCCGAAGTGCTACGAGGTCCGCGACCCCTACGACCTGGCGGTGGTGGCGATCGCCTTGGCCGGCGCCTGTTTCGGCTTCCTGTGGTGGAACGCCGAGCCGGCCAAGATCTTCATGGGCGACACAGGCTCGTTGTCACTGGGGGGCGCGTTGGCCGGGATGGCCATCTTCACCCGGACCGAGCTGCTGCTGATCATCCTAGGCGGCCTGCTGGTGATCGAGGTGATGTCGGTCATCCTGCAGGTCGGCTACTTCAAGGCGACCAAGGGTCGCCGGCTGTTCAAGATGTCGCCGATCCACCACCACTTTGAGTTGTTGAACTGGGCCCAGGTCACCATCGTGATGCGGTTCTGGATCATCGCCGGACTGTTCGTGGCGGCCGGACTGGGCATCTTCTACGCGGAGTGGGTCGCCGGCATGTAGCCGGACGCTCGGCGACAGGTCCGGCAGTCGTCGCTCCGCGTCAGCGCTCCCGCTGCGTCGGCCAGGCCTGAGCCCCCTGACGGCTGACAGCGCGAGGGTCAGGCGGGTCGACGGGCGTACGTCGTCCGATTAGAGTCGCTGCCCGACGCAGGAGAAGGGACGTGCAGTGAGCGTGGACTGGATCAGTAGCGCCGACGGCTCGTCCCCGTGGGCCCAGGCGCACGTGGTGGTGGCCGGGATCGGCGTGTCCGGCTTCGCAGCCGCCGACGGGCTGATGGAGTTCGGCGCCCACGTCACCGTGCTGGACGACCGCGACGACGAGGCGAACTCCGACAAGGGCAAGCTGCTCGAAGTGCTGGGCGCGACCGTACGGCTGGGCGCCGGCTCGACCAGTCGGCTGCCAGCCGACACCGACCTGGTGATCACCACCGGCTGGCGGCCCAGCCATCCGATGCTGGTTGCGGCGGCCGGCCAAGGTGTGCCCATCTGGAGCGAGGTGGAGTTGGCCTGGCGGCTGAGCCGACCGGACCGCGTCGTGCCCTGGCTCGGCGTGACCGGGACCAACGGCAAGACCACCACCACCCAGATGCTGGAGTCGATCCTGGCCGCCGCGGGCCTGCGCACCGCAGCGGTCGGCAACATCGGGCGGCCGGTGATGGAGACCGTGCTGGATCCCGACCCCTACGACGTGCTGGCCGTCGAGCTGTCCAGCCACCAGCTGCATTGGTCGCACTCGCTCTCGCTGCACTCGGCGGCCGTGCTCAACCTGGCACCGGACCATCTCGAGTGGCACGGCTCCCCTGAGCGCTATCGCGACGCCAAAGCCAAGATCTACACCAGCGTGCACGCCAGCTGCGTCTACAACGTGGCTGATCCGGCCACCGAGCAGATGGTCGAGGACGCCGACGTGGTCGAGGGCGCCCGCGCGATCGGATTCACCTTGGGCATCCCGGGCCCGTCCATGCTGGGGGTGGTCGACGAATACCTCGTGGATCGGGCCTTTGTGGAGCAGCGCCGCGACTCCGCCCTGGAGCTGGCCCGCGTCGGCGACGTCTCACCGGCCGCGCCGCACAACCTTGAGAACGCTCTCGCCGCAGCGGCCCTGGCCCGGTCCTTCGGCGTCCCCGCGGTGGCCGTACGGGACGGGCTGCGGAATGTGGCGGTCGGGGCGCACAAGATCCAGACCGTGGCCGAGCGCGGCGGAGTGCGTTGGGTCGACGATTCGAAGGCCACCAACCCGGCCGCAGCGGGTGCGGCGCTGCGCTCGTACACAAGTGTGGTCTGGGTCGCCGGCGGGCAGGCCAAGGGGACCACGTTCGACGAGCTGGTGGTCGAGCACCGGGCCAGGCTGCGGGGGGCGGTGCTGCTCGGCGTCGACCGCCGCGTGGTCGCTGAGGCCCTGGACCGACACGCGCCGGAAGTCCCGGTGATTGTGATCGAGTCAACCGACACTAGTGCCATGGCCCGAGCCGTCGCGGCCGCTGCGTCCCTGGCCCGACCGGGTGACGTGGTGCTGCTGGCTCCGGGCTGTGCCAGTTTGGACATGTTCACCGACTACGCCGCCCGCGGAGACGCCTTCACCGCAGCGGTGCACGACCTGGGACCAGAGACATCGGGCCCGGTCGGCGACGCGAAGGAGTGAGGCCGCCGTGGCGACACTGACCCCCAGCCCGAGCCGGGACAGCACGTCGGGTCGGCGCCCAGCCGGTAGCCGCCAAGTCGCCAAGATCTCCCGCAGGAGCACCTCGCAGTGGCTGGAGAGCGTGCTGGACCGGCCGTTGACCAGCTACCACCTCGTGCTCGCCGCGGCCGGGATGCTGCTGGCGCTGGGAATGCTGATGGTGCTGTCGGCCTCCAGCGTCAAGGCCTACCTGAACTACCGGGACTCCTATTTCTATATCAAGCGCCAGATCGTGTTCGTGGCTGTCGGGCTGGTCGCCATCGTGGTCATCGTCAAGCTGAAACCGCCGACGCTGCGGGTGCTCAGCTGGGTGGGCACGGCCGGCGCCATGATCCTGCTGATCTTGACTTACACCCCGCTCGGCTGGGAGTTTCAAGGCAACCGCAACTGGTTGGACCTCGGCCCGCTGCGGCTGCAGCCCTCGGAGTTCGCCAAGCTCGCAGTAGCTCTCTGGGGCGCCGACGTGCTCGCCCGCAAGCAACAGCTGCTCGACCAGCCCAAGCACCTGCTCATCCCGTACCTTCCGGTGAGCGCCCTGATCATCTTGCTGATCGTGTTCCAGGGTGACGCGGGCACCGCCGCCGTGGTGATCGGCATGGTCGGGGCCGTGTTGTGGATGATCGGCGCGCCGCTGCGGATCTTCGCCGTTCTGGCCACCCTCGGCGCCGCCGGCATGGCCGTACTGGTGCTCACCAGCCCCACCCGGCTGAGCCGGTTCGCCGCGTTCCTCAACCCCAACAGCGGCCTGGAGGGCATCAACCATCAGGCCACGGTGGGCATGTACGCCATCGCCTCCGGCGGCTGGTGGGGCGTCGGCCTGGGTGCCAGTCGGCAGAAATGGGGGACCCTGCCCGAAGCGCACTCGGACTTCATCTTCGCGGTGATCGGTGAGGAGCTTGGCCTGTTCGGCAGCCTGATGGTGCTGGCGATGTTCCTGGTGCTCGGCTATGCGGGCATCCGGATCGCACTGCGCTCCGACGAGGCGTTCCCGCGCTACGCCGCTGCCGGGGTGACGGCCTGGTTCATGGTGCAGGCCCTGGTGAACCTCGGCTGCGTGCTCCGTTTGCTGCCGATCGCCGGCGTACCGCTGCCGCTGGTGTCCTACGGCGGCTCGGCGCTGCTGGCCACGCTGGCCGGCGTCGGAGTGCTGCTGTCGTGCGCCCGGCGGGAACCGGCGGCTCGAGCGGTGATCGCCGCCCGGTCGGGGCTGCGGCTGCGCCGAATGACGGCGATCGTGTCCTCTCGCGCCGGCTCCTCCCGAGCCGTGCCGTCGCGCCGCGCCAGCGCTCGGGGTCGTCGTGAGCCCTGAAGCTGGGCAGTCTGCCGCCCCTACCAGCGTCGTGCTGGCCGGTGGCGGCACGGCCGGGCACACCTCGCCGCTGATCGCCACCGCCCACGAGCTCCAACTGCTGCGGCCCGACGTCGAGTTGACCGCAGTCGGCACGACGCGCGGGCTGGAGACCCGGGTGGTGCCGGCGGCTGGACTGCGGCTGGAGCTCATCGCGCCGGTGCCGATGCCGCGGAGACCGAACCTGGATCTGGCCCGGCTGCCGCTGCGGTTGTGGCGCGCCGTCGCCCAGGCAGCCGCCCTGCTGCGGGCGGTCCGGGCCGACGTGGTGCTGGGCTTCGGCGGCTACGTCTCCACCCCCGTGTATCTCGCCGCTCGGCGGCTGCGGGTGCCGATCGTGCTGCACGAGCAGAACGCCATCCCCGGGTTGGCCAACCGAGTGGCCGCCCGCTTCACCACGTCGGTGTTCACCTCGTTCCCGGACACGCCTCTGCCGCACGCCACCGAGATCGGCCTGCCGCTGCGCCGCTCGATCGTTGAGCTGGATCGCAGCGCCGAGCGTCGGTCGGCCCGGCTGCGCTTCGGCCTCGATCCCGAGCTGCCGACGCTGCTGGTCAGCGGCGGCTCGCAGGGGGCGCGATCCATCAACTCGGCCGTGGCCGGGGCCCGGGACCAGCTGCTGGCCCGGGGCATCTCGGTGCTGCATGTCGTCGGTCCTGCCAACCTCACACCGGACACGGTTTCGGTCACCGACCCGGACACGGGCGCCTGCTACCAGCCGGTGGCCTTCGTGGCCGAGATGGAGCAGGCCTACGCCGCGGCCGACCTGCTGCTCGGTCGGTGCGGAGCCAGCACGGTCCTGGAGACCGCGGCGGTCGGGCTGCCGGCCGTGTTCGTGCCTTATCCACACGGCAACGGCGAGCAGGCCCGCAACGCCACCGTGGTGGTCGAGGCAGGCGGTGGGGAGCTGCTGCCCGACGCGGACTGCACCCCGCAGTGGGCGGCTTCTCACCTGCCCGCGCTGCTCACCGACCGTCCGCGGTTGGCCGGAATGTCTCGAGCCACCGCCGGCGTTGCCCGCAACGACGCCGCGGTAACGCTGGCGCGACACACGTTGGAGGTGGCTGGGGCATGGCCTTGATCGAACCGACCGAGCTCGCCGAGGTGAGCTCGCTGAGTCCGGTGCACTTCATCGCCATCGGCGGCTCGGGGATGAACGGCATCGCCACCGCCTATGTCCAGGCGGGCGCCGAGGTCAGCGGCAGCGACCGGCAGGACTCCAGCTATCTGCGAGCTCTGGAGGCTCTCGGCGCCCGGGTGCACGTCGGTCACCGGGCGGAGCAGCTCGGAGCCGCCAGGACCGTGGTGGCGTCGTCGGCCATCCGCGAGGACAACCCGGAGTTGGCTGAGGCGCGACGACGTGGGCTGCAGGTGCTTCACCGCAGCCAAGCGCTAGGCTCGTTGATGCTGGGCCGGCGGACCATCGCGGTGGCCGGCACGCACGGCAAGACCACGACCACGGCGATGATCGCCTCGGTGCTGACCGGTTGCGGGCTCGACCCGTCGTACGTGATCGGTGGCTCGCTCACCGGCACGGCCACCGGCGGGCACCTGGGCACCGGAGACCTGATGGTCGCCGAAGCCGACGAGAGCGACGGCTCCTTTCTGCAGTATCCGGCCGAGATCGCCGTGGTCACCAACGTCGACCCCGACCACCTGGCCAACTGGGGCACAGCGGACAACTACGCCGCCGGCTTCCTGCGGTTCGTCAGTTCCCCTGGTCTCCGGCTGCTGGTGGTGAGCGCCGACGATTCGGGTGCGGTGACCCTCACCGAGCGAGTGCGCCGACGAGTGAGCGCCGGCGAGAGTGACCTGGAGATCGTCACCTTCGGCACCAGCCAGTCCGCGGACGTACGCATCTCGACCGCCGACTTCGCCGGCACCGGCTCCACCTTCGAGCTTCGGTCCGCCACGGCCGGCGGGCCGGTCTCCCTCTCGGTGCCGGGGCACTACAACCTGCTGAACGCGGCGGCAACCTATGCGGTGGCCACCCGGGTCGGGGTGGCCGACCAGGTGGTCCGCGAGCAACTCGGCGACTTCCGCGGCACCCACCGCCGGTTCGAGCTGGTCGGCTCCGTCGACGGCATCCGGGTGTACGACGACTACGCGCACCACCCCACCGAGGTGCTCAACACGCTGAAGGCCGCCCGCACCGGAGTGGGCGACGGGCGGCTCGTGGTCTGCTTCCAGCCCCACCTCTACACCCGCACCCGAGACTTCTCTACCGAGCTGGCGCAGGCGCTGGAGCTGGCTGACGTGGCGGTGGTGATGGATGTTTGTGGCGACCGCGAGGACCCTATCCCGGGCGTCGACGGCCGGCTGGTCAGCGAAGCGATCGCTCCGGGGACGGCCTCGGTGACCTACCAGCCCGACTGGGACGCGGCGGCAGGCACCGTTGCCGGGCTCGCCCGCGCCGGCGACCTGGTGATCACCGTCGGTTGCGGGGACGTCACCAAGATCACGCCGCTGATCGTCGCAGAGCTGCAGCGCCGAGCGACGACGTCCCCGACCGGACGCCGATGACCTCCAACGTCACGCTGCAGACCCCGAGAGCGCCAGCCGGGTCGTGGGCCCCGCCCGACCTGCAGCCGCGTCCCCGCCGCATCCGGCCCTCGGCCTGGGTCGCGCTGGCCGTGGTCGTGCTGGTGGTGGCGACCGCCGGCTGGCTGGTCGCGTTCTCCCCAGTCCTGGCCGCTCGCCAGGTGCAGGTCACTGGCGTCACTGCCCTGACCACCGACCAGGTGCGATCCGCCGCGGTCGTGCCGATCGGACGCCCGTTGATCCGCCAAGACCTCGACGCCATCGCCAAGAGGGTCGCGGGGCTCAGGCTGGTACGGACAGTTCAGGTCAGCCGCCGCTGGCCGCAGACCGTGACCATCGCGGTCCAGGAGCGCACGGCGGTGATTGCGGTGGCTCAACCGCAGGGCTTCGCGCTGGTCGACAACCAGGGGCATGCCTATGCGGACGTGCCGAGCGTGCCGCTGGGGGTCGTGCTGGCCGACGTCTACCCGGCCAACGCCGCACTGCTCACCGATGCCGGCACGGTAGCCGCGGCGCTGCCGGACGAGCTCGAGCGGCGGGTACGCAGGATCACCGCCACCTCCTCGGACCGCTTCGAGCTGAGGCTCACCGACGGCGACGTCGTTCGCTGGGGCAGTGCCGAGGAGTCAGAACTCAAGGCCCGCGTGGTGCTCCCGCTGCTCAAGCTCAAGGCGACCACGTACGACGTCTCGGCCCCCCGCAGCCCTGCCCTGCGGTAGCCGACGCTGAGCCGCGGGCGCTTCGCCGAGCCCACTGCTGCAGGCTCAGGCCAGCGAGCGGGGCTCATGGCAGTCAGTAGGGCTCAGCGCAATCAGTGGGGCTCAGCGCGCGCCTCGGCCTCGCCCTGCCGACCGTCGATCAGGTTTTCGCCCAGACCGACACATGCTTGGTGCTCGCGGCGGTCATCGCGGTCCGGTCCCAGTCCGACCAGCGGTGTCGCAAAGTCATGCCGGCGATGCGCGCCATCAGGTCCATCTCGGCCGGCCATGCGTACCGGAAAGGTAGGCGACGGAACTGTCCTGACCCGCTGCCGGACACCGTGACATGGTTCGACGTGAACCTCTGGGTGACCACGTCGTACTGGTCAAACCCCAGGTAGCCGCCGCCATCGTGGTCACGAGTCATGGCGAAGGGGACGATGTCCTGCCCGGGCGGGAGTCGGCGCAGGTCCGGCAGCCCGACCTCGATCAGGAACAACCCACCCGGCCGCAGATGCGCGGCAGCGTTGCAGAACACGTCCACCTGCCCCTCTTGGCTGGTCACGTTGCTGATCGTGTTAAAGACCAGGTAGACGAGGGAGAACTCCCCGGCCACCCGGGTCGTGGTCATGTCGCCGATCGTGACGCCAATCGCCTCGCCGCCCGGCTTGCCGGCGATGCGCGCCGCCATTGCCCGGCTCAACTCGATCCCTTGCACCGCCACGCCGCGCGCAGCCAGGGCCACGGCGATCCTGCCGGTCCCCACGGCAAACTCCAGTGCCGGGCCGTCGCCGGCCAGCTCGGTCAGCACATCCACCGCGGGCGCCACCACGTCCGCCGCGTTGGCGCCGCCGGGGGCGTCGTAGTCGACGGCCACACTTTCGGGGAACCAGCCGTCCGCGGCGTCGTCATCGCCGCCGGCACCCATGGGGCCGGCCTCCAGTCCATCACTCACGACCCTGGACGCTACGCCGGAGATCCCGCCGCTGCATCCTGATTTCGCCAGCCAAGCACCCTCACCGTCAACTGCAGGTGAAGGAAATCGCGGCGGGGCACGATTTGCTGGGCGTGTCCGCTCACCCTCGGTGGACACGTCGGATGAGCGTTGCATAACCTGACGAAGACGCAGCGTCGGCGGCCCATCGACTCTTCCCCGTTGACTACAGGTTGAGACTTGGCGCGAGCAGTCACCAGCGCACCAGACTCAGGAAAGAGGCTCCAACTCGTGGTCACTGCATCACAGAACTACTTGGCCATCATCAAGGTGGTCGGCGTCGGGGGAGGCGGAGTCAACGCCGTCAACCGGATGATCGAGGCGGGCCTGCGGGGCGTTGAGTTCATCGCCGTGAACACCGACGCCCAGGCCCTGCTGATGAGCGACGCCGACGTCAAGTTGGACATCGGCCGTGAGCTGACCCGGGGGCTGGGGGCCGGCGCTGACCCCGACAAGGGCCGGCAGGCGGCCGAGGACCACGCCCAGGACATCGAGGACGCCCTCAAGGGCGCCGACATGGTCTTCGTCACTGCGGGTGAGGGGGGTGGGACCGGCACCGGCGGCGCTCCTGTCGTCGCTCGGATTGCGCGTGCGCTCGGCGCCCTCACGATCGGGGTGGTGACGCGGCCGTTCTCCTTCGAGGGGAAGCGGCGCGCGACCCAGGCCGACACGGGTATCACCGGGCTCCGCGAGGAGGTTGACACCCTGATTGTGATTCCCAACGACAAGCTGCTGCAGATGATCGACCACCAGATCGCCATCCTGGACGCGTTCAAGCAGGCCGATCAGGTGCTGATGCAAGGGGTGTCGGGCATCACTGACCTGATCACTACGCCCGGCTTGATCAACCTCGACTTCGCCGACGTCAAGGCGGTGATGTCCAATGCCGGCTCTGCGCTGATGGGCATCGGGTCAGCCCGTGGCGAGGACCGTGCCCGTGCGGCGGCCGAGATGGCGGTGTCCTCGCCGCTGCTCGAGGCCAGCATCGACGGGGCGCACGGTGTGCTGCTCTCCATTGCCGGCGGGTCCGACCTCGGCCTCTTCGAGGTGTCCGCTGCGGCCAACCTGATCCAGAGCGCCGCGCATGAGGACGCCAACATCATCTTCGGCACGGTCATCGACGACGCGCTGGGCGACGAGGTGCGGGTCACCGTCATCGCCGCCGGCTTCGAGGGCGGCCAGCCGCCACGTCGCCAAGCGGCAGTCAGCCGGGCTCCGGAGCCCCGATCGGCCCCACCGGAGCCGTCCAGGCCAAGCTCGATGCCGTCGGCGTCCCCGCCCAACCCCTCTCCGGAGCCCGTCGGGGCTGCTTCGGGGGGCGGTGCCGCAGGCCAGGCCGGCTCAGGCCAGCCGCATCCCTGGTCCCCACCGCCACGTCGCCCCGCGCCGCCCGTGGACGACGACGACCTCGATATCCCGGACTTCCTCAAGTAGCCGGCCACCTGCCCGGGGTTGACTGACCTGCAAGTCCTGGGACCGCGTGTCGCCGGTTCGCTCGGGCTCTTCGCCGACGACGGGCGGTAGTGTTTGGCCTCGTACGAGGTTGAGCGCACGCTCCTCGGCGACCCGCTCATGCGGACCAGGTCAACCAGACGAGGGTGAGGCAGCAGATGGCGGAACGACTCAAGCGGGCGGCAGCGTGGCTGGGACTGGTGACCGACGACCGGTACGGCGAATACCACGACGCCGACGACGACAACGAGCTCACGGAGAGCATCGGCCGCGACCAGTTGGTCGGATCGGGTGCTCCTCTGCAGTCCTCCTCCGCCTTGTCCGCGGACCCAGGCCATTCCGGTTCGGGCCACGCCAGCCCGGCCAGGTACTCCAGCCCTTCGCCAGCCCCGTCGCATCCGCGTCCTTCGGGTTCGCATGCGGCCAACGTGACGCCGCTGGAGACCAAGCGAGCCGCTCCGGCGGCGGCTCCGCAGCATCCCACTCCGACCACCTCCCGGGCGGCTGATTTGTCCTCGAACGTGTCCTCGAACTCCTCCCACCACTCCTCGCCCATGTTGTCCCGCATCGTCACCGTGCACCCGCGCACCTACAACGAGGCCCGCACCATCGGAGAGCACTTCCGTGACGGCGTGCCGGTGATCATGAACCTCTCCCAGATGGAGGACGCCGACGCCAAGCGTTTGGTGGACTTCGCGGCGGGGCTCATTTTTGGTCGACATGGCACTATCGAGCGTGTGACTAGCAAGGTGTTCCTGCTGTCGCCGCAGAACGTCAACGTGACGGCGGAGGACAAGGAACGCATCGCGGGTGGGTTCTTCAACCAAAGCTGACTTGCCCAGCCGGTCACCGCAGGCGGCCACCACGAGGTGCACAACCAGGAAGAGACCGGGGCACAAGGAACGATGATCATCGTCGGAATCGTCATTGGCTGGGTGCTGCAGATCTTCCTGTTCGTGCTGTTCGCCCGGATGATCTTGTCCTGGGTCCCGGTGCTGGTGCGCGACTGGCAGCCGCGGGGTCCGATGCTGGTCGCCGCCGAGATCGTGTATTCGGTCACCGATCCGCCGCTGCGGCTGCTGCGCAAGGTGCTGCGCCCCGTACGGATCGGCAACATGATGCTCGATCTGGCCTTCATCGGCCTGTTCCTTCTGGTCACGATCCTGATGCGGATGAACCAGGCGTACTTGTTGAGTTGATCGATGTGGTCGAGCCGCGAGTCACTTCGTGCGATCGGCGTGCATTCGATACGGTAGGGCCGGGACGCCGCCGGGGTGACTTCCGCGGCTGGGGCAGCAGCTCGACCCGACTAACCGACCACGGGGTGAACGATGACGCTTTCGCTTGACGATGTGCGCAACAAGCGGTTCCGGATGGCACGCAAGTCCGGCTACGAGGTACTCGAAGTAGACGAGTTCGTTGACGAGATCGAGGAAAGCTTCGCTCAGCTCCTCGAGGAGAACCAGAACCTCAAGAAGCAGGTGGAGTCGCTCAAGGCGTCCGACGACACCAAGCCGGTTCCCACCGCCTCTGCTCCGCGGCCGGCTGCACAACCCGTCACCCCGCCAGCGGCCGGGACTCCTCAGCAGCCGGCCCCCCCTGCGCAGCCGCCGGCGCAGCCGCAGACCCAGCCCCAGACCGTGGTCGTGACCACAGCCAAAGAGGCCAGCAGCGCGGTCGTCCGGCTGGTGGAGATCTCCACCGAGCAGGCCGAGCGGCTGGTGGGCGAGGCCACCCATGAGGCCAACCGAATCCGAAACGAGGCCAACAAGACGGCCCAGCATGTCACCGCCGAGGCCAAGAGCCGAGCTGAACGGCTCGAGGCGGAGGCTCGAGAGAGGGCGGAGCAACTGCAGGCGCAGACCCTCAGCCGGTCCGAGCAACTCGGGCAGGAGATCGACAAGCGACGCGCCGAGATGTTGGGCCAGCTCGAGTCCCAGCGTGAAGAGCTGTCGACATCGGTGAGGGAGTTGCGCGCCTTTGAGGCGGCCTACCGCTCCAACCTCACGGAGCACCTCCGCAGCCAGATCAACACTTTGCAGTCCGGCCGAGCCGAGCCAGCGCCCGCACCGGAGTTGGCGCCCAGTGCACCCCCGAGCGGGCCGAGCGGACGAGGGTCAGCGCCGGCGAAGCCCGGCACAGAGGCTCCGGCCGAGGGCGACGGCGGTACGCCTCGCCTTGACGCGACGCTGGGGGACCAACAGCGCTAGGCCACCGGCGGTGGTCTCTGGGGCCGGTTCCCCGATTGTGGGCGACCGGCGGCGTCGCTGCTGACGCTCGTTCGGCCGTCCGATCGGCGCTCTACGACGCTCCTGCGTGCATCGTCGGCCCGTGTGGAGTTGAACACAGAGCGAATGAGTCCTACTGTCTCTCTGCCACATCTACCCGTAGGGGGCGACATGACGTCCGCAGGCACGAGTCCCGCCGTTGATCCGACCGAGGCCGAGTCATCAGCATCCTCGGCCGCCGACCAGACTCGCGCAGGCCGCGCCATCGCCGAGTTCGACGTCGCGTCCTTGCCGGTTCGCCCGGGTGAGGACCCTTGGACAGCCGAGGAGCTCGATGAGGTCAGCGCAACGCTGGCCGACGACATCGTCCGGTTCGAGAGCCAGATCGAGACTTCGACGGCCGAGCTAGTCGGCCTGCTTCGCGACGGCACCGAAGGTGCCGGTCGCGATCCGGCGGACGTGGGTTCGGCCAACTTCGAGCGGGACGCCGAGATGTCGCTGGCGAACAACGCCCGGGAGATGCTGGACCAGTCCCGGCTGGCCCTGCGTCACATCCAGCTGGGCACCTACGGCAGCTGTGACAACTGTGGTCAGCCCATCGGCAAGTATCGGCTGCAGGCGTTCCCGCGGGCTACTCTCTGCGTGACCTGCAAACAGCGCGAGGAACGGCGATAGCTTCCCTCCTCCCACCGACTCCAACGAGTCGGCTGAGGATGCGTTGGTTGTTCGCCAGCGTGGCTCTCCTGGGACTCGCTGTCGACGTACTGACGAAGATCGTCGTGGTCGACCGACTGGTCCCCGGTGAGCCCATTCGGCTCTTGGGCGGGCTGCTCACGTTGAGGCTGATCCGCAACCCTGGCGCGGCGTTCAGTCTGGGCGAAAGCTACACCTTCATCTTTGCGCTGCTCTCCGTGCTGGTCCTCGGCTTCGTGCTGCTCTACCTGCTGCCCCGTGTGGGGCACACCGGCTGGGCTGTCGCGCTGGGGCTGCTGACTGCAGGTGTAGCCGGCAACCTGGTCGACCGGCTCTTTCGTTCCCCCGGTGTGCTGCGCGGCCACGTCGTCGACTTCCTCCAGCTGCCCTACTGGCCCATCTTCAACGTGGCCGACACCTGTATCACCAGTGCCGCCGTGTTCATCTTGGTGCTGTCGGTGGTGAAGAGCGTGCCGGTTGACGGGCAACATGGGACGGCCGAGCCGGCGACGGAGCGCGCGCCAGACGCCGAGCCGGGTGCCTGACGGTCTCGTGACCGACCATCCGTCTGAGAGGAAGGTGCTGTTCATCCCCGAGGGACTGGAGGGTGAGCGGGTCGACGCTGCGATGTCACGCATGCTCGGGTTGTCCCGCAACCGCACCGCCGACCTCATCGGACGGGGCCTCGTGCAGGTCGACGGAGCCCCGGCCAGCAAATCCGACCGGGTCCGCGCCGGCGCCGTCCTCGAGGTCGCCATGGACGAGGGCGAGCCGGGCGTGCAGGTGAGGCCGCAGCAGGTCGCAGGCGTACGGATCGTGCACGACGACTCCGACATCGTGGTGGTCGACAAACCCGCGGGCGTGGCCGCCCACCCGAGCCTGGGGTGGTCAGGTCCCTCGGTGGTTGAGCACCTGGCCGGAGCGGGGTTCCGCATCTCCACCTCCGGAGTCCCCGAGCGCCAAGGGATCGTACAGCGGCTGGACGTGGGCACTTCGGGGTTGATGGTGGTAGCCAAGAGCGAGCTGGCCTACACAGTGCTCAAGCGTGCCTTCCGCTCCCGTAGCGTCGACAAGACGTACCACACGCTGGTCCAAGGCCACCCGGACCCGTTCACAGGCACGATCGAGGCACCCATCGGTCGACACCCGGGGGCCGACTACAAGATGACGGTGCTCGCTGGTGGCCGGCACAGCGTCACCCACTACGCGACGCTGGAGGCCTTCGTCGGCTGCACCTTGCTGGAGGTGTCCCTGGAGACCGGACGGACCCATCAGATCCGCGTTCACATGTCGGCCATCAAGCATCCCTGCCTGGGCGACCTGACCTACGGTGCGGATCCAGTCCTGGCGGCCCGGCTCAAGCTGGAGCGCCAATGGCTGCACGCGGTCCGGCTCGGGTTCGTCCATCCGCGGACCGGCGATGAGGTCGAGTTCACCTCCGAGTATCCCGACGACCTGCGTTCCGCGCTCGCAGCCATCGCCGGCTAGCAACACCAGTCGGGTGCTGGTATGGGCGGCCACAGCGACATTCGCTAGTGTCGACCAGGTGCGAAGAGCGAAGATTGTGTGCACGCTGGGCCCAGCATCCTCAGCGCCGGAACGGCTCATCGAGTTGGTCAACGCGGGGATGGACGTAGCCCGCCTCAACATGAGCCATGGCGATTACGTCGACCACGAGGTGCGCTACGACAGCGTCCGCGCCGCCGCGGCGGCCACGGGACGACCGGTGGGGATCCTTGCCGACCTGCAGGGCCCGAAGATCCGGCTGGGCCGGTTCCTCAACGGCAAGGAGGTGCTGGAGCCAGGAGAGACCTTCACCATCACCGTCGACGACATCCAGGGCGACGGCTCGCGCTGCTCGACCACCTTCAAGGGTCTTCCGGGCGACGTTCGTCCGGGGGACCTGATCTTGATCGACGACGGCCGGCTGATGCTCAAGGCCACTGAGGTGACCGGCTCCGACGTGATCACTGAGGTCGTCGTCGGCGGTCCGGTCAGCAATAACAAGGGCATCAACCTGCCAGGTGTCGCAGTGAGTGTGCCAGCCATGAGCGACAAGGACTGCGACGACCTGCGTTGGGCACTTCGCCAAGGCGTCGACATGGTCGCACTGTCGTTCGTCCGCAGTGCCGCCGATATCGAGATCGTGCATCAGATCATGGACGAGATCGGCCGCCGGGTCCCGGTTATCGCCAAGATCGAGAAGCCGCAGGCCATCCAGAACCTCGACGAGATCATCGACGCCTTTGACGCGGTGATGGTGGCCAGGGGCGACCTGGGCGTCGAGCTCCCGCTCGAGGAGGTGCCGTTGGTGCAGAAGCAGATTGTCAGCGCCGCCCGGCGGTGGGCCAAGCCGGTGATCGTGGCTACGCAGATGCTGGAGTCGATGATCTCTGCGCCTCGGCCCACCCGGGCGGAGGCCTCCGACGTGGCCAACGCCATCCTGGACGGCGCCGACGCCGTCATGTTGTCCGGGGAGACGAGCGTCGGCGACTATCCGGTCGTCACCGTGGAGACCATGGCCCGGATCGTCAACAACACCGAGTTGCACGGTCTGGACAAGATGCAGAACATCGACTGGGACCCGCACACCACCAGCGGGGTCATGACCAAGGTGGCCGCGGAGGTGGGAGCGCGCATCGACGCTAAGTTCCTGGTGGCCTTTACGCACTCCGGCGACTCGGCCCGCAGGATGTCGCGGTTGCGTTCGCCCATTCCGGTGCTGGCCTTCACGCCGGTGGAGTCGACCCGGGCCGAGCTCACCTTGAGCTGGGGCGTGGAGACCTTCCTGGTGCCGATGGTCAGCCACACCGACGACATGATTCGCCAGGTGGACAAGGCGCTGACCGACTCGGGTCGGATCGCCGAGGGTGAGCGCGTGATCATCGTGGCCGGGTCGCCCCCCGGAATCGCCGGGCACACCAACATGGTTCGGGTTCGTCGGATCGGCGCGCCGCTCTAGCCTCGGGTCTATCGTGGCCACCTCAGCCCTTCTGCGTCGAGGTGAGCGTGTTGCCGGTGATCGAGTCGTCGTGGCCGAGCCACGAAGGTTCGCCATCCAGTGCTGGCTCGGAGGGCGGCCACGAGGCGACCCGTGCCTCGATTTGACGTCGTACCGTTTGCCCTCGCCTGGGCCGCCGTACGCCATCGCCCCGGGGGCTGGCTGCTGCTGTCGTTGGGCGTAGCCCTGGCGGCCTTTCTTCCGGTGTTCGCCTCCGGACTGCGAACCGAGGCGTCCGTTGCGGCCATCCGTGGAGCAGTCGACGCTCTCCCCTCCACACAGCGAGCCGTGCTCGCCGTCACCTCGCGTGATCTCCGCGGCACCGCCCTGGGCGAGGTGGACGCGTCCGTACGGGCCGGTCTGGGTGCCTCCGGACTTACGTCAGTGCAGCACACGCTCACCTTCCGGCCGGTGGCCCTGGCAGGCACCGACGTCACTGTGGGAGCCGTCGACGCACTCGGTGACGACGTGCGGGTGACTTCCGGCCGGCTGCCGCGCAGCTGCCGGCCCAGTGCCTGCGAGGTGCTGGTGGTGCAGTCTCCGCTCAGCGCGGTGGCGCCTGACCTGCCCGCGCTTCAGCGGGAGGCTCGGTTACTTGGTCTGGTGGTCACCGGTCGCGCCGAGCTGACCGACCAGCGGCTGGTCGGCACTCGACTGGTGCCGCCCGGGCTGCCAATGCTGTTGGGAGCTGATCCCCAGACCATGAGTCAGCTGAGGTCCCTGACGCTCTTCGGCCGCAACACCGCCTGGTACGGCACCCTGGACGGCGGCGCCATCGCCGCGGCAGGGGTGTCGGGCTTCACCCGGGCCCTGGCGGACGTGGCCGCCACTGTGAACGCCGTCTCGGGGCCGCTGATCGTCTACTGGCCGGTGGACGAGATCACGGGGGCAGGTGCTCGGGCCGACGCCTCCGCCGACCGGTTCGCTGTGCTGGGAGCGGGAGCCGGCGCATTGCAGCTCGGTTTCTGCGTCCTGGTGGCAGCCGCCATGCGCCGGCGACAGCAGCTCACGGCACGGGTGCTGAGCCGGCGGGGAGCGTCCGGGGGGCAGCTCTTGGTAACGACCGCCGTGCAGCCCCTGCTGGCGGCGTCGCTGGGCGTGGTGCTCGGGGTCGCCGTCGCGACTGTGGTGCTCTATCAGCGGCTGCGCTCCCTGGTCGAGCATCCGGCTGCGTCAGCATTGGCCGCGGCGGGCTCGTCCTGGCCGACGCTTGCGGGGCTAACGGTGGCAGCCGTGCTGATCGCCGTTCTGGTGGCGCACTGGCCGCCCGGTGCGGGCCGGGGCGTCCGACAAGCGGCGGACGCCGTCCTGGTCGCAATGGTCGCCATGACCACACTGCTGGCCATCGGCACCTCGGGGGCTGCTGCAGGTCCCTTCGCACCAAGCATCGTGGTGCTGGTGTCTGTCGCGACCGGGCTGCTCGCTGCACGGCTGTGGAGTCCGCTGCTGCTGTCCTCTCGGCTGCGCCGGCTGCCACCGCGACCGGACCTCACCACAGTGGTGTTGCGGCTGGCGGTGCTCGCCGGTCGGCGGCGTCCACTGCTGCCCATGGTGACGGCCGGGTTCCTGGCTGCCGCTCTGTGCTCACTGGTCTTCGCCGGATCGTACCGGGCCAGTCTGCTCCAATCGGCGGTGGACCAGGCCGCCGATCAGGTGCCACTGGACGTCCGGGTCGGGCCCAGTTCGCAGGTGGCGGTGCCGCTGGATGTGCTGGACGCGCCCAAGATCATGGCGGCGGGGCCGGGGGTGGCCATTCACCCGATCGTCAGCTCCTCGGTGACCGCCTTCGCCGGGTCGACGCTGGCGACGTCGCTTCCGCTGACCGGCATCGGCACTGAGGTGCTGTCCCAGATGCACGAGTTCGCCGCCGTCACCGGGGCTGACGTCACCGCCGCGGACCTGGCGGCGCGCCTGCGGGTTAACCGCCCGATGGACCACTCTGCCCCAACCCTGCCGGCGGGTACCGGGCGGGTCAGTGTCCAGGTGGCGGGCGTCACCGATGCGGTCACGGTGTCGCTGTGGCTGAGCACGCCAGAGGGGCGCGAGAAGAGGCTGGCGCTGTCCGGCAACGGGCCGGTGCTGTCGGCCGATCTGCGCGCCCTCCCTGGCAGCGCCGCCGATTCGGCGTACACCGTCCGCGCCGTGGAGTTCAACGAGTCGGAGAGCCACCTGGACCGCCGCCAGCACGGCGTGGGCGAAGGCAGCACCGACCGGGCTCTGGCCGCCGGTCGGCTGCGGCTCGGTGAGGTCAAGGCAGACGGTCGACCGGTTGGTTGGTCCTGGACCGACTGGGGCAGCGACCAGGCCAAGGTCAGGGCCGCCGACTCGACGACCGTCGCCGTCGAGTTCCGTATCGGCGACACCCGCGTGGTGCTAGCGCCCGGCACCGCCTCGGCCTCTCTTCGCGAGCCACTGCGGGTGGCCGTCGACCCCGACACCGCAGCCCGCGCCGGCTCGGCCGGTGCTTTCGGCATCACCGTCAACGGTCGCACCGTGCCGGCCCGGGTGGTCGCCGTGCTGCCTCGGATGCCGACGCTGGGTCGAGCATTCCTGCTCGCTGACCAGGCGGAGGTGGTGTCGCTGCTGGACCGCTCTGCTCCGGGGACTGCGGCCGTCAGCCAAGTCTGGATCGCTGCGCCTGGAGCCTCGAAGGATGCGGTGCGCAAGGTGCTGGCGTCGTCGTCGGCCTCGACCGCCGCATTGACCTATCGGACCGACATCGAGCGCGCCATCAGAACTGATCCGGTGACAACACGCTCGCTGACCTTGCTGGTCGGCGCTGGGATGGTGGCGCTGCTGCTGGCCATGGTCAGCGTGGCGACTGCGGTCCGCAGCGATCTCGAGGGATCAGCCGCGGACTTCTTCGCGATGGAGCTGGACGGGGTGCCTCCCAGGACTCTGCGAGCCGTGCTGCGGGCTCGCTCGCTGTCCACTCTCGCGGTCGGCGTGCCGATCGGCGTTGCCGGCGGGCTGGCGCTGGCCGGGTTGGCGACCCGGCTGCTGACTACCGGGCCGGGTGGGACCTCGGTGACGCCGCCGTTGCGATTGGTGGTGGCAGCCTGGCCGACCGTCGCCGTGGCCGCGGCCGCGACGCTCGGGGGGCTGCTCGCGTGTGTCTTGGCCTCCGGTTCGGCCTTCCGCGAGTCCCAACCCCAACCGCCGGAGGTTGACCTGCGATGACGTCGCGCGACGAGGCGATTGTGCGAGTCGAGGACGCCTTCGTGGCCTTTCCCAGCCCAGCGGGCACCGTGATGGCCCTGCGCGGGGCCGACCTTTCGGTCGACCCCGGCGAGCGGCTGCTGGTGCAGGGCCCCAACGGCTCCGGCAAGTCCACGCTGCTGCGCGTGATCACGGGTGAGCAGGCGGTCGTGGCCGGTCGCGTTCAGGTCGGCGGCACGGCGCTGCAGGAGCTGGGGGTGGCGCAGCGCCGCCGCTGGCGGGCAGCTCACGTCGGCTTCATCGACCAACACCCGCTGCGCAGCCTGTTGGCCGAGCAGGCCGTCCAGGACAACGTCGCCCTGCAGCTGAGGCTGTCAGGCTTGTCCTCGGCCCGGGCGCGGCGCCAAGCAGCCGCCATACTGGTCGAGCTCGGGTTGGCCGAGCTCGCGGACCGGCGGGTGGCGGGGTTGTCCGGGGGAGAGGCGCAGCGGGTGGCGATCGCGGCGGCGGTCATACACCGACCTCGACTCGTGCTAGCTGACGAGCCGACCGGAGAGCTCGACGAGCACTCGGCGCGCGGGGTGTACGACCTGCTGACCGCGATCGCCGGCCAAGGCACGAGCGTCATTCTGGTCAGTCACGACCCCCGCTCCGACGCTTTTGCCGACCGGGCCGTCCGCATCCGCGACGGCCGGGTCGCCGAACAGTGGACATCGGGGACGGCAGCCGAGGAGCAGGTGCCGGACAGCCGCGGCTGGATCCGGGTGCCGGCCGAACTGCTGCCGGAGCTCCCCCGTCGGGGCGGCCTGGTGGCGACTCGTCAGGCCGACGGGCTGCTGCTGCGGCCCGGTTCTCGAGGCCGCTCGGCAGGGCGGGGGGCACAACCCAGCGAGCAGGTAGCTTGGGGGAAACCCTTCGCAGCCACGACGGGTCGGCGGTGGTCGGCGCCGCCGGCGGTCGGGTCCTATTTGGCCATCGCCGATCTGACGGCCGGGTACGGCCGTCGGGCGGTGATCGCGGGGCTCACCCTGCACCTGGGACCCCACGACGTGGTCGTGGTCACCGGCGCCTCCGGCACCGGAAAGTCGACCCTGCTGTCCGTTGCCGCCGGGCTGGTCGACCCGATGTCCGGCCGGGTGCACGTGGGCGGTAGGGATGGGCGTCAGCTCGACCGCAGCACTCGTGCGGAGCTGCGTCGGGCGTGGCTGGCCGTGGCCCCGCAGCGGCCGAGTCTGGTGGAGGCCTTGACCGTGCGGGAAAACCTCGAGCTGACACTCGCTCTCCGGAGCGCTGCGGAACCGGTCACCGTCGGCGTCGCGGCCGCCGATGTCGCTGAGGTGGCCGACCGACTGGGCCTGTCCCCACTGCTCGATCGGGCCGTGCACCAGCTGTCGGGTGGAGAGCGCCAGCGAGCGGCGGTCGGACGCGCCGTCGTCTCCAGAGCGCCGCTGATGGTGCTGGACGAGCCGACGTCGCAGCAGGATGAGGGCTCCGCGCTGCAGGTGGTTCGGGTGCTCAGAGAAGAGGCAGCCGCCGGTCGAGCCGTGCTCGTCGCCACCCACGATGCCCGGCTCATCGAGGTGGCCACAGCTCGGGTCGCACTCGGCGCAGCTGAGGCTGACGGCTTCGGAGGGTGAGGGTCAGTGCCGGGAAGGGGAGTCGAACCCCTATGTCCTTTTGGGACAGACGGGTTTGAGCCGTCCGCGTATACCATTCCGCCACCCCGGCTGGGCGACCTTTCCGGTGGGCGACCGAGCACATTCCCACCACTGACAGCGCTGGGGGCCGCCGAGCCCGGACAATTCTGCCACAAGGTACGCACCCCGGCATCGGGGCATCACTGGCCGTAACGCAACGTCGCTAAGGTGGCAGCGTGACTATCGCAGAGACTGAAACCGGGGACGCCAGTGGCACCACGCGCGTGGTGGTGGCCGAGGACGAGGTGCTCATCCGCCTCGATCTGGTGGAGATGCTGACCGAGGAGGGCTACTCGGTGGTCGGGGAGGCAGGCGACGGGGAGGCTGCGGTTGCGTTGACCCTCGAGCTCCGGCCGGACCTCGTCGTGATGGACGTGAAAATGCCGAAGATGGACGGCATCACCGCTGCTGAGCAGATCGCCTCTAAGCGCGTCGCTCCGGTCGTGATGCTGACTGCCTTCTCTCAGCGTGAGCTGGTCGACCGGGCCCGGCAGGCGGGTGCCATGGCGTACGTGGTGAAGCCCTTCGGCAAGGCGGACCTGATTCCGGCGATCGAGATCGCCATCGGCCGGTTCGCCGAGATCCAGGCGGTCGAGGCCGAGGTCAGTGACCTGACCGAGCGGCTTGAGTCACGCAAGGCAGTGGACCGGGCCAAGGGTCTGCTGCAGGCCGGCCTCGGGCTTACCGAGCCGGAGGCCTTCCGGTGGATCCAGAAGACGGCCATGGACCTGCGCAAGTCCATGCGCGAGGTGGCCGAGGGCGTCATCGAGCACGGCTCGGCGGGCAAGAAGAAGTCCTGACGGGCAAGCCAGGCGCGCGACCTCTCCCGTCGAAGGGACTGATCATGACGCCTGGCGCCCCGACGGCCCTGGTCAGTGCCCGCCGAGGTAAGCCGAGGCCACAGAGTCGTCGTTGAGCAGGTCGCTGGCGGGACCTTGCAGGTTCAGCCGACCGGATTCGAGCACATAGGCATAGTCGGCGATCTCCAGAGCGGCGAGCGCATTCTGCTCCACCAGCAGCACAGTCGTACCCTGCTCGCGGATCTGCTCGATGGTCTCGAAGATGAGGTCCACCAGCACCGGTGCCAGGCCCATGGACGGCTCGTCGAGCAGCAGCAGGCTGGGATTGCCGAGCAGGGCCCGGGCCACAGCCAACATCTGCTGCTCGCCGCCAGACATCGTGCCAGCCTTCTGGTCGATCCGCTCGCGAAGCCGAGGGAAGAGCTCGAGCACTCGCTCGCGGTCCTTGGCGATGCCTGCGGAGTCCTTGCGGGTGTACGCGCCCAGGTCGAGGTTCTCCGAGACGGTCATCCGCTGGAAGATCTTGCGGCCCTCCGGCGACTGGCAGATCCCCAGCTTGACGACGTCGTGCCCGGGGATGCCGTTGATCTTGCCGCCCTTGAAGAGCACCTCGCCCGATCGCGGCCTGAGCAGCCCTGAGATCGTCCTCAGTGTGGTCGACTTGCCGGCGCCGTTGGAGCCGATCAAGGTGACGATCTCGCCGGCGTACACGGTCATCGACAGGCTCTTGACCGCCGCGATGTTGCCGTAGCTCACGTTGAGGTCGCGGAGCTCGAGGATGACCTCCTGGCCTTCCCCACGTGGTCTTGCGCCAGGCTCAGTGCTGACGTCGATGGTCATGGTCTCTTCCTCTTGCCCTCGCGCGCGCCGGTCTTGCCGAGGTAGGCCTCGATCACGGTCTCGTTGTTGCGGATGTCGTCCGGTGTTCCCTCGGCAATGAGGCTGCCCCGGTCGAGCACGGTGATCCGCTCGCTGATCTTCATGATGACGCTCATGTCGTGCTCGATCAGCAGCACCGAGACATCGCGCTCGTCGCGTACGCGGTAGACGAACTCGTTGAACTGCGCCGACTCCTGCGGGTTCATCCCCGCCGTGGGCTCGTCGAGCAGCAACACCTTGGGTTTGAGCGCCATAGCACGGGCGATCTCAAGGCGGCGTTGGTCACCGTAGGAGAGGTTGCGTGCCAGCTCACCCTCGCTCTTGCCGATGCCGACGTAGTTCAGCAGCTCACGGGCGACGTCTCGGGCTTCTCGCTCCTCGCGCTTCTGACGCGGCGTCCGGAACACCGTCGACAGCACCCCAGCCCGGAGGTGGGAGTGCATCGCCACCATCACGTTCTCCTCAGCCGTCATCAGGTTGAAGAGGCGGATGTTCTGGAAGGTCCTAGCCATCCCCATGGTCGCACGCTTGTGCGGCTTGACCGTGGTCACGTCGACGCCGCTGAGGTACACGTTGCCCTCGCTCGCCTCGTACAGCCCGGTGAGCACATTGAAAAACGTGGTCTTGCCGGCACCGTTCGGCCCGATCAGGCTGACCACGGCTTTGTGCGGGATGGCAAAGGAGACATCGTTGACCGCCACCAGCCCGCCGAAGCGGATGGTGATGTGGTCGGCGTAAAGCACGTTGTCGGCAACCGGATCCGAGGGCGCTGCCGTCGGCGTCGGGCGAGCAGGGGCTTCGGTCACGGCCGGCCCTCCTTGCTCGGCGGCGTCTCGGTGAGTGTGGGATTCATCGCCACTGCCGACGCGGCGATCTTGGCGTCCTCGTTGGCGTCGGCGTTCTGTACGGCCTCCGTTTCGGCCTGCGCTTCGGCGCTGTCGGCGCCTAAGGACTCCATCTCGGTCCGGCTCGGCGTGGTCATCAGAGCAGCGGTGCGCTTCTCCGGTATCAGCCCTTCCCGGCGGAACAGCATCATCAGCACCAGCAACAGCCCCAAGATGATGAAGTTGTACCGCGGCAGGCTCGCCGCCAACTCGGTGCCAAAGGATGAATCGAGCTGGACGCCGATCTGCTTGAGCCCGTTACCGTTCAGCCAGGCCAGTAGGAAAGCACCGATGGTCACACCCCAGACGTTGCCCATGCCGCCCAGCACGACCATCAAGAGGACCAACACGGACTTGCCGAAGTCGAAGCCCGAGGGCGACACCGCCCCGGTGATCCCGGCAGCGTTCGCCACGCCGCCGATCCCGCCGAAGAAGGCGCCCACGGCGTAGGCGAGGAGCTTGGTACGGACCAGCGGCACCCCCATCATGCTGGCGGCCAGCTCGTCCTCACGGATGGCGAGCCAGGCGCGACCCAAACGACCTTCGCGGATCCGCAGCGAGATGAACAGGCAGACACCGACCAGGGCCCCCAGCACCAGCAGCTTGTAGACGTTGTCTGCGCTGGAGTTGCTCAACGTGGCCGGAACGGCTCCAGTGGCACCGAAGGGCCCGGTGCCGATGGGGTCGATGATGGGGATGCCGGCATCTCCATTGGCGATGTTCCGGCCAGCGATCTCGTTGGAGTTGCGGAAGAACTGCGTGATCACCTCTCCGAAACCGAGGGTGACCAGTGCGAGGTAGTCGCCCCGCAGCCGCAGGGTCGGCGCCCCGATGATGACGCCAAGCACCGCACACAGGGCACCGGCGATGAAGATCACCAGCCAGAAGCTGATGTGCGTGCCGGGGTAGCCGTCGGGCACCGGAGCGAGCAGGTGGAAGTTCCAGGTCCAGTTGAACGGCGCCGCCATCAACCAGCCGGCGGTGTAGCCGCCCAGGGCCCAAAAGGCCACATAGCCGAGGTCGAGCAGTCCTGCGTAGCCGACCACAACGTTGAGACCCAGAGCCATGATCGCCCACATCAGGCACTCATTAAGCGTGGATACCGGGAGCCAGCTCTTGATCGGGTCGGCGACCTCGTCGATCAGGTTGGGCAGGATCGCCTGATAGAGCAGGAAGAGGAACAAGATGACGGCCACGTAGCCGACGGGCCACGCCACTCGTGACGACGGCAGGCGGCGCCGCTTAGTGCCGGGTTCAACAGCAGCAGACATCTGGGGTCACACCTTCTCTGTCGTCGGCCGGCCGAAGATGCCTTCAGGCTTGAAGACCATCAAGACGATCAGGATCAAAAAGACCACCGACTGCGACCAGTTGGATCCCAGGCCGTAGGTGCCGCCCTCGTTGAGGGCCTGCACGAAACCGATCGCCAGCCCTCCGACCACGGCACCCGTCAGGTTGCCGATGCCCCCGAGGACAGCCGCCGTGAAGGCGATCAGCCCGAGTTGGGTTCCGGTGTCGTAGTAAGTCTGAGTCTGCACCAGGAAATACAGCACGCCTGCCGCGCC
This sequence comes from Propionibacteriaceae bacterium, assembly GCA_035634295.1. Classification (GTDB taxonomy): domain Bacteria; phylum Actinomycetota; class Actinomycetes; order Propionibacteriales; family Propionibacteriaceae; genus Microlunatus. The sequence continues at coordinate 24,265 of DASQDG010000075.1, read as the reverse complement.
CGCCAGCGCCCCGCCAAGGGCGAACACGAACGAGATGGTGCCGTTGACGTTGATGCCCATCAGCCGGGCGCCATCCTGGTCCTGCGCAACCGCGCGCATGGCCTTGCCCATCTTGGTCTTGGTCACGATGTAGGTCATCAGCAGCAGCAGCGGCACGGTGACTACGATCACCATCAGCAGCTTGTAGACGAAGACGCCCTCAATCACCGGACCGCCCCAGGTCACCGGCCAGTTCTTCTGCGCGGAGCCGTTGACGTAGTCCTGCTGGGCTATGCCGCGGAAGATGAAGCTCAAACCGACCGCGGTCATCAGGGGAGCCAGCTTGGGCGCATTGCGAAGCCGTCGGTAGGCCAGGAATTCAGCGGAGACGTTGATGAAGCCGCCAAAGGCCATGCAGACCAACAGCGCGATGATCAACGGCAAGATGCTGCCCAGACCGAGCGCACCGACGTCCAGGAGCCCGACCATCACCGCGGCGGCGACGATGGTGGCCAGCATGAAGAGGTCGCCGTGAGCGAAGTTGATCAGTTCGATGATGCCGTAAACCATCGTGTACCCCAGAGCGACCAGCGCGTAGAGCAAGCCGTTCTGGAGGCCTACTAGGGCGGAACCGATGAAGCGGTCAGGATCGGCCAGGATGTTGGCGACGAGCCAGATGGCGACCAGCCCGAGGATCACGTACCCCAGGATGCGCTCGACGATCGGCCCGAGCCGCACTTTCGGCTTACGTTGAGTGCCTGCAACAGCGAGAGTTGCCATGGGGCTACAACCTTTCCGCGGCCGAGCGGCCGTTCATCGCAGCGAAGGAGAATCAGGTCCAGCGACCGCCGGGCCTGGGGCGAGGCCCCAGGCCCGGCGTTCAGTTCAGTCCACCGTCTGGGTCTGGAAGAACGTCTCCTTGCCGCCCGTCAGCAACTCGACCGTGATGTCCTTGGAAGTCGTGTCACCGCTTGCCGGGTCGATCTTGATCTCTTTGCCGAGGACGGACTTGTCCTTGCTGATGGTGATGCCTTCGCCGCTGAACACGGCGTTGGTCACGCCCGCGCGGGTGCCGTCGGACTTCTCGATGGCCGCGAGCATCACCTGCATGGCGGCCACCCCCAGCAGGGGATAGTTGCCGACCGGGTCAGCCCCGTGCTTCGCCTTGTAGTCAGCGATCAACTTCGTCGTCACGCCGCCGGCCTTGGTCAGCTCCTCGGTGGCCAGACCGGGGAAGGTCAGATACATGCCCTCGGCCTCTTTGAGCTTCTGAAGGTCGGGGTAACCCGTGAACCCATCGGGAGCCATCAGCTTCACGTCGCCGGTGTTCTTGCCCAGCACCGCGACCTTGTCCTTGACCAGCTGTCCACCGTTGTTGTCGTAGATGCCGGCCAGGTAGACACAGTCGGCCTTGGAGGCCTTAACCGCCTGGAAGAGCGCGGTGTAGTTCGGCTGCTTGGCGTCCCAAGCCTGCTCACCCACCACCTCGATGCCGGTTTCCTTGGCGGCCTCAGCGAAGGACTTGCCGACCCCGATGCCGTAGGTCTGGTTGTCGTTCAGCACGAAGCACCGCTTGGCCTTGAGCTTCTCGCTGACGAACGCCGCGGCCGCGTTGCCCTGGTAGTCGTCGGTGGTCACCACCCGGGCGTAGTTGCGCTTGCCGCTCGGATAGAACTTCTCCGGCTCGCCGGTCTCCCACTTCTTGGTCAGGCCGACGTTGGTATTGGCGTGGGACACCATCAGCATCGGGCCGTCAGGGTCGCGGTTGAGCGTGGGCACGATGATCTTGGCGCAGCCGGAGTTCAGGGTGCCCATCACGGCCACCTCGTTCTCGTTGGCCACGTGGTCGGTGGCGTTCTTGGCGCACGCCGCCTCGTCCCAGGCAGCTTTCGCGGCGGTCGAGTCGTCGTAGGTCTTCAGCTTGACGGTGTAGTTGCCCGCCTTGCCCCCGATGGAGTCCAGGTAGAGCTGGATCATCTTGTTGGTCGAGTCGGACTGGGACCCACTGGAACCCTGCAAGGGCAGATCGGTGGAGACGATCAGTTCCTTGGTCGCACTACCTGCGGCCCCGCCGCCGCCTTCGGAGCTGTTATTGGCACATCCGGTTGCCGCCAGCGCGGTCACCGCCCCGATCGCCACGACGCGGGTAAGAAGTCGAGCTTTCAAAAGATCCTCCTGTGATAACTGCCGGTGGACGCAGGCGCGTCCACCGGTTGCCTGCCGAGTTGGCCAGCGGGCCCCTCGACTGCGGAGACCGCCGGGGCGATCCGGGTCAGAGCTACGAAAGGCCCAGGTAGCGGCCGCTCGAAACGACTTCGCAGCTCAACAATCCGGACATCATCTGCGCGGGTTGGTCCGCGCTGGCGACTCTGGTGACCGCAGAGTTACCACAAAATTTTGTCCGAGCAGGTCCAGCCGACGAAAACGTTGTGCCCGATCGTAACCGCAGTTCTCAGTAGCGGATGCTTTGCAGGGCCATCATGATGGTTACGATCTGTCGCACGGGGTAAGTAGGGACCTGCGTCAGGGCTCCCGGGCCTGGGCGAAGAGGTCTACCGGTGTCGTTCGGGCCGCAGTCACCTGACAGGTCACCCGAGCCGTGCAGATGCGCTCGCCGAGGTCGTCGCGGAGAATGACCTCGTACGTCACCACGGTCCGGCCCAGCCGAAGCGCGGTCGCCGTGCCGGTGACCCAGCCCGAACTGGCTGAACGGTGGTGAGTGGCGTTGAGATCCACGCCGAAGGCGAGCCGGTCGGGCAAGGCATGCGCGGCGGCCCCGATGGAGGCCAGAGTTTCGGCCAGTACGCAGGAGGCGCCACCGTGCCACAGGCCCATCGGCTGCGTGTTGCCGGCCACTGGCATCCGCCCCACCACGCGTTCGGCGGTCAGCTCGAGCACCTCCAGCCCCATCTTGTCGTCCAGAGCGCTGGTCGCCTCGAAGAACCAGTCAGGCACGGCAGATGCTTCGGTCATACGTTCACCCTAAGGACCGGGAGCGGCCACCACCTGCGAGCCACGAGGACACGAGCGACGAGAACTGTCATTCGCCCTGGATAGAGTCGGTGACGTGCCGACAGCCAAGCAGCTTGCCAGCCACAAGGAAGCAGTGCCGCCTCCGGCCGAACGGCCCAAGCTGCTGCTGATCGACGGGCACTCAGTGGCCTACCGGGCGTTTTTCGCCCTGCCTGTGGAGAACTTCGCGACCAAGACCGGTCAGCACACCAACGCGGTGTTCGGATTCACGTCGATGCTGATCAACGTGCTGCGCGACGAGGCGCCGACTCACCTCGGCGTGGCCTTTGACGTCTCGCGCAAGACCTTCCGCGCCGAGGTCTACAGCGAATACAAGGCCAACCGGTCCAAGTCCCCCGACGAGTTTTCCGGCCAGCTCGACCTGGTCAAGGAGGTGCTCAACGCGCTCAACATCGTGCACATAGAGAAGGAGGGCTTCGAGGCCGACGACGTGATCGGCACCCTGGCCACCCGGGCCGAAGCCTCGGGCTTCGACGTGTTGATCTGCACCGGCGATCGGGACGCGTTCCAGCTGGTGTCGGACCACGTCACCGTGCTCTACCCGCGCAAGGGCGTTTCCGACCTGGCCCGGATGACGCCGGCCACCGTCGAGGAGCGCTATTTCGTGGCTCCCCAGCGCTATCCGGAGCTGGCCGCGCTGGTGGGTGAGTCCAGTGACAACCTGCCGGGCATTCCTGGTGTCGGCCCCAAGACGGCGGCCAAGTGGCTGGAGTCTTACGGCGGCTTGGAAAACCTGATCCTGCACGTCGGAGAGCTGAAGGGAAAGGCGGCCGAGGCGTTTCGGGAAAGGGTGCCGGACGTGGAGCGCAACCGTCGAATCAACGCCCTCATCCTGGACCTCGAGCTGTCAGTCGGCATTGACGACCTGCAGCGCCGCGCCTGGAACCGGGAGGCCACCCACCAGCTGTTCGACGGCCTGGAGTTCCGAGTGCTGCGGGATCGGCTGCTGGAGACCCTGCCCGCGGAGGACACCACCCCCGAGGGTGGCTTCGACGTCACCGGGACCGTTCTCGGACCGGGCGGGCTCGCCAGCTGGCTGAATGAGCACGCCACCGGGGCGCGCACAGGCATCGACGCCATCGGACACTGGGGGTCCGGTGCCGGGGACATCTCGGCGGTGGCTCTGGCGGCCGGCGACGGAGAGGCTGCCTATCTGGACACCTCCGAGCTGCTGCCCGACGACGAGCGGGCCTTGGCGTCCTGGTTGGGCAACCCCGGCTACGCCAAGGCCATGCACGACGCCAAAGGCCCCCTGCTGGCACTGTGGGCCCGCGGCTGGGACCTGGCCGGACTCACCTCGGACACCCAGCTGGCGGCCTACCTCACCCGACCCGACCAGCGCACCTTCGACCTGGCCGACCTCACCATCCGCTATCTCAAGCGTGAGCTCAAGGTGGAGGCCGCCGAGGCCGTTGCCGCCGACCAGATGGCCCTGGATTTCGGCGATGACGACTCCGCTACGCCACTGGCCGTGGAGTCCGCCATGGTGCGTGCCCGCGCGGTCATCGACCTGGCCGGTGCCCTCGACAACGAGGTTGAGCAGCGCGGCGGCAGCGCGCTGCTCAACGGGGTAGAGCTGCCCCTGCTGCGTACCCTCGCCCGGATGGAACGCACGGGCGTCGCGGTGGACCTCGAGCACCTGCACGCTCTGGAGTCCCAGTTTGGAGCGACCGTCACCTCCGCTGCCGACGAGGCCTATCGGGTGCTGGGGCGGCAGATCAACCTGGGCTCGCCCAAGCAGCTGCAGGCGGTGCTCTTCGACGAGCTCGGCATGCCCAAGACCCGAAGGACCCGGACGGGCTACACCACCGACGCCGAGGCGCTGCAACAGCTCTATGCACGCACCGAGCACCCGTTCCTGGCTCAGCTGCTGATCCACCGCGACGCCATCCGGCTGAAGCAGACCGTAGAAGGGCTGCTCAAGTCGATCGCCGACGACGGTCGGATCCACACCACCTACGTGCAGACGATCGCCGCGACCGGCCGGCTGTCCAGCACCGAGCCCAACCTGCAGAACATCCCCATCCGGACCGAAGAAGGCCGGCGTATTCGGCAGGCCTTCGTGGTCGGTGCCGGCCACGAGTCGCTGATGTCGGCCGACTACTCCCAGATCGAGATGCGGATCATGGCGCACGCCAGCGCGGACGAGGCCTTGATCGAGGCGTTTCATTCCGGGATCGACTTCCACACCGTTACCGCATCCCGGGTGTTCGGGGTGCCCGCCGACCAGGTCAGCCAGGCCGAGCGCGCCAAGATCAAGGCGATGAACTACGGCTTGGCCTACGGGCTCAGCGCCTACGGGCTCAGCCAACAGCTCACCATCGACACCTCCGAGGCCAAGGCCCTGATGGATGAATACTTCGAGCGCTTCGGCGGGGTGCGCGACTACCTGCGGTCGCTGGTGGCCGGGGCCCGGGCGACGGAGTTCACCGAGACCATCCTGGGACGCCGGCGCTATCTGCCTGATCTGATGAGCGACAACCGGCAGCGGCGAGAGATGGCTGAGCGGATGGCTCTGAACGCTCCCATCCAAGGCTCAGCCGCCGACATCATCAAGGTGGCCATGCTCGACGTGGAGCAGGCGCTGCTGGACGCCCAGATGAACAGCCGGATGCTGCTGCAGGTGCACGACGAGCTGGTGTTCGAGGTGGCACCGGGAGAGCGGGGCGTGTTGGAGGCGCTGGTGCGCGACAAGATGGGCCACGCCGTCGAGATGAGCGTGCCGCTGGACGTGTCCATCGGGGTCGGCCGCTCCTGGCATGACGCCGCCCACTGAGCATGACTGTCGGGTTCAGCCGTCGTCGGAGTGACCGCGAAGCAGTCGGGGCCGCTACGCGAAATCGACCCTCGAAGCCCGGCGGAGGGCCGGAGCACTGGCGAATTGATTCTCCTTCCTGCCGAGCGGTAGTCTGATCGGGCGCTGTGGCCTGCGCGACTTCGGACGGAGTAGGTCACGCTCGTATGGGTCGGTCAGTCGTCAGCAGCAGTTGATCCTCGGCTTCTACGGATCGGGCCGCAGCACACACAGGACCCACACTTTCCACTATCGGAGCCCTACTACATGACGTCCTCCCTCGAGGCACCCCCACAGGTCGCATTCGACGACCTCGATTCACCCGAAGCTTTCCTGGCGGCCATCGACGCCACGATCAAATACTTCAACGACGGTGACATCGTCACCGGCACGGTCGTCAAGGTCGACCGCGACGAGGTTTTGCTCGACATCGGCTACAAGACCGAAGGCGTCATCCCCTCCAAAGAACTGTCGATCAAGCACGACGTCGACCCCTTCGAGGTGGTCAGCGTCGGTGACGAGATCGAGGCCTTGGTCCAGCAGAAAGAGGACAAGGAAGGCCGCCTCATCCTGTCCAAGAAGCGGGCTCAGTACGAGCGCGCCTGGGGCACGATCGAGAAGATCAAGGAAGAGGACGGCGTGGTCACCGGCCACGTGATCGAGGTCGTCAAGGGCGGCTTGATCATTGACATCGGGCTGCGCGGCTTCCTGCCGGCCTCGTTGGTCGAGATGCGTCGGGTCCGCGACCTCCAGCCGTACGTCGGCATGGAGCTCGAGGCCAAGATCATCGAGCTGGACAAGAACCGCAACAACGTCGTGCTGTCGCGGCGGGCGTGGCTGGAGCAGACCCAGTCCGAGGTGCGGCAGAACTTCCTCACGCAGCTGCAGAAGGGCCAGATCCGCAAGGGTGTCGTGTCCTCCATCGTCAACTTCGGGGCCTTCGTCGACCTCGGCGGGGTGGACGGCCTGGTGCACGTCTCGGAGTTGTCCTGGAAGCACATCGACCACCCCAGCGAGGTCGTCGAGGTCGGCTTGGAGGTCACCGTTGAGGTGCTCGACGTCGACATGGACCGCGAGCGCGTCTCGCTGTCGCTCAAGGCGACCCAGGAAGACCCGTGGCAGGCCTTCGCCCGCACCCACCAGATCGGCCAGATCGTGCCGGGCAAGGTCACCAAGCTGGTGCCGTTCGGCTCGTTCGTGCGGGTCGAGGAGGGCATCGAGGGTCTGGTGCACGTGTCCGAGCTGGCCGAGCGTCACGTCGAGATCCCCGAGCAGGTCGTGCAGGTCAACGACGACGTGATGGTCAAGATCATCGACATCGACCTAGAGCGGCGCCGGATCTCGCTGTCCCTCAAGCAGGCCAACGAGGGCGTCGACGCGACCGCCGACGACTTCGACCCGACGCTGTACGGCATGAGCGCGTCCTACGATGCCGAGGGCAACTACCTCTACCCGGACGGCTTCGACCCGGAGACGGGCGAGTGGCTCGAGGGCTACGACGAGCAGCGGGCGGCTTGGGAGCATCAGTACGCCGAGGCGCACGCCCGCTGGGAGGCGCACAAGAAGCAGGTGGAGCAGGCCGAGGCCGCCGACGGGGCGGCCGCGACGGCCGGGCCGACGACGTACTCCTCGGCCACTGAGAGCGCGACGGAGAAGGCAGCCCCGGCAGCGGCGGCTCCGGAGGGCTCGCTCGCTTCGGACGAGGCACTGCAGGCCTTGCGCGACAAGCTCACCGGCGGCAACTGAGCCGTCGACAGCCACCGGCCGAGCCCCCGTCTCTATGCAGAGGCGGGGGCTCGGCCGTTTCGGGGCAGCAGCGATCGCTAGGGTGCTGTGGTGCTTCGGGTGGCGTTGACCGGCGGCATCGCCTCGGGCAAGACGGCCGTCTCCGACCGGCTCGCTGAGCTGGGAGCGGTCGTCATCGACTCGGACCTGCTGGCTCGAGAAGTGGTCGAGCCCGGCACTTCGGGACTGGCCGCCGTGGTGGACCGGTTCGGGCCGGCCGTGCTCCGACCCGACGGCTCGTTGGACCGGACGGCCCTCGGCAGCGTCGTGTTCGCCGACGACGAGGCCAGGCGTGACTTGGAACGCATCGTGCATCCTGCGGTCCGGGCCCGAGCGGCGGAGTTGGAATCTGCCGCCCACCCGGACGCCATCGTGGTGCACGTCATCCCACTTCTGGTGGAAACCGGCCAGGCGGGCAGCTTTGACGTCGTGGTCGTCGTCGACCTCGACCCGGGCGTCCAGCGTCGACGGCTGCAGGAGCGCAACGACCTGACCAGTGAGCAGGCGCAGGCCCGGATGTCAGCGCAGACCGACCGCCGGCGCAGAGTCGAGTCAGCGGACCGGGTGCTGGTCAACAACGGCACCGTGGCGGAGCTGCTCTCGCAGGCCGATGCCCTCTGGCAGGACCTGATTGGAGGCCAATTCCAAGCCGCGAGAACTGTCAGTCCATCGACGTAGGCTCTCCATCATGCGGCCCCTCGAAGAGCTTCAGCGCATCGGCGCACCGTTCCACGTGGAGAGTGACTTCAGCCCGTCTGGCGATCAGCCCGGGGCGATCGCCGACCTCGAGCGGCGGGTCAATGGCGGCGAGCAGGACGTGGTGCTGCTCGGGGCCACCGGCACCGGCAAGACCGCCACCGTCGCTTGGTTGACCGAGCGGCTGCAGCGGCCGACCCTGGTGATGCAGCCCAACAAGACGCTGGCCGCTCAGTTCGCCAACGAGCTGCGGCAGTTCTTCCCGAAGAACGCCGTCGAATACTTCGTGTCCTATTACGACTACTACCAGCCTGAGGCCTATGTCCCCCAGACCGACACCTACATCGAGAAGGACTCCTCGCTCAACGAGGAGGTGGAGCGGCTGCGGCACTCGGCCACCAACTCGCTGCTGACCCGCCGAGACGTGATCGTGGTCGCGACCGTCTCGGCCATCTACGGTCTCGGCAGTGCCGAGCAATACGTCGGGCGGGCGGTCACCCTCAAGGTGGGGGAGGAGACCGATCGCGACGGTCTGCTCCGCCAGCTGGTCGGCATTCAATACGCCCGCAACGACCTGGCCGGGACCCGCGGCACCTTCCGGGTCCGGGGCGACACGCTGGAGATCTTCCCGAAGTACGAGGAGCTTGCGGTGCGGGTGGAGTTCTTCGGCGACGAGATCGAGCGGCTGAGCACCATGCACCCTCTGACCGGTGAGGTGATCAGCGAGGACGACGAGATGTTCGTGATGCCGGCGAGCCACTACTCGGCCGGACCGGACACGATGGAGCAGGCAATCCGGGGCATCGAGGCTGAGCTGGCCGAGCGGCTGGCCGAGCTCGAGCGCGGACACAAGCTGCTGGAGGCGCAGCGGTTGCGGATGCGCACCAGTTATGACATCGAGATGATGCGTCAGATCGGCACCTGCTCGGGCATCGAGAACTACTCGCGGCACATGGACGGCCGCGGGCCGGGGAGCCCGCCCAACTGTCTGCTCGACTACTTCCCCGAGGACTTCCTGCTCGTGGTCGACGAGTCTCACGTCACCGTTCCGCAGATCGGCGGGATGTATGAGGGCGACATGTCTCGCAAGCGGACCCTGGTCGATCACGGCTTCCGGCTGCCGAGCGCGATGGACAACCGACCGCTGCGCTTCGAGGAGTTCGTCGAGCGCATCGGTCAAACGGTCTATCTGTCTGCGACACCTGGCAACTACGAGCTGGCTCGCTCCGACGGTTACGTCGAGCAGATCATCCGACCCACCGGGCTGGTGGACCCCGAGGTGATCGTGAAGCCGACGCAGGGCCAGATCGACGATCTGATGAGCGAGATCAAGCTGCGGACGGACCGCAACGAGCGCGTGCTGGTCACCACACTGACCAAGAAGATGTCGGAGGATCTCACCGACTACCTGCTGGAAAACGGCGTCCGCACCCGCTATCTGCACTCGGAGGTGGACACGCTGCGGCGGATCGAGCTGCTGCGTGAGCTCCGGCTGGGTGAATACGACGTGCTGGTCGGGATCAACCTGCTGCGCGAAGGTCTGGACCTGCCGGAGGTGTCGTTGGTGGCCATCCTGGACGCGGACAAGGAGGGATTCCTGCGCAGCTCCAAGAGCCTGATCCAGACCATCGGCCGAGCCGCTCGAAACGTGTCGGGGGAAGTACACATGTATGCCGACACCATCACCGACTCGATGGCGGCCGCCATTGACGAGACCAATCGGCGGCGGACCAAGCAGGTGGCCTACAACGTCGCGCACGGGGTGGACCCGACGCCGCTGCGGAAGAAGATCGCCGACATCACCGACATGCTGGCGCGCGAGGACGCCGACACCGAAGACCTGCTGAAGAGCCGCGGGGGTCGACGGGTCAAGTCGCCAGTTCCGTCGCTGGGCGCCAAGAGCGCAGGTGGACAGGCGCACGCCCTGGCCGGACTGCCCGCGGGGGACTTGGCCGACCTGGTCCAGGACCTGACCACCCAGATGCACGGGGCCGCCGCGGAGCTGCAGTTCGAGGTGGCCGCCCGACTGCGAGACGAAATCTCTGAGCTTAAGAAGGAGCTCCGCCAGATGCTCGAGGCCAGCAGGTAGGAGTCGGGGGGGAATCGCGTTGACAGCCCTCGGCCGGGAGCAGATGCTGGTTGCGCGGGCTGGCGACCGCTAGCCGTGATCGCCGGAGGCTGCGCCGGATCAGGGAGGCGCCATGAACCCGTACGGCGACACTGATATGAGCAGCCTCGTCCTGGGCAGCATCTTCATGGCCGTGCTAGTTGCGGTGATCGGCACCTGGCCCGTCTGTGCTCTGCTGCTGTGGGCGTACCGCCGCAGCATCGACCGGGGGATGCGCCGCTCCAGCGCTCCGCTGGGCAGTCCGGCCACTCCTGCCCCTCAACCGATTGGCGCCGATCGTGGTCTCCCTCCACCGCCGCCCTCGCCACCGCTCACTATCGCGCTCGTGGAAGGCGAGGACGAGACCCCGGTGCCGATGCTTGAGGTGGCCGGCCGCGCGGCAGTCCGACTCAAGGTGGTGTTTGTGGCCGCGGGTCTGGGCTACGGCTTGTCGATCACCGCCGTGTACCACTATGTCGAGAACCTCGATTGGGGAGTCATCCGGCCGGTCGCCCTGACCGCGCTGCTGGCCTGGCCGATCGTGCCGACGCTCATCGCCCTTTCACCCAGCACCCGGCGCACGCGATGGCTGGCTTGGCTCGGATACCTCACTGGGGTTGTGGTGCTGCTCCTCGTCGGAGGGGATACGAGTCTTATCGAGGGGCTGGCGCTGACGGCCGTCGTGGTGGTCGTCCCAGCGCTCTTCGTGCTGGCCACCGGCGCTCCGGCTCTGCGGGGGGCCGCCTGGCTGGTCACGCCCGGGCTGATCGTGCTCACGCTGGCGGCGATGCTGCTCTATCTGCCGCTGCTATACCTGCGCTACGGAAGGGCCTTTGATCACTACGCTTGGTCGCAGCTCGGTTACAGCCTGGGCTTGCTGGGCCTGCTTGCGGCGTACGGCTTGGTGTTGGCCCGGCTCTACCAGGCCAAGTGGGCCAGCGACCAGACACTGCTCATCCTGCAATGGTGGTTCGTCGCTGCCCTCTGGGTGATCTTGAACCTGGCCACTCAGGGTGCTCAGGCGGCCCTGCTGACGGCGGCGGCCTACGGCGTGCTGCTGGTGATCCTGTTTGCGGCGGCGCTGTTGCCCCGTCCGGACCCCAAGCCTTCGGTGCGGCTGTTGCTGCTGCGGACGTTCGGCTCGCGAGAGCGAAGCGCGCGGCTGCTGCGCGACCTTACTCAGCGGTGGCGGTGGGTGGGCAGTGTCGAGCTCATCACCGGCACCGACCTCGCCAGCGAGATCCTCGAACCCGACGAGTTCCTGGACTTCATCCGCGGCAAGCTGGGGCTACGCTTCGTCACCGACCAGGCGTCGCTGCGTTCTCGACTGCAGGAGCTGGATCTGCTGCCCGACCGGGACGGGCGCTATCGGGTCAACGAGCTGCTCTGCCACGACGACACCTGGCGTCCGGCGGTCGAGGCGCTGGTACCCGACGTTGATGCGGTGCTGCTCGACCTCCGCGGCTTCACTGGGCTGAACACCGGCGTCGTCCACGAGCTCGAGAGGCTTGTCGCGCTGGCGCCGCTGGAGCGCGTGGTCGCTCTCGTGGACCCGTCGACCGACCGTGCGGCGCTGCAGTGGGCAATGGACCGGGCGGCTGCACTGGCTCCCGAGTCCGCGCCCCTGCGGAACGGAGGTGAGGTCGTCCTGCGGACAGTCTTCCTGCCGCCAGGCACGCGCGTGGGCCTGAGTCGGCTGTTGGCGGCGGTTTCGCGGGCGGCGACGCTCCCAACGGGAACGGGTCGACCGGCGGTGCAGGCGTAGCCGCGCTTCTGCAGGCGAGTCAAGGCGTCCGATTCCGCAAATTAGCCCGATGCTGACAGACTTGCCTCGCGGAGGGGAGTATTCCCTCGCGTCGGCATCGTCATCACGGACCGCACCTCAGCCAGTGACGCCTTGGGGGCCCCCGGTGCCATCGGCTCGTTCAGGCGAGCGGAAGAGACCTCCGAGATCGATCTCATAGACCCTTCTCGGAAGGCATGTGCATGCAAGTTCACCCCTACGCCTGGGCCATCACCGTCGTGGTGATGGTGATCATCCTGGCCGTTGACGTGTTCGTTCTCGGCCGTCGGCCGCATGAGCCGTCGATGAAGGAGGCTGGCACCTTCATCGGCATTTTCGTCGCTTTGGCTCTGCTCTTCGGGCTTGGAGTGTGGTACGTCTCCGGCGGCCGATATGCCGGCGAGTTCTTCGCCGGCTGGCTGACCGAATACAGCCTGTCGGTCGACAACCTCTTCATCTTCATCATCATCATGACGAAGCTGAAGGTTCCGCGGCAGTATCAGCAGTTCGCTCTGCTGGTGGGCATCATCTTGGCTCTCATCTTCCGCGGCATCTTCATTGCCTTGGGCGCGGCGGCGATCAACCGCTTCAGCTGGGTGTTCTTCGTGTTCGGAGCCTTCCTCATCTACACCGCCATCAAGCTGATCATCGACTACCGCAAGCACGACGACGGCAGCGAGGCCTCGCCGGACAATGCAGTGATGCGGCTGGTCAAGCGGCGCTTCAAGGCCACCGAAGATTACGAGGGCACCAAGCTGACCGTCGTTCGCGACGGCGTCCGGATGATCACCCCGATGTTCTTCGTCATCGTCGCCCTTGGCAGCACCGACCTGCTGTTCGCGCTGGACTCGATCCCCGCGATCTACGGTTTGACCCAGGAGCCTTACCTGGTGTTTACGGCCAACGTGTTCGCCCTGATGGGTCTGCGCCAGCTCTACTTCCTGATCGGCGGCCTGCTCAAGCGGCTGGTCTACCTGTCCCTCGGGCTTTCGGTCATCTTGGCGTTCATCGGCGTCAAGCTCATCTTCCACGCGCTGCACACCTACCACCTGGCGGACTGGGCGCCGTACGGCGGCGAGATCCCCATCTGGTTGTCCCTGTCGGTCATCCTGGTCACCTTGGCCGTCACCACCGTGGCCAGCCTGGCCAAGACCAAGAGCGACAACACCGTCAGCGCACGCAGCTAGATCCAGCCAGCGCCGCACGCCGGCTCCTGTGGAGCCGGCGTGCTGCTGTGGGTCAGGCTGCCATGCTCTGTCGGCCCGCGTCCGGCCCCTCGATCGCCAGCCCGACCAGTTCGGCTACGTCGGAAACCAGTCGGACAGTGACCGCCTCCAGCACGTCAGCCGGCACGTCGTCCAGGTCCGGCTCGTTGCGCTTGGGCAGGTAGACCGTGGTCAGCCCCGCCCGCTGCGCGGCCAGCAGCTTCTGTTTCACACCGCCGATGGGTAGCACTCGACCGTTGAGCGTGACCTCACCGGTCATCCCGACGTCGGAACGCACCGGGCGAGCCAGCGCCATCGACGTCAACGCGGTCACCATCGTGACGCCGGCCGAGGGACCGTCCTTGGGTACGGCTCCGGCGGGCACGTGCACGTGGATCCGGCGGTCCAGCACTGTCGTGTCGGCAATGCCCAGCTGCTCGGCGTGTGCCCGTACGTAGGACAGGGCGATCTGAGCCGACTCCTTCATCACGTCACCTAGCTGGCCGGTGAGCGTCAACCCGCCCTGGCCGGAGCCCGATGCCGGGTCGTCCAGCGCGCTGGCTTCGATGAACAGCACATCGCCACCCATTCCGGTGACCGCCAGTCCGGTGGCGACGCCCGGCACGGAGGTGCGCTCGTGTGCCTCCGGGGTGTGCCGTGGCCGCCCCAGGTAGTCCCGCAGGTTGTCGGCGTCGATGACCAGCGACGATCCGTCGGGCCTGCTGGCCAGTCGGGTGGCTGCCTTGCGCATCGCCTTCGCCAGCAGCCGCTGCAGCTGCCGCACACCGGGCTCGTAGGTGTAGTGCGCCGCGATCTCGCGCAACGCCGCGTCGGTCACGGTCACCTCATCGGGTGTGAGAGCGGCCAACTCCAGCTGTCGCGCCAGCAGGTGGTCGCGGGCGATGGCGATCTTGTCGTCCTCGGTGTAGCCGTCAAGGGTGACCAACTCCATCCGGTCCAGCAGCGCCTGTGGGATGGTCTCGATCACGTTGGCGGTGGCCAGGAACACCACGTCCGACAGGTCTAGGTCGACCTCCAGGTAGTGATCGCGGAAGGTGTGATTCTGCGCCGGGTCGAGCACCTCGAGCAGGGCCGCGCTCGGGTCCCCGCGGTAGTCCGATCCGACCTTGTCGATCTCGTCCAGCAGGATGACCGGATTCCTGGAGCCGGCCTCGGTGATGGCCCGCACGATGCGGCCGGGCAGAGCGCCGACGTAGGTGCGCCGGTGGCCTCGGATCTCGGCTTCGTCGCGGACGCCGCCCAGGGCGACCCGGACGAACTTCCGGCCGAGCGCCCGTGCCACGGACTCGCCGAGGGATGTCTTGCCCACCCCTGGCGGGCCGACCAGGGCCATTACGGCACCGGAGCCGCGGCCGCCGACGACCTCGAGGCCGCGGGAGGCCCGACGGGCACGGATGGCCAGGTATTCCACGATCCGGTCCTTGACGTCGTCCAGCCCGTGGTGGTCAGTGTCCAGCACCTCCCGAGCGGCTACCACGTCGGTGGAGTCGATGGTGGTCACGTGCCACGGCAGCTCGAGGATGGTGTCCAGCCAGGTGCGGATCCAGCCGGCGTCCGGACTCTGGTCACTGGCCCGCTCAAGCTTGCCCACCTCACGCAGGGCTGCGCGGCGGACGTCCTCGGGCAGGTTGGCATCCTCGACTCGGGCGCGGTAGTCCTGCGCCCCCTCGGGCTCGTCTTCGCCGAGCTCGTGGCGGATGGCGGCCAGCTGCTGGCGCAAGAGAAACTCGCGCTGGTTCTTCTCGATGCCTTCCCGGACGTCGCCGGCGATCTTGTCCGACACCTCAGCTTCGGCGAGGTGGTCCTTGGTCCAGGCGATCAGCACGGTCAACCGCTCGACCACATCGGGTGTTTCCAGCAGCTGGCGCTTCTGCTGTTCGGTAAGGTACGGCGCGTAACCGGCGGTGTCGGCGAGTGCCGAAGGGTCGGTCAGCTTGTTGACCGAGTCGATCACCTGCCAGGCGTCCCGGCGCTGCAGGGTTGCGACCACCAGAGCCTTGTATTCGCTGGCGAGCGCTCGGACGGAGTCGGAGTCGTGCTCAGCGGGCTCGAGCTCTTCGGCTTCAACCCACAAGGCTGCGCCGGGGCCGGACACCCCCGAGCCGATCCGCACCCGGCGAGAGGCTCGGACCACGGCGGCGGGCTCACCAGTGGCCAACCGGCCCACCTGGACGATCGAGGCGACCACGCCGTACGAGGCGTAGCGGTCCTCGAGTCGCGGAGCTACGAGCAGGGTGCTGTCGCTGCCGGACTGCGCGGCGTCGACGGCGGCGCGAGCGGCGTCGTCCAGCTCGACGGGCACGACCATGCCGGGCAGCACGACGAGGTCATTGAGAAAGAGAACGGGTAGGCGGGTGGTCGACATGGGCTCAGCCTCCAAGTGAAGGTCGCTCAGCGAAGTTGAGCGACATTCACTCAAGGCTCGGCAGGCGCGGATTCTTCCGACAGTTCTCCAGCAGCGAACAGGCGGTCCTCTGCGGCTGTTCTGAGGGCAGCCCTGGCTGCCCGAATGAAGGGGTGGGCGTGGGCGCCTTGTCGGATGGCGGTGAAGACGCGACGACTGGGATGCTCGGGGAGGTCGGTCAGGGTGACGGTGGCAGGTCGGTCGTGCCACAGGAGGTCGGGGAGGAAGCAGACTGCCAGGCCTTGTTCGACGACGCGCGTGTGGAAGGTGAGATCGGTCGAGGTGTAGCGGACGTCGGGTTCGAATCCTGCTTGGCGACACAGCGCTCGAGCCCACTGCCCGGGCACGGTGCCCTCGGGCTCCATCACCCAGGGGCGCGCGGCCAGTTGAGCAAGTGAGGTTGCGCCGGCGCCGGCGAGCCGGATGGGGTCTTCGCACAGCGTCTCCGATTCCAGGCCGGTGAGCTGGGGGTGGGGTCGTCCGGGGTACTCCTCGGCGATGACGAGGTTGAAGTCATGCGCGGCCAGGGCAGGGAGGGCGCGTTCGGGTTCGAGGTGCGCGACCCTGACCTCTAGTGAAGGGTGTTGCCGGCTGAGCGCGTAGACCGCGGGCAGGACCAGGCTGGCGGCGGCGGTCTGGAAGGTCGCGATTCGTAGCTGCCCGGTCAGGGTGGTCCGGCTTGCAGCGACTTCAGCTTCAGCGATTTCAAGGCGGGCGAGGACTGCCTCAACATGGCCAACGAGGGTCTCCGCTTCGGCCGTGAGCCGGACACGTCGCCCGACCGGCTCAAGGAGCGGTACGCCAACCTCAGTCTCGAGCTGCGACAGCTGCTGGGAGATGGTGGACGGGCTGTAGGTGAGGGCTTGGGCGACGGCGGCGAGGGTGCCGCGATGCTTCAGCTCACGGAGCAGCCGCAACCGGTGCAGGTCATACACACAATCTCCCATTCATCGGTGCTGTTGACGAGTACTCATGGGAAACGTTTGCTCTACCGATGGCCTGTCAGATCCTATCTTGGCAAGGACGCCTGCCACGACGACCTCAGGGGGAAACTCTCAGATGACCGACACGATCACCACCCCTGCCGTGACGACTGTGACGGTCAACCAGGACCGGCTGTGGGAGTCGTTGATGACGCTGGCCGGCATCGGCGCCTACGACGACGCCGCGACCGGGCTGGTTGGGGTGGACCGGCAGTCGCTGACCGATGCTGACCGCACCGGTCGGGCGTTGCTCGTGTCGTGGCTGGAGCAGGCCGGGCTGCAGGTCCGGGTCGACCAGATGGGCAACATCATCGGCCGACGGGAGGGCAGTGACCGGACTGCTGCTGCGGTGATGGCGGCCTCGCACATCGACAGTGTGGCCACCGCGGGCGCGTTCGACGGCTGCCTCGGGGTGCTCGGGGCGCTCGAGGTGGTGCGGACCCTGAATGAGCAGCACATCACGACGATCCGTCCCATCGAGATCGCCGCGTTCACCGAGGAAGAAGGAGTCCGGTTCGGCACCGACATGCTCGGCAGCGCCGTCGCCGCCGGCCGGCTCACCCTGAACTACGCCTACGACCTGCTCGACGATGCTGGGCTGCGATTAAGCGACGAGCTGGACCGGATCGGGTTCCGCGGAAACGTCGACGTCGCCCTCCCGGCACCGCACGCCTATGTCGAATGCCACATTGAACAGGGGCCAGTCCTCGCCTCGGAAGGCTTCGAGATCGGAGTGGTCACCGGGGTGCAGGCCATCTCCTGGCAGAAAGTTACCCTGCACGGCCGCGCGGCGCACGCCGGCACCACCCCGACCGAGCTGCGCATTGACGCCGGGCTCGCCGCTGCGCAGATCGTCTGCCACGTCCGCGCCATGGTGAACTCCGGGAAGTACGGACGGCTCCGCGGCACGGTCGGGCACATCGCCACCTCCCCGGGTCTGCCCAGCGTCGTCCCGGACCGAGCCGAGCTGACCGTCGACCTGCGCAATCCCGACGACGCCCACATGGCCGCGGCCGAAGCCGATGTTGCCGCCTTCTTGGCCGTCCTCGCCGTCGAGCGGCCCGGCCTCCGGGTCGAGACCGCCCGGATGGCCAAGACCAACCAGGTGCCCTTCGACGCCGACATCCAGGCCGCAATCGCCGCCGCCGCTGACGACCTTGGCTACAGCCACCGGCCGCTGATGTCCGGCGCTGGTCATGACGCCCAAGAGATCGCCGCGATCGCCCCGACCGCGATGATCTTCGTTCCGGGCGAGTACGACGGGATCAGCCACAACCCACGCGAGTACTCCACCCCCGAGGCCTGCGGCCGCGGCATCAACGTCCTTGCCACCACCCTGCTCCGGCTGGCCGGCCGCGTTTGACCACCACCCTGCTCCGGCTGGCCGGCCGCGTTTGACCACTACCCAGCCAGGGCTGGCCCACCACAACCCGGACGCCCGCAACTACCTCCCCCAAGGACCGGCGGGGACGTGGCGGCATTCCACGCCACCCTCGACGGCTACACCCCGACCGTGCTGGTCGACGCCCCCGACCTCGCGGCCGACCTCGGCGTCGGCCGAGTGCTGGTGAAGGACGAGTCGAACCGACTTGGGCTACCCGCGTTCAAGATTCTTGGCGCCTCCTGGGCAACCTGCCGGGCCGTCAGCGACCGCCTCGGCCTGGACCACCGCACCGCCACCGTGCCCAACCTGCGCAACGCCCTCCACGACAGCCAGCCCACCCTGGTGACCGCCACCGACGGCAACCACGGCCGAGCCGTCGCGGTGATGGCCCGGCTCCTCGGCGTTCAGGCCCGCATCTACACCCCGATCGGACTGACCCAGGCCGCCCTCGACGCGATCCGCGATGAAGGCGCGGAAGTGCTCGAGCTGGACCGCGACTATGACACCGTCGTCGCCGTCGCCGCCGGCTCCGTCGACGGCCGCTCCGACGACCTCCTCATCCAGGACGCGGCGTGGGAAGGCTACCAAGACATCCCGGGCTGGATCGTCGACGGCTACGCCACCCTGTTCTTTGAGACCGACGTCCAGCTCGTGGCCCTCGACCTGACCCCCACCCACGTCGTGGTGCCCGTCGGTGTCGGCTCCCTCGCCCAAGCCGCGGTCGCGCACTACCGCCGCACCTCACCGCACCGGCCGCGGCTGGTCAGCGTCGAGCCGGTGACCGCCGACTGCGTCGCCCAGTCCCTCGGCGCCGGACGGCTGCTGACCGTCCCGACCACACCGACGGTGATGACCGGGCTGAACTGCGGAACCCCGTCCCACAGCGCATGGCCCTACCTGGCCGGGGGTCTCGACCTCGCCGTCACCATCACCGACAAGCAAGCCATCGCCGCCGTCCACCGCCTCACTGACGCCGGCATCGACGCCGGCCCCTGCGGCGCCGCCACCTGGGCTGCCACGCAAACCCTGCAGGACGAGCCCACCGCGCGGCTTGACGGCGACGCCGTCGTCGTCCTGATCAGTACCGAAGGCCAGCAAGCCAACCCCCTAGGAGACCGATCGTGAACACCCCGCAGACGGACCCGTTGGCCGTCGAGACCATTACGCTGCTGCGCGACCTCGTGGCCATCGACTCCGTCAACCCGTCGCTGGTCCCCGGCGCTGCCGGTGAATCCGAGATCGCGGACTTCATCCTCACCTGCGCGCAGGAACAAGGCCTCGAGGTCGAACGGCTCGAAGCAACCCCAGGTCGGCCCAGCGTGCTCGTCTCAAGCCACGGCCACGGCCACGGCCCCCAGAACGGGAAGACGCTGATGTTGTGCGGCCACACCGACACCGTGGGCGTCGGGCAGATGACCGGCCCGCTCGACCCCGTCGTCGACGGCGACCGCATCCACGGCCGCGGCGTCTACGACATGAAAGCCGGCGTCGTCGCCGCCCTCATCGCCTGCCGCGAAGCCGACCGCCTCAACCGCCCAGGACGAGTCGTCGTCGCCGCCGTCGCCGACGAGGAACACTCCAGCCTCGGCGTTCAAGAGGTGTTGCGGAACCTGCACCCCGACGCCGCGATTGTCACCGAACCGACCGAACTCACCGTCGCCACCGCTCACCGCGGCTTCGTCTGGACCTAGATCACCACCGTCCTCTACGGCCCCAGCGGCGACGGAGCCCACGCCGTCATCGAATGGGCCAGTGCCAGCAGCACCATCGACTGCACACACACCCTCGTCAAGGTCACCACCAACTTCTGCGGCCCGAGCAGAACCCTTTCCCGGGGTGTCTGATCCGCTGTGTGCGCTCCTGCGTTCCTGCCCCTGGCCCTCCGGCACCTGCCGGCAGCCCGTGCCGATAACGGTGTGCCGCACTCCCACGATCGCTTCGGTGCGCAGCGCCCCACTGGGGCGGCTGGCCACTTTCGCGCCGCGGACAACCACTCCTACGCCCTTGTTGATGCCGATGGCGACCCGCTGGCTGATTCGGCCGATGATGGAGAAGCAGTTCGGCAAAGCCGCCAACTTCGAGCTGTCGATCTACGGGCTGCCAGGGTCCGTTAAGACCACGCTTGCCATGGGCTGGTCGCTGTTCGAACCCCGACGTCAGAAGAACTGTCAGCGGTCGATCACTACGAGCTTCACGGCGGCGGTGTCGCATGAGACCAGCCAACAACTCGGCCACACGATCAACTATGGACCGTCCGTCACGACGGCACCGGTCTAGAGTCGGTAGAGCGCGAAGGGCGCGTCCGGATGAATGCCGGGCTGACCCTCAACGAGGCCCTTGCGGTGGATGACCCCAACTGATCGCAGCTTGAGCCGGCGCATGACCGCTTGGGATGCGTGGTTGTGCAGCTCGGTGAAGGCGACGATCGGCGTGAGGGGCTTGTACGTCGCCGCCCAAGTGAGCGCAGCCTGCCCAAGCTCGGTGGCGTATCCCTGACCAGTCAGCTGGTCCCGAATGGCCCAGCCGAGCTCGATCACTGTCTCCCCGTTGAGATCGATGCGGGTGAAGCCACCGCGCCCCACGAGCGACCCGTCCTTTCGAGCGCGTGCCATCCACTTGCCGACGGCCTCCGTAGTCCACCGCGCATCTATGTAGTTCGTCCAGGTTTGGATGGAGGCTCGGTCCCACGGGCCTGTCCAGTGCGCCACCTGAGGATCGCCGTAAAGAAGGACGAGGTCTTCGAGGTCCTCCGGCCTCACTGGCGTGAGGAGAAGCCGCCGCGTCTGCACCGGGTCTGTCGGCAGGCGCATGCTCATCAGCCCATATCCCTCCTGGCGGCGCTGCCCGTGCCGGTCACGAGACTGCGGTGCCGGGTCACCCATGACAGGCGCATGCATCTGGCACCATCGGCGCATGCTCACGATCGGTGTCACGGCCCTCGGGGTCGACAACCTTGCCCGTGCGACGACGTTCTGGGCCGAGGCTCTGGGCTACAACGTAGTCGACAGGAGCGACCGATCAGCGGTGCTGCGCCCGCCCGGCGGCACGGGCACGCCGCTCTTCCTGCACCTCAGCACGACCCCGGTCCAGGAGCACCCGCGCGTTCACCTGGACCTGCTCGCGCCCGATCTGCCCAGTCGCACGGTGGAGGTCGAGCGCCTGCAGCACCTCGGCGCGACGGTCGTCGATTGGGACAGCTACCCGCCGGACCCCGACTTCGTCGTCCTGGCCGACACCGAGGGCAACCGCTTCTGCCTGATTGACGCGAGCCGCGACACGCTCGAGCCGTATGCGTCCGGCGCCTGAGTTGAGCGTGCCAGCGAGCCCAATGATGAGGCAGTCGAAGCCGCGGCCTGAGCGCGCACACGTCGGGTCCAGGGACCGATGAGTTCTTCGTGCTGCCCTAGTCGTAGCTAGAGCTGGTCAGACAATCCAAGGAGAAGGCGTGCGGCAACTACTACGAGTGCAGAACTTCACCGTCTCAGCGGATGGCTACGGCGCTGGCACCGGCCAGACGCTGGAGCGTCCCTTCGGGCACGCAGACCCGGGCGCGCTCTTCGCCTGGGCGGGTGCCACCGCAAGCTGGCCCAACCGGACAGAACCGGGCGGCACGCGTGGGCTGGACGACTACCTCACCCGCGACTTCAGCCACAACATCGGCGCCGAGATCATGGGCCGCAACAAATTCGGACCGCAACGAGGGCCGTGGACCGACCACGAGTGGCAGGGGTGGTGGGGCGAGGAGCCGCCCTTTCACACCCCAGTCTTCGTGCTCACCCACCACCCGCGCCCGTCGTTCACGCTGGCAGACACCACCTTCAACTTCGTTCTGGGCGACCCGGCCGAGGTGTTCGCTCAGGCCCGCGCGGCCGCAGACGGCCGTGATGTGCGCCTCGGCGGCGGCGCCCAGACCGTCCGCGCGTTCCTCGACGCCGACTTGATCGACACCCTGCACGTCGCTGTCTGCCCGGTGCAGCTGGGCGCCGGCAGCCGGCTCTGGCAAGGGCCGGAGGAACTCAGCGACCGGTTCCACCACGAAGCAGTGCCCAGCTCCAGCGGCGTCGTTCATCACTTGTTCTGGCGAGGTTGACCCTGACCCGGGTCTAGTTCTGGGGCGGCATATCAGGCAGGGACTGACAACCCCTGCAGCCAAGCCCGCCAGGCCGGCTCTTCGCGCCTGACGTAGTCTGCGGCGTCTGCGGAGAACAGGTACGCCCGTACGCCCGCCGTCGCCTTATCGTCGCCCTGGCCGAACGCGAAGACGCTGAGCATCCCGGGCACCGGCTCGGTGAGCCTGATTAGCGCCTGCCGGTCGCCGACACGCTCGACTGTGCCGGTGGTATCGCGCACCTCGACCGTCGCGCCCTCGTCGCCCAACCCGAGCGCCCTGTGCAGGGTCGACCAGAGTGCCTCCGGGTCGCCGGGATGTGAGGCGGTGACCTCGAGCTGCGTGGCCTCCTGGCCAGGGAAGTGCGCCAGGTAGAGGCGCAGGTTGTCGAAGAACGGCATCCAGTTGGTGGCCATGTCGTCCCAGAACTCCGGCTCCCAGTCGGCGCCGGTCCCGAAGCCGCTGGTGGTGACACGCACGACGCAGGTGCCGCCGGACTGCGCCTCGACGAGGAACTCTGACGTCAGCGGGCTGAGCGCGTCCGGGTCCTTGCCCATCAGGGCGGCCCAGTCCTCCTCGTAGACCAGGCGACTCGGCGGGTCCCAGCCGGTCACCTGGCCGTCCGAGCCCATGTCGGCACCCATGCTGAAGTGCAGGGAGCCGCCTTCGCGCTCCTCTATCTCGGTCGGCAGAAACCAGGCGCTCATGCCCTTGGCGGTGGCGATGGCTTGCCAGACCCGCTCAGGGGTGCCCGGAACCTCGACGCTGAACTCCAGGCGGTAGGGGACGTTTGGGTTCGTGCTCATGTGTTCTCCTCAGGAAGGGGGTGGGCGGCGACGACGAGCCGGTGCGGGCGCCCGTCGTCGTGGTGGTAACGAGCGGCCAGGTCGAGCACCGCGGCGGTCAGGTCGTCTGCGAAGGCAGCCCGGTCGGCGGCCGACCGGAAGCCGATCTGGGTGTCAATGGTCAGCGTCGGCAGGCGGAGCCCGGACGCGCCGGCGCGGCGCGCCAGAGCGCCGACCTCCCGCACCAGCCGACCGGCAAGCGCGACGAGGTAGCCCGCCGACAGGTGGTCGCCGTTGGCGTTCGGGTCGGCTGCGGAGGCGTTGACAGCCGCCGGCGACACCACGTACGACGCCGCCGACGCCTGCAGCACCCGCTCGGTGATGCCCCCGTGCCGGCGCTCCGCTGACAACTCCACCAAGCCGTGCGCCTCGAGCGCCTTGAGGTGATAGTTGACCTTCTGGCGCGCGATGCCGACCCGGGCGGCAAGCCCGGCGGCGGACGCCGGGACAGCCAGCTCCCGGAGCAGCCGGGCCCGGACCGCATCGAGCGCGGCTGTGGCTGCCTCCGCGCTCTCGATGACTTCAACATCCTGCATGACCTCACCGTGCCATTGACAGGAAAATTTGTCAAGAGCGAGTCTGCCCTGTCTGAGTCGGTGGTGCTTGGGCGTTGTCAGTGGGGACACAACCAGCGGCAGAAGCGTTGGGGTTCTAGTCTTCTGCCGTGGCTGACTCAACTGCAGAGCCCGAGCTGCGTTTTGTTGGCGTTTCTCTGGATTGCGCCGACCCCTTGGAATTGGCCGAGTTCTACCTCGGGCTGCTGGGTGGGCGCCTGTTGTGGAGCAGATCCACCAGCGTGGGGGTGCAAACCCCAGGTTTGCTGCTCATTCCGCAACGGGTGGGGGGCTACCAACCGCCTTCCTGGCCTGGCTCCTCTGTAGTTCATCTTGATCTGACGGCCGGTGCCGAACTGGACGGACCTGAGCGGCGTGCGGTCGCGCTGGGAGCTCGAGTGGCGGATCCGCAGCCAGATTCCCGTTGGCGGGTAATGCTGGACCCAGCCGGCCACCCGTTCTGCATCACTACGTTGGCGCCCGAAGCGGCGCCGCCGACAGGATGAGCGAGGCGTTTACCCGATTCGGAACTGCGGTCGGCGCCGGCGGGGCAGCCCCTCGCACATCTGGTCGCAACGCGGAAT
>DASQDG010000074.1:0-15317 GCA_035634295.1 Propionibacteriaceae bacterium | reverse complement strand
GCTGATGAGCTGTCGGGCTCAACCAAGCCGGATGCTCGCGAATCCAAGGGTGCCGACTCCTAGTCAAGCGACTCAGCGTCAGACAACTGACACGAGCAGCTGGCCCCGCGCAGCGAGTTTCCTTGCTCTGCTTGCTCTGCTCGCATTGGCCGCGTGTCGCGCGGCGGCCCCGCCCGTGACCACCGTCAACCCAGAAGCGCCTCCACCACTGACAGTGGCGGAAGCGCTGGCGACGCGGAGCCAGGACAAGCTTCGAGTCCGAGGGGCGGTGGTCGTCAACCGTAATGAGGCCCGGATCTGTGACGGCCTAGCCGAGAGCCACCCGCCCCAGTGTGCCGGTGGGGCACGCCTGCTCGACTTCGGCGCCGCTGACCTATCTCCGGATGGCGCAGCCTGCCGGGGCGTGCGCTGGGCCGAATCGGTCGAGGTGATCGTCACGGTCGAGGGCAGCGGCCTGCGGTACATCGGACCACCAAGGCCGGGTAGCGGCCGGTCCGGCCAGTCGACCGACTGCGCAAGTCCGCCTTGATGGTCCTTGCGCTCGGTCGGCGACCGAACGGCACGCTTTGGGCTGCGGTGCGCGCCCGCAAAGGAGTGCGGCTAGCAGGACATCAGCGGCGGGGGATCCTGCAGTAAACTCTTGACGGCCTCGGGGCGAAGCAGAAGGCGATCTTTATGCCCTCACCTGAACGACTCGCCGCCGATCACCATGCCGGCCGACCGTAGTTCTGCGCTCACCTGGGGCTGGCCGTCGGCCGCTGACCTCCGGCGCACCGGGAAGCTCGGGGTCTGGCTCACCCTGTGGGCGTTCGGACTTGTGACTGCGATTCTGTCGCTGATCCTGTTTCCCCGTCTCGGCTGGGTCGGCTTCGACGCCCACGCCTACTGGCTCGCTGGCCGCAGCCCGCATCCCTACGGGGGCCTGCCCGGCACCCGCGACGCCTACCTGTATTCGCCCGTCTTTGTCCAGCTTGTACGACCGCTCGCGCTGATGCCCTGGCCTATGTTCCTCGCGCTGTGGATGGCGTCCGAGGCCGCCGTCTTCGTCTGGCTCACGGCCGTGCTGCCCCTCCGCTGGCGGATCCCCGTCCTACTCGTGTGCGTGCCCGAGGTGCTTTTCGGCAACGTGTACGGCTTCCTTGCCGCCGCCACCGTGCTGGGCTGCCGACGGCCGGCTTTCTGGACTTTGCCGCTGCTGACCAAAATCACCCCAGGGGCTCTGGGGTTGCTCTGGCTGGCGACGCAGCGGCGCTGGCGAGACGTGGCAGTGGCGCTCCTCGCAACCGGCCTACTGGTGAGCGCCTCGTTCGTCTGGGAGCCGCAGTTGTGGCATGAGTGGCTGCAGTTTCTTCGTCAGGCCAGCGGTACGGGTGTAGGCGGCTGGACGCTCTTGCGAACCCTGGCCGCAGGGATCGTCGTGCTGGTGTCTGCCCGACTAGGGCAACCATGGCTGCTAGCCATCGCTCTCTGGCTGGGCGCCCCGGTCCTCGCCGCGAGCAGCAAGGACCTCGCCTTGCTGTGCGCCATCCCGCGCCTGAGGGACGTGGCCACGACTCGGGCCACACCGTGACCAAGTCACACCCCGAGGCTCCGATGGGATCACCACCGGCATGATGTCGGGCCGAGCGCCCTGCTCACGCGCAAGGGTCAGGTCAGCGTTCGCGGACCAGCCGCAACGGCGGCCTCACCACCCAACCTGCGCGCATCGGGGGGCTCATCTCACTCGCTGCCTTGAATGGATTCTCGGCCGATCCAACCCGGCTGTGGACACGGGCTTGCCCAAGAGAGAGGGCCGTCAACTCACACGAGGCCCGGCAGCGGCTCAGTGGCTTCGGGATTTATCTCTTCGTCGGAATCGAGGGGCTCCGGCTCCTCGGGCGATTCCGGGTCCTCGATCGGCTCAGGCAGCTCAGGCTCCTCCGGCGCCTGCACGCGAGCGCGGGGGTCGATGGCGTCGGCCATCAGGATGAGGTCGCCCATGGCAAACGACGAGCCCGGGTCGAACGTGGGGTTCCTGGCGAAGTACGAGGTCTTGTCGGCCGCCAGCAGACCAAGGATCACCTCGGCGACGATGCGGCCACCCACCGGCCCGAGCGTCTGACCGCCCAGCAGCTCGGCCTCCTTCAGCACATAAAACCAAAGGGGCGCCTTGCCCTTCCAGCCGGCTTCGGTCAGCCCCAGCTGGGCGTTCGTCAGCGGTTTGATCCCCATCGCCACGGCGACGTCCTGGCCGGCCGGCAGACCGAGGCGCTTGCCGCGGAGCAAGTTGCGCTCCGCCAGCGCGGTGATGGCGCCGGTGGTCGGCGCGACCACGGTCGATGGCAACTTGAACAGCGGGAGGGAGAGCTGCGTGTCGATGAGGCGAGCCATGTTGCGGTCGTCAGGGGTGTTCATGCCGGGGATATCGAAGAAGTAGTTCCAGTCGATCCACAGGTTGTGCGGGATGGGACGGTTGCCGCGCAGGTCCTCGTACCCATCGCGACCGAAGATCGGCACCGTGTGGCCGTCCTGCATCTCATATTCTGCCCGGATCATGCTGTGCCCGTAGCGGTACGCGGCGCCGGAATATTCCACCGGCATGTACGGACGGGTCGGGTTCTTGGGCCGGTAAAGCCTGCCGGTGAACTGGAGCGAGGTCGAGGTGCGCTTGATCAGGCTGTCGACGAGATCCTGGCCCACGATCCGGGGGAGGAAGTCGTGGACGATGAGCCACTGGTAGTGCCAGCGCAGCTTCTGCTGCGCCTTTTCAAAGCTCAGCCCCTCGTCGCGGAACTTGTTGTGCAGCCGCAGGAACACGACGTGCAGCTGGGCTACTATCAGGTTTTCGTCGTTGCGCGGGTCGCCGAGGTGGGCCGCCCCGACTTCGTCGCGCGGCAGGTCGAACAGGTCGTCATGAGCGTTGACTAGCAGGTAACCCGGCTTGGCGGGGTCGTACAGCTCGGGGCTGCCGGTCGGTCCCCGACCATAGACGCTGCCCAGGTCGAAGCGAGGGGTGTCGTAGTTGACCATGCCGTTGGGATCCTGCTGCTGCTGGGTGAGCGGGGTCCGATCCAGCGTCATGTCGTGGTCGATGAACTGGCCCAGATAGATGTACCCGGCGGGCATGCTCGTGTCGTACTCGACGTCGCTCAGCCGGACGTCGTTGAGCGGCTTCTTGCCGTCGTTCATCCGCTCCGCCAGCCCCTTGAGCAACTTGTCGGAGGGCTCGTACGGTGCCAGCTTCTTGAACATCAGACCGAAGCGGGCCTCCTTGTCGCGGCCTGTCTTGGCGGCGATGTCCAAACCGCGCAGCGCGGCACCATGGGCACCCTTGCGGGCCCGTCGTTTCGCTGCGAAGGCAACGGCAGGTGCGCCGACGCCGGTGACCAGCCGGCTGGCGGCGAGGCCAACGATGCCGGCGAGCACCGATCGCCGCGAGACCAGTCCCGCCTTGCCGGACGTCCCCGCTCCGCTGAACGGACAGGCGCTGGCGTGCGCGGTGCTCTGTGTCTGCATGTTCTCCCCCGAGATCATTGATCGTGTGTGGTTTATGTCCCCCGAGCACCCATTGTTGTGACAGGCCGATCGCGGAAACAGCCGCAGTCGGGGGGTCGGCACACCCCCAATTCCAGGGGCAGTACTAAGCGCCGCCCGCAGACGCGAGCGGCGCTTGGTCCGGCCCTCAGCAGTGCTGGTCACCCGTCAACGGGGCTGTTTTCACCAGGCCTCGGGCTTCTGGTCGTCGTCGCCGTCCCCGACGCACGGTGCGGCGTGGATGGGGTCGTTGGCGTCCGTGTCGGTGTCGTTCAGGCCGACGCTGAACTGGTGCATCATGTCGTGGTCCTCGTGGACCAGGTTGTGGCAATGCACCATGTACTTGCCAGTGTTCTTGACCGGCCCGTTCTTGTCGCCGAACTTCATGATGAGCTTGACCGACTCGTTCTCGCCGACATAGACGGTGTCCTTGGGCCCCTGCTCATAGGCGAAAGGTGCCCTGCCGTTGCGGCTCAGCACCTTGAAGTCCACTAGGTGGATGTGCAACGGGTGGAACCAGCCGCCGGAGTTGTTCTGGATGTTCCAGACCTCCGTGTCACCGAGGGCGGGGTTGGCCAGCACCCTCTTGTACCCGGACTTGACGATGTCGTCCCAGGTCTCGCCGTTGACGGCCCAAAGCCCATTGCTGCGCTCCAGCTTTAGGTTGCGGATCTTCATGCTGCTGGTCGGCGTGAGAGCCATGACGTCGCTGTTGACGAGGTTGTTGGGGATGGACGTCAACGCCCGGTCCTCGTCCGGCGGCAGCACACCCTCGTCGACGACCTGGAACTGCATGATCTTGTTTGTGTGGTCGAAGTCGCGGTTGTTGGGGTTGCTCAGGTTGTTGAGGTTGATCTTGGTGCCCGGCTTGAAGCTGCGGAAGTCGATCAGGACCTCATAGCGCTCGGCGTTACCGTGCCGCCAGCTGCTGATCTGCTGCGTCTTCGGAGCCAGGCCTCCATCCATGGCGACGACGTACGTCGGTGCGGCGGGGCTTGTGGTGGGGCGGTAGGACCTCGAGATAGAGGCGTTCAGGACGCGGAAGCGATAGATCCGCCGCTTGACCTTCATCACCGGCCACGGCACGCCGTTGACCAGGATCACGTCGCCCCAGAGCCCCGATTGAGAGCGGTCGTCGTAGAGCTGCGAGGCGTTGGCCTTGAACGCGATGTCGGACAGCGTGAGAGCGACGTCGAACTCGCCCTGAGGCAGCAGCGCGCGCTCGGCCCTGTCATGCATGTGGTACTGCGCCGCGAGACCGGAGTAGGCGTTCTGCGCCGTGTAGTGCACGCCATGGTCGTGGTACCACAGGGTGCGAGCGCCCTGGAAGTTCGGGTAGTGGTAATACTTCTTCTGTCCTGAAGGAGTGACGTCAGAGGCGTACCCGTCGTACTGCGGCAGTGAGGCCGATCCGTGCAGGTGCGTCGATATCTTGACCGGGGTGCCGAAGGTCGGGTGCGTAGCCGGCAGCTGGTTGCGGATCTGCATGACGATCTTGGTGCCTTGGTCGACGTCGATACGAGGACCTGGGACGCGTCCGGCGTAGCCGAGGATTGGCGTAGGCAGACCGGGGACGATGTTGGCGGTGCCCGTCTTGGCGGTGATGTCGTAGAAGTGCATCGGCTGGCCTTGGGCGTCCACCCCCTTCTTATACGGCTGCAGCACCTCTTGCCGAATGAACGGGTTCCTGAACACCACCGGCATCTTGCTGTCCGGCAGCAGGCTCGCCGACGATGCACTCACATCGGAGCGGAACGGGAGCGTGAGGCCAGCTGCGCCGACGGCGCCGAGGCCGCCCAGCTTGAGCATGTCGCGCCGAGATAGTTGCATGATCTTTCCCCCAAGGAAATACAGACACATTCGAGTGATCAGTCGCCGTGGCCGACCCAACGGCACTGATGAAACTTCGTTGCGACAAGCATTCAGCGGAGCGAGTGCCCGCAAAACCCGCAACGAGGGGGGAGCCCCCTCCCCACATCTAGGGGGCCCGGGCACGCCGGGGCTAATTCCGGCAGGAGGGGGCGCCTACTCGACCCCGTCTCTGTCGCGACTTGGGAGCTCCTCGTGCAGCACTCGCGCGGCTCCGCGAGTTGTTGCCCCCCATGTTGGGGGCGGAGCAACCCCAACAATCGGGCTTTTGGCGCTGTCCCGGATGAACGAACCTCGACCTAAGCACCGGTGCGACCGGTCAACACTATCGGCCGATCATTGACGGCCACATAATCCAGGGGGAACTCAATGCAGAACCAATCACGGGGAGCGCCTGCGGCAGGCTCGCGCCAGGCACCCTTCCGAAGGACCACCGGGCCAGCGGCCCGTGGTCTGTCGCTCGTCACCGCGGGAGCCCTGGGAGTGGCCGGCATGGTTGCTCTCGGGACGGGCGTCGCCAACGCGGCAGTCCCCAACTTTCCGGACAATATCGTCGTGTTCCCGAATCGCGACATGGTCGTCCTCGAGGACTACCAGAGCCACCTGGGCGAGACTGCAACCGTCGAGGTCAAGCGCGGCAGCACCGTCATCGGCTCGGCAAGGTCGGTAGTCGGCCCGGGCGACGTCGCTTTCGAGATCAACCACCCGGGCGGGGTCTGCTGGGGTGCCGGAACCGGCCTCAACGTCACGCCGGACATCAAGCCCGGGGATGTCGTGTCGGTGGACTTCGGCGCCGGCGAACCCGACACCACCACGGTCGCGGACACCTTTGTCGACGCTCCAGCCACGCTCGTCGGCAAGACGCTGACCGTCACCGGCCACATGGGCGCGGGCGTCAACCAGGCTCAGTTTGAGCAGCGCCTCATCAACCCGGACCTCGTCGACACCGACGTGGCGCGCCGTGACGTCCGTGCCGCGGCCGGTCCGCTAACACCGGCGGCCAAGGGCGGCTACAGGTCCGGCGTCGTATTCGCCGAAGGCAAGTTCACGGCGACCTATGAGTTCGACACGCAGGCGACTGCAGACCTTGCCGTAGCGTCGGGCGGCGAGCGGGCCATGGCTTGGGAGGCCGTGGACGGCGACGCAAACCGGCAGGGCCTGACGATCGCCGAGTTCGGCGAGCCCGGCGGCCCCGGCATGGGCGGCTGCCCGGCTGGACCGGGTGAGCAGGCTGCGCCCGCCGGCAGCTACTCCTTCGTCCGCTCCGCCGCCGACAGAGGCAAGCTGCAGGTGAACTGGACGCCGGCCACCCCGGCCCCGGGCGCTGCGGCAGTCAGCGGCTACAGCGTGGAGGCGATCGCCCCGGCCAACAACAGCGGTGTCTCCAGCACCGTCGGTGCCCGCACCTCGGAGACTGGCAAGACCGTCACACTCACTGTCGACGAGACGACCGAGTACAAGGTTGAGGTCCGCTCCTTGGCGGGCGCCAAGATGAGTGAGGCGTTCCCGCTGGCTCCCACCAGCACCCCGGCGCCCCCCCCAACCGGCGACCAGACCACGCCGAAGCTGTCCTTCACCCCGGCGCCCGCTGCTGATGGTGCTGCAGTCGAAGCCGACAAGGTCACCCTCGCCAGCGAGACCGGGGCTGACCTCTACTACACCACCGACGGCAGCGCTGTGGTCAACGGTGACCTGCCCGCTGACAACGCCAAGCTCTACACCTCCCCGATCGCCATCACGGCGGCCACCGAGATTCATGCGGTGGCCTTTGACCGGGCCGGCAACATGGCCGAGCTGACGGCGAAGTACACGCCCGTGACGGTCAAGGCGCCACTGGCAGCACCGACCAACCTGAAGGCAACCGCCGGTCAGGCTCAGGTCAAGCTCGACTGGTCCGCAGTTACCGGTGCGGCCTCATATCAGGTCAGCGTTAGCCCGGCCGTCACCCCTGCTCCGGCCAGCACCACCGGTCTCACCCAGACGATCACCGGACTCACCGGCGGCACCGAGTACACCTTCTCGGTGGTGGCCAAGGATGTCGATCGCACAAGCGCCGCTTCCGTGGTCAAGGCCACCCCGGCTGTGGTGACGGCGCGCGTCGTGATCACCGTCGGCCGATGGAAGAACGCCGACGCCCGGATCCAGGGAACGACGAACACCGCGGCCAACGCCGGCACCATCCGGTTCTACCGCAAGTCGGCTACCGGCACCTTCTCCACCCAGTACGCCGGGGCGGTCGCACTGGCCGCAGCGGTTGCGCCGGCAACAGGCTCGACCTTCGACGGTCGGTTCCGCACCACCGCCCAGACCGGCACGACCAACCCCGGTCAGATCGTCGCCAAGCTGACCGACGCCACCGGTAAGGAGCTTGGAGTGAGCGCTCCGTTCACGCTGGTCACCGGCTGACCGCACGGCACCATCCGCACGCACAACCGGCGGGCTCCTTCTCTGGAGCCCGCCGGTTGTGTTTTGCGCGCCCCGGGCTCAAGACCTGGAGCGATGACCCGGATGCCGGGCTTGACCGCCGGTCCCGGCCCGTACATGCATCCAGGGGCTGACCGACATGCACCGCCTTCAGGCCAGGCTGACTAGCGGAACGGCCCGGAAACGCAGCATCAGGTCATCGCAACGCCAGGGTGCTTTCCGTCGCTCTGTCCGCACCACGCCTTACGCGCCCCTGACCGTTGTCGGTCCCAGGTCGACCGGACAGCCACCTCATTCACCGGCGGCGTTGATGAAGCGATGAGGGAGGATGTGCTTTCGCTCGATGGCGCTGGACCAGTGGTCAGGGCGCGACGGAGATGACCTGTTGCGCGGACGGGTTCTCGAATTTACTGACCCGCGCGCTGACCGTGACCTGCCAGCGGCCCTGGAGGGGCAGGGCGATGGTTGCACGATAGCTGCCGGGCCGACCTGCACGTTGCACTTTGCCGACGATCGGCCCCAGGCCAGCCTCAGGCAGGGTCGCCGTGACCTCCGGAGCACTGACAGGGGTCAGGGGTTTGCGGTCGGCTCCGCGGAGCTCGAAGGTGAAGTCGTTGTTACCTGTACGCGCCGGTTTGACCACCCCCTGGACCAACCCCGACCCGAGGGAAGCCTCCAGGCGGGCCGCCTCCGGTGGGGCGGAGACGCTGTCGGCCGGGAGCTTCGGACTCTGCATGCTGAGCAGGCCCGTGACACACAAGACGGCGACCAGCAGCGCCGTCTCGTCACGGACAGCCCCGTGCAACCGACGCCACTGAATCTCCGGCGCTTGAGGCCTCCCGACGGCCGGCACTAGAAAGAGCTTGTTGTAGACCGCCAGCAGGGCAATCACTGCCGCAAATCCGACTTTGACGAGCAGAGTGCGGCCGTAGTTGGTGGCCAGCAGCTCCTGGGCCGAGCCGACAACCAACACCGACATCACGGTCCCGGTGACGGCGAGGGCCAAGACCAGCAGGCCAGCGACGCCAGAGAACCTCGCCACCGTCGAAGCCGCCGCGCCCGGAGCGACCCCCGATCGCCGCGCCGTGCGCAGATACATGCCCAGCCCGATCACGCCACCGAACCACATGGCTCCGGCGAGCACGTGTACGACGTCGGTGCTCATCATCAGCCAGGTCGGGGCGACGGTTCGGGTGTGTCCGACGGCCAGCACCGATGCCACCGCCAGGGTCGTACCCAGCGCCGTGAGCGTCACCCTGGCTGCCGGACGGGCAACCACCGGAGTCAGCAGCAAGGCACAGCCTCCCAGCACCAGCAGGCCCAACGCCAAGCCCGCCGCGGTCGAGAAGCCCAACACAAACGTGTTGAGGTCTAGCATCCGGTCGAGTCCCGCGCCTTCCGCCCGAATGAACGTCAGCGGCACCAGCGCGACGTGGGCCGCGATGGTTGCAGCCAAAGCGACTGTGATCACCTGCTCTCGGGCCCGGCTGGCCGCTGCAGAAAGCCTCAGCACTATGACCTCGAACAGGGCCAAGCCGACGGCCGCCATCAAGCCGAGGTATCCGATGACTTCGGCCACCAGAAACGCCCTGTCGGCGCCGCCGCCGGGCTGCCCATCACTTGTGGCAAGGACGGTGGCGCCGCCGCTGGCCGCCCCGATCGAGAACGGCACGGCGCCCGCGATGGGGTGCGAGTCGGCCGACACCACGCGCCAGCCGAGCACATGCGTGCCGCTGGAAATGTCGCTGGGCAACTGCACTGTCACCACGTTGTCGACGGCGCTGACCGTCAGCGGGCGCTTTTCGCCGCCGCTGTCATACAGCTGGAAGGCGGCGGGCAGCGGGTTCACCGGCTCGTTGAAGGTCAGCCGCACGGTCTCGGGTGCGCTGCTCAGCACGGCGCCGCTGCTTGGACTCGACGAAATGAGACCTGAGTGGGCTTCGGCCGACGGGAGCGGTCCGACAACGAGGAGTGCGCCCGCGGTCGCCAGCGCCAGCAGGACCCGGCGAGCACAGCTGACCACTCCGCCCAGCCCGGTCATGGCGTCGTTCGATGTCCTCGCAGCAATGCCACCGACCCGGCGGCGAAACCAGCCAGGCCCGCCAACAGAGCTGCGATGCCGAGGGTGAGGGCCGGCTGGACTGAGCCTTGTCCGACCCCAGCTTCGCTGACCGCGCCGTCCCCGGCCGTCGCTGCGACGCCCTGCCCGGAGTCGCTGCTCTTGGATTGGCCGTCCCCAGAGTCGCCGTGGTTCCCACTCGCCACGGCGGCGGTGGCGACGATCGCCGGCGCCGGCGCCTCGAGGTCGTCGGCATTCTGCCCTTCGGCGGCCCGATCGATCCATGCCGTCTCGCCCCGCTGGCAGGTTTGAATGGTGGGGAAGGCGAGCGTCCGCCCCTCCGCGTCCTCGGGCAGCGGCACCGCGACCGTAAAGGTGTCGCGATAGCCGTCGGCGAGTGGGCTCCTGGCCGTATAGATGACCTGGTCGACCCGTTCGGTGACCGAAGTTCCATGGCTGTCGGTGACGGGGTTCGCCAGCCGCTGCATCTTCTTGCTCACGCTCCAGCCCGGGTTGATCGTCGGAGCCGCGCTGTTGATCCCAGCTGGGATCTTGACGGCGACCCTGGTGGTTGGTGATCCGTCGCAGCCGTGCGAGACGCTGAAGGTCAGCAGCGCCGTGGAGCCGGCAGCGGCGTTCCCGGTCTCCACCGTGACGTGGGCGTTGGCCGCCCCAATGCCACTCACCAACAGCACAGCTGCTCCAGCAGCGACTGCCAGGATCCGTGCGCGCAGCTTCACTTTCATGTCTTCTTCCTTGTGTGTGCGGGCTGCGAGCAGCCCGCGAGAGAATCATTAACGAGCGGGTCGAGTGGACGTGATCGACTGGCCGCCCACGAACGTGGCGTCAACTGACTGTGGTCAGCAAGAGTGCGATGCTGACCGTCGCCCCCATCAGTACGAGCTCGCCAGCGAGCAGCATCAGTAGCGCCAGGACTCCTCCGGTGCCGGCCATGGTCATCGTGCGTCGGCGGTGTCGGTAGCCCACTGTGGCCAGGAGCATGAGTGCCAGGCCCTTGGCGAGGAGAATGAGCCCGGGCGTGGTCTGCCACAGGGAAGCGCCGGTGGGCAGCGCCAGCGCGTTCTGAACGAGCCCCGCCGCGCCGACCAGGAGCACACAGACGGAGGCGACGTCGCCGAAGCGGGGCAGAGCCCGCCGCAGCTGCGGCGCAAACACGCGCAGGTGCAGGACGATCGCCAGAAGTCCGCCGACCCAGATGGCCGCCGCCACGACCTGAGCCGCCAGCGCGGCCATCGCGAGCCAGTGAAGGTCCTGGCCCACTGCGTGGTCGCCGAAGTGCGCCGGGGACCCCGGCGGCAGCTCCTGAACGCTGGGCAGGATCACCGCGGTCGTTAGTAGCAACAGCGCGCCCACCTCGAAGCGAGAGGCCAGCTTGGCACCGAACAGGGCGATCACCAGCGCTACCCACAACGTGGCGATCTGTGCCTGAGCCTGGTCGTCGCGGCCCAGCACGGCGATGGCGTCTTCGCGCGTCCACAGGCTGGTCACCGCGACGCCGGTCAGCTCCGACGCGGTTCCGGTCAGGGCCGCCACCGTGGCGGCGGCCCACGCATAGCTCCAGCGCGAGGCCATCCTCAGCAGGTGGTGCGACGCGGCCGTCTGCTGCGGCCCCAGGGCGATCGACCGTACGAGGAGCAGCCCGACCACTGCAAGGCCAGGAAGCTGGAAGAGGAAGTCAGCGGCGGGAAGCGCCAGCATGCCTCCAGTTGCCGGAGCCGACACCTCGCGTGCCAGGCTCCACCAACGGGCGGCCAGCAGTGCGGCTACGCCGGCGAGCAGCACAGCCGGCACCAGCCGGGCCGCCGCAGGCAGGCGGTGGATCGAACGCTGCAGCGGCGCCTCGTGGCTGATGCGCTGGGCGACCTGAGTCATGTCCGGGCTTCCTTGTCACTGTGCGGTGGTCGATGTGCTTGGCAGGTTCTGTCTGCCGGCACACGGGCGGATCAGGGGCTGCATGCGGTGGCGAGTGTGGTGAGCATTCGGCCGTCCAGCCTGGATAGCGGGACCGGCCCGAACGCGCGGGAGTCGACGGAGACCTCACGGTGGTCACCGAGCAGGAACACACTGGCTTCGGGGACCTGCACCGGGCCGAAATAGACTCCGTCGATGGTGGCGTGGTCGACGTACGGCTCCTCGACAAGTTGGCCGTCGACGAGCAGCCGGGCGTCCTCGATGGCCACGGTCTGGCCCTGCACTGCCACCACCCGCTTGATCGTGGCGGCGCCGTCGGTGGGTCCGGCGAAGGTGACGATGTCATCAACGTGCACAGCGCTTCCGGCCCTCATCTTCGTGACAAGCGCGGTGCCTCCGGTGCAGAGGGTGGGGGCCATGCTGTCGGAGGAGACCCGGACGACGTCGATCAGCTGGGTCCGCACCAAGGCGACCGCGATCAGGGTGGCGGCCAGCCCGACCGCGAACCGCCGGCCGACTCGCCGAGCGGGCGCGTCAGAGGCACTCTGTAGCTGCCCGGGGAGCGACGACACGGCTCCCAGGCGGGGACCATCCTGGCCTGTTCCCTGGCTCGTCAATACTCGTCCTGTCGCTTCGTACACGGGCGCCTCGTGCGGTGGCCTTCGACGTCAACCAGCGTCGTCTGTTCGGCCGATACCCAAAACCCCATTGAGAGGGGGCCACCTCTCCCCAATCGAGGGGGGCGCTGCCGCCTCCGGCCTTTGCGGCCGCAGGTCCGCAGCGACCGTGCGAGCTCAATCTGATGGCAAAGGTGGCTCACCATGCGGCGGGCGGCACGTCGTCGGGCCAGGCTGTGCCGCCGTTGGCCACGCGTCGCACAGCGGCAACCAGAGTGTCCGGGTCACCGCCCTTGAGGAGGAAGCCCACGGCGCCTGAGTCAGCTGCCTCGGAGCGGTTACCCTCGCCGTCGGACCCGGTCAGCATCATGACCCGGGCATCAGGCTGCTCAGCCAGCAGCGCTCGGGTCGCCTCGATGCCCGACATCTTGGGCATCCTCAGGTCCATCAACACCACGTGAGGGTGCGAACGAGCGGCCAAGGCCGGGACTGTCGAGCCGTCGTCAGACTCACCCACCACCTCTATCCCGCCGGCCGTGATCAAGATGTCGGCGACTCCTGCCCGGACGAAGGGATGGTCGTCGACTATCAGGACCCGGATCACGAGGTCTGGCGGGGTCTGGAGGATGCTCACCCCTCAACCATCCTGCACGCGCCCCCGGAGTCGCGACCCCCACTTTGAGGCGTTGTCAGGAATCACCCAACGTTTCCCGAAGTACGGAACAAATCCGCTCGGCTGCTTAGACTCGAACACGAGAGGCTGCGTACTTTTCGGGGGACGAGCGCCAAATGGGAGACATGTTGCCAACCGACGTATTGATCGACGCGACTGCGGAGGTCGCAGAGACGACACTTCTTGTCGTCGATGATCACAAGTGTTTCGCCGATCTGTTGTCTGCGGCCTTGAACACGGTGGAAGGGCTGAGGTGCGTGGGGACTGCCGCCACGGCCGCCGAGGGCGTCTCGCTGGCCACTCGCTTGAAGCCCGGCATTGTGGTGATGGACATCAACATGCCTCAGCAGGACGGACTGCAGGCCACCCGCCGCATTCGAGAGGTGGCGCCGGACAGCATCATCGCTGTCGTCACCGCCCACCGCGACCCGGAGTGGGTGTCGCGCGCGGCGCAGGCGGGCGCGTCCGCCTTCATTCCCAAGGACGGGTCCTTGACGGAGATGATCGATGTCTTGACTCGCGTACGCTTTGGTCAGATGCTGGTGGCTCCGTCCACGTTCAAGGGAGGTCCGCCGCGCAAGCAGACCGCTCGTGGCGCCTCGGTGCCGTCGCTCACTCAGCGCGAGCTCGAGGTCCTCGTTTGTCTGGGGCACGGCATGCAGGCCAAGGGCATCGCCCGAACACTGGGCATCACCCTGCACACCTGCCGTGGCTACATCAAGTCGCTGCACAGCAAGCTGGGTGCTAGCAGCCAGCTGGAAGCCGTGGTCAAGGCGCAGAACCTCGGGCTTATCGGTCAAACGGATGCCGCTTAGCCGACCGAGCCGCGGCACCCGGTCCGGTGTCCGGCGCGAGCTGGTCATGCTGTACGCCGTCGCTGCGATGGCGCTGGTCGTCGTGGCTCTCGGAGCGGTGGTCGCCAGCAGGTCGGTGGCGCAGACTCAGGCGCTGACCGACTCCGAGGTCATGACGCAGCGACTTGCCGATCTAGTGGTGGCGCCCCTGCTGCAGGAGTCGCTGACGGGTCACCGGCAGCGACACGGCGAACTGCACCGAGGCATCCAAAACCGGATGCGCGACGGGCATTTGACTGAGGTCACTGTCTGGGCGGCCGACGGAACCATTGTCTTCTCCGATGACCCGGCCAAGATCGGCGAGCAGGAGGTGCCACCTCGGGAGGTCGCCGCTGCCATCGAACATGGCCGCACCACGTCCGCCTTCGCGATGCAACCGGAGTCCGGCGACGACGTCAAGCCCAACGGCGCGGGCTTTGTCGAGGTCTATGTGCCCCTGCGGATGGTGGGGCAGCCGTTGATGGCGTTCGAGGCCTACTACGACTATCAGCGCGTGAACGAGACGGCAAAGTCCTTGATGTGGAGGATGGTCCCCTTGGTGCTCGTCCCGTTGATTCTGCTGCAGCTCATCCAGATCCCCATCGTCGCCTCACTCGCGGGGCGGATCAGACGGCACGAGGCTGACCGTGCCAGCCTGCTGAAACAGACGTTGTCGGTGTCGGACCGCGAGCGGAGCCAGATCGCGGGCGATCTGCACGACGGACCGATTCAGGACCTGGCTGGGGTCGGCTATGCGCTCGGGGCGCTCGCATCGGGCGTACCGGAGGAGCGGCGAGGTCTGATGACTCAGGTACAGACGACGGTGCATCACGCCATCGACTCGCTGCGTCGCCTGATGGTCGACCTGTATCCGCCAGATCTTGACGTCAAGCAGTTGCCTGAGACGATTCGCGACCTGACAGTGCCGTTACAGGAGCAGGGCATCGACGTCAGCACGCACGTCGAGCCGGTGTTCGGGCTGGACAATGACCAGGTCACCACGCTCTACCGGGTGGCTCGTGAGGTGCTGGCCAACGTCGCTCAGCACTCCCACGCCACCGCGGCGACCGTCTCACTGGCCGCGCATGCGGGGGCAAGCGTGCCTTCGGCCCCTACGGTGACGCTGTTCATCACCGACAACGGTGTGGGAATTGACCCGCAACGGTTGGACCGACGGGCGGAGGGCCACCTCGGACTGAGGCTGTTGCGTGATCGCGTACAGCACCTGAACGGCGTGTTCAACCTGGCCAGCGGCCCGGATGGCACGGCGATCAAGGTCGAGCTACCGCTGGCTGGAAGCGCAGCTGCGCGGCGACGCTGACGGACTGTGGCGATCAGGGAAGGCAAGGTGCGCCGACTTGGACGCCGGCAATGTTGTGTCGAGCTATTCGAGTTGC
>DASQDG010000073.1:0-52277 GCA_035634295.1 Propionibacteriaceae bacterium | reverse complement strand
GGCCCAGGGTCTCGGTGGTGGTGTTCGGGCGCGGCGGCTCGTCGGCCGTGGCCAGTCCCCACCCGAGCTCGGAGTTTCTGGTGGCCACGGTGACCAGCGACTCCTGGATCACGCCATCCTGATACGCGGCCCGCACCCGGTGCTGGCTGCTGATCGCGTAGGCGTCGGCCCGCTCCCGCGTGATGTCGGGATAACGGTCGTGCAGATTCTCCGCGGTGGCGCCCATCACCAGCGCCGACTGGTCCACCAGCTGCTCGGAGACGATGCGCGGGTTCGGGTCTATCCCCTCACCCATCGGGTGCCGACCCATGTGCTCCACGCCGCCGGCGATGGCCACGTCATAGGCGCCGAAGGCGATCCCGGAGGCGACCGTGGTCACCGCTGTCATGGCGCCGGCACACATCCGGTCGATCGCGAACCCCGGCACCGAACGGGGCAGACCGGCCAGCAGCGCCGCTGTCCGCCCGATGGTCAGCCCCTGGTCACCGATCTGAGTGGTCGCCGCGATCGCCACGTCGTCCACCCGGTCGGCGGGCAGCTCGGGGTGGCGGCGCATCAGCTCTCGGATGCAGTTCACGATCAGATCGTCGGCGCGGGTCTCGGCGTACATGGAACCGGCCTTGCCGAAGGGGGTGCGGACGCCGTCGACAAAGACGACGTCGCGGAGTTCGCGCGTCATGCGAGCCACATTACTGCCGCGTTATTGCTGCCGCGCTCTCGTCCAGCCGTCCGTCACGCGTCACGCGGACCGTA
This sequence comes from Propionibacteriaceae bacterium, assembly GCA_035634295.1. Lineage (GTDB taxonomy): Bacteria > Actinomycetota > Actinomycetes > Propionibacteriales > Propionibacteriaceae > Microlunatus. Next base: position 51,524 of record DASQDG010000073.1, on the reverse strand, counting down.
TTGAGCGACCAGTTCGCCTCCCAGCCGGGCGAGCTCCACGCGAACGGATTCCGGTTCGAGCACCTCCACTGCGGCGCCCCAGCCCGCGATCTTCTCCGCGATGGAGATCGGCATCGGTGCCGCGACCCGGACGCGGACGCGCCCCTCCTCGAGCGTTTCCAGGAGCTCACAGTGCCGGCCGAACTGCGACCGCAACACCGGTAACAGGCGTTCGGCGATGAGCACGGTCGCAGCAAGCGGGCCGCGGCGCTGCTCCACCTCGGCGACCACTCGCTGCCACTCCTTCGACAGCTCGAAGTCGTCGGGTCTCTCGGCGGCCTGGTCGGTCACGGTCGCTTCGGCGATCCGGTCGACCCGGAACGTGCGCTGTCCGTTCTCGGTGCCGGCGACGAGATACCAGACGTCGTCCTTGTCGATCAGCCCCCACGGGTGCACCCGTCGCGAGGTCTGCCGCCGTCCGCGGTCGGTGTAGACCATCACGACCTGGCGCCGCCGCACGACGGCCTCGGACAACTGGTCCACCAGTTCCGGGCGCGCCCGGTCGTGCTCGCCCCACCGGGTGGCGTCGATCACCACGGCGTTGGCCGCCGCCTCGGCGTCGGCACGGAAGGGGTCGGGCAGGGCGCGGACGAGCTTGCGCAGTGCGGACCGGACAGGGGGCGCGACGGAGGCAGCGGGGCCCGCGAGCAGGAACAGCGCTCGGGCTTCGGTGGCCGTAAGTCCCGTGAGGTCGGTCCGGGCGCCGCCGACCAGTGACCACCCGCCGCCGCGGCCTGGCTGGGGATAGACGGGCACCCCAGCCGTCGACAGCGCCTCCAGGTCCCGCCGAGCCGTCGCCACCGACACCTCGAGCTCGGCTGCCACCTCTGCCGCAGTCACCCGACCACGGGCCTGCATCAGCAGCAGGGTGGCCACCAGGCGATCTGCGCGCATAGGTCGATCTTGGCAGGTTAAGTGCTCAGAAGGTGAGCACTTACCTGAAGCAGGATAGGGACATCAGCGGCGGGGAGCCGCCTCATCAGAGGAGATCGAGATGTTCCGAGGTTTTGCCACACTCAACTTCTACGCCGACGACGTCGCAGCCGCGCGAGACTGGTATGCCGAGTTGCTCGGTTTGCAGGCGTACTACGCCTTCCCTGCACCGCCTGCTCCGCCGGCCTACGTCGAGTTCCGGCTCGGTGACGACGGCGATGAGCTCGGTTTCATCGACCGCAGATACGCACCTCCCGGAGCGCCGACTGCTCCAGGCGGCGCGGTGATGCACTGGCACGTCGACGGCCTCGACGCGACGCTGGCCAAGCTGCTGGAGTCCGGCGCCACCGAGTACCAGCCGGTGACCGAGCATGGAGACGGTTCGGGCTTCACCACGGCTTCTGTGGTCGACCCGTTCGGCAACGTGCTGGGCATCATGCACAACCCGCACTACCTCGAGGTCTTGGCCGCTCGCACGCAGCCCGACGACAGCTGAGTCGTTGAGGCCTGGTCGGCCCGGATGGTGGAGGGCACCCTTCAGAGCAGCGGCGTCAGCACCGGGACGGTCAGCGTCCGCTGCCAGGGGCGGGCGCCGAGCGCGGCCAGGGCGGCGTCGATGGACTCCTCGGAGACCGGCACCGGCGGGCGCCAGACGACGCGGCGCAGGTGGTCCGGCGTCAGCAGGTTCTCTGTGGGGATGTTGTGCTGGCGAGACAGCTCGCTCATGGCTTCTCGAACCCCCGCCAGTCTCTCGGCCGCCGCCGGGTCCTTGGCCCCCCACAACCTCGGCTGCGGCGGAGCGTCATTGGGCACGTGCAGGGGCGGCAGCTCGGACTCGGCCAGCCTGGATGCGGAGTCAACCACCTCCAGCCAGGTGGCTTCAAACTTCTTGGCCTGGCGACGCAGGAATCCCGGGATCTGCCGCAGCGCAGCTCGATCCGGTGATCGGTGGGCGGCGAGGTCGGTGATGGCCACGTCCGGCAGGATTTTGCCCGGGGCCCGGTCAAGACTCTGGGCGATGGTGTCGCGGGCATACCAGAGGCCGGCGACGAAGGCGAGCCCGCGGCGGGTGCGTACCTTGTGGATTCCCGAGGTGCGCCGCCACGGGTCGACTCGCGCCTCGGCGGCCACCCCGGCGCCGGCCACCAGTGCCGCAAACTCCTGCGAGGCCCACTCCCACTTGCCCGTCACCACCAGTTCGGCGGCCAGCCGGTCACGGAGCTCGATCAGGAGCTCGACATCCAGGGCCGCGTAGGGCAGCCACTCGCTGGGCAGCGGCCTGGTCGACCAGTCCGAGGCGGAGTGCTCCTTAAGCAGCCGGACCCCGAACAGCTCCTCGATCATCGTGGCCAGGGCCACCCTCGGGTAGCCCAGCAGCCGGCCCGCGAGCTCGGTGTCGAACAGCGTCTGGGGCACCAGTCCGACCTCGAACAGGCAGGGCAGGTCCTGGCTGGCTGCGTGGATGATCCACTCGGCGTCGGCGATCGCATGACCGAGCTCGGAGAGGTCGGCCGGCATGCCGAACGCGATCGGGTCCACCAGGTGAGTCCCGGAGCCAGCCCGGCGGAACTGAAGCAGATAGGCCCGCTGGCTGTAGCGGAACCCGTGCGCCCGTTCGGCGTCCACTGCGACCGGGCCGGTGCCGGCGGCGAGGGCGGTGACAACTTCGGCCAGCCCCGCTGGGGTCTCGACCATCGGCGGCACCCCGTCCGCGGGGGTCACCAACAGCTCCACCCGTTCTTCGGGGGGGTTGGGGGGGGTCGTCCCCCCCGCTGATGAACCCCGTTCTTCGGGGGGGTTCGGGGGGGTCGTCCCCCCCGCTGATGAACCCGGCTCTTCGGGGGGGTTCGAGGGCTCGGTCAACGTCTCCGGGAGTTTCGGCTCGGTGGGTTCCGCCGCGAGGGCATCAGCACCACACCGGCAGGCAGCGGGGGGAGGCCCGCTGTCGTACACAGTAGTTCAGCCCAGGCTCCCAGGTGAGCGCTCAGTCCCATCCCGTCGGCCAGCTGAGGAGTCCAGCTGGCGCGGACCTCCACCTCCGCGCGCGGCGGTTCACCCGCCATCCCGCCAAAGGACTCGCTGGACACAGACGTCACCGTCCCGCTCGGCGCCACATAGTCAGCCGAGTGAGCGGCCAGCGCGTCGACCAGCCACGACCATCCGACGCTGGCCAGCAACGGGTCCGTGACCATTTCGGGGTCGACGTCAGCGCGGGCGAAGGTGACGCAGCGGAACGCGCCCTGCCAGGCGGCGTTTCCAGCCGGATCGTGCAGCAGGACCAGCCGACCGCTGCCGACTTCCTCGCCACCGACGAGCACGTCGGCGGTCACCGCCGCCGAAAAGGGCGCGATCCGCTGAGGAGCGGGGATCTCCTCCACCAGCAGCTCGGGGCGCCAGACCGCGGCGGCGAGCTCCTGTACGGCCCGCCGGAAGGCGTCCGGCGTCGTCGCCGCCTCGGGATCAGCCACCCGAGGGAGCCTATGCGCGCCGTTCGAGGGGGCCCGAACGACGCGCCGTCGTTACCGGGTCCGTGAAAAGATTCACCTGTGGCACCCTTCGAGCAGGCACCGTTTCTCGCCGCGTGCCACCGTTTACCGGTCGACCGCGTGCCCGTCTGGTTCATGCGGCAGGCGGGGCGCTCACTGCCCGAATATCGTGCCGTCCGCGAAGGCATCGCGATGCTGACCAGCTGCACCCGCCCCGACCTGGTCGCCGAGATCACCCTGCAGCCCGTGCGCCGCTATGCCGTGGACGCCGCCATCTTCTACTCCGACATCATGGTGCCGCTGAAGGCGGTGGGCGTGGACCTCGACATCGTGCCCGGGGTCGGGCCGGTGATCGCCCAGCCGGTCCGCAGTGCCGCCGACCTGACCGCGCTCCGGCCGCTGGAGCCGACCGACGTCGAGTACGTCACCGAGGCCACTCAGATCCTGGTTGCCGAGTTGGCCGACGTGCCGCTGATCGGCTTCACCGGAGCGCCGTTCACTCTGGCCAGCTATCTGGTGGAGGGTGGACCCAGCAAGGACTACGCCCGCACCAAGAGCCTGATGGTCACCGAGCCTGAGCTGTGGCACGACCTGTGTTCGCGGCTGGCTTCGATCTCGGCCGCGTTCTTGGAGGTGCAGGTTCGCGCCGGCGCGTCGGCGGTGCAGCTTTTCGACTCTTGGGCCGGCTCGTTGAGTGCCGACGACTACCGGCGCTATGTCCAGCCTTACTCCAGCGCGGTGCTGCGACAGGTGGGTGAGCTGGGCGTGCCGAGGGTCCACTTCGGGGTCGGCACCTCTGAGCTGTTGGCGCTGATGGGCACCGCCGGGGCGGACGTGGTCGGGGTCGACTGGCGCCTTCCGCTCGCGGAGGCGAGCCGGCGAATCGGTGCGAAGTACGCGGTGCAGGGCAACTTGGACCCGGCCCTGCTGGGCGCCCCCTGGCCGGTACTGGCCGAACGGGTCCGCGAGGTGCTCAGGTCCGGGGCGCGGACACCCGGTCACGTGTTCAACCTCGGTCACGGGGTGCCGCCCACCGCCGACCCCTCCGTTCTGGGCCGGATCGTCGAGCTGGTGCACAGCGAAGGGGCCGCCCTGCGCCACGAGGCCAGCCAGGAGCTGGTGACGCGATGAGCTCGGCCGTCGTGGTCGGCGGCGGAGTCACGGGACTAGTGGCAGCGCGGACGCTGGCGCTGCGGGGGCTCGACGTCACCGTGATGGAGGCGAGCGGGCGCTGGGGAGGCAAGCTCGGCCGATCCGAGCTGGACGGCGTCGCTCTCGACACCGGCGCCGAGTCTGTGCTCGCACGACGCCCCGAGGCCGTCGGACTGATCGCCGAGCTGGGACTGGGCGGGTCGCTGGTCCACCCGACGCCTGCCCAACCGCAGGCCCTGGTGGGCGGACAGGTTCGGGCCCTGCCGCCCTCGGTGCTCGGGGTCCCCGCGGACCTCGACGCGTTGACGGGCTACCTGAGCGTTGACGGACTCGCTCGCGCACGGCGAGAGCCGGGGCTGCCGGCGCCCGCGCTGGTCGCAGACGTGAGCGTGGGGCGCTACGTCGATGACCGCTTCGGCTCCGAGGTCACCGACCGACTGCTCGAACCTCTGCTCGGCGGGGTGTACGCCGGCCAAGCCCGGCAGCTGTCGTTCGCGGCGGTCTCTCCCGCCCTCTTCGAGCGTGCCCGTCACGGCGGCTCACTGCTTGCCCACGCCGCAGAGCTGGCCGCATCAGCGCCGTCGGGAGCCGTCTTCGCGGGGCTGGTCGGTGGCATCTCGACCCTCGTGACCGCGCTGGTGACCGACCTCCGGCGCCGCGGTGTGCACCTGCGTGCGAACGTGCCCGTCCGCGAGCTGCACCAGGGCCCCGGTGGCGGGCACCGGCTCGTGTGTGGCCCGGCGTCGGCGCCGGAGGTGATCACCGCCGACGTGGTCGTCTTGGCGGTACCGGCCGGTCCCACGGGGCGACTGCTGTCCGGCCTGACCCCGGTGGCCGAGGAGTGGGCCGCGATCCCGTACGCGTCGACCGTCGTGGTCTCCCTCGCCGTCCGGCACCTCGAGCTGACCGGCTCGGGGCTGTTGGTGCCGCCCGGTGAGCTGCCCACCATCAAGGCGCTGACCCACTCCAGCCGCAAGTGGGCCTGGGTCGCGGAGGAGGTCGACCGGCGCTGGGGACCGGTCGCCGACCTGGTGCGGGTCAGCGTCGGCCGGCTCGGGGAGGAGCACCTGCTGCAGGTCGACGACGACACGCTGCTGGCTCGGACCTTCGCGGAGGCGGCGACCCTGCCGGGCTGGGCCGGTGCCCAGCTGGTGGCGGGTCAGGTCCACCGCTGGGGCGGGGCGCTGCCGCAGTACCGCGTCGGACACCGCGAGCTGGTCGCTCGGCTGAGACGCTCACTGGCGCAGGCAGGCGGTCTAGCCGTCTGCGGTGCTGCTCTGGACGGGGTCGGGGTGGCGGCCTGCCTGGCCAGCGCCAACGCAGCCGTGGACCGGGTCACTGCCGCCCTGAGCGCGACCACCGCCTGACTACCATCGGTTACGCGATCCGCAGCGCTCGAGAGGAATCCCCGATGAAGGCCCGCGACATCAACGCGACCATTCGCTACACCATGTGGTCTGTCTTCCGGCGCACCGGGCGACTAGACGACCCGGCCGGCCTGGCGGCCTCGGCGGCCCTGCGCAATGTGGAAGGCGCCACCGCGGAAACCGACCTGGTCATCCGCGGCTGGTACGACGTCGCCGGACTCCGCGCTGACGCCGACCTGATGGTGTGGTGGCACGCGCCCGAGTCTGAGACCCTGCAGGACGCCTATCTGGCGCTACGTCGCTCCAGTCTAGGCGCGCGGCTTCAGCCGGTGTGGTCCCAGATGGCGCTACACCGCCCCGCCGAGTTCAACAAAGGACACGTGCCGGCCTTTATGCAGGACGAAGCCCCCAAGGGCCACCTCTGTGTCTACCCCTTCGTCCGCTCCTACGAGTGGTATCTGCTGCCCGAGCAGGAACGGCGCGCGATGCTGGCCGAGCACGGGATGCTGGCCCGGCCTTACCCGGACGTGCGGGCCAACACGGTGTCCTCTTTCGCTCTCGGCGACTACGAGTGGATGCTGGCGTTCGAGGCCGACGAGCTGCACCGGATCGTGGACCTGATGCGCGACCTCCGGGCTGCGGCGGCCCGCCGGCACACCCGCGAGGAGGTGCCGTTCTACACCGGCCGCCGGCGCGAGCTCGAGGACATCCTGACCACCTGGTGAGCGTTATCCGGCGTCAGGGGTGAACCGCATAGACACGGAGTTGATGCAGTAGCGCAGGTCGGTGGGAGTGTCGTACCCCTCGCCCTTGAACACGTGGCCCAGATGGGAGTCGCATGTGGCGCAGCGGACCTCGACCCGAGCGCCGAAGATCGAGCGGTCCTCGACGTAGATGACCCGCTCCTCGGCTAGCGGCGCGAAGAAGGACGGCCAGCCGCAGTGCGACTCGAACTTCTGGTCGCTGCGGAACAGGACGGCGTCGCAGGCGCGACAGTGGTAGGTGCCCGCCGACGTGAGGTCGGTGTACTCACCGGTGAATGGTCGCTCAGTGCCCGCCTCGCGCAGCACGTGGTATTCCTGCCGGCTGAGCTGGGAGCGCCACTCGGCCTCTGACTTGATCACCTTGCCGACGGAGGCGGCTGGGCTAGGGCTGGTCTGTTCGGTCACCGATCCAGACTAGTCGCGTCGCCCGGTCGGGAGGCGCCCTTCGTGGCCCAGGTGACTCAGTCCCCGGTGGTCCCGTCGGCGAGCTCGCGGAGGATGTCCAGGTGCCCGTTGTGTCGGGCGTTCTCCTCGGTCAGGTGGAGCAGGACCCATCGCAGGGTGGGGTGAGTTCCAGAGCTGAGCGGAAGGGCTGACCGGTCCGCCAAGTCGTGCCGACCGACGATGGCGTCGGTCCTTCGTGCTTGGGCGGCGTAGTCCTGGAGCACCACCGACAACGGAGTTCCGGCGCCGTCGATGAACTCCTGGTCCGGGGACGCATCGGTCCAGGGCCCCAGGTCCGGGCCGTCGACGAACCGGTGTTCCACCCAGGAGTGCTCCACCCACCGCATGTGGTTGACGACCCCTCCGACCGTCATCAGCGGCGATGTGCCCAGCGGTGCTGAGCCCGCCAGCTCGTCGCTGAGCCCCTGGCACTTGTCCGCAGCGGTGTCGCGCGTGTACTGAAGCATGGTGAGCAGGGTCGACCGCTCGTCCCACGAGTCCGGGGTGTCCGTACGAGTCACGCCGATAAGTGTGACCTGAAGGTGTCACTCGGTGATGGGCGGCCGACCGTACGGTGCTGGCGAGCCCGCTGCCGCAGGCGGTGAAAACCCAGTGTTGCCGAGCGGAGAAAAAGATTGCCCAAGCGTGTCGAGATGGTGTCGGCCCGTTCGAGGAGGGAGTGAAGGGCCGGCACCGGGCGGGCCCACAGCACCAGGAGTGACGATGAATACAACTTTTCCATCCGGCCAGTCGGCGAAGGTGAGCTCGCACACTGGGGCGCACGCCGCCGACGAGTGCTCACCCGAGGGCCAGGTCACCCGTTCGCTGCTCGGGTACGGCATCGTGGCCGGCCCGTTCTATGTGGTGGTCAGTCTGACTCAGGCCGCCGTCCGCGACGGCTTCGACCTCACTCGGCACGCCTGGAGCCTGCTCGCCAACGGCACTGGAGGGTGGGTCCAGATGGCCAACCTGATCCTCACCGGCGTGATGGTGGGTGCCGCTGCCATCGGCTTGCGCCGAGCGCTGCGCGGTGGCGCCGGGCACCGCTGGGCGCCGTGGCTGCTCGCGATCTATGGGCTGAGCCTGGTCGGGGCCGGCATCTTCCGTGCCGACCCGATGGCGGGTTTCCCGGCTGGGACACCGGACGGTCCTCCGGTCGCGGCCACCGTGCAGGGGATGCTGCACGTCGTGTTCGGCGGCATTGGCTTCCTCGCGTTGGTGGCGGCCACGCTCGTGCTGGCGGCACGCTTTGCCGGGGAAGGCCGGCGGGGACGAGCGCTGCTAAGCGGCGTCACCGGCGTCGCGTTCCTGGCTGCTTTCCTGGGCATCGCCTCCGGGTCGACCTCACCCCTCATCGTCGTCTCGTTCGTCGTCGCGGTGCTGATTTCCTGGGCCTGGTTGAGCAGCACCTCGGCCCACCTCTACCGCCGCGTCCGCTGACGCACCCCCTATCGCGCCTATCGAAGGAGAGCACCATGCGTTACCTGATTCTGCTCAAGGCTGTGTCCGTACCGGACTCGCCCCCGCCGCCGGAACTGATGGCTGCCATAATGACGCTCGGTGAGGACGCCAAGAATGCGGGCGTGCTGCTGGACACCCAAGGCCTGCAACCCAGCGCCGCCGGCAGCCGGGTCAGCCTGGTCGGAGGGCGGCTGAGCGCGGCCGACGGGCCCTTCACCGAGTCCAAGGAGCTGATCAGCTACGCCCTCTACGACGTCCGATCCAAGGATGACGCCGTGGAGTGGACCAACCGGTTCCTCAGGCTGCACGGTGAGCTATGGCCGGGTTGGGAAGGTGAGGCGGACGTGCTCCAGGTCTTCGGGCCCGAAGACTTCGGCCCGCCGGCGAGCGGCCCGGCTTAGATGACCACCACCGCGGCGGCGGTCGAGGCGGTCTGGCGGATCGAGTCGGGCCGCCTCGTCGCCGCTCTCGCCCGCCGCACCGGTGACTTCTCGGCTGCTGAGGACCTGGCCCAGGACGCCCTCGAGATCGCGCTCCGGCAATGGCCGCGAGACGGCATCCCGGAGCACCCGGCCTCCTGGTTGATGGCCACCGCCAAGCACGTAGCCGCCGACCGGTATCGCCGGCAGACCAACCTCAACCGCAAGCTCGCGGTCCTGGCTCATCAGGAGTCGGTGAAGCAGAGTCAGGAGCGCGACCCGATGGCCACCGTCGACGATCATCTCGACACAGCCGTGCACGACGACCTGCTGCGGCTGATCTTCACCGCCTGCCACCCGGCGCTCAGCACCGACTCCCAGGTCGCCCTCACCCTGCGTACCCTCGGTGGGCTGCAGACCAAGGAGATCGCCCGGGCGTTCCTCACCAGCGAGGCCACGATGGGTCAGCGCATCTCTCGGGCGAAGAGGACGCTGACCGAGCAGCGGGTGAGGTTCGAGCTGCCACCGGCCGACCAGCTACCCACCCGACTGGAGGCGGTGCTCGGCGTCATCTATCTGGTCTTCAACGAGGGCTATTCCGCCACCGCAGGGGACGACTGGACGCGTCCGGCCCTGTGCCAGGACGCGCTGCGCCTCGGCCGGGTGCTGGTCGGTCTGCAGCCACAGCAGGCGGAGGTCCACGGTCTGGTCGCACTGATGGAGCTGCAGTCCTCCCGGCTGCCCGCTCGTACCGGACCGGACGGCGAACCCGTGCTGCTCGCCGACCAGGACCGGCGCCGCTGGGACCAGCTCCTGATCGCCCGCGGCCTGGCTGCGCTGGACAGAGCAGAGGGCCTCGGCGGCGGGGCTTTCACCCTGCAGGCCGCCATCGCCGCCTGCCACGCCCGGGCCGTCAGCGTCGAGGACACCGACTGGCGGCGGATCGCGGCCCTCTACACCGTGCTCGCGCACCTGACGCCCAGCTCGGTCGTCCTGCTCAACCGGGCCGTGGCCGTGGGTATGTCCGAGGGTGCCGCCCGCGGACTTGAGGAGGCTGACCGGCTCCGCGACGAGGCCACCTTGGCCGGCTATCCCCAACTGCCCGCCGTCCGTGGCACCTTCCTGCAGCAGCTTGGCCGACACGACCAGGCGCGGGCCGAGTTCGAACGAGCCGCAGCTTTGACCTCCAACGCGGGGGAACGCCGGCTCTACCTGCAGTCTGCCGTCGAGGCGGACCGGCGACAGTAGGATGGCGCCCATGCCCGCCTCCGCCGTCGAGCTCGTCGTGGGTGAGCGCACCGTGCGAGTGACCAGTCCGGACAAGATCTATTTTCCCGAGGTCGGGCTGACCAAGCTCGAGGTCGTGCAGTACGTCGTCAGCGTCGGCGACGGCATCCTGGCCGCGCTCCGCGAGCGCCCGACCACGATGGAGCGCTGGCCCGGCGGTTACCGTCCCGACGTGCAGCTGGCCACCCGCAGCGACCCCAACCACGACGCGTTCTACCAGAAGCGGGCGCCCAAGCAGACGCCCGACTGGGTGGAGACCGTACGGATCGCCTTCCCCTCCGGTCGCACCGCCGACGAGGTCTGCCCCACCGAGCTGGCGACCATCGTCTGGATGGCTAACCTCGGCACCTTGCGTTACCACCCCTGGCCGGTGACCCGCGCCAATACCGAGGCGGTCGATCAGCTGCGCATCGACCTCGACCCCCAACCCGGCACCGACTTCGCCGACGCGGTCAGGGCGGCGTACGAGCTGCGCTCGGTCCTCGACGACGCCGGCCTGGTCGGCTATCCCAAAACCAGCGGCGGCCGTGGCGTGCACGTCTTCGTGCCGATACGGCCCGACCACGGGTTCATCGAGGCCCGGCATGCCGTGATCGCCTTGGGCCGCGAGCTCGCCCGGCGAATGCCCGAGCAGGTGACGGTGGACTGGTGGAAGGAGGAGCGGGGGGAGCGGATCTTCGTCGACTTCAACCAGATGGCGCGCGACCGGACCATCGCCTCGGCGTACTCGATCCGTCCCAGCCCACGAGCCCGGGTGTCCGCGCCGTTGACCTGGGAGGAGCTGGGAGACGCCTCGCCGGACGACTTCACTGTGCCCTCGATGCTGACCCGCTTCGCGTCCTCGGGTGACGTCTGGTCGCCGTTCTATGCCGACGATCCGGGGTCGCTGGAGCAGGCGTTGGAGATGTACGCGCGCGACGAGCGCGAGCTCGGGTCGGCCGAGATGCCCTACCCACCGGAGTATCCCAAGATGCCGGGTGAGCCGTCTCGGGTGCAGCCGTCCCGCGCTCGCCACTGACCGCATGTGCACCGGTGACTTAACCGCCATAAGGTGCGGTCGTCGGGACTGAATTGTGAGCAGCGTGACGTGACTGTTACGACCACGTCGTTCTCTTAGGCGTCGGCCGCGAGCACAATGGCACTAGCGAAGTTCTGCCGTCTGCACCTTGTTGTATAACTGGGTATTCAGCTGACGCAGGCTCGAGCGATCAAGGAGCCTTCTGTGTTGCAGGAACTGACGCCCGAGGAACTGACCCAGCGTCCGTCGATCCTCGACGTGCTGCCGGCCGGCCTGAGCTACGAGAACTCTCCTCAGCGTTGCTCCTGCCGCGCTGGGACGGCCGACATGAGCGCAGCTCAAAAGGCGGCGCACGGCCGAGTCCACGCCGACTGGCTCCTGCTGCGGGCCGCCTGGTGCGACGCGAACGGCTATCTGTTGGCTGACCTGATCGTCGCCGAGAGAGCGCGTTATCGCTTGCAGTTCGACTACAGCTGATGCTGGTGGGCGTGAAGTCGACTAGGCGCCGAAATTCAGCTGCTGGTAGCGCACCGCCGAGTTGGGTACGGCCGTGGTGGGCCACAGCCGGGTCTGGCTCTTAGCGTTGAAGTAGGCTTCGCCGGCCATCTGCCCCGGCCCCGGCGGCATCCCGGGAGTGGGCGCGTTGGCCGCGAAGATGGTGCGCATCGCCTCGATGAAAAAGGGGTTGTCCGACTGGGTCTGGGAGTTTATTGCCCATTCGGGGAACGTCAGCGTCTTGCCCATTGCCTTGGCCCAGTCAAACCAGGACTGAATGCCGCGTGGGGCGCCGTCTGCCTTCTTGGTCAGACGATTTCGGTCCCACAACGTCTGGGTGGTCAGATCCGGCCACATCGAATAGAAGTCGCAGCCCAGTAGGTCGACGTACTCCATAGGCGGCAGGATGCTCAGCATGCTGACTCCGCTGCTGGTATCGGAGTTCAGATTGAGGCACACCTTGGCGTTCTTACCTTTGGCGACGAGCTCGGTCTGCACCACGTTGTACCAACGCCTCCAGGCGATCTTGAAATCTGCCGCGTTGGTGCTGTTCACCGACCAGGGATACCAGTTGCCGTTCAGCTCGTGCGCCATCGACAGGTGCACCTCGGCCAGGCTGCCCCAACCGGCCAGCACCTTGCGACAGGTGGCCTGCCAGGTCGAGTCCATGCCCCCAGTCGCGGCCGTGGCCCAGGTCTGGCCGTCGCGCGGCCCGCCGCAGGCGATGTCCAAGGTGCCGGGCCAGCGTGCGGTGGTGTAGGCGTCCATCATCCACACTCCTGCCATCTGGCGCAGCGAGGCGTCGGCCCAGATCCGGGCGAAGGTGGTGGGCTCCCCGCGCCAGGCGGCCAGTGCGCCGCCCGCCACGTTCACGGCCTTGTCGTCACCGAACCCCGAGAGCCACGAAGTGGTCGTGACGCCCGGTTCGCTGAGCGTTTTCGCCGCGACCGTCGCGCCGCTCGCACGGCGTGTCGTTATGGTCTTGGTGCGGGTGAAGCGGCTCTCGCCGCTCATGACCCGGTCGGCGGCGATGGCGGCCACGCTGGTCATCAACCCTCTGAGGGCGGTACGTCGGGTAAAGGGATCACTGACCACGGAAGTCTCTTTTCGGCTTCTGAGCCGCGTCTCCATCAGCGGGAGGCGACCATATGTATGCCCGGGCAGCCGCGGCTGTCGAGCAACTGTTTTCTGGTGGGATTCCCCGAGGTCAGAACGGCGATATGTTCTGGGTAGAAACTTACCGTGTGAAAGCAGATAAAGGCAAGATTAAACCGAAAGGCTGCGCTGATAGTTGAGAAAGAGCGTCTCGTCGTCGGCGTGCAGCGCGAAATTGAGACGAAAGGCCGGTGAGGGCAACCAGCCACCGGCGGTGCTCCGCCCGCCGTCTCCCCCAACCGCGGTCGGCGCCAGCGTCAGGGACATCTCGTCCAGCAGGGCGTCCGCCAGCAGGTCACGGTGCAGACGTGGTCCACCCTCGCAGAGCACCCGTACCAACCCACGGGCAGCGAGCGATTGGGTGACCTCGGGGAGCTCGACTCGCTCTCGTCCCGACGCCACGATCTCGACCCCGGCACGGGCCCAGTCGTCGAGCAGTCGTCGGCTGTGGCCGGTGGTGGTGAAGATCGTCACCGGCCCCACCTCCTCAGGCCCGTTCAGGCTGCCCAGACCAGGGTCCAGGTCCAGCGAACGAGTCACGATCGCCAGCAGGGGGAACGCCGCCAGCCCCTCGGCCGCTCGCAGATCGCGCTGCCAGGGTTTGAAGTCAACTGCTCGGTATCCCTCAGTCCGCACGGTTTGGGCACCGACCAGGATCACGTCGGCAAGCGCTCGGTGCAGCGCGAAGACGTGGTGGTCGCTGGCGGTGTTGATGCTGCTCGCGCGACCGTTCCTCCCGGCGACCGACCCGTCGAGTGAGGTGACGAAGTTGCTGCGCAACCACACGCCCGGACCCGGCGGGGCCGGGTGGCGGTAGAGGTCGACGAGCTGGGCGGGGGTGAGGTCTGCTGCCGCGGAGACGCCGGTGGAACGATAGAGCAGCTGCACCCGCTGGCTCAGGCGCTGACCACGCTCAGGTGTCGGGTCGGCACTGCTTCGGCCCCTGCGAGGTCGAGACTGAGGTCCACCAGATCCATGGCCGCGACCAGGTAGCGCGCCAGCGCCGTCTCCGCGATCTCGGGCTCCGCCCCCAGCGGAGCCGACACGGCCAGGGCACCCGCGTCAAGAGCCAGCTCGGCCTGGCGGAGGTAGAGCTCGCCGGGCGCCAAGAACCAGCTGCCGACCGCGAGGTGTCGTCGTCCCTGGGACCGCAGGGTGCGGACGGCTTCGCCAGTGGTCGGGCCTGGCCCATGGCCGAAGGCGGTGACGCAGGGCAGCCGGTGGTGTGAGCCCCATTGTCGAGCCCGACGCGCCACCAGCGCGAGGCTGCGCGGATCGGTGCTGCCCGCAGCCGCGAAGACCAGTCCGTCCAGCTCGCCGATCCGGCGCTCGTGCAGCTCCAGGCGCAGGCGGCGGTCAACCACCGCGAGCAGCTGAGCCTCGGGTCCGATCGGTCGGGAGGCGATCACCGCCAGGTCCGGGTGACCGGCCTGCACCTGCGCCACCAGGGCGGGCACCCCGGCGGGCCCGGAGAACGCGTCCGACAACAGCAGCGGAACGAAGACGACCTCGCTGACCCCACGCTTGACGAGCTTGTTGACCAGCTGCAGGCCCGACGGTGCGCCGCGGTCCATGAACGCGACGTGCACGTCGAGCTCGGGTCGGATCCTGAGCACGCCCGCGCAGATGTCGTGACTGATCTCAGCCACCCGGGAGTTCGGGCTGCCGTGGCCCAGCAGGATCATCGTGGGTGCGGTCATGGCGTCGCTCTTTCGGGTGCAGGGTGGTACGAGGTGCGTGCGGCGCTCAGCTGGGTGGGCCCAGCCATCCCTGCCGCCAGGGTCCAGCCGTCGGCCTCGTCGACCAGAATGAATGATCCGGTCGCTCGGTGCTCACGATAGGAGTCGATCGGCAGCGGCGACGCGAGCGCCAGTCGTACGCGGCCGATGTCGTTCAGCCGCAGCGAGTCCGCGTCCACCCAGACGGGAACACCGCCCGGCTCCGCCTCGAAGGACAAGACAGCCTCGACGGACTTGACGATTGCCTTGCTGACCGCCGTCCCGTGTTGCACCAGAAGCCGAGCACCGATCTGCAGGTCCCTCTCGGCCAACCAGCAGACGGTGGCCGACATGGTGCGGGCGGGCGCCGGAGGAGCGTCGGGGGAAGCGAAGATGTCCCCACGGGAGACATCGAGGTCGGCCGTGAGGCGCAGCACCACCGACTGGCCGGCCACGGCCACCTGCAGCGGCCCATCGGGAGTGTCGATGGCCTCGATCAGCGCGCGCGAGCCCCGGGGCAGCACGACCACCTCGTCGCCCACACTGACCCGGCCTGACTCCACCTTGCCGGCGTAGCCGCGGTAGTCGCCGTCGACGGCCGGCGCCCGGGAAGCCCACGGGGCCAGCGACGCGTTCTGCGGCCTGATCACCTGCTGCACTGGGAAGCGGAGCGCAGCGCCCACGGCCACCGGCGTGTCGTCGACCGCCTCCAGGTAGCCCAGCACGGTAGGTCCGTCATACCAGGGGGTCCGGGCGGACCGGATGACCACGTTGTCGCCTTCAGTGGCCGACACCGGGATGCAGTGTGTGTCCGCCACGCCCAGGCTGCGGGCGAGCACGGCGAAGTCGGTGGCTATCCGTGCGAACGCGTCCTCGGCGTAGTCGACCAAGTCGATCTTGTTGACCACCAAGATGACGTGCGGCACCCGCAACAGCGACGCGACCGCCAGGTGACGACGGGTCTGCTCGACCACGCCATATCGGGCGTCGACCAGCAGCACGAGCACATCGGCCGTCGATGAGCCGGTGACGGTGTTGCGCGTGTACTGCACGTGGCCGGGGCAGTCGGCGAGGATGAACTTGCGCGCCGGTGTGGCGAAGTAGCGGTAGGCGACGTCGATGGTGATGCCCTGTTCCCGCTCGGCCCGGAGGCCGTCGGTCAGCAGAGCCAGGTCGGTGCTCGCCAGGCCCTTGCGCAGACTTGCCTGCTCGATGGCGGCCATGGTGTCGGTGAGCACCGAGTTGGTGTCGAACAGCAGCCGGCCGACCAGGGTCGACTTGCCGTCGTCCACCGAGCCGGCGGTCGCCAGCCGGAGCAGGGTCCTTCCGCCGGACACCGGCCGCTGCAGCCCCCGGCTGGTCGGGGAGACCAGGGTGCGCGCCATCAGAAGTACCCCTCGCGCTTGCGGTCCTCCATCGCGGCCTCGCTCAGCCGGTCGTCGGCGCGGGTGGCGCCGCGTTCGGTCAACAGGCTCAAGCCGACCTCGGTGATCACATCAGCCACCGTGGTGGCGTTGGACAGCACGGCGGCCGTGCAGGACATGTCGCCGACCGTGCGATAGCGCACCGAGCGCCGCTCCACGGTGTCGCTGGGCAACTGCGGGGTGACCTCGGTGATGGCCACCCACATCCCGTCGCGGAGCGCGACTTCGCGCTCGTGGGCGTAGTAGATCGACGGCAGCGCGATCTTCTCGGCCTCGATGTAGTCCCAGACGTCGAGTTCGGTCCAGTTGGACAGCGGAAACACCCGTACGTGCTCGCCGGGCAAGTGCCGGCCGTTGTAGAGCGACCACAGCTCGGGCCGCTGGTTGCGTGGGTCCCACTGGCCGAACTCGTCGCGCATGCTGAAGATTCGTTCCTTGGCACGGGCCCGCTCCTCGTCGCGCCGCCCGCCGCCGAACACCGCATCGTGCTTGCCCTCGGTGATGGCGTCCAGCAGCGGTACGGTCTGCAGCGGGTTCCGGGTGCCGTCCGGACGCTCGCGCAGCCGGCCGTCGTCGAGGTAGTCCTGCACTGATACCACGGCCAGCCGAGCTCCGTAGAAGGCCACCGCCTCGTCGCGGAACCGCAGCACCTCATCGAAGTTGTGGCCGGTGTCGACATGCAGCAGCCCGAACGGGATCGGCGCCGGCCAGAAGGCCTTAGCCGCCAAGTGCAGCATCACCACCGAGTCCTTGCCACCGGAGAACAGCATCACCGGTGAGGCGAACGTGGCCGCCACCTCGCGCAGGATGTGGATCGACTCCGACTCCAGTGCCTGCAGCTCGGTCAGTGGCCGTAGGGTCTTGGCGCTCATGTCCACCCCAGCACCCTGTCCAGCAGGACGTAGGCCAAGTCCTTGCAGGTGTCGAGGCCGTAATGAGTGGTATCCAGCACCAGCTCAGCGTCCGCCGGCGGCTCGTAGGGGTCGTCAACGCCGGTGAGTCCCGTGAGTTGTCCCGACCGGGCCTTGGCATAGAGGCCCTTGACGTCGCGCCGTTCGGCCTCCGCCACCGGCGTCGACACGTAGACCTCGGCGAACGGCACGCCCGCCGCCTGGTGAGCCTCGCGGACGGACTGCCGGGCTGCCGCGTAGGGAGCGATCACCGGGACGAGCACGATCACCCCGTGGGACGCCAGCAACTGCGCCACCCATCCGATCCGGGTGACGTTGATGTCACGGTCGGACCGGCTGAAGCCCAGTCCCGCCGACAGGTGCGGCCGCACCTCGTCGCCGTCCAGCACCTGAACTCGGTACCCCTCGCTGGCCAGTGAGTCCGCCAAGGCGTGCGCGATGGTCGACTTGCCCGCCGACGGCAGGCCCGTGAACCACACCGTGGCCCCTGACTGTGCCCTCGGACGAGCCTCGGTTGCCCCATTGGCGGCGCTGGCCGGGGCGCTCACAGGTGGATCCCGCACTCGGTCTTGGCCAGTCCCGCCCATCGTCCAGAACGCGCGTCGTCGCCGCTGGTGCGCCGCGTGCACGGCGCACAGCCGATCGAGGTGTAGCCGTCGTCGAGCAACGGGTTGACCATCAGGCCGTACTGCTCGATGTAGGCGGCCACGTCGTCGTCGCTCCAGCGGGCGATCGGGGCGATCTTGACCAGGTTGCGATTGGGGTCCCAGGAGACGATCGGGGTGTTGGCTCGGGCGGGGGAGTCGGCTCTCCGCAGTCCCGTCGCCCAAGCGCGGTAGCCGGCCAGAGCGGCATTCAGCGGGGCCACCTTGCGCAGCGCGCAGCACTGGTCGGGGTTGCGGGCGAAGAGGTCGCGACCGTACATCGCGTCCTGCTCGGCGACCGACTGGACCGGCGTGATGCTCAGCAGGTTGACGTTGTGCACCGCCTCCACGGCGTTGCGGGTGCCGATGGTCTCCACGAAGTGATAGCCGGTGTCCAGGAAGATCACGTCGATGCCCGGTGCCACCCGCTCGGCAAGTGAGATCATCACGGTGTCGGCCATCGAGGAGGTGATGGCCAAGTCGGAACCGAACTGCTCGTAAGCCCAGGTCAGGATCTCGATCGCGGTGGCGTCCTCGAGCTCGGCATTGGCGCTCACCGCCAGTGTGGATAGGTCAGCCAGGCCCTTGTGCAGCGCGGTCGCGGTCATGACGCCCCTTGTCGGTCAGGCTGGCCGGCCGTGATCAGGCCGAGGAACCTCACCGAAAACGCCCGCAGGCAGCTGCGGCATTCCCAGCCGCCGTCCTCGATCGGGAACAGCGTCTCCTCGGCGCAGTACGGGCAGTACATGACGGCCTGGCGGGTCTGCGACGTTTGCGCGTGCCCGCTCACACCAGCACCGCCTCGTCAGCCCGGGTGACCCATTGGGCGAACCGCTCGTCGGCGACCCGACCGGCGGCGTAGGCGCGCGCGAGCCGCTCCACATAGTCGGGGAGCTCGTCGGCGGTCACCTTGTGGCCGCGGAGCTTGCGACCGAAGCCGGCGTCCAGCCCCAGGCCGCCGCCCAAGTGCACCTGAAAGCCCTCGACCTGGTCGCCCGTCGGGCCGGTGACCAGCTGGCCCTTGAGCCCGATGTCGGCGACCTGGATCCGGGCGCAGGAGTTGGGACAACCGTTGAGGTTGACCGTGATGGGGGAGTCCAGGGCGCCCAGCCGGGACTCCAGCTCCTCGACCAGGGTGGCCGCGCGGGCCTTGGTCTCCACGATGGCCAGTTTGCAGAACTCGATCCCAGTGCACGCCATCACCGAGCGTCGCCAAGCCCGCGGGTCGGCTGACAGGCCGAGCGCCTCGGTGGCCGCAACCAGGCTCGGCACCTGGTCCTCGGCCACGTCGAGCACCAGCAGCTTCTGCATCGGTGTGGTCCGGATCCGGTATGAGCCGTGCTGTTCCGCGGCGTCAGCCAGCTGCACGAGCTTCTCCCCGGTCACCCGGCCGGCTACGGGGGACAGGCCGACGAAGAAGCGACCGTCCTTCTGCGCCGACACGCCCACGTGGTCCCCTGGCCGGTCAGGCACCGCAGGCGCCGGGCCGTCCACCAACGGGCGGTGCAGGTATTCAGTCTCCAGCACCTGACGGAACTTCTCCACACCCCAGTCGGCAACGAGGAACTTAATCCGCGCGCGCGTCCGCAGCCGGCGGTAGCCGTAGTCGCGGAAGACCCCGACGATCCCGGCCCAGACGTCGGCCACCTCCTCGCGCGGCACCCAGGCCCCGAGCCGCTGCGCCAGCATCGGGTTGGTGGACAGGCCACCGCCGACCCAGACGTCGAAGCCGGGCCCGTGCTCGGGGTGCTCGACGCCGACGAACGCGACGTCGTTGACCTCAGGGACCACATCGTGGATGGGATGTCCGGTGATCGCGGTCTTGAACTTCCGCGGCAGGTTGGAGAACTGCGGGTCGCCGATATAGCGGGCGGCGATCTCTTCGATGGCCGGGGTGGGGTCGATGATCTCGTCTGTGGCGATGCCAGCGACAGGGGAGCCCAAGATGACCCGCGGACAGTCTCCGCAGGCCTCGGTGGTGGACAGCCCGACCGCCTCCAGCCGACGCCAGATCTCCGGTACGTCCTCCACCCGGATCCAGTGCAGCTGGACGTTCTGCCTGTCGGTGATGTCGGCCGTGCTCCGGGCGAAGTCGACGGAGATCTGGCCGATCACCCGCAGCTGCTCGGTGGTCAGCGCACCGCCGTCGATCCGGACTCGCAGCATGAAGTAGGAGTCGTCAAGCTCCTCCGGGGCCAATGTCGCGGTCTTGCCGCCGTCGATCCCGGGCCGGCGCTGGGTGTAGAGCCCCCACCAGCGGAACCGGCCACGCAGGTCGCCGGGGTCGATGGAGTCGAAGCCGCCCTTAGCGTAGATGTTCTCGATCCGGGCTCGGACGTTGAGTGGGTTGTCGTCCTTCTTGGACTGCTCGTTGGCGTTCAGCGGCTCCCGGTAGCCCAGCGCCCACTGACCCTCGCCCTTCTTGCGGCGTGGTCGCGGGGTCGAGCCGACCGCTCGTGCTGGCGTGGGGGCGGTTCCGCCGCGACCGGCGGCGGGTGCGGAAGTCTGGGCGGGAGTCTGCGTGGTCATCGAGGTCCTTCATCGGGGCGGTCGCCGGGCGGCAGCTGGGTGGGGGAAAGCGCCGTGGGCGGGCGGGATCAGGCCACCGGTGGACAGATCATCGACTCCGTCCGGCCCAGGTCAAGGAATCGTCGAGCGGTCAGACCGAGGGCATGCCAGCGGTGCGCGGCCTGGCTCTCGCGCTCGGCGGCGACTCTCGTCGCGACGGTACCCACTAGACCACCCTCGGTGAAGGAGGACCGGCGATCAAGTCGAAATCTTGACTGTTGAGACACACGTCCATCAATCGAGACCGCGAGCGGGACACGGCTCAGCCATTGCGTGCACTTTCTCAGGTCGTGCGCTCGCGAGCGGCCAACCCGGGCCACTCTTGGGCCAGGGCGGCGTTGGCGGCGGCGCCGATCAGGACGGAGATTGAGATCAGGTAGAGCCAGATCAGGACAGCGATCGGCGCCGCCAACGGACCGTAGATGGACGTGGTCTGCGTGGAGGCTCCGAGAGCCACCCGGAGCAGGGCGCTGCCGCCCACCCACAGCGCCAGCGTGAGCCCGGCACCGGGCAGATCCGCCAGCCAGCGGGTGCGTACCGGGGTCGACCAGTGGTAGAGCGTGGCCAGGAAGACGGTGGAGCCGACCAGCACGGTCGGCCAATAGAACCCAGCCAGCCGATCGAGCTGGCGAGGCAGCAGCCGCTCGACGAGCGTCGGTCCGGCAAGCACCAGGGGTACCAGGACCACCCCCACCAGCAGGAACACTAGGTAGAGCCCGAACGACAGGATGCGGGTCCGGACGAACCCCCGCCGCCCGCCGAGGCCGTACATGATGGAGATGGTGTCGACGAATACGTTCAGCGCGCGCGAGCCGGACCACAGGGCGATGACGAAGCCGATGGAGATCACCGAGATCCGGCCTTGCGACAGCACGTCGTCCAAGGTCGGGCCGATGATCTGGCTGACTGCTTCTGGGGTGAGCACCCGCGAGGACAGCTGCAGCACCTCGAGTCGCAGGGTGGCGACTGTCTGCACATCTTGGCCCTGCGCGATGTAGCCGACCGACCCGGCGAGCGCGAAGACCAACGGCGGCAGCGACAGCAGTGCGAAGAAGGCGGCCTCGGCGGCCAGGCCGGTGACCCGGTAGCGCAACGAGGAACGAGCGGTCTCCGCCGCGACTCGAGAGAGCACGCCCAACACCGTGCGCGCCCGCTGGGTCAGGGGCAGCGGGCCGGGCGCAGAATCAGGTTGACTGCGGCTGGCCATGGGGCCAAGGGTAGGGGCGAGCGTACGCTTCCGGCGGCAGGAGTGGGCGTTGGCTGGCCGCCGGTGGAAGGGGAGACGTGCAGCAGGTGCGAGGCGGAGGTGCCCGCCAGACGCTGATCTTCGACGCCGACGACACGCTGTGGGAGAACAACATCTACTTCAAGCGCGTCGTCGACGACTACATCAACTGGGTCGCTCATCCCACCCTGGACCGCGACCAGATCCGTCTGATGCTGAACGACATCGAGGCGGCCAACATCGGCACCCACGGCTACGGCAGCCAGGCGTTTCTGCACAACCTGGCCGAGTGCCTCCACCGGCTGCGAGAGCGACCCGCTGACGAGGCCGAGCGCGCGGCCATCGCCGAACTCGCCTCGGGTCTGGTGGCGCATCAGATCGAGCTGATGCCCGGGGTGGCCGAGGCGCTGAGTGATCTCGGCACCCGGCACGAGCTGTTGCTGCTGACCAAGGGGGCCCGTGACGAGCAGCAGCGCAAGGTTGACGCCTCCGGCCTGGCCGGCCACTTCGCCGGGGTGCACATCGTCGCCGAGAAGGACGCCGAGACCTATCGCAGTCTGATCGAGAGGGAGTCGCTGCCGGTGTCCTCAACCTGGATGATCGGCAACTCGCCCAAGTCCGACATTGTGGCGGCCCGTGCCGCGGGCTTGCGCGCGGTGTTCATCCCACACCGATACACCTGGGAACTGGAGCACTCCGAGCTCGATCCCCATGACGATCACGTGCTCGTGCTCGACTCCTTCCCGGAGCTGCTGCAGCACTTCTAGGTGCGTCACACGGCCCACTGCACGTCACAATCATCTTCGGGGCGCTTTCATGGCGACGAGCACACCTTCATCGTCGTGCCGCACCACTGGCCCGATGAGCGGTAGCGTCCGACTATGCCCTACACGTTCCAGGTCACCTTCGACAGTGTTGACCCGCACGCCCTCGCCGATTGGTGGGCCGATGCGCTCGGCTGGGAGGTGGAGCCGAGCGACGAGGCGTTCATCCGGCGGATGATCGGCGAGGGATACGCCAGCGAGGACGACACCACCACCCACGCCGGCGCCCTGGTCTGGAAGGCCGGTGCTGCCATCACGCACCCGGCCGGCCTCACGGGGGCGCCTCGAGTGCTGTTCCAGCTGGTGCCGGAGCAGAAGACGGTCAAGAACCGGGTGCACCTGGACCTCCGGGTCGGCGAGGACGACCCGGAGGCCGTCGTCGAGCGCTTTCAGGCCGCCGGGGCGACCCTGCTGCACCGCGGCCGCCAGGGGCCGCACACCTGGGTGACCCTGACCGACCCGGAGGGCAACGAGCTCTGCGTATCGCAGTGACAGCGCCGCCTCGAGGGCGCCTGCCGGGTATCGCCTGGTTGACCGACCTCTTCCCTGCCGGTCCGCCGCCGGGGAACGCCGGAGACCCCGGCCTGTACGGGCCCGGGTCGACAGTCTGGCGGATCGCCCGCGAGCGGTTGCTGCTGGCCGGCGGCCCGGCAGCACTGCTGCTGCAGGTCGCCCACCCGCTGGTGGCCGCAGGGGTGGCCGAGCACAGCGACTTCACCGCAGACCCGCTGCGCCGGCTGCGCGGCACCTTGGACGCCACCCTGACGGTGACGTTCGGTGACCGCCAGCAGGCCGACGCGGCGGCTGCGCTCGTCGCTCGCCGTCATCACAGCGTGCGCGGTCAACTCTCGACCAGCACCGGCACCTTCCCGGCCGGCACCGGTTATCGAGCCGACGACCCCGACCTAGCGCTCTGGGTCTTCGCCACCCTGGTCTGGAGCGCCGTTCAGGTGATCGACACCTTCGTCGGTGCAGTGTCGCTGATCGACCGGGACGGCTACTACGCCGACATGCGTGAGTTCGGACGGCGCTTCGCGGTGCCGGAGGCCCTGATGCCGGCCGACTACGCCGAGCTGGAGGCCTATCTGCAGCGGACCACCCGCGACGTCTTGGTGGTCGGGGACGTCGCCAGGCGGCTGGCCAACCAGATCCTGCGACCGGACCCTCCGCTGGTGCCCCGGCCACTGCGTTCGATCCCGTCCCTGCTGGCCGCCGGTCTGCTCCCAGCTCCGCTGCCCGAGGCGTACGGGCTGGCCTGGCGGCGGCGCGAGCGCCTGATCTTCGCCGTCCTGCGAGGCCTCACCCGTCGAGCGGTCAGATTGCTGCCGCCCCCGGTCCGGTTTTGGCCGCACTACCGCACAGCACTGCGCCGACTAGGCCAGCCTGCGCGGTTCTAGGTTGCCGCGCGAGGGCGACTTACTGGTCGCGCCAGCTGTAAGTCGGGGTCCAGCCGAACATCGTGTTCATCTTGGTGCAGTCGAAGGCCGACCTCGGATCCTGGTAGTCGTCGGCGAAGCGGTCGTAGCCGTCGTAGAACTCGGCCATCAGCTCACGTAGTCCCCGCTTGGCCCGGGTATCGGCCGCAGCGACCAGACACACCTCGTGTCCCCTGCTCGTCCCCTCCAGCGCCGCACGATAGGCACTGCCGACGTCGCGCGCGTCGATGTAGCTCCAGAAGTTCACTGCGCTCAGGCCCGGGTCGTCCCACTCGGCAGAGAACCGGTGATAACCGTCGGGGGCGATGACGTTGTTGATCCGCAGACCCACCCAAGCCGTCGTGGGGTAGCGGACAGCCAGAGAGTCAGCGATCACCTCGCTCAGGTACTTGCTCAGCGCGTACGCATTCGGAGACGGATGCCGCTCGCTCTCGTCGAAGGGGATCTGCGCCGGAACTGTGCCCTCGGTCAGCAGGCCGGTTGCCATCTCACTCGAGGCGTACACGAACCGCGCGACCCCGAGATCACCCGCCGCCTGCATCAGATTGTGTGCACTCAGCACGTTGTTGTCGAAGACGTCGATCTGCGCCTGGCCGCTCGGTGAGGGGTTCGCCGCGAGATGACAGATGCCGTCGGGTCGGAACTGGAAAAGCGCGTCATAGACCTTGCCGGCGTCCGTCAGATCCACCCGGCAGAACTCTCCCGGCAGCTCCAGCTCTGGCCGACTGACGACATCGAAGTTCACGACCTCAAAGCCGGCTTCGGCCAACGCACGAACCACCCACTGACCGGCCAGGCCCGTTCCACCCGTCACGACGACACGCATCTGGAGAACTCCCGTCCGTTGACCTGCCGCGAAGGCTAGCAGGACCAACGCGAGGCAGGAGTTGTGCGGCCGTGGCCCCGACGCCTCGGCATCGTTCGTTAGCCGGAGACGTAGCCCTGCAACTGGTCCCGCTCGAACTGCAGCTCCGATATCTGCGACTTCACCAGGTCGCCGATGCTGACGATGCCCTGAAGCTGGTTGCGCGCGTCCACCACCGGCAGGTGCCGGATCCGCCGCTCGGTCACCGCGTTCATCATGGAGGTCACGGTGTCGGCCGGGGTGCAGCTGTGCACGTCGACGGTCATGATCGATGACACCGGGCCGTCCAGGAACTCCGTGCCGTGCGCCAGGTGTCGGATCACGTCACGCTCAGAGACGATGCCCGCGATAGTGCGCCCGTCCGGCGACACCACTACGGCACCCAAGTTGTGGTCCTCGAGCAGGGCCACTAACTCTGAAACGGTGGCCTCAGGCTGGATATGGATGACATTGAAACCTTTGACGCTGAGGATGTCGTGGATCCGCATGGCTGCCTCCTGCCGTGGACATTAACGTGGCGGCGGGGTCTTGAACAGGGGCTCGGCGGCTGTGAATGCCCCGTACGAACGCTCTCGAACAGCGGCATCAGCAGCGTCAGCTGAAGGGCGTGACCGGCCGCTGCAATCGCTCACCGTCGAGGAAGGTATCGACCCGCTCGTCATAGAAGGCGACCCGGTTGGCGATGGCTAGTAGCGGCGCGGTAGGGAAGGCGTACTCCCAAGCGAGGTCGGGATGCAGGACGTCTCGAACCTGGACCGACCAGTAGCGGCTGGTGGTGCCCTTGTAGGGACACGACGTCACGGTTTCAGACGCCACCAGGTGCTCGAGCCGAAGCGAGCTGGCGGCCAGGTAGTGCCGCGGAGGGAGGCCGGTCTCGAACACCCGCACCACCGACGGCGCCTCGGCCAGCACCACCCCGTCCAGCTCGATCCGCACCGCCACGTCGGCGTGCACCGCGTCCACCCGGGAGTAGGGGTTGCGTGCGTGCACGAAGACCCGCTCGTCCTCCTCGAACCAATCCAGGGCAGGCCAGTCGAAGCGGACCGTCTGCCGCAGCGGCTCAGGAGCGTCGTCTCCCAGGATCTGCACCGCACCCGGGTGCCGCAGATCGGCGGCGCGGAGACCCCAGATCGCGGCGATCCCCCGCGGGGTCGGCTCCGTGCGCCCCTCCTCGACGAGCAGCTCAGCGTCAACGTCGGCCAGCGGAATGTAGTAGTGCGGGTACGGCGGAAACTCCCAGACGTAGGTCGCTTGGCGAGTGTCGAAGACGTACGAGCTGCCCAGGAGGCCCCGCACACGACGCGGCACTGGAGCCACCCCTCCGGGTGGCACCAGCAGTTCGGGGTAGGTCGCCATGGCCGCCATTCTGGCCCTGAGTGGAGGCTGCCGCCAGGATTGGGGGCTTGAAGCGTCAGCAGCGCGGGGTGTGAACTTGGGCCTACGAGGGACCACACCACTCGGCACCGAAGGGAAGGGCGTCAGCCGTGGACACCAGAACCACACTCAGCTACCTCGCAGCGGCGGTAGCCATGCTCGCCATGGTCGCGCTGGCACCGTTCTTCTTCGCCGCGGGGCTGGTCGCGCCGCTGTGGGCCGTCGTCGGTTTCATCCTGGTGTGGGTGTCGCTGTTCGTGCTCGGCTGCCTGTGGTTTCGCCGCAAGCCACTGCGGACCCTGCTCTTGCCCGTCGCGGCGGCGGCCGTCTGGATCGGCGGGATGAGCGCCGGTGAGGCGTGGTTGGGCTGGACCGCCTGATTCCGCTCCCACCGCGGTCAGCGGCTCTGCCCGTCAATCGTCGGGCTGCACCAGGACGATCCGGATCTCCTGGCCAGGAACGGCTTGGGCTGCGCGGTCGAGATCGTCGTCCAGGACCACCGCCACCACCGGATAGCCACCGGTGACCGGGTGGTCGGCCAGGAACAGCACCGGCTCGCCGCCGGTCGGCACCTGGATGCCCCCGCGCACCACTCCTTCACTGGGGAGCTCCTGCCCGTCGTGCGCCGAGTGCCGCTGCAGGGCGGGCCCCTCCAGGCGGATTCCCACCCGGTCGCTGCGGCTGGACACTCTCCAGGTGGCGGCGTTCAGCGCCGCCGGGTCGGCGAGCCAGTCGTCGCGGGGACCGGCCAGTGCGCGCACCGCAAGCAGTCCGATAACAGGCGGCGGCGCCGGCGCCAGGTCGACCACGGGGAACTCCCGCGGCGGCGGCCCGACCGGCAGCACGTCACCTGTCCTGAGCAGCGGCGGGCCGATGCCGGACAGGGTGTCGGTGGCTCGAGACCCGAGAACCGGCGCTACATCGACCCCACCGCGCACGGAGAGGTAGGTCCGCAGCCCGGCCGTGGGTGTGCCCATCCGCAGCGTCTGCCCGGTGCGCATCGGGAAAGGGCTGCAGAAGCCGACCGCGCGCCCGTCAACCGTGACCGGCGCCTCAGCCCCGGTCAGCGCCACCATCAGGTCCCCGGCGGCACGCACGCTCAGTCCGCCCAGGGTGACCTCAATGGCGGCCGCTGCATAGTCCTGAGCCAGCAGCCGAGCCCCTAGCCGGAAGGCGCCGCGGTCTGCAGCCCCGGACACACTGACACCCAACGCGCCGAGGCCTGGTCGGCCCAGATCCTGGACCAGCGACATCGGCCCTGGGGCAAGTACTTCCAGCGCCGCCTTCATGACCCGAGCTCGACGAAGCGCACCCGGTCGCCCGGCGACAGCAGGGCCGGCGGGTCACGGTCGGTGTCCCACAGCACGACGTCGGTGTGGCCGAGCAACTGCCAGCCGCCGGGCGACGACCGTGGGTAGACCGCGCTGAACTCGCCCGCGAGCGCGACCGACCCGGTCGGCACCGAGGTCCGCGGCTCGCGTCGACGGGGGACGCGCAGCCGGGGATCGCCTCCGGTGAGGTAGCCGAACCCGGGGGCAAAGCCGCCAAATGCGACTAGCCAGCCGCTTTCGGTGTGGGCGGCGACGACCTCACGGCGGGTCAGTCCGGTCAGAGCCGCAACGTCGTCGAGGTCCGGGCCGTCATAGTGAACCCCGATCTCGACCGGCTCCGCGTCGTTGGCCGGTGGAGGCCCCTCCGGCGCCGTGACGCCCAACGCAGCCAGTGCCCGGCGGAGCGCGGGAAGGTCGGCCGGGCGATCGACGCTCACCAGCACCGTGGTGGCCGCTGGGACGACGTCGACCACACCGGAGAAGCCGGCATCGCGGGCGTTCACCGCCGTGCGTACGGCCTGGGCCAGGGCCAGAACCTGCGCCAAACCGTCCACCTCGACCAGGACGGCCCGGGGCCCGCAGCGGAGCAGTCGGAGCTCAGCCATCGGCAAAGGCACGGATTTCGATCCCCGCCTCCAGCAGGGCCCGCCGCAGGGCCACCGCCATCTCAACCGCTCCAGGTGAGTCGCCGTGCACGCAGATCGACCGCGCTGACACCTGCACCTCCTGCCCGGTGACCGATCTCAGCCGCCCGGTGGCCACCATCTGCAACATCCGCGCGCAGACCTCGGCCACGTCGTGCAGCAGCGCGCCCGGCTCACCGCGCGGGACCAGTGTCGCCTGCGGCGTGTAGCCCCGGTCGGCGAACGCCTCCGTCACGGTCACCAGCCCGGCTTCGTCGGCCAGCCGTAGCAGAGCTGATCCCGGGAGTCCCAGCACCGGCAGGGTGGCGTCGTAGGCGGTGACCGCGGCCACGACCGCCGCGGCCTGCCGCTCGTCGGACACCACCCGGTTGTAGAGCGCACCGTGCGGCTTCAGATAGCGGACCCGGGTGCCGGCCACCCGGGCGAAGCCGTCCAGCGCGCCGAGCTGGTAGAGCACGTCGTTGGTCAGGCTGGCGGGGTCCATGTCAATGCTGCGACGGCCGAAGCCGGCCAGGTCGCGATAGCTGACCTGCGCTCCAATGGCCACCTCGCGCTCGGCGGCCAGGTGGCAGACCCGCCGCAGGATGTCGGGGTCGCCGGCGTGGAAGCCGCAGGCCACATTGGCGCTGGTCACGACGGTCAACAGCGCCTCGTCGTCGCCCAGAGCCCAGACTCCGAACCCTTCCCCGAGGTCGCTGTTGAGGTCGACCACCGTGCCCAACCCGGTCTCGCTGCTGGTCACCGGCGGGTGGCGGGGGACTCGACCGGGTCGTCGTGCAGGTCTGTGCGAGAGGTCTCCGGCGCCAGCAGCACGCAGGCCAGGGTGATCGCGATCATGGCGACGGCATAGACCGAAACCGCGACCGAGGTGTCGAACCGGTCGAGCAGGGCCACCGAGATGATCGGAGCCAGCGCGCCGCCGAGGATGCCGGCCAGCTGGTAGCCGATGGAGGCGCCGCTGTAGCGGACCTTGGTGGGGAACATCTCGGTAATGAACGCTGCCTGCGGGCCGTACATGGCGGCGTGGAAGAACAGGGCGACGACCGCGGCCAGGACGATCAGGGCGAAGCGGCCGGTGTCCAGCAGGGCGAAGAAGGCGAACACCCAGATCGCGGCCCCGACCGCGCCCGCGAGGTAGACCGGGCGTCGGCCGTAGCGGTCGGAGAGGTGACCGAAGTAGGGAATGGCGAACACCTGGATGGCGGCCGCGATCAGCACCGCGTTGAGCGCGTAGTTGCGCGGCAGGTTGAGGTAGGTGGCGACGTAGGTGGTGATGAAGAGCACGAACGTATAGAAGGCGACGTCGACGCCGACCCGCGCACCTACCGCCAAGATGACCTGCTTGGGGTAGCGCTTGAGCACCTCCACGATCGGCGCCGCCGCCTTGCTCTCGGTCTGCTCGACCTCACGGAACAGCGGGGACTCCGCAATGGTGATCCGGATCCAGAGCCCGACCACGACCAGCAGGCCGCTGAGCAGGAACGGGACCCGCCAGCCCCAGGACAAGAACGCGGCGTCGGAGGTGACGGCCCCCATCAGCGACAGCACGCCGTTGGCGAGCAGCAGCCCGATCGGCACCCCGACCTGGGGCCAGCTCGCGTTCAGACCGCGTCGGCTGGGGTCGCCCGACTCGAGCGTCATCAGGACCGCACCGCCCCACTCGCCGCCGAGCCCGAGCCCTTGCAGGAACCGGAGCGCGACCAGCAGGATCGGCGCCCACACGCCGATGGTGGCGTACGTCGGCATCAGCCCGATCAGGAAGGTGGCGATCCCCATCAGCAGCAGGGTGACCACCAGCACGTTCTTGCGGCCGAGCTTGTCACCGTAGTGGCCGAAGACGATGCCTCCCAGCGGACGCGCGACGAACCCGACCGCGTATGTGGTGAACGCCAGCAGGGTGCCCACCAGCGGGTCGAAACTAGGGAAGAACAGCTTGTTGAACACCAGCGCTGCGGCCGTGCCGTAGATGAAGAAGTCGTACCACTCCAGCGAGGTGCCGATCAGGCTGGCCACGATCACGCGGCGCACGGATGATGGGGCGGTCACGACCGCCGGCTGGGGACTGGTGTCGGACATGCGAACGCTCCTCGACGGGTCAACCGCAGCCTAGCGATCACGTCGGATCGCGCCCAGGGCAGTGGTCCCTTTCGTCTCAGGTTCTGGCTAGCGACCGGAGGCGCGTCGAGGTACGGGTCCACGACGCGGCAACCCCCAAAGGCTGCCTCAGGAGTGGTGATGCATGTGGTAATTGAGGGCGTAACGTCTGAGACGTGCCTTCCGTCTACGACCTGGTGCTCTCGGCCCCTTCGGCCGGAAACTACGTGCAGTTGCGCAGCGATTGCGGGCTGTCGCCGAGGACGCAGGAGCAAGCGGCGGCCGCTCTCCCGGGCAGCTGGTTCGCCTGTCATGTCCTGCACACCCCGACCTCGCGGGTGGTCGGCATGGGCCGCCTGCTCGGCGACGGGGGCTGGTATTTCCACGTCGTGGACATGGCGGTGCTGCCTGCCCATCAGCGCAGAGGTCTGGGCAACGCTGTCCTGGGTGCGCTGCTGAGTGAGGTGCGTGCCCGCGCGCCTGCCGGTGCCATCGTGACCCTGTTCGCGGAGCCTCCTGGCGTCGGCCTCTATCAGCGCTACGGCTTCACCGCTACCGCTCCTGGGGCAGTGGCGATGGCGCTCAGGATGGAGGGCGCGCCGGTGCCGTAAGGTCCTGGCGCTAGCTCACCACCGGTGCTGTCTCCGACACCTGCGGCCGGCTACGGCTCGCCCGCGGACCGTCGCGCGGCGTGGGCGATCTGGATCTCGGCGATCGCATCGGCCGGCACCGAGGCCGACGGACGGCGGTTGATGGCCGCCAGCGCCTCGGCTTCGACCTTGGGCCGTCGGTGCTCGTCGAGCAGCCCGTTGCGCTCCTGAGCGGTGTCGGTCAGCTGGGTGTAGCAGAAGCCGGTGACCACCGGGCTGTCCAACAGCGCCGTCACCAGCTCGCCGTAGCGCTCGAGCAACTCGGGCGCGGTCTGCACCGCACCGTAGCCGTTCCAGAACTCGTCCGACTCCGGGTCATAGGTGATGCCGCCGAACTCGGTGACCATCAGCGGCGCCTCGTCGCCTACGCGCTCGGGCAAGACCAGGTTACGGTAGTAGGGCTGCACCTTGGTGAGAGTCCGCTGCAGCGCCTCGGCGCTGCCGTAGCGCTCCCGTAGCAGGGCACCGCTGGCGCTGTAGTCGTGCACGCCGAAGATGTCGGACACCAGGTGCTCCCAGCCGTCGTTGCCGATCACCGGCCGGGTCGGGTCGACGGCCCGGGTGAGGTAGTACAGCGCGCGGACGGCGTCGCGCTGAGCCCGGTCCGCCTCCAGGCTCGGAACGCCCCAGGACTCGTTGAACGGCACCCAGGCCACGATCGACGGAGCAGCGGCGTCACGCTCGAGCACCTCCAGCCACTCCCGGGTGAGCCGTCCGAGGGTGACGGTGTCGAACACCAGAGCGCTCGGGAGCTCACCCCAGGCGAGCACGCCGAGCCGGTCGCACCAGTAGAGGAACCGCGGGTCCTCGATCTTCTGGTGGATCCGCGCGCCGTTGAAGCCGAGTCGCTTGACCCAGGCCACCTCCTCGCGGATTGCCTCAGCGCTGGGTGCCGCCAGGTGCGACTCGGGCCAATAGTTCTGGGCCAGCACCATCCGCAGGAAGAACGGCCGGTTGTTGAGCAGAAACCGACCGCCGGAGCACGCCACGCTGCGCAGCCCGACGTAGCTGCCCACCTCGTCCACGACGGCGTCGCCGTCCAGCACGGTGACCGTGACGTCGACCAGGTTGGGATGGTTAGGGGACCACAGATATTCCGGTCGGTCGTAGCTGATGGCCACCCGGTCGAGCGGGATGTCACGCTGCACCACTGACGCGTCCGCGGTATAGGTGTCGTCGGCCAAGGTCGCCCCCTTGAGGCTCAGCCGCAGCCGGAGCCGCAGTCCGGCCGTCAGGGGGCCGGTGAGCACGATCCGGGTCGCCAGGACCCCGCGGGACAGATCGGTCGCCCACCGCACCGACGCCACGTGAGTCGCCGGCACCGGCTCCAGCCACACGGGCTGCCAGATGCCGGTGGTTCTCTCGTAGAAGATCTTGTGCGGACGTTCCACCCAGTCCTGCTTGCCTCTGGGCTGGGTGACGTCTCTCGGCCGGTCTTCGGCGCGGACCGTCACGACCTGGTCGCCGCTCTCGCTGAGCGCCGCCGTGATGTCGGCCTGGAAGGGCGTATGGCCGCCCTCGTGCTCCACCACCAGACGGCCGTTGACCCACACCGAGGCGCGGTAGTCGACGGCGCCGAAGTGCAGCAGCAGGCGCTTGCCGGCCTCCCGCGTGGCGAGGAACGTCCGCCGATACCAGACGACCGGGTGGAAACTCGGCTCTCCGATCCCGCTGGCTGGTGACTCGGGCGGGAACGGCACGGTGATCACCCGGTCGAACACGTCGTCTCGCTCGTTCCAGCCGTCGTCCAGACCCACCTCTGCGTCGTCGTAGGCGAACTGCCACGGCCCGCACAAGTCGGTCCAATCCGGGCGGGTCAGCTGTGGGCGGGGGTGCGACTCGGCCACGGAAATCATGACGAGCAGTCTCTCCCGCGAGCGTCTCAGTAGAGCCGGCGGGTGCCCTGCTCGACGGCATAGCGGAAGTTTTTCGCGTACGCGTCGTAGGTGACGTCGTCCACGCGCCGCAGAACCAGCTCGTTGTTGTCCGTGGTCGACAGCGGGGCCAGGTTCGCCGAACCGGAATAAACCACCTTCGCGTCGGGCCGGCCCTTCCAGACGCCCGAGATGGTGATGCCCTTCTGGTGCATGTAGCGCTCGGCGACGTTGTTGCCGTTGCGGTCCACCCAGGCGTCGTAGACGTCCATCACGCCGTGCTGGTCGCTCCTGCGGGACAGCACCTGCTTGACGGCCAGGTCGGTACGACTCCGGTTGAGGATGATCCGCACGTCGCAGCCCGCGTCGTGCAGGCGCCACAGCTTCCTGGCGATGTCGATCCGCGGCACCCGCCAGCTGTACATCGTGACCTGGATCGCCGTCTTGCCCTTCTTGCCGTAGCCCGGAGCGGCGCCAGTGCAGGCGACGTCATCGAGCGCCTCCAGCAGCAGCACCCGGTGCTTCTTGGCGCGAGGGAAGAAATAGAGCGTGACTGGCCCGCTGGTCGTGGTGCGGTAGTAGTTCCGGTCGTTGGCGTCGGGCGCCATGTCGGTGAAGTAGCGCCTCAGCGACCGATAGAGCGTGGCATCGCCGACGAAGGTCTGCATGTCGTTCCAACTGCCCTTGGAGTTGGTGTGGGTGATATTGGCCGAGCCCACCATCGACACCATCCGGGCCGAACCCACCCTGGAGAACAGGTAGTACTTGGCGTGCATGGTCGAGGGCCGGTTTGACATGCAGCTGGCACCGCAGCGGATCAGGAAGCTCTTCCTCTTGCGGTTGCTGCCCAGCAGGTCGATCAGCGCCTGAGTCTGCTTGGTGATGATCTGGTCGTGCTGGTCGACGATCATCTGGATGTGCACGCCGCGCTCGTGCGCGGCCACCAGCTTCTTCAGCGAGCTGGTGATGTCGAACGAATACTGCACGATCCGGATGGTTGACCCCGGCGGGGCGCCGTCGATCGAGCGTTCGATGTGACGCGTGATCCGCAGTTGGTCGGCCTTGGAGCCGGTGGGGTCGTTGAACAGCACGACGGGCTTAGGGGTATAGCCGAGTGAGCCGGAGAACACCGCAGGCGCCCGGTCGGCCGTCGGGGTCAGTCGCAGCTGGGCCCGATGAAGGTGCTTCACTGGCACAGCGAAGGTTAGTTTCGCCGTCCTCGACCTGCCCGCTGCCAACGTGCCCGACAGTCGGCGGGAGGACCGGCCTCGGATCTGGGCGGCCGTCCGGTTCTTCGGACCGTACGTCATCAACGCTCGCGGCGAGACCTGCAACGGCTGGTCGGTGCCGTTGGTCACCCGCACCGACAGCACCTGGACGGGGGAGCCCCGCTTGACGGTGACGCGCCTGGCCTTGGTGGCCCGGCCAGTGACGGGTTTGGTGGCCGACGTGTCCTCGGTAGCCGTGGTGCGCTTGATCGTGGCCACCGTGACCCTGACCCCGTCGGGGTAGCCGTAGGGGGTCCGGAAGCCCACCGAGGCAGCTGGCGTGGGTTGAGTCGGCCTAGGGGTGTCCGGCGGCTCGCTGGGCCCCGGCGTCGTCGCGGCGGAACTCCCCGTCGCTGGAGGGGGGGCCGTCGCTGAAGGGGGGGCCGCCGCTGAAGGAGTCGCGGCCACCGATGGGGTCGAGTTGCCCGCCGTTGGCGACTGGGCACCTGCTGGG
Source organism: Propionibacteriaceae bacterium (assembly GCA_035634295.1). Classification (GTDB taxonomy): domain Bacteria; phylum Actinomycetota; class Actinomycetes; order Propionibacteriales; family Propionibacteriaceae; genus Microlunatus. Next base: position 17,200 of record DASQDG010000073.1, on the reverse strand, counting down.
TCACCCTCTGCCTCAGCCGCCGAGCATCCCGGCAGGGCCCCGAGCGCCAGCGCGGCCCCGAGCGCGGCTGCGGCGAGCCGTCGGCTGAGGGAGTTCTGGACGCCTGGGTACGCAATCACCAGCGAAATCTACAAGGAGGTGGGTGCGGCTGACCGCCGACGCGCAGGCATGCGCCGACGGTCAGCCGCATTCGGCTCGGAGCCGTTCCGACTCAGGTGACGGGCTGGCCTCCGGTGACCGCGAGCATCTCGGCCGTGATGTAGCTCGACTCCTGGGAGGCGAAGAAGACGTACGCCGGAGCGCACTCGGCCGGCTGCCCGGCGCGTCCCATGGGCGTGCTCTCACCGTGGCTCTCGGCCCGCTCGACAGGCATGGTGGCCGGGATCAGCGGTGTCCAGATGGGGCCCGGCGCGACGGCGTTGACCCGAATGCCCTTCTCGGCGATCTCGGTCGCGAGAGCCTTGGTGAAGTTGAGGATGCCGGCCTTGGTGGTGGCGTAGTCGAGCAGTTCCGGAGAGGGCTTGACCGCCTGCACCGAGGAGGTGTTGATGATGGTCGAGCCGGGCTCCATGTGCGGGATGGCCTTCTTGCACAGCCAGAACATCGCATACAGGTTGGTCTTCATCACCTGGTCGAACTGCTCGGTGGTGATGTCGGCGATGCCACCCATCTGGGCCATCTGGTAGGCGGCGTTGTTGACCAGGATGTCGATGCCGCCGAGTTGCTCGACGGCAGTGTCGATGATCATCTGACAGGTGGCTTCTTCCTGGATGTCGCCTGGGCAGCGGACTGCCTTGCGGCCGGCGTCCTCGATCAGCCGTACGGTCTCGTCGGCGTCGGACTCCTCAGCCGGCAGATAGCTGATCAGCACGTCGGCGCCCTCGCGGGCAAAGGCCAGCGCGACGGCCCGGCCGATGCCGGAGTCTCCGCCGGTGATCACCGCCCGCTTGCCGGTCAGCCGGTCGCTGCCGCGGTAGCTGTCCTCGCCGTGGTCCGGTTTGTCCTGCATGTCCTTGGTCAGGCCAGGGTGAACCTGTTGCTCGTCAGTGTTCTCCGGCTGGTCGTATTGTTCGGTGGGGTCGGTCTTCTGGGTCTGATCACTCATGCACATGGTCTACCCGGCTCGCGCGGTGAGTAATCGACCGATATCAAATGCTGGCCACATGCACCAGTGAGCATCGCCAGGCGCAACCCGCACGGCTGGGCAGCGCTGGGTCAGGAAGCGTGCATGAAGTCGACCGAGCGCAATGAATGGTGCTGGTCGCTCATCTTGAAGTTGCGGCTGATCTGGGCTGCCACTGATTGCATCTCCGGAGCAATCCGGGGGACGTCATCAGCCTTCACCCTGCCGCTGGGCCCGGAGATGGATATGGCGGCCAGGAAGGGAAGGCCGGGGAGAGGTACGGCGACGCAGCGCACCCCGAGTTCTTGCTCACCGTCATCGACGGCGTAGCCGAGTTCGCGGGCTTCGCCGACTGCGACCAGCATGCTGTCGGTGGTGACCAGGGTGTGCTCGGTGCGCACGGGCATGCCGGTCCGCTCCAAGAGGGCGACCACCTGTTCGTCGGGGAGCAGGGACAGGATCGCCTTGCCGACGCCGGTGCAGTGAGGCATCACGACGCGGCCGACCTCGGTGAACATTCTCATCGACTGCGGAGAGGGGACTTGGGCCACGTAGATGCAGGAGTCGCCTTCCATCATGGCCATGTTCGCCGTCTCGCCGAACTTGTCGACCAGGCTGGCGAGATAAGGGGTAGCCCATGTCCCCAGTCCTCGGCTGGCGGACTGTCCGAAGCGGATCATCCTCAGGCCCAGGGCGTATCGCTTGGTCGGCTCCTGACGCACGTAGCCCTGATTGGACAGAAAGCGCAGCAGGCGGTGGATGGTGGGCATCGGCAACTGGGTGAGATCGGCGAGCTCGGACAACGTCAGGGGTCCGTCGGCATCGGCGAGCCGCTCGAGGAGGGTGAAGGCGCGGTCTACGGACTGGACGCGTTCTGAGCTGCGGTCCGGGCCAGCGCTCTTTTCCATCATGCGGAAACGATAGCCGAACGGGAGCGCCGAGCGGCATTGACGAGCTCCGCATCGGGCTGCTAGTTTCACCATTCAGAACCAGTCTTCCGAAGGGTGGAATGTGAAGCACGGGCTACCGTACGCAGCCAACTGCTCCTTGTTGTTCACCGAACTTCCTTTGCTGCAGCGAGCTGCGGCAGCTGCTGCAGCCGGCTTCGCGGCGGTGGAGTTCTGGTGGCCCTGGCCGGACCAACCCGTCCCTGCTGATCGTGACATCGACGCGTTCGTGTCGTCGATCCGTGACGCCGGGGTGAGCCTGATCGGCTTGAACTTCTTCGCCGGCGACTTGGCCGGTGCCGACTGCGGCATGGTTTCGCTGCCGGAGCGGGTGCAGGAGTTCCGCGACAACGTCGAGGTGGTGGTCGGCATCGGTGAGGCGCTTGGCGTCGGGGCGTTCAACGCGCTCTACGGCCCGCGGCTCGACAGCGTCTCACCTGCAGAGCAGGACGAGCTGGCCGCCGAGAACCTGGCGCTCGCAGCCAAATCGGCAGCCGCGATCGGCGCCACAGTGCTGGTCGAGCCCGTCAGCGGGCCCAAGCCGTACCCGCTGCGCACGGCCGTGGACGTGGTGGCGGTGCTGGACCGGGTCGGCGCGGACAATCTCGGCTTCCTCTGTGACCTCTTCCACCTGGCCAACAACGGCGACGACCTCGAAACCGTGATCGCGACCCACGCCCATCGGATCGCCCACGTGCAGATCGCTGACCATCCCGGCCGACACCAACCGGGCACCGGGACCCTCGACCTGGACGGCCTCCTGGGCCAGTTGCAGCGAGGGGGCTACGCCGGCCACGTCGCCCTGGAATACCTGCCCACCACCAGCACCCTCGACAGCCTGGCCTGGCTCCCCGTCGAGCGGCGCGGCTGACCCGCACCGACTAGGAAGCGAAGCACACCATGAGCACCATTGCGTTCATCGGCCTCGGCATCATGGGTGGTCCCATGGCCGGCCACCTCGTCACGGCGGGTCACACCGTGATCGGCGTCAACCGCAGCCCCCAGCCGGTCGAGGCGCTCGTCGCTGCAGGCGGTAAGGGCGCCGAGAGTGTGGCCAAGGCTGTCGCGGACGCCGACCTGGTCATCACCATGGTGCCGGACTCCCCGGACGTCGAAGGACTGGCTCTTGGCCCGGACGGCATCTATGCGAACGCGCGCGCCGGCGCCATCCACATCGACATGTCCTCCATCCGCCCCGACGTCTCGGCGTCCTTGGCCGCCGCCGGTCGAGAAGCCGGCGTCCGGGTGCTGGACGCCCCGGTCAGCGGGGGAGAGGCCGGTGCCAAGGAGGCGAAGCTGTCGATCATGGTCGGCGGCGAGCCGGCGGACTTCGACGAGGTCCTTCCTGTCCTGCAGACCCTGGGCACCACCGTGGTGCTGGTCGGTCCCGCCGGCTCTGGGCAGACCGTCAAAGCCGCCAACCAGCTCATCGTCGCCGGCAACTACCAGCTGGTGTCGGAGGCCATCGTCTTCCTCCGCGCATTCGGCGTGGACGCCGAGGCGGCCCTGAAGGTGCTCGCCGGTGGGCTGGCCGGCAGCACCGTGCTGAACCGCAAGGGAGCCAGCATGCTGGCCGGCGAGTTCCAGCCCGGCTTTCGGATCGACCTGCACCACAAGGACATGGGCATCGTCACCGCAGCCGCTCGGGAGAAAGGGGTGGCGTTGCCGCTGGGCACGCTGACCGCCCAGCTGGTCGGGGCGCTGCGAGCCCAAGGAGACGGCGGCTTGGACCATTCGGCCCTGCTGCGTGGCGTCGAACGGCTCTCGGGCCAGGAGGTAAGCGGACAGTGACCAGAATGCGCGCGGTCGACGCGGCTGTGAAGATCCTCGAGCTGGAAGGCGCCACACGTGCCTTCGGGTTGCCGGGGGCCGCGATCAACCCGTTCTACGACGCGATGCGCCGACACAATCTGGAGGGGTCGACCAAGGCGATCCGTCACGTGTTGGCCCGCCACGTCGAAGGCGCCTCGCACATGGCCGACGGCTACACCCGAGCCAAGGCCGGCAACATCGGAGTCTGCATCGGCACCTCCGGACCGGCCGGCACCGACATGATCACCGGCCTGTACGCCGCAGCGGCCGACTCGGTGCCGATCCTGTGCATCACCGGCCAGGCACCAGTCGCCCGGCTGCACAAGGAGGACTTCCAAGCGGTCGACATCGCCGCCATCGCCGCGCCGGTGACGAAGTGGGCTGCGACCATTCTCGAGCCGGGGCAGGTGCCTGGCGCGTTCCAGCAGGCGTTCCACTTGATGCGGTCCGGTCGCCCAGGGCCCGTGCTGATCGACCTGCCGTTCGACGTCCAGATGGCCGAGATCGACTTCGACCCCGACACGTACACGCCTTTGCCGGTGTATTCACCAGCCGCGAGCCGGGCCCAGGTCGACAAGGCCTTGGACATGCTGTGTGCCGCGGAACGGCCGCTGATCGTCGCGGGCGGCGGGATCATCAACGCCGACGCCTCTGAACTGCTGGTCGAGCTGGCCGAGGCCCTCAACGTCCCGGTGATCCCCACCCTGATGGGGTGGGGTGCCCTCCCAGACGACCACCCGTTGATGGCTGGCATGGCGGGATTGCAGACTGCCCACCGCTACGGCAACGCCACCTTGCTTGCGTCGGACTTTGTGCTGGGCATCGGCAACCGGTGGGCCAACCGGTGGACCGGCGGGCTCGACGTCTTCCGGTCGGGCCGAACGTTTGTGCACGTGGACGTGGAACCCACCCAGATCGGCCGCGTCTTCGCCCCGGACTACGGCATCGTCTCCGACGCCAAGGCCGCCCTAGAGCTGTTCGTCATGGCAGCCAAGGAGCGCAGCGCCGCGTTGGCCCTGCCTGACTTCGGCGTGTGGGTCAAGGACTGCCAGCAGCGCAAGGCGACGATGCACCGGCGGACTCACTTCGACAACATCCCGATCAAGCCTCAGCGGGTCTACCAGGAGATGAACAAGGCATTCGGACGCGACACCATCTACGTGTCCACCATCGGTCTGTCCCAGATCGCCGGCGGCCAGTTCCTGCACGTCTATGGTCCCCGACAATGGATCAACGCCGGCCAGGCCGGCCCACTGGGCTGGACGCTGCCGGCCGCGCTGGGGGTCCGGGCGGCGCTGCCAGACGCTGAAGTGGTCGCGCTATCGGGTGACTACGACTTCCAGTTCATGATCGAGGAGCTGGCGGTCGGCGCCCAGTTCAACCTGCCCTACATCCACGTGGTCGTGAACAACGCCTACCTCGGGCTGATCCGGCAGTCCCAGCGCGGCTTCGAGATGGACTACGAGGTGTCGCTGTCCTTCGACAACGTCAACGCATCGGACAGCAGCTCCGCTGAGGCGAACAGCTCGGCCTACGGCGTCGACCACGTGCGGGTCGCCGAAGGCCTCGGTTGCAAGGCTATCCGGGTCTTCGAACCCGACCAGCTGGGCGAGGCTTTCGACCAGGCCCGCAAGCTGATGGCCGAGTTCTGCGTACCCGTGGTGGTCGAGGTGATCCTGGAGCGGGTCACCAACATCTCGATGGGCACCGAGCTGGACAACGTGACCGAGTTCGAGGAGCTCGCCCGGCGCGGCGAGGACGCTCCGACGGCGATCGTCCTTCTCGACTGATCGTGAACGGCGAAGCCGGTGGAGGATCAAGGGGGCCGTCCCGCCCGCCGAGAAACCCGCGCGTCCTGCTGGCTCCCGACAAGTTCAAAGGCTGTCTCACCGCCGCCGAAGTCGCCGCCGCCGTCGCCGCGGGCCTGCACCGTCACCGGCCCGACCTGGACATCGTCGCGGTGCCGGTGGCCGATGGCGGCGACGGCACAGTGGCCGCCGCCCTCAGCGCCGGCTACAGCCGGGTGGAGGTGCTCACCGTGGGGCCGACCGGACTGCCGGTCCGCACCAGCTATGGGTTGACCGGCCATCGGGCGGTGATCGAGCTGGCCGACGTCGTCGGGCTCGCTCGCCTGCCCGGGGGACGCCTGGACCCGCTGGTCGCCTCCACCGCGGGGCTGGGGACGGTGGTCGGGGACGCCTTGGACCGGGGAGCCACCGAGATCGTGCTCGGACTGGGCGGCAGTGCCTCGACCGACGGGGGAGCCGGCCTGATTCAGGCGCTGGGTGGCGCCCTGCTGGACGCGGGCGGCCAGCAGCTGCCGCCCGGTGGGGGCGCGCTGGCGTCGCTGCACGCACTCGACCTGGATGCCCTCCGGGCCAGGACTGACGGCGTCAGGTTCGTGGTCGCCTGCGACGTGGACAACCCACTGCTCGGTGTCCATGGTGCTGCAGCCGTCTTCGGCCCACAGAAGGGAGCCAGTCCGGCCCAGGTGCAGCAATTGGACGCCGCCCTCGCGGTCTGGGCGCGGGTGGTCGCGGACGCGGTAGGCGTTGACCTGGCCGACCGGCCGGGGGCGGGCGCGGCCGGCGGCACCGGGTTCGCCGCCCTGGCTGTGTTGGGCGCGGAGCTGCGGCCGGGCATCGAGCTTGTCCTGGAGTTGGTCGGCTTCGACCGGCTGGTGACCGGAGCTGACCTGGTGGTCACCGGGGAGGGTTCGCTCGATGGGCAGTCGCTGGCAGGCAAGGCTCCGATCGGAGTCGCCCAGGCTGCCGCCCGCGCTGGCGTTCCGGTGGTCGCGGTGGCGGGCCGCAACCTGCTCAGCGACGAACAGCTGCACCGGGCGGGGATCTCTGCGGTCTACGCACTCAACGAGCTGGAGCCGGACCTCACCCGAAGCATGGCCCAAGCCTCGGGGCTGCTCAGCCACCTGGGCGGCACCATCGCCGACCGCTGGCTTCTAGGCTCAGACACCTAGGAAGACGGCCATCGTGGCGATCGGCTTGGCCGTAACCCGACTCAGAGAGCAGGACGCAGAATGCCGACAGCCAAGTCCGAGCCGGGCACCGGTGACGGCTATGACCTAGTCATCCGCGGACGACGGGTGATCACCGCCGCCGGTGAGGAACCACGAGAGGTGGGGGTGCGACACGGCCGCATCGTGGCGATCGAACCGCTCGGCGACAACCTGGCTGGCGACAGGGTGCTGCAGCTGGGTGAGGACGAGGTGCTGCTGCCCGGGCTGGTGGACAGCCACGTGCACGTCAACGAGCCCGGTCGGACGGAGTGGGAAGGGTTCGCCTCGGCCACCCGAGCCGCTGCCGCCGGCGGCGTGACGACGATCATCGACATGCCGCTGAACAGCATCCCGCCGACCTGTGATGTCGCCGCCCTGGAGCTCAAGCAGGCCGCGGCCACCGGCCAGGCGTTTGTCGACGTGGGTTTCTGGGGTGGCGCGATCCCCGGCAACGCCGAACACCTGCGGCCACTGCACGACGTCGGGGTTTTCGGCTTCAAGTGCTTCCTGCTGCACTCGGGCGTGGACGAGTTCCCGCACCTGGACGCCGACGAGATGGAAGCCGACATGGCGATCCTCGCCGAGTTCGACTCGCTGATGATCGTGCACGCCGAGGACTCGCGCGCCATCGCCCGCGCGCCTCAGCCGTACGGCGACCACTACGACCGTTTCCTGGCGTCTCGCCCCCGCGGCGCCGAGAACCTTGCCGTCGCCGAGGTGATCGAGCGCGCCCGGTGGACCGGCGTGCGCGCGCACGTGCTCCATCTGTCGTCCTCCGACGCGCTGCCGATGATCCGCTCGGCCAAGCGCGACGGGGTACGGCTGACGGTCGAAACCTGCCCGCACTACCTGACTCTGGCGGCTGAGGAGGTTCCTCACGGTGCCACCGCTTTCAAGTGCTGCCCGCCGATCCGGGAGGCGGCCAATCGCGACCTGCTGTGGGAGGGACTGCTCGACGGCACCCTCGACTGCATCGTCTCCGACCACTCGCCCAGCACGCTGGACCTCAAGGACCTGGAGAACGGCGACTTCGCGGTCGCCTGGGGCGGCGTCTCGTCGCTGCAGCTCGGACTGTCGCTGGTCTGGACCGAGGCCCGGCGCCGCGGCATCGGGCTGAACCGGGTGGTGGAGTGGATGGCCGGCAGGCCCGCCGAGCTCGTCGGACTGGGCAACAAGGGCCGGATCGCACTGGGCTGTCACGCCGACCTGTCGGTGTTCGCTCCCGAGCAGACCTACGTCGTCGACCCCGCGAACTTGCACCACAAGAACCCCATCACGCCGTACGCGCAGAAGCGGCTGTCCGGGGTGGTCCGCCGCACCTTCCTGCGCGGCCGTGAGATCGACGGGCACTCCCCGAGTGGACAGTTGCTGCGCCGCGACCAGAGTTAGGTCATCACAGCTTCAGACAGAGGGAGATAGCCGACATGGGTCAACTTGTGCAGATCGGCGGTTCGCTGCTGATCCTGGTGCCGTTTGTGTTGGCGCAGCTCGGACGACTCACCCCGGCGTCTGTGGTCTACCTCGTGCTCAACCTGGTCGGGTCCACCGTGCTCGCCGTCGACGCGGCACTGGAACGCCAGTGGGGGTTCCTGCTTCTCGAGGGTGTCTGGGCCATCGTGTCTGCCGTCTCGCTGCTGCGCCGCCGCCCGGTGCCCGACGGCGACGCAGCCCGAGCGGCCGCGTCCTGACTCTGCGGTCAGCAGAAGCCGGCAACGCCGACCCAGGCCGCGTCGACCGGTTGGCTGCCGGCGCGCTGCACGGTGGCCTCGATCAGTCCGTAAGGTCGGTCGGCGGCGTAGAACACCACGCCGGGGTTGTCCAGTCCGCAGAACGCCAGGTCGTAGACGAAGTGGTGCTTGTTGGGGCAGGAGAACTTGACCTCGTCGACCTCCGGGTGGGCGGTGATCACCGCCTTGCCCATCTCGTACAGATCCTGCTGCAAAGCCTTGGAGTAGCCGTTGGCAAACTCCGTGAGCATGGTGTCCTTGATGCTGTCGTAGAGCTTGTTGAAGTCCAGGTCGCCGGCGTCGAGCGAGCTGGCGTTGTAGCGCCAGCGGGTGGCGATGTCGGTAGCCAGGATCCGGTCATCGGTCTCGGCCAGGGTCGTGTACTTGTCCTTGGGATAGCCGGCAAACCCGGACTCGGTGGTTTTCATCACCGTCAGTCCGAAGAAACCGCTGATCACGGTGGTGGCGTCGCCGTCGCGGACCAGGACGGCGGTGCGGGTCTCCGGTGTGCCGCGGAAGAACGCGTGGTCGTGGTCGTCGATGCGTGACCAGCCGTATTGCTCCGCCGCCCAGCGGCCGCCGCTCACCCAGTCGAACTCGCCGGTGAAATGGTCGGCCAGCCGCAGCAAGAAGGTCTCGGGTGAGGTGACGCCGTCACGCGCGAAAGCGAAGATGGTGTTCTTCTGAGTGTCGGTCGGGACCACGTGGGCGTTGTTGCCCTCGGTGTGGGCGGCTTCGAAGTCGCCGCGGAGCTGCGAGGTGACATTGAGGTCGACGACCTCATGCCGTGCGGTGTCGCGGACAACCCGTACGACCCGGTTCTCGGCCTTGCCGTACTGGTTGGCGGTGAGGATCACTTCGGTCATGACACTTCCTTCGTTGGACGTCAATGGTGGGGCGGGTGGAGGGAGGCGAGGCGTGCTCAGCTGCCGCGGTAGGTGGTGTAGGAGTACGGGCTGAGCAGCAGCGGCACGTGGTAGTGCGATTGGTTGGCGGCGACCGTGAACACCACGGTGACGACAGGATAGAAACAGTCGACCCCGCGGTCGGCGTAGTAGGCGCCGGAGCTGAAGGTGATCTGGTAGTCGCCGGGCTCGAGACGATCGGGGCCGAGATCGCCGACTCGGCCGTCGGCGTTGGTGGTGGCCGAGGCGATGTGCTCGCCCGACCTGAGGGCGAGCTGCACTCCGACCCCGGCTGCTGGTACGCCGGCGGCGGCGTCGAGGACATGGGCCGACAGGTGGCTCACGACGTCACCGCCCCGGCGATGCCCAGGGTGGCTGTCCGTCGCCGCTTCATCGGTTGTCCTGGTGGTGCAGGTCGCGCGCTGCCGGACCACTGGGGTCCAGCCGGGCCTCGTCGGCGTCCGAGATCGCTGCCGGCGCGGGTCCTTCGGCGAAGATCGGTGCCTCGTCGTCGGCGCTGCGGCCGACGATGTTGAACACGATGTTGAGCAGCACGGCGGTGATGGCGGCGGCGGTGATGCCGGAGTCGAAGATCACCTGGAACCACTCGGGGAACTTGTCATAGAAGGTGGGCACGGCGATCGGGATGATGCCCATGCCGATCGCGAAAGCGACGATGACGATGTTGGCGTTGCCGGAGAAGTCGACTTTGCTCAGGGTGCGGATCCCGCTGGCCGCGACCGTGCCGAACAACGCCAGACCCGCGCCGCCCAGGACCGGCAGCGGAACCAGAGCCACCAGGGCGCCGAGCACCGGAAACAGGCCGAGGAACACCAGGATCGCGCCGCCGACGGCGACCACGTAGCGGCTCCGGACGCCGGTGATGGCGACCAGGCCGACGTTCTGGGCGAACGCGCTGACCGAGAAGCCGTTGAACACCGAGGCCAACGCGGTAGACAGCATGTCAGCGCGGAGGCCGTTGGTGACCTGCTCCCGGTCGGCCGGCTTCTCGATCACCTCACCGATGGCCAAGATGTCGGCCGTGGTCTCGGTCATGATCACCAGCATCACGATGAACATGCTGATGGTGGCCCCGACTTCGAAGATCGGCAGCCCGAAATGGAACGGTGCGGTCAGCTGGAACAACGACGCGTCGGCGATCCGGCTGAAGTTGGTCAGCCCGAACGGGATCGCGACGAGGGTGCCTAGAACCAGCCCTAGCAGGATGGCCACCCGGCTGAGGAACGCGGGCAGGAACCGGTAGATCAACACGATGATCAGCATCGTGATGGCGGCCAGGGCGATGTTGAGCGGCGCCCCGAACGTCGGCGTGACGCCGGGCGTGCCGCCGCCGGCCCACCGGATGGCGACGGGCAGCAGTGAGATGCCGATGATGGTGATCACCGTTCCGGTGACCACTTCGGGGAAGAACCTCAGCAGTCGGGTGAACACCGGCGCGATCAGGAAGCCGGCCAGCCCGGACAGCAGCAGCGCTCCGAAGATGGCGCGCAGCCCGGCGCTGCCGCCGCCGTGGGAGGCGCCGACGGCCAACATGGTGGATACCGCGGCAAATGAGGTGCCTTGGACGATGGGCTGACGGGCACCGATCTTCCAGATGCCGATGGTGGTCAGCAAGGTGGCGACGCCGGACATGAACAGTCCCGCCGACACCAGGTAGGTGATGTCGGTGGGGCTGAGCTTGAGCGCGGTGCCGATGATCAGCGGGACTGCGACCACACCGGCGTACATGCTGAGCACGTGCTGCAGGCCGTACAAGAACATCTGTGGAGCGGGCAGCACCTGGTCAACCGGATGCTTGTCGGCTCGCGCCGAGCGTGACCTCGCGGCCATGGCACACCTCCTTCTGTGACCAGTCAACTGGCCACCGGTAACGGATGGGTCTCGGTGGGATCACAGGAACTGACGGCTGAGCCGGGCGTGCCGGTTGACGTCCTTGTAGAGCAGGTAGCGGAAGGGACCGGGGCCACCGGCATAGCAGGCTTGCGGGCAGAAGGCCCTGAGCCACATGAAGTCGCCTTCCTGCACCTCGACCCAGTCCTCGTTGAGCCGATAGACCGCTTTGCCCTCGAGCACGTAGAGCCCGTGCTCCATCACATGGGTCTCGGCGAACGGGATCGACCCTCCAGGCTGGAAGGTGACGATGTTGACGTGCATGTCGTGGCGGAGGTCGTCTGGGTCGGCGAACCGAGACGTCGCCCAGCGGCCGTCGGTGCCCGGCATCGGGATCGGCTCCACCTCGCTGTCGGAGGTGACGAACGCCGGTGGTGCATCAAGGCCGGACACGGGCTCGTAGGCCTTGCGGACCCAGTGGAATCGGGCGGCGGCTTGGCCGATGTTGTGCAGCGTCCAGGTCGATCCGGCGGGCAGGTAGGCGTAGCCGCCGGTGTCGAGGTGGTGGGTCTCGGCGCCGACGGTCAGCGCGACGGCTCCCTCGACCACGAACAGCACGCCCTCGGCCTGCGGGTCGAGCTCGGGGCGATCACTGCCACCGCCCGGTGACACGTCGACGATGTACTGGGAGAACGTCTCGGCGAACCCGGACAGCGGCCGGGCCAGCACCCACAGCCGAGTGTCGTCCCAGAAGGGCAGCCGGCTGGTGACGATGTCGCGCATGGTGCCGCGCGGGATGACCGCGTACGCCTCGCGGAACATGGCCCGGTCGGTGAGCAGGTCGGTTTGCGGTGGATGGCCGCCGTGCGGTGCGTAGTAGGGACTGGTCACGGGGTGGAACTCCTTGGCTCGACGTCTCACTCGGTGTGGGTCGGGTGTCGATGTGGGGCTGCTGGCGCGGCCTCAACTGGGGGTGCGAAGCGACTCTGTGTCGGAGTGCGGACGAGCAAGCTCCGCCAACTGGGCGACCTGCAGTCCGACCCCGGAGACCAGCTCGGACTCCTCGACGGCGCCGCAGGCGTGGCCGCGCTGCAGGTAGCGGGCCAGAGCGCGGGCGGTGGCCGGCTCGTCAAGGATGCCCGACCCGGTGTTCGACACGTAGTCGCCGAGCCGTCGCGCCGCCCGGGTGAAGCCCTCCCGGTAGAACGCAAAGGTGGCCAGATATCGGGTGGGCAGCTGCCCCGGATGCAGATCCCAGCCCTGGTAGAAGCCGCGCCGCAACGCCCGTCCGACCAAGTCGGCGTGCAGCCGCCACGCCGACCTGACCTGCTCGGGGGAGCCGATCGGCAGCACGTTGGTGGAGCCGTCTGACAGTTGCACCCCGGTGCCCGCTACGGCGAGCTGCATGACCTGTTTGGCGTGGTCTGCGGCCGGGTGGTCGGCGGACTGGAACTCGGCAGCGATCTGCAGCGAGGCGCTGTAGTCGTAGGTGCCATAGTGCAGCGCCCTCACCCGCCCCTGGCCGGCGTGCAGGGCCGCAGCGACCGAGGCGCTCCCGTCCGAGCCCAGAATCAGCTGCGGGGTCTCCACCTGGATCTCGAAGCCCAAGGTGCCCTCCTCCAGGTTGTGCGTCGCCTCCAGCGCGTGGCACACCCGAACCATCGCCTGCACCTGGCTGACCGTGCTCACCTTGGGGAAGGTCAACACCAGGCCGGGCGGCGGCGTCCCCAGCTGCTCCAGCAGGGCAGCGAGGAACAGGTCGAGGGTCCGAATGCCCCGGCGGCGGGTCGGCGCCTCGAAGCACTTGAACCGAATCCCCACGTAGGCCGGAGCGGTTCCTGCGCGCCAGGCGTCGGCGACAGCTCCGGCCGCCTGGATGCAGTCCTTGTCCTCAGTGTGCTGGCCGCGGTCGCCGTAGCCGTCCTCGAAGTCCAGGCGCAGGTCCTCGATGGGCTCGCTCTGCAGCTTGGTCGTCACCCGGTCGGCCACCTGCGTGCTGAGCTCGGCATCAAGACCCAGCTGGGCGCACAAGGCGTGCATCCCGCCGTGCTCCTCGACCAGCGCCAGGGCCGCCTCGCCCCACTGCCGCGGCAGCTCGGGGGTGAAGCGGTCGGCAGGCACGTACACGGTGTGCACCGGCTGGCGGCGACCGTCCTCTCCCGGATAAGCCTGGGCGAGGAAGGAGTCGGTGTCGGACAGCTCGGAGTCGACCCGGTCGAGGAACGAGTCGGGCAGGGCAGCGACGACAGGCACCGTCAGGCGACCTGTTCGTAGGCGGGCAGGGTGAGGAAGTCGACGAAGTCCTCGCTGAGACAGAGGTCGCCGATGAGCTTCTTCGCCGGCTGGTAGTAGCGCTCGAAGTTCTCCGGCGGCACTTCGCCCTGCAGTCGGGCGGCCTCCTCGTCCAGCAGCCGGGCCACCAGCTCCCGGGTGACTTGCTCGCCGGTGTCGGCCAGCGTCACCTGGTTGGCGATCAGCTGCCACACCTGTGAGCGGGAGATCTCAGCGGTCGCGGCGTCTTCCATCAGGTTGTGGATGGCGACCGCTCCGTTGCCCGCGAGCCAGGCCGCGGTGTAAGCCACGGCCACGTACAGGTTGTTGCGCAGGCCCTGCTCGGTGTTGCCACCCTCGGCGGAGCGCACGTCGAGCAGCTGGTCGGCGGTGACCGTGACCTTGTCGCGCCGACGGTCGAGCTGGTTGGGGCGGCCGTCGAGCACCTCGTCGAATACCTGCTGACAGACCGGCACCAGGTCCGGGTGCGCCACCCAGGAGCCGTCGAAGCCGTCGGCTGCCTCCCGGGACTTGTCGGCGGTGACCTTGGCAAATGCGGCGGCGTTGACCTCGGCGTCCTTGCGGCTGGGGATGAAGGCGGCCATGCCGCCCATCGCGAAGGCCCCTCGGCGGTGGCAGGTCGTCACCAGCAGCTCGGTGTAGGCCCGCATGAACGGCGCCGTCATGGTGATGTCTGCGCGGTCGACCAGCACGAACTCGGGCCCGGCGTCGCGGAAGTACTTGATGATGCTGAACAGGTAGTCCCAGCGGCCGGCGTTCAGACCGGCGGCGTGCTCGCGCAGCTCGTAGAGAATCTCCTCCATCTCGAACGCCGCCGGGATGGTTTCGATCAACACCGTGGCCCGGACGGTCCCGTGGGCGATACCGAGCTCCGCCTCAGCGAAGGTGAACACGTCGTTCCATAACCGCGCCTCGAGGTGGCTCTCCATTTTGGGCAGGTAGTAGTAGGGACCGTGCCCGTTGTCGAGCAGCTGCTGGGCCAAGTGGAAGAAGTGCAGCCCGAAGTCGACCAGCGCCCCAACGCCGACCCGGTCGTCGATCACGACATGGGCCTCGTCGAGGTGCCAGCCGCGCGGCCGCATCACGACCACCGCCAGCGGAGCGTCGGTACGGAGCCGATACGCCTTGCCACCGCCCCCGGCTTGGAACGACAACGTGCCACGGGCAGCGTCGCGGAGGTTCAGCAGGGCATCGATCACGTTCGGCCAGGTCGGACAGCTGGCGTCCTCCAGGTCGGCCAGCCAGACCTTGGCGCCGGAGTTAAGGGCGTTGATCGCCATCTTCGCCGGGGTGGCCGGGCCGGTCATCTCCACCCGCCGGTCACGCAGGGCAGGCGGGGCCTCGGCTACCGACCAGTCCGCTTCCCGCACGTCCTGCGTGTCGGTACGAAAGTCGAGCCGACCACTGCTGGCGGCAGCTGCCTGCTGTTCCTTGCGGGCGGCCAGGAGCTCATCTCGCCGCGAGGCGAAGCGCTGATGCAGCCGTTCGACGAAAGCCAGCGCCGCCGGCGTCAGGATCTCCCCCGCCCGGTCGACGGGGTCGGGATCGGTGACGTGGATGCTCAAGAGGGAACAGCCTTTCGGTCGGTCGTGACGACGGCGTGCGAGAGCTCGAATCCGTACAGGGTCGGTACGCCGTGATTCCGTACAGCGGATACTAGATTCTGTCTGGCGAAAGACGCAACCCCGAGGAGGGGACGATCGACGGGCTGACGTGTCCGGGGCCGCCTGACAGCTAGGCGAGGAGCGAGTGAAGCTGCCGCTTGCGCTCCGGCGTCGCGAAGGACGCCTCGACCGAGTTCTGTGCCAGCTGGCCCACCTCGGCCGGGGTCACCCCGAGTGAGGTCCGGCAGGCTGCCAGGTTGTCGTCGAGGTAGCCCCCGAAATAGGCCGGGTCGTCGGAGTTGACCGTGACCAGCAGGCCGGCGGCCATCATCTGGCGGAGCGGATGCTCCTCGAGCCGGCTGACCGCCTTCAGTCGTACGTTGGACAGCGGGCAGACGGTCAGCGGGATCCGGTCGGCCACCAGTCGGGACACCAGCGCCGGATCCTCCAGACTGCGGATGCCGTGGTCCACCCGCTCCACCCCCAGCAGGTCCAGGGCCTGCCAGACGTACTCCGGCGGTCCCTCCTCGCCCGCATGAGCGACCCGGCGGAGCCCGGCCTGTCCGGCGACGTCGAACACCTCGCGGAAGAGGCTCGGCGGAAAGCCGACCTCGGCCGAATCCAGCCCCAGCCCCAGGATCGCGACATCGGTGGCCAGGCACTCGTCCAGGGTGCTCAGCGCCTCGGCGACCGGACGGTCGCGCAGGATGCAGATGATGATGCCGCCGGACATGTCGAGTTCGCCTTCGGCCCGCGCAAGCGCCGCCGCGACCCCCCGCAGCACATCGGCAGCAGCCAGCCCCCGGATGGTGTGGGCCTGAGGGTCCAGGAAGACCTCGGCGTGGCGTACGCCGGCTCGATGCGCGCGTTGGAGATAAAGCCAAGTCATCGTGTCGAAGTCGTCGCTGGTGCGCAGCACGGTCATATTGGCGTAGTACAGCTCGAGGAACGACGCCAGGTCCGCGAACTCGTACCGCGCCCGAAGGTCGGCGAGGTCGCGCCACGGTAGAGGGATGTGATGTCGCGCCGCCAGCGCATAGATGGTCTCCGGCTCTAGAGTGCCCTCGAGATGGAGATGCAGCTCGGCGAACCCGACAGGACGGTCAGCCGACGGTGAGTCGTCCTGGTCCAGCGTCCCAATGACGGCCATAGTTACCCCTCTGTCACATCGTGGAAACAAGCTTCCGAAAGACTCTTGTCACCCGGTGGGGGATCAGGATAGTGTCGCGGCAACTCCCCGGTCATTGTTCGCATGGATAACCAGTGGCTGGGTCCGACAGCTGCAACCATGCCCAGTTGAAACGCGGTGTGAACCGCTGGCCAGGTGTCGACGAGGGAGTTGCACATGACAGAGCGTCAGTTGCTGGTAAACGGTCGGGCTCGGCCACTCGGCGACATCGGCGGGCACGTCACACTGCTGCAGTGGTTGCGCGCGGACGGGCTCACTGGGGCCAAAGAGGGATGCGGCGAGGGGGAGTGCGGCGCCTGTGCGGTGATGGTGGTGCGGCCAGACGGTGACCGGAGCCGATGGACAGCGATCAACGCCTGCCTGGTGCCGGCGGCCAGCCTCGACGGCCAGGAGCTGGTGACCGCTGAGGGGCTCGGCCGTCCCGGTGACCTGCATCCCACCCAGCGTGAGATGGCAGACCGTGGCGGCTCACAGTGCGGCTACTGCACCCCGGGCTTCATCTGTTCGATGGCCGCCGAGTTCTACCGCGCCGAACGGCAGCCCCCGGATAGCGAACAGGCGCCGACAGATCCGTTCGGGGAGAGCGACCACGAGCACGGGCCGAACGGGTTCGACCTGCACGCTCTCAGTGGCAACCTGTGCCGCTGCACCGGTTATCGGCCGATCCGCGATGCCGCGTACGCGCTGGGCCAGCCGAAGCCGGGCGACCCGCTCGCCGCTCGAACCACCCGTCC
>DASQDG010000072.1:0-1872 GCA_035634295.1 Propionibacteriaceae bacterium | reverse complement strand
GCTGATGAGCTGTCGGGCTCAACCAAGCCGGATGCTCGCGAATCCAAGGGTGCCGACTCCTAGTCAAGCGACTCAGCGTCAGACAACTGACACGAGCAGCTGGCCCCGCGCAGCGAGTTTCCTTGCTCTGCTTGCTCTGCTTGCTCTGCTCGCATTGGCCGCGTGTCGCGCGGCGGCCCCGCCCGTGACCACCGTCAACCCAGAAGCGCCTCCACCACTGACATACATGCTTGTAACCGCTGCCGGGGTCGTGACTCAGCCTCTGACTGGCGCCCTGCTGGGTTGCCTATGTACTGATCAGTCCGGCCCTGGCAGCTCGAACGGCACCGGCCGGTCAGTCATGACCTAATACGAGCCTGGCCCGGGCAAGGGGCCTGATGTATGTCCTGTCTGACCGGTCCGGCCGGTGTCACCCATCCGGAACGAAGGGCAGGACCAGCATGACAAACGAAGCGATTCAGGACCAGGCACGATCTGTTGGCGGTATCGATTCCCACAAGGACACCGTCCACGTCGCGGTGATCACCGGTACCGGTCGGCCCGTCGCCG
Organism: Propionibacteriaceae bacterium; assembly: GCA_035634295.1. Taxonomy (GTDB): domain Bacteria; phylum Actinomycetota; class Actinomycetes; order Propionibacteriales; family Propionibacteriaceae; genus Microlunatus. Next base: position 1,323 of record DASQDG010000072.1, on the reverse strand, counting down.
ACCGGGAGTTCCCCACCACCGAGGCCGGCTACCGCCACGCGGTGGCGTGGCTGGGCGAGCACGGCCCGCTGCAAGCGGTCGGGGTCGAGGGCACCAGCAGCTACGGTGTCGGGATGTGCGCCGCGTTGACGACGGCCGGGGTCACGGTGATCGAGGTCAACCGGACCCGGCCCGCGGAGCGACGCAAACGAGGCAAGACCGACCCGCTCGACGCCTACCGCGCGGCCCGCTCGGTGCTGACCGGTGAAGCGGCGACCGACCCGAAGCGGGCCAGCGTCGAACCCCTGCGGGCGCTGAACGTGGCCCGCCGCTCCGCGGTCAAAGCCCAGCAGGCCGCGTGGCGCCAGATCGGCGCGCTGCTCGTCAACGCACCCGCACCGCTACGGGACCGGCTCCGCGACCTGACCAGAACGCAATTGCTGTCGATGCTGGTCGCCGCCCGCCCCGGCCAGGTCACCAACCCCGACCACGCCGACACCCTCTACGCCCTGCAGTCCCTGGCCCGGCGCCACCGTGATCTCGGCGAGGAGATCACCGCCCTCACCGAACGACTGAACGCCCGCACCGCCGCCGCCAACCCCGCCCTGATGGCCATCAAAGGCGTCGGTCCCGTCGTCGGCGCCCAGCTGCTGATCACCGCCGGCGACAACCCCGACCGGCTCCGCTCATCAGCATCGTTCGCCGCCCTGTGCGGCACCGCACCCATCCCCGTCAGCTCCGGACGCACCGACCGCTACCGACTCTCCCGCGGCGGCGACCGCGCCGCCAACGCCGCCCTACATCAGATCGTCACCGTCCGGATGACCTACGACCCCACCACCCGCGCCTACCGCGACACCCGCCTCGCCCGCGGCTGGACCAACAAAGCCATCTACCGAGCCCTCAAACGCGCCGTCGCCCGCGAGATACACCGAGCCCTCATCGGACGCTGCGACGTCCCCGACTACCAAGACCTCCGACCCGCCCGACAAGCCAAGAACATCACCCTCACCCAGGTCGCCGACCACTTCAGCGTCTGGCCCATGCACATCTCCACCATCGAACGCGGCACCCGCCGAGACGACACCCTCGCCCAGAACTACCGGGAATGGCTCACCGCTGCTTGACAACCAATAGGAGCATCAATCCTCAGAAGCGGCGAGAGCTGCCTGGATAGGCGCGTCACCAGAGGCGTTGTGCCGCCAGCGATATGCCCGGGCAACCGACGTGGTCCAGCCGGCAGCCGCGTACGGTGGACTCGTAAGCAACAGACGCACCCACGAGGAGTCGTGATGCCTGACCAGCGGTCACCAGAGGCCCCCGAGCCCGACGACGAGGGGCCTG
>DASQDG010000071.1:0-54917 GCA_035634295.1 Propionibacteriaceae bacterium | reverse complement strand
CCAGCCGGCCACCCGTTCTGCATCACTACGTTGGCGCCCGAAGCGGCGCCGCCGACAGGATGAGCGAGGCGTTTACCCGATTCGGAACTGCGGTCGGCGCCGGCGGGGCAGCCCCTCGCACATCTGGTCGCAACGCGGAATTATGGTCGCGTACGGACCCGACCGAGAGGAGCGCGGTGCACCGCAGCCGCCTGTCCACCCTGTTGATCGACGTGCCCCTCGCCCAGGCGCAAACCGCCGCCGGGTTGTGGTCGGGGCCGTTGGGCGTCGCTGCGGTGCCGGTGCCGGGGGAGGAGCAGTTCACCTCCTTGCCGGGTGCCGCGCCCGGACTGGTGGTGGCCGTGCAGTCCGTCAACGACGGCTCTCGCTACCACGTCGACCTCGAGACTGATGACGTCGAAGCCGAAACTGCTCGACTGGTCGAGCTTGGCGCCGTGGAGCAGGGCCGTTGGCTCGACTGTCGGACGCTCCGGGTGCCGGGCGGACAGCTGATCTGCGTCATCCCCGTGCACAGCGACCCCGACGAGTTCGCACGCGAGGCGCACGTTTGGGGCAGCGGTATCGCGCTGGCCTAGCCAGCCCCCTCGGATGCTGCACAACTCCTGCGGTGAGTTGCTCGCCGAGCGAAGGGCCGGTCAGGGTCGACGTAGTGAACTGATCATCCGCCGCAGGGCGGCTTCGGCGAGAGTCGAGTCGCCTCCTCCGGCGATCCACAAGGCCGCCTCGTTCATGGCACCACTCAACAAGGCACCCGCAGCTGCGGCATCTACCGCCAGGTCCTCGAGCGTGTCCAAGACCTTTTCGAGCAGACGGGCCGAATTGTCCGCGTCGGTCCTGCGCCACACATCCCAGCCCACAACCGCCGGGCCGTCCACCAGCACGATGCGTCGAACATCGGGGTGTACGGCTGCCCTGAGGTAGGCAACGCTGCCTTCCTCCAGCGCCTGCCACCCCTCTCCCGGGGCGGCTTGCGCAACCGCTTCGGCGATCATCGCTTGCGCGTCGCTGAGCACTGCCTCGAACAACCCCCGCTTGTTGGCGAAGTGGTGATAGACGGCGCCTCGTGTCACCTGTGCCGCCACTGCAACTTGCTCCAAGCTGACAGCCGAGAAGCCGTGCTCAGCGAAGAGTTCTCGGGCAGCCGCGCGCAGTCCTCGCTCGGTCTCGGCGGCCTGCTGCCTGCTGGCCCTGGGCATCGCTGGATCCCTTCCTATACATACAAGCCGTACGTATACTAGCGATTCCTCGACCATACCTACAACACGTATCTATCGGGAGGGTCCATGTGGATCAGCGTCTACCCAGTTCTGATGAGCACCGATGTGGCGGCCAGCGCCCGCTACTTCATCGACCGGTTCCAGTTCGAGAAGACATACGAGAGCGATTTCTATGTGTCGTTGCGCTGTGGTCCCTGGGAGCTGGCGTTTGTAGACGCCACCCACGAGACCATTCCCGACGGCTACCGGACGCCGGCAGCCGGAATGTTGCTAAACATCGAGGTGGACGACGCCGATCGTGAGTACGCCCGGCTGGTGACCGACCTCGACGCCGAGCTCGCACTCGACCTCCGTTCGGAGACGTTCGGTCAGCGCCACTTCATCCTGGTCGCACCCGGCGGCGTCCTGGTTGACGTCATCCAGCCAATTCCCTTCGCGGAATCGCCGAGTCCCAGTTGAGGCCTGGCTGCGCTCGCACCAAAGTAGCGGCACCCAAGTCTCCGCCACCCACCGATCGGTCCAGGCTGGCAGCGTCGATGCTGAGGTCGACGCCGTCGACGAAGGTGCGCAGCGGTCGGTGGTCACGATTCCAGCGTCGGCGGCGTCAGGGGAGTGAGACCAAATTAGAGGAGGGCCATGGTGACCTCGCAGGACAAGTTCGACGAGGGTGAGCTCGAGGCAACGGGCTTCGAACGGGAACGCCCCCGGCTGCGCCGTCTGGCGACCCGGGTGCTGGGGGACCCAGCGGGCGCCGAGGACGTGGTGCAGCAGGCATGGCTCCGGCTGCACGCCGCCGAGCAGCCGATCACCAACTTGCCGGCTTGGTTGACGACCGTCACTACGCGGTTGTGCCTGGACCATCTCCGCGCTCGTGTGCCGGTCCCCGCCGAGGTGTCGGAGGAGATCGGCAGCGCGCTCGGTCCCGAAGAGGAGGTGATGCTGGCCGACTCAGTCGGGGTCGCACTTCAGGTGGTGCTTGACCGGCTCACCCCCACCGAGCGGGTGGCGTTCGTTATGCATGACTCGTTCGGCTTCGACTTCACCACCATTGCGGCCGCGCTGGACACCACCCCGACCGCCGCGCGCAAGCTGGCCTCCCGGGCTCGGGCCAAGGTTCGCCAGCCCGCACCGGAGGACACGCTGGCCGCGTGGGAGGTTGTCGACGCTTTCATGGCGGCCGCCCGCGAGGGCGACTTCGACCGCCTCCTCGAGCTCCTCGCCCCAGGGGCCGGGGTGCGGGCCGACCGGGCGGCCGTGTCGGTCGGCACACCGGAGCGGATCGACGGTGCACACGAAATCGCCACCTTCTTCAACGGCAGCGCGCACGCCGCGCTCGCGGTCTTCGCGGGCGACCGGCCCGCTGCGGCCTGGTACGACCGCGGCCGGCCAGCGGTGCTGTTCGACTTCGTCGTGGTAGACGGCAGGGTCGAGCGCATCACCTTTCGCGCAGACCCGGCCTCGCTGGCGGAGGTGGTTCGCCGTGAAGGCCCAGACCGTCGCCGTAGGGCCGAGGCCGGTCACATCCGCCCACCCTCAATCGTCAATCCAGACAACAACCATCACGAGGAGGATCGACCATGAAGGCGATGACCTGCCGCCAGCTCGGCGGGCCCTGCGAGCTCGAACACCGGGGCGGGACAGCCGACGACATCATCGTGGCCCAGGACCGCCACCTCAAAGAGGCGGAGCAAGCGGGCGACGCAAGCCACCAGGAGGCCCGGGACGCGATGAAGGGTCGCTGGCGTCGGCCGAAGCAGTCCCTCGACTGGTATTTCGGCGTCAAGCGCACCTTCGCTGCGCTGCCCGAGCCATGAGCGGGACCCCCCAAGGCTTCAGCAGTGTCGGTGCATGCATGGCGTCAGCCCCCACAGCCAAGGGATACGTCTGAGTCTGGGCGTCGTTGGCCTCGGAGGATGACGAGTCCGGCGAACAGGTAGCAGGGGGCGTCGGCCAGCAGGAGGTAGACGTTGGTTCGATCGGCGAGAAAGCCGGAGGCGAGGATGCCGACGAGCTGTGCTGCTCCAGCGGCGGCGATAGTCACGCCATAGACACGACCGCGAACGTCGGGGCGCGGAAGGGTCTGGAGCAGTGTGGTCTGGGCGGCGGCTACGGCGGCGAAGGGCAGTCCGGCGACAACGATGAGGAGCAGCGCCGGCCACAGCCGAGGGTAGAACAGCCGGTAGCCGATCATGACCGCCAGGAGAACTCCGCAGGCGATCATGGCTGCCCCCAGGGCCTGGGGGAGGCGATCGGTGATGGCCCAACGGCTCATGGCCAGGGCTCCCGCTACGCCACCGGCCGCCTGGCAGGTGAGCAGCAGTCCCAAGGGCGGTGCTGCTGCCGAAGACCTCCGCTGTGTAGGGGCGAGTAGGGCCGACACGCAACCCTCACCGATCCCGGTGAGGACGAACACCACCAGCAGGCGTCCGAGCAGCGGCTGCCGCCGGATCTCCGCCCATCCGGCAGTCCAGCCTCCGGCCGCCCAGAGCCAGGTCGGTCGGCCGGGGGGCGGGGTCAGGGCAAGCCCGGGTCTGAGCGAGCCATGGGTCGTCGGCTGGATCCGGCTTACGAGCAGGGCCCCCAAAGCGAAGCTCACAGCGTTGGCCACGGCGACGGTGGACAGCCCTGCCGCCGCGTAAACCAAGCCGCCGGCGGCCGGGCCAACGAGCCGGGCAAGGCTGTTGTTCGCCCCGATCAGGCTGTTCGCTGCGGGCAGCCCGGCGGTCGGCACCAGGGACGGGACCAGCACGATCTCGGCCGCGGTGATCATCTGCGCCACCACCGCATGCAGGAATGTCACGATCACCACCACCCACCACGGGCTGACTAGGGTCAGGCAGAACGCCAACGTGACGGCGGCCAGCACGACGTTCGCCTCGATCAATAGCCGACGGCAGTCGCGGGTGTCCGCGATCGCGCCCGCCAGCGGACCCAGCGTGACACCGGGCAGCGCTTGAGCCGCAGCGGCCAGCGCGGTGGCCAAAGTCGACCCCGTCTGTTCGTGGACGAAGTAGGGCAGTGCGACGAATTGCATGTGCGTGCCCATTAACGACACCAGGCCGCCGCACCAAAGCCAGCGAAAGGCCGGCACGGTCAGTGGGCGCCGCGGGGGCAGCGAGCTCGCCGCTGAAGTCATTCCAGCAGGGTCGATGTTTGTCTAGTGCAAACGACAGAGCAGGATTCACCTAGCCCCTTCGTGGTGTCGGACCAGACGCAGGCCAGGTTCTTGACCGACCCGGCGAAGAAGCGGTTCTTCCTGCCCTTTCTTGGCCGTGAGCGACGGATCGCCGAGGTGGGCTGCTCGACCAACCGGATGCTCTACCAGGTCCGGACCCTGCTCGGTTGCGGGCTGCTGCAGGTGCTGCGGGAGGAGCCCCGCGCCGGTCGCGCCGTTCGGGTCTATCGATCTATCCACGACGCCTACTTCGTCCCGTTCGCGGCTACCCCCTATGACACCCTCGAGCACCGAATCACCGTGCAGGGCGACCCCATCTGGGCGGGCTTGATTGCCGCCTATGCCGACGCGCTGCGCCGGAGCCGACGGCACGGCCACCTGCTACGCCGCGTCGGCGATGTCGTGCAAATTACCGATCAGCTGCCGGACAGCACGCCCAGCGGGCAAGCGCTGTTCTGGTCCGACAGCACCATCACCATCCGCGACGCCGACGCCCGCAGGCTGGGGCGAGGAGGTCCGGCAGTGGTACGAGGAGGCCCAACGACTGAGCCACGAGGCACGAGGCGACCGCACCGCCCGCCGCTACCTCTGCCTTGCCGCGCTGTTACCCAGCAAGCCCATCCACTCCTGAACCCGTCAGCCACGAGAGGACGACCCCTTGACGGATTTCACGCTCCTAGCCCGGTGCCAACGGCGTCGGCCGAGGAGGCGTACGCCGCCCTTGTCCCACCCGGAGTACGCATGCCATCCCTGGGCTGCGCACCTCCTCCAGCGCCGTGAGGTCTCAGTGTCGCGTTCAACGTTCCTTCGGCGGTACAGATGCGCCGACCACGCTGTTGCCACGTGCGGACCCGAACCATCTCACCAGGCTGGTGTGCAGGTCGCGCTGGTCTGCTCCTGCCCAGACCACGTGGCCGTCGGGCCTCAGCAACACGGCCGGGACGTCTAGCTCCTCACTGACGTCAACGACGTGATCGACCCGGTCGGCCCATCCAGCGGCCGACAGCTGCCCGGCCTGGTCGAGCAGCAGTCCGCGGCCCCGGCGCGTCCGCTCATAGAGCCGACCCCGCGACAGCTGGACGTCGCGCAACCGAGCACCGAGCAGCTCGTGGCCCTGGCCGACGTCGTAGCGGACGCCGATCCCGGTGATCTTCTCAACCAGGAAGCGGCTCACGACCTCGAAGTCGATCAGCTCGGTCATCAGCCGGCGTATCGCGTGGGGACCGGGTGCTGAGGAGATCAGTTCGGACTGGGCGCGGGTCAGGTTCAGCACGTCGTCGGCAACCTTGTGCCGCTCGGTGTGGTAGCTGTCCAGCAGCCCCTCTGGCGCCCAGCCGTTCACCTCGGCGGCGAGCTTCCAACCGAGGTTGAACGCGTCCTGGATGCCGAGGTTGAGCCCCTGTCCGCCCAGAGGCGGGTGGACGTGCGCCGCGTCCCCGGCGAGGAACGCCCTGCCAGTGCGGTACTGCTCGGCGAGTCGGGTCGCGTCGGTGAAACGGGACAGCCAGCGCGGTGAGTGGACCCCGAAGTCCGTGCCCGCGTACGCCCGCAGCTGTGTCTTGAACTCCTCCAGGGTCGGCGGCGTGATTCGGTCCTCGGACACGGTGGCGGCGGGCACGACGGCACGGTGCACACCGTTCGCCGCTGGACCGATGCCAAAGCCCTTGTGCGTCTTGCGAACCTCGGCCGCCACCGTGGCCAGCTCCTCAGGCGGTGTGGTCACCGTGAGCTCTCCGAGCAGCCATTCGGTTTGCGCGGGCTCGCCGGGAAACCCGACGCCCAGCAGCTTGCGTACCGCGCTGCGGCCGCCGTCGCAGCCGACCAGCCAATGCGAGCGCAGCCGGGTGCCGTCGGCCAGATCGACCGAGACTTCATCCTCGTTCTGCCTGACTCCTGTCACCTCGTGGCCGCGACGGGTCTGCGCACCGAGCTCAACAGCGCGATCGGCCAGCAGCCGGTCGGTGATCGGCTGGGGGATGCCGAGGACGTAACCGTGCGCAGTGTCCAGGCTGGCCGGCCATGGCCTGTCGATCGCGGCGAAGTGACCGGCACCCCCGGGATACATCTGCCCGTGCGCGAGGAACCGGTCCAGCAGACCGCGCTGGTCCAAGATCTCAATGCTGCGCGGATGTAAACCGAGTGAACGGACCTGCCGGCTCGGCTCCATGTCCTTTTCGAGCACCAGGACGTCCACGTCGTGCAGCCGCAGCTCGCTCGCCAGCATCATCCCGGTCGGGCCGCCCCCGACGATGATCACCTCATGCATAAGGGCTCCTTGCTCCGCCAACCGATGTAGCCGAACTTCCGGGACTGCGGGACTGCGCTGAGCACCGCATGAGCCCAGAGGTCACCGCATTAGCCCCCATCCTGCTGCCAGCGACGGTCTTACGGGTGCTGAGATCTCGCATCAACAGCCTCAGTCGCGCGCGCCACGATCAACGGTGCCAGTGTGCGCGTCTGTCGTTGGTGGCAGAGTCGTCTCCATGCCGTCTGAGACCGAACTGCTGGACCGGCTTGGCCGGATCGATACCACCTCACTGGTGGACGCCGACAAGCCGCACGCTGGCCTACGGGTGCTGCCCGCGGCCCTGCGCCCCGTCCGCCCCGGGCTGAGGATGGCCGGCCGGGCGTTCACGGTGGCCGCGGGCGGCGACCTGCTGGGGATGTTGGTTGCCCTCCGAGAAGCCCGTCCCGGCGACGTCCTGGTCGTGGCTGTCGGCAGCGACGAGCACGCCGTGGCCGGAGAGCTGTTCGCCACGGAGGCTCGTCGACGGCGGCTGGCCGGGATCGTGATCGACGGGCGTTGTCGAGACAGCCGCACCCTGGCCCGCCTGGACCTGCCGGTCTTCGCCCGCGGAGTCGCACCCTCGGCCTTCTCGGCGGTGGCCGACCCGGTGCTGCAGGTGGCGGTGCCCATCGGCGACATCGAGGTGCGCCCCGACGATCTGGTGCTCGGCGACGACGACGGCATCGTGGTGGGGTCTGCCGAAGCGATCGCCGCGGCGATCGAGGCGGCCGAGGAGATCCAGCGCCGCGAGGAGGCGCTGCGGGCGGCGATCGAGGCGGGGGAGTCTCTGCTCGACCACGTCAACCTCGACGAGCACCTGGCTGCCGTACGAGCCGGGCGGGCTTCGAGCCTGAGATTCACATGACGATCCCGTACGCGGCCCGGATGGCCCGGGTGCAGCCGTCGGCGATCCGTGAGCTGCTTCGGCTCGGCGCCGACCCCGAGGTCATCTCCTTCGGCGGCGGCTACCCCGACCCGGCGCTGTTCCCGGTCGAGGAGCTGGCCCAGGTGTATGCCGAGCTGCTGACCCCTCAGCGCGCGTTGTCCCTGCAGTACACCGCTTCTGTGGGGCTGCCGGAGCTGCGGGCCGCGGTGGCGAAGCGGCTGACCGCAGACCAGATGCCGGCCGGCGCGGACGACGTACTGATCATTCAGGGCGGCCAGCAGGGGCTCGATCTCGCTGCCAAGCTGGTGGTCGACGCGGGCGACGTGGTGGTCACGGACAATCCGACGTTCCTCGGCGCGCTGATCGCGTTCAACCCGTGCGAACCCCGCTATGCCCCGGTGCGGATCGACGCCGACGGGATGGACACCGACCACCTCGAGCAGGTTCTCGAGGCGAACCCGGACACCGTGATGATCTATGTGGTGCCGGACTTTGCCAACCCCAGTGGGGTCACCCTCAGCCTGCCCCGGCGACGGCGGCTGCTCGAGCTCGCCGAGGCGCACGGCGTGCTGGTGGTGGAGGACACTCCATACCGGCCGCTGCGGTACTCCGGTGAGCAACTGCCCACGCTGAAGAGCTTGGACACAACCGGCCGGGTGCTGCACCTCGGCAGCTTCTCCAAGCTGCTGGCGCCAGGACTGCGGCTGGGCTGGGCGCACGCGAGTCCGGAGGTCTTGGAGCGTCTCGCCCTGCTCAAGCTGGCCGCCGACACCCAGAACAGCACGCTGAACATGGCGGCGACCGCGGCATACCTTGAGCGGTACGACCTGGACGCCCACGTGGCCCGAGTCGTCCCGGTGTACCGGCACAAGCGCGATCTGATGCTGGCGACCCTCGCGACGGCGCTTCCGGACGATGTGCAGTTCACCGAGCCGGACGGAGGGCTGTTCACCTGGCTGACCTTCCCGCCAGGCTTCGACGCCGCGGCGTTCATGGCCGAGACCCTGTTGCCCGAGGCCAAGGTGGCCTACGTGCCCGGCGGTACCTTTTTCCCGGTCGAGCAGGAGGCCAACCACGCGCGGCTGAGCTTCTCCGGCGTGCCCGACGACCGGCTGGCGCACGGTGTCAGCGAGCTGGGTCGGCTGCTGAAGCGAACTCTGGCTCGAGCCTGACCGTGCTAGGCGACCACACCTTCGCTACCGGCCCGTTCAGTTCATGCCCCTGAGCCTCGGTGGTCCATGCCGACTTTGACCCAGAACTCGAGCTGGCTGGGGGTGGCCAAGCCCTCAGAGGAAACCGTCATCCAGCCCGGTCCCATGGGACGATCGGCACGCATGACCGCGGGCCTGGCACCAGGCAACTGGAGCAGCTCGCCGCGTCGTGCAGGGTCGACGCGCACGAGCAATTCGCCGCTGCGTCGGGCGGCGACGACCATCTTGTCATCCACCATGAACGACAGGCCGCCGAACATCGACACCTCGCGTACTGGGCGATCCTGGGGTAGGGCTGCCCGCACCTGGTCGGCCAAGGCCTCACGCTCTGTCGTCATCGCTGGCCTTCTTCTTCGGTATTCGGTTATCTGGGCTTGAGTCCGGTTAAGCCGGCGGCTCCTGGCAGTGGGCGACGACGTGCCGCCCTGGTCGGAGGCGGTCGACTCGCCCGGGTCGCCGTCGATGACTTGCAGCCGCATAGTTTGCCAGGGCCGATGAGTTATGGCGCGTTCGGATGTCGAATCACCTATGACGATAACTCTGAGAATCGACGGTGAGCCGATTTCTGACCGTGCTCAGGATGGCGCCCGACGGATGTACTGCTTGAACGACGCTGATGGCAGCAAGCTCGTTTACTTCCACAAGGAGGCATGGTGACCAGCTCGCTCGACCTCAGCTTCACCGCGAAGCTGGGCAAGGTGCGCGACGGCGACACCTGGACCTGCGTGCAGCTCGTGGATTCGGCTACCGTGTTCGGGACCCGCGGGCTGGTGAAAGTGGCCGGCACGGTCGACGGCGAGCCGTTTCGCGGCGCATTCATGGCCCTGGGCGACGGCACGCACAAGCTGCCGGTCAAAGCAGCCGTGCGTCGGGCGATCGGCAAGTCCGATGGGGACGAGGTCACCGTCCATTTGACCGAACGCTTGAACTGAGCCAAGGCCGCCACGAGCTCCTCGCCTACGCGACCTAGCACACCCTCCCCTGCTATTGGTTGCCGCTGTACACCCGGGTGGTCACGCCTTGAAGGCGGCCGCGCTCAACGGCCGAAGGGCTCCCCACGGGGGCGACAATCGAAAACGATAGGGGCGAGTTCTGCTGGGTAATGTCATGATCATGACTGTCGCACCTCCCGCCCTGACCCTTGAGGGTCGGTTTGCCCGAGAGCTCCCCGAGCTGGCCGTGGCCTGGCAGGCGGCGGAGGCACCCGATCCGCATCTTCTGGCGCTCAACGAGCCACTCGCCCGCGAGCTGAGCCTCGACGAGGACTGGCTGCGGACCCCCTACGGTCTCCGCTTCTTGGTGGGCAACCTAGTCCCCGAGGGCGCTACGCCGGTGGCGCAGGGCTACGCCGGGCATCAGTTCGGGGGCTACAGCCCCCGCCTTGGGGACGGCCGCGCCCTGCTGCTCGGTGAGGCCGTCGACACCAGGGGTCAGCTCCGCGACCTGCACCTCAAGGGCTCTGGACGTACGCCGTTCGCGCGTGGGGGCGACGGTCTGGCAGCCGTGGGCCCGATGCTGCGCGAGTATCTGATCAGCGAGGCGATGTACGCCCTCGGAATCCCGACCACCCGCTCGCTCGCTGTGGCTGCGACCGGACGGCCAGTGCGCCGCGAAACCCTGCTGCCCGGTGCGGTGCTCACCCGGGTGGCCAGCAGCCACCTGCGTGTCGGCAGCTTCCAGTACGCCGCGGCCACGGGCGACGTTGATCTGGTTCGACGACTCGCCGACCACGCGATCGCCCGTCACTACCCCGAGGCGGCCGGCGCCGAGCGTGCGTACCTCGCCCTCTTCGATGCCGTGGTGGCCGCCCAGGCGTCACTGGTGGCGAAGTGGATGCTCGTCGGGTTCATCCACGGCGTGATGAACACCGACAACATGACGATCTCGGGGGAGACCATCGACTACGGCCCCTGTGCGTTCATGGAGGCGTTTGACCCGACCACGGTCTATAGCTCAATCGACGAGAGCGGAAGGTACGCCTACGGCAACCAGCCGGCCATCGCCCAATGGAACCTCGCCCGACTGGCTGAGGGGCTGCTTCCACTGCTGCACGACGACCAGGAACAGGCGATCGCCCAAGCTGTCGAGTCCCTCGGCGCCTTCCACCGGCAATACGAGTCCGCTTGGTTGGAGGGCATGCGGGCCAAGCTCGGGCTGGCCGACGGGCTGGACGCCGCCGTAGTGTCACCGCTTGTGGACGAGCTGTTGCCTCTGCTGTACGACAACCGGGTCGACTTCACGTCGTTCTTCCGTGACCTGGGGGCAGCCGCCCGAGGGGACGCCGAGCCCGCCCGCAGCCTGGTGCTCGACGTCACCGGGTTCGACGGCTGGCTCGAGCGTTGGCGGGGCCTGAGCCCCGATGGCGACAGCATGGACCGGGTCAACCCCCGCTACATCCCCCGCAACCACCTGGTCGAGGAGGCCTTGGCTGCCGCGACCCTGGAGGATCTGGAGCCGTTCGAGCAGCTGCTGGGGGTGGTGACCGCGCCGTACGACGAGCGGCCTGGGCTCGAGCGCTACGCCGGCCCTGCCCCTGCGGACTTCGGTGCGTATCGCACCTTCTGCGGGACCTGATCGGCGGACTCACGGCGCAAGAGAGAGAGGATGAGGCCATGGACAACGCCGAGCCAGTGACTCCCGACGTACAACTGCCTGGACAGGACGCCGGGCCTGTCGACCTGGAGCCGTCGATCGCACCGGAGCCCCAGGAGGGGTCCGAAAGCGACGCGGTCGTGGGCAACGACGACCCCGAGCTCGGGAACACGCTGATTGAGCCCGACAACTCCTGAGCCTCCAGGCCAGACCTTGCCTGCTCTCACCGTCACGTGTGCCTGCGGGGCAGATGAGGGTGCTCGCTGTCAGATCGCCGGTGTGAGGGAACTCTGCACGACAACTCACCCGCGTCGGGCGTTCAGGGGCTGAAAGTCGAGGTTGACCCGCACGCCGGTGAGATTTCGTGCAGCTCTCTTCTGCAGGCCGGAACGTGCCGCGAGAACCCCTGCAGGCAACTAAGGGTTGACGATCTCCGAGTTGTCAACTTAGAGTTGACGCATGGCCTATCCGACGCAACCAACGCCGCCCCCACGACTGGACGAGCTGATCGAGGGCATCAAACGAGCGCGGCCCGACGTCTTGGACCAGCTGTCAGACGCGGTCGTGGTGGGTGAGCACCTCGATCACCTCGCCGACCACCTGATCGGGCACTTCGTCGATCAAGCCCGCCGGTCGGGCGCGTCCTGGACCGAGATCGGCCAGAGCATGGGGGTGACCCGCCAGGCGGCCCAGAAGCGCTTCGTGCGCAAGGGCGCTGACCCGTCTGGGCTGGACCCGAACCAGGGCTTTCGCCAGTTCACCGAGCGGGCGAAGTCGGCGGTGGTGGCGGCGCAGATCGAGGCCCGGGCGGCCGGCAATTCTGAGATCGGCCCTGCGCATCTGGGGCTCGGACTCCTAGCCGACCCCGAGAGCTTCGGCGCACAGCTCATCGTTGGCCAAGGCGTCGTGCTGGATACCGTCCGGCGCCGGCTGGCGGCGACTCTATCGCCAGCGGTCGACACGGTGCCCGAGCTCATCCCCTACGACGCAGCAGCCCGAAAGGTGCTCGAGCTGACGTTTCGTGAGGCTCTGCGGCTGGGACACGACTATGTCGGCACCGAGCACATCCTGCTGGCCCTGCTCGAACACGAGGAAGACTCCGGGGTGCTCGTCGGCCTCGGCCTGGTCAAGGCTGCGGCCGAGGAGCAGTTGATGAGCGCGATGGCCGGTGCCGACCCGGCCTCCTGAAGCACCCCCCGCATGCTGACTGACGCTCGCCGAGCGCTGGCCTCACCGCTGCATCGTTGGGTAGTGGTGGTCACCGCGCTCGTTGGCGTGTTGGCTGCGATCGGTCTGGGGGCCTCCTCCCCGCCTGAGCAGCAGACGCTCGCTGCGCTGTCGCCTCCGGTGCAGTCGTTGATGTCGGTCACCGTGCCGGTGTTCGGCATCGTCCTGGTCGCCAACCCCGACCGACGTGACCGCACGACCCGGATCGGCGGCACGCTGGTGGTGGCCGCTGCGATGGCCGTGGCCGTCGCGCTGTTCGGGTTCTTGGTGATCGCGACCGCCCTCAGCCTCTTCGCCTCCGACGTCGGGCCATCACGATGGCAGCACGCCGGCCCCATCGTGCTGGGTAGCGTGCTGGTGCAGCTGGTGGCTCAAGCCGTTGGCACCGGACTTGGTCTGCTGCTGCGCTTTCGGGTGTTGGCCGTGCTGGCGAGCATCGTGCTGCCGCTCGGTCTCTGGCTTGGCTTGGGAGCCGTGACCGCCCTGCGTGACGCCCAGGGCTGGCTGACTCCCTTCGCCCTGGCTCCGATTCTGCTGTCCGGCCAGATGACAGCGCATACCTGGGTCCAGTGGCTCGTCATGGTCAGCTTGTGGGCGGTCGGCTTGAACGCCGCGGGGGTGCTCTGGTCGAGACGACGCGGCGCCGGCTTCTAACGGGCGGAGGGCTGTCGGGCTGGCTGCTTGCTGTCCTGGCCGGTGGTGGCGCGCAGCGACCCGGCGTGGGCGGTGAGGTCGGGGTCGCGCCTGGTCTTGACCAGACTGGCGATGATGACCACGGCCAGGATGAGCAGGATCACAGCCAGGCTGACCAGGGTCGGAATCTCCGGCACGGCGGCGCTGACGTCGACGTGCAGCCAGTGCAGGATGAGCTTGACGCCGATGAAGGCCAGGATGATCGACAGGCCGGTCGAGAGATAGACCAGTCGGTCCAGCAGGCCCTTGACCAGGAAGAACAGCGCCCGGAGACCGAGCAGCGCAAAGGCGTTGGCGGCGAAAACGATGTAGGCCTCGCTGGTGATGCCGAAAATGGCCGGGATGGAGTCGAGGGCGAAGAGCAGGTCGATGCTGCCGATGGCGATCAGCACCAGCAGCAGTGGCGTGTACACCCGGGCGCCGTCAACGCGCACGGAGAGCTTGCCGCCCACGTACTCGTCGGTCAGCGGCAGCAGTCGACGAGCCCCCTTGACCACCGCGTTGTCCTCGATGTCGGGATCCTCGTCGCGATGCCGGAACAGCTGTACCGCGGTGAACACCAGGAGCAGGCCGAAGAGCAAGAACACGATGGAGAAGGCCGACAGCAGCGCGGCGCCCAGCGCGATGAACACTGCCCGCATTCCGAGGGCCAACACGATGCCGAAGGTCAGCACCTTGTGCTGGTGCTCCTCGGGCACCGCAAAAGTGGTCATGATGACGACGAACACAAAGAGGTTGTCGACCGACAGGCTCTTCTCCACCAGGTAACCGGTGAAATACTGCGTGCCGAGGTCGCCGCCGTACGTCACGGTGAACCACACGCCAAAAGCGATCGCGACGGCGACGTAGAAGATCGACCAGGTCGCCGCCTCCCGAAACCCCACCTTGTGCGGACGGACTGCGGCCAGCACCAGGTCCACCGCCAGCAACACCACGACTAGAGCAATGGTCAAACCCCACACCAGTGGACCGACGTCAAGCATGGGCACCCCTGATGAGCTCGAGCGGCCGGCTGGCTGCTCCGCGCCAGCGCGCCGGGCGCCAGCGGCCTAGCGCGCTGGGCCGAACAGACCCACCAGATCCCCGATGGTCGCTCGCTGCTCGGCCGGGTGCCGCAGTGGCAGGTCGGAGGCGATCCGGTAGTGATTGCGTCGCCCCACCCGCTGGATGTCGATGTAGCCCGCGCTGGCCAGGTCGCGCACGATCAGCTGTACGGCGCGCTCGGTGATCCCGACTCGAAGCGCAATGTCGCGCATGGTGTCGTCGGGACTGCTGGCCAGCTGCACCAGGACGTGTCCGTGGTTGGAGAGGAAGGTCCATCCGAGGGGACTGGCCATCCGGCCATGATAGGAGTACGGCAGTTCGCGAATTGCGTGGGGGGTGTGCGGCGGCGCGGGGAGTGCTGCAGCGGAACGTACGGACGGTTGTGACAGACATGGCAACCCTTAAAGGCTGGCCGGAGGTCTCTGCCGGCCCGGCAACGGGCCCACCCCACCGGACCTCGGCGGCCGAGGTCGTGATGACGACGAGGTGCTGGGGAATACTCCCCTCCAAGCGACGTGGGATTAGTGAATCATGATTCGTACGTTACGTCAAAATCGACATGGTCTTCGGTTGCTCGGAGCCGAATCATCGGGATTTGGGCGCCTGACCTCGTGGTGCGCACCGGGCCATAGCGGGGGCGGCGCCCGGCGCCTCCTCCTGTACGGCAGGATGGCTTCACCGCGCCGAGATCGCCGTCATTGACACCCGGGCACTCGAGGCGCGGCCTAACGAGCCCGAAGCTTTGCCTCTGCACCAGGTGGTGATCCCCAACATGGGACTCCTGATCGAACAGATGTGGGATCTCGAATGAGCACCGGCCCAGCGGGTCCGCCGGTGGCGAGCCAGGACGAGATCATCGCCGAGATCACGGCCATCGAGCAGGCGTACCTCCGGTCGGGCGTCGTCGAGGACCAGCCCCGGCTGGACTATCCGCCCTATCGCAGCAGCGCGCTCCGGCATCCGACCAAGGAGCCGCGCCAAGTCGACCCGGAGACCATCGAACTGGCCGCACCCTGCTTCGGCCACCGCGACGTGCACGCCGCTGAGGCCGACCTCACCCAGCAGCACAGCGGTGAGCCGATCGGGGAGCGGCTGGTGGTCACCGGGAGGATCACCGACGGCGACGGGCGGCCCGTCCGCGGTCAGCTGGTGGAGATCTGGCAGGCAAACGCCGCCGGTCGCTATGCCCACCAGGGCGATCAACACCCAGCCCCGCTGGACCCCAACTTCACCGGAGCCGGCCGCTGTCTGACCGACGACGATGGGAACTACCGCTTCCTCACCATCAAGCCTGGACCTTACCCGTGGCGCAACCACCGCAACGCCTGGCGCCCGGCGCACATCCACTTCTCGCTGTTCGGATCCCAGTTCGCCTCGCGGCTGATCACCCAGCTCTACTTTCCCGGCGATCCGCTGTTCGCCTTGGACCCGATCTATCAGTCCATCGCGGACCCGCAGGCCCGCGACCGGCTGGTGGCCCGCTACGACCACAGCGTGACCACCCCCGAGTGGGCCACCGGCTACCGCTGGGACATCGTGCTGACGGGCAGTGCCCGGACACCGATCGAGGGCGAGGGGCTGGCGTGACGGCCGACCACACGGAGTCAGCGCGGCGCCCGACGCCGGGCCAGACCATCGGGCCGTTCTTCGGGTACGGCCTCCCGTACCTGGGCGACCGAGAGCTGGTCCCGCCAGGGCGGGCCGACGCCGTACGGCTGCACGGCCTGGTGCGCGACGGCGCAAGTCAGCCGATACCGGATGCGCTGATCGAGATCTGGCAGGCCGACTCCCAAGGCTCCGTCGTGCAGCAGCAGGGGTCGCTGCATCGCGACGGCTGGACCTTCACCGGCTGGGGACGCTCGTCTACCGACGGCACCGGGCACTACTCGTTCAGCACGATCACCCCTGGTGCCGCGCCAGGACGGGCCGCCTTCTTCGCGGTGACCGTCTTCGCCCGAGGCGTGACTCACCGGCTGCTCACCCGGGCCTATCTTCCCCAGGACGCGGCGGTGCTGGCCGCCGACCCGCTGCTGTCGGCCTTGGGTGAGACCGAACGGCAGACCCTGCTGACCACTGCTGACGAGCACGGGTACGTCTTTGACATCTGGCTGCAGGGGGAGCGGGAGACCGTGTTTCTGAGCCATCTGGGGCTCAACGGGTGAGCGATTTGTTCTGGCCGGGTGACGAGCGGGCCGGCAGCCTGATGAGCTCGGCGAGGCTGCTGGCGGCGATGACGTCGGTCGAGGCGGCCTGGCTGGAGGCCCTGGTGGACACCGGCGTGGCCCCGGTGTCGGCCCGGCACCCGCTGTCGGAGTTGGTCGGCGATGCTGATCTGGACGCCCTCGCCCGCGGCGCCGAAGCCGCCGGCAATCCGGTGCTCGGGCTGGTCGAGCTGCTCCGGTCGCGGGTCGGCGCGCCGGACGCCGCCAGCTGGCTGCACCGGGGTCTGACGAGCCAAGACGTGCTAGACACCGCGCTGGTGCTCACCCTTGTCGAGGTGATGGACGAGCTGCTCGGCCAGCTCAGCCGCCAGGCGGTGGTCCTGGGCGAGCTGGTGCGGGCGCACCGGGCCAGCGCCATGGTCGGACGCACGTTGACCCAGCACGCCGTCCCGATCACCTTCGGTCTCAAGGCATCGACCTGGCTTTCCGGGGTGCTGGACGCGGCGGACGCGATCACCGCCGTGCGTGCCCGCGCGGCCACTCAGTTGGGCGGCGCCGCCGGCACGCTCGCCGCCCCCGCCGAGCTGGCCCGGGTGTCTGGGCGCGACGACCCGCCGGGCACGGCATGGCGGCTTGTCGAGCAGACCGCGCTCGCCATCGGTCTGGCGCCCCGTACTCCGTGGCACACCAACCGGTCATGGGTGAGCGCGGCCGGTGACGCCCTGGTCGGCTGCACCGACGCGTGGGGTCACCTGGCCGCCGACGTCGCCACACTGTCCCGTCCGGAGATCGCCGAGCTGGCCGAAGGTTCCCCCGCAGGGGGGCCACCACGTGGCGGCTCATCCACCATGCCGGGCAAGCGGAATCCCATCTTGGCCGTGCTGGTCAGAAGGGCGGCGCTTACCGGCCCGCCGCTGGCGGCGACTTTGCACCTGGCGGCGGCGACCACCGTCGACGAGCGCCCCGACGGCGCCTGGCACGCCGAGTGGGCGGCGCTGCGCGACCTGGCCCGCCGGACGGTGGTGGCCGGCAGCCAGACCACCGAGCTACTGGCCGGCCTGCAGATCGATTCCGACCGGATGCGAGCAACCCTCGAGGGCTTGGGGCAGGTCGCGGAGCAGCAGAGCATGGCCAAGGTGGCGGGCGGTGAGCCCCGGGGCGACTACCTCGGAGCGGCCCAGCTGCTGATCGACCGCGTGCTCGACCGCAGTCGCGCCTTCACGGCAGGTGCGCCGTGAGCACCCCGGTGATCACCGGCGTGCCGCTCGGCGGGGGGGCCGACCGCCCACTGCTGCTGCTCGGACCGTCGCTGGGCACCTCGGTGACGGCGCTGTGGTCGGCCTGCGCCGGCCGGCTGAGCGAGCACTTCCACGTGATCGGCTGGGAGCTGCCGGGACACGGCGAGGCCGGAGCAGGTGGGCCGTTCACACTGGACGAGCTGGCCGCAGGGGTGCTTGCGCTGGCCGATCGCCTGCAGGCCGAGCGGGGCCGCCCCCGGCAGCCCTTCTGCTACGCCGGCGACTCGGTCGGCGGAGCGGTGGGTCTGCAGCTGCTGTTGGACGCTCCCGGTCGGGTGCCGGCGGCCGCTCTGATATGCACCGGTGCCAAGATCGGGGACGGCTCCCAGTGGGCCGAGCGGGCTGCCACCGTGCGCGCTTCCGGTACGTCGGCGCTGAGGGCCAGTTCGGCGGAGCGCTGGTTCGCACCCGGGTTTCTGGCGCGGGAGCCGGCCGTGGGCTCGGCGTTGCTGGACGCCTTGGCCGGTGTGGACGCGGACAGCTATGCGAAGGTGTGTGACGCGCTGGCCGCCTTTGACGTCCGTGACCGGCTCGGCGAGGTGCAGGCGCGGGTGCTTGCGGTTGCGGGCGCCGAGGATGTCGCCACCCCAGTGGCCGACCTGCAGCGGCTGGCGGACGGCATTGCCGACGCCGCCCTGGTCGTGCTGGATGGCGTCGCCCACCTCGCGCCGGCTGAACGCCCCGACACCGTGGCCGACCTGCTGGTCCGCCACTTCGCAACCCCTTCGACCGGTTCCGACCCCAGCTACACCGCGGGGATGGCTGTCCGCCGTGAGGTGCTGGGCGACGCCCACGTGGATCGCTCCATCGCCGGGTCCACCGATTTCACCGCTGACTTCCAGCAGCTGATCACCCGCTACGCCTGGGGCACGATCTGGACGCGGCCGGGTCTGGACCGGCGGAGCCGCTCACTGATCACCCTTACCGCGCTGGTCGCCCGGGGACACCACGAGGAGCTGGCGATGCACGTCCGGGCGGCGCGTACCAACGGCTTGACGAACGACGAGATCAAGGAGCTGTTGCTGCAGACCGCGATCTACTGTGGAGTCCCCGAAGCCAACACCGCCTTCCGCATCGCTGCACAGGTGCTGTCCGAGCTCGGTCCGGAGGAGGAGTCATGACGTCCAGCTATCTCTACTCCGCCACCCGCACCCCCTTCGCCAGATACGGCGGGGCCTACGCCGGCGTGCGCCCCGACGACCTGGCCGCTGTGGCACTGACCGGTCTGCTAGACCGCGCTCCGGGCCTGGACCGGGCCGAGATCGATGAGGTGCTGTGGGGGGCCGGCAACCAGTCTGGCGAGGACAACCGCAACGTCGCTCGGATGGCGCTGCTGCTCGCCGGCCTGCCGACCTCCATCCCGGCCACCACGGTCAACCGGCTCTGCGGATCCAGTCTGGATGCGGCCATGATGGCGTCGCGGATGATTGAGACCGGCGACGCCTCGGTGGTGGTGGCCGGCGGTGTGGAGTCGATGACCCGGGCGCCCTGGGTGCTGCCCAAGCCATCCCGGGCCTATCCGGTCAGCGACCTCACGGCTCCGTCCACGACGCTCGGCTGGCGGCTGGTGAACCCGAGGATGCCGGCCGAGTGGACGGCGTCACTGGGGGAGTGTAACGAGTTGTTGCAGGAGAAGTTCTCCATCTCCCGTGAGCGACAGGACGCCTTCTCCGTACGGTCGCACGTGCTTGCCGACGTGGCCTGGAACGAGGGCTTCTACGACGATCTGACCGTGCTGGTGCCGGGCACCGACCTGACCCGCGACGAGGGCATCCGGCCAGGCAGCACCGCCGAGAAGCTGGCCGCACTGAAGCCGTCGTTCCGCAGCGCAGGCACCATCACTGCGGGCAACGCCTCCCCGCTCACTGACGGCGCGTCCGCAGTGCTGCTCGGGTCCGGCGAGTCCTCGGGGCGGATCGGGCTTGCTCCGCTGGCCCGGATCGCCGGGCGGGGCTCGGCCGCACTCGACCCGCAGATGTTCGGCTACGCTCCGGTGGCGGCGGCCGATGAGGCACTTCGCCGCGCGGGCATCGGCTGGGGCGATGTCGGGGCGGTCGAGCTGAATGAGGCCTTCGCCGTACAGTCGCTGGCCTGCATCGACGCCTGGGGCATCGACCCCGAGACCGTCAACACCCGCGGCGGCGCGATCGCCATGGGCCACCCGATCGGAGCCTCCGGCACCCGGATCCTGGGCACCCTTGCTGCTGTGTTGATCGAGCGCGGCGAGCGCTGGGGGGTGGCGGCGATCTGCATCGGGGTCGGCCAGGGTCTCGCTGTGGTGCTGGAGAACACCGTCCTGACGAGTACGACGTGACCCCGCGAGTGGTGGCGAGCGCCGACGAGGCGGTGGACGGCGTCGAGGACGGCGCCGTCGTGCTGGTCGGCGGCTTCGGCATGGCCGGCATGCCGGTGCACCTGATCGACGCCCTGATCCGTTCCGGGGCGACAGACCTCACCGTGGTCAGCAACAACGCCGGCAACGGCGACACCGGACTTGCCGCGCTGCTGGCCGCTGGACGGGTGCGCAAGGTGATCTGCTCGTTTCCGCGGCAGAGTGACTCCTGGGTGTTCGATGAGCTCTACCGGGCTGGCCGGATCGAGCTTGAAGTGGTGCCGCAGGGCAACCTGGCCGAGCGGATGCGGGCGGCCGGTGCGGGCATCGGCGCCTTCTTCAGCCCCACCGGCGTGGGCACCCCGCTGGCCGAGGGCAAGGAGACCCGCGAGATCAACGGCCGCGACTACGTCTTGGAATACCCGATCTCGGGCGACGTGGCGCTGATCGCGGCGCACACCGCCGATCGGATGGGCAACCTGGTCTATCGCAAGACCGCCCGCAACTTCGGGCCGGTGATGGCTACCGCCGCACGGACCACCGTCGTGCAGGTGGGCCGCGTGGTCGACGCCGGCGCGCTCGACCCCGAGGCGGTGGTCACCCCGGGCATCTACGTCGACACCGTGCTGGATCTCGGCGCCGTGCCAGATCGAGAGACGGCGCCGGATCTCGCGCACGACCGAGCGGTGACATGACCGCGTCCGACGAACGACACCGGACCGGGGCGGGGGGCGGGCCCCGGGACAAGAACGCGCTGGCCGCGGCCATCGCTGCCGACATCGCCCCCGGCTCCTACGTCAACCTGGGCATCGGCCAGCCGACCCTGGTGGCCGACCACCTCGACCCGGCCGCCGGCGTTGTGCTGCACACCGAGAACGGGATGCTGAACATGGGACCCGCGGCCATCGGGGACGAGGTGGACCCCGACCTGATCAACGCCGGCAAGATCGCGGTGACCGAGCTGCCTGGCGCGGCGTACTTCCATCAGGCCGACTCCTTCGCGATGATGCGGGGTGGCCACCTCGACGTCTGTGTGCTCGGCGCCTTCCAGGTGTCCGAGCACGGCGACCTGGCCAACTGGCACACCGGGGCACCGGGGGCCATCCCGGCGGTTGGTGGCGCGATGGACCTGGCCATCGGCGCCAAGTCGGTGTACGTGATGATGACGCTGTTCGCCAAGGACGGCACAGCAAAGCTGGTGCCGTCCTGCAGCTATCCACTCACCGGGCTGGCCTGCGTCTCCCGGGTCTACACCGACTACGCCACCTTCGAGGTGGGGCCGGGCGGTGCCGTGGTGCTCTCCACGTACGGCATCTCCACCGCCGAGCTGGCCGAGCGGCTGGACGTCGAGCTGTCCGACCCCGAAGGAGAGCCGTGAGCACGCGCACCCAGGTCGCCATCGTCGGTGCCGGTCCGGCCGGGCTGCTGCTGTCTCACCTGCTGGCCGCGGAGGGGGTCGAGTCGGTGGTGCTGGAGACCCGGTCGCGCAGCTATGTGGAGGCTCGGATCCGCGCCGGCATCTTGGAGGCGTCCACAGTCGCGCTGCTGGACGCCGTCGGGCTGGGCCAGCGGCTGCACGCCGAAGGCCACGAGCACCGCGGGGTCTATCTGCAGTGGCCACACCAACGGCACCATCTCGACTTCGTCGACCTGACCGGCCGCAGCGTATGGCTCTACGGTCAGACCGAGGTGACGCGCGACCTCGGCCGGGCCCGGGAGGCTGACGGTCAGCAGATCGTCTACGAGATCACCGGAACCGCGTTGGGTGACCTCGAGACCGAGCACCCCTACGTCACCTACACCGACGCCGAGGGCCGAGACCAGCGCGTAGACGCCGACGTGGTGGCGGGCTGCGACGGCTCGTTCGGGCCCAGCCGGACCAGCATTCCCGAGGGCGTGCGCTCGACCTGGCAGCGGACCTACCCGTACGCCTGGCTGGGCATCCTGGCCGACGTCGCGCCGTCGACCGACGAGCTGATCTACGCCTGGCACCGCGACGGCTTCGCCCTGCACTCGATGCGCTCGGACCAGGTGAGCCGGTTCTACCTGCAGGTGCCGCCTGGCACCGACCTTGCCGACTGGTCCGACGACCGGATCTGGACCGCGCTGGCTGAGCGGCTCGGCCACGACGGGTGGCAGCTGAAGACCGGTCCGATCACCGACCGCAGCGTGCTGCCGATGCGGAGCCTGGTCTCGGAGCCGATGCGCTACGGACGGCTGTTCCTGGCCGGGGACGCCGCCCACATCGTGCCGCCGACCGGCGCGAAGGGGCTCAACCTGGCGGTGGCAGACGTGGCCCTGCTGGCGCCTGCGCTGGCCGCCCTGCTGCGCGACCGCGACCCGCGGCTGGCCGACGAATATTCCGCGACGGCGCTGCGCCGGGTGTGGCGGTGCACGCACTTCTCCTGGTGGATGACCACCATGCTGCACCCGACGGGCGACGAGTTCGAGGAGCAGCTGCAGTTGTCCCAGCTGCGTTGGGTCACCAGCAGCGAGGCCGGCGCGGCGGGCTTGGCCGAAAACTACGCCGGGCTCCCGATCGGGTTCTGATCGGGACGTACGACAGAGGAGTCACAGATGGCGTTCATGGATCCCACGGTGTGGGAGAGGAATATCTTTTCCGGCGGTTGGATCCCCGGCTCTGCCGGCAGCTACGACGCCGTCGAGCCCGCCACCGGCAACACCCTGGGCAGCGTCGGCGCGGCCGGCGTGGACGACGTACACGCCGCCGCCGAGCAGGCCGCACGGGCGCAGAAGTCCTGGGCGGCGCAGAGCTACGACGTGCGAGCCGGGGTGCTGCGCCGCGCTGCTCAGCTGTTCGTCGAACGCGAGGACGAGATCCACGAGTGGCTGATCCGTGAGTCCGGGGCCATCCGCCCGTTTGCGCAGTTTCAGACCCGGGGCGTGGCGGCCGAAGAGTGCTGGGAGGCGGCAGCGTTGGCCAGCCACCCGTACGGGCAGCTGCTGCACTCCAACCAGCCGCGGCTGTCGATGACCCGCCGGCTGCCGGTCGGCGTGGTCGGGGTGATCGCTCCCTTCAACGCGCCGATCATCCTGGCCATCCGCTCGATCGCGCCCGCCTTGGCCCTGGGCAACGCGGTGATCTGCAAACCCGACCCGCGGACGGCGATCTCCGGAGGCGTGGTTTTCGCCCGCATCTTCGAGGAGGCCGGGCTGCCCGAGGGGCTGCTGCACGTGCTGCCCGGCGGGGTCGACGTCGGGATCGCCCTGGTGGAGGACCCGTCGGTCCGGGTGATTGCCTTCACCGGATCCACCCGGGCCGGCAGATCCGTCGCGGCCGCCGCGGCTCAGCACCTCAAGCGGGTGCACCTTGAGCTTGGCGGCAACTCCGCGCTGATCGTGCTGGACGACGTGGACCTCGAGCAGGCGGTCTCGCTGGGGGCGTTCGGCTCGTTCAACCATGCCGGCCAGATCTGCATGGCGACCAGTCGTCACCTGGTCGCCGCGCGGGTGGCCGACGACTACGCTGCCGCGCTGGCCGAGCACGCTGACCGGCTGCCGGTGGGCGACCCGACCCGAGACGACGTGGCGGTGGGTCCGATCATCGACGTCGGGCAGCGCGACAACATCCACCGGCTGGTGACCGCCAGCGTCTCCGCAGGAGCGACGCTGGCCGCCGGCGGCACCTACGAGGGGCTGTTCTACCGCCCGACCGTCCTCAGCCAGGTGCCGCTGAGCGCGCCCGCGTACGCCGAGGAAATCTTCGGGCCGGTGGCGCCGGTGGTGCCCTTCTCCAGCCTGGACGAGGCGGTGGCACTGGCCGGCGGCACCGAATATGGGCTCTCGCTGGGCATTCTCACCCGCGACGTGATGGCCGGTCTGGCGCTGGCCGAGCGGATCCCCAGCGGGCTGGTGCACATCAACGACCAGACCGTGAACGACGAGGCGCTCGTCCCCTTCGGCGGCGTTGGGCAGTCCGGCACCGGCTCCCGACATGGGGGTGCTCAGGCCAATCTTGACGCGTTCACCGACATGCAGTGGGTGACCCTGCGCGGCGACCTGCCGCGCTACCCGTTCTGACGCGAGACCATGTGGACACGAGAAGGAGGGCACCATGACTGCAGACACCTACGCCGACCCGCGAGCCCGCTACGCCGGCTGGGTGGCGCCACTGTGCTGGCTGGCGGTGCTGCTGGACGGCTTCGATCTGGTCGTGCTTGGAGTCGTGCTGCCCTCGCTGCTGCGTGAGCCGACCTGGGGCCTGACGCCCAACTCGGCGTCGCTGATCGCCACAGTTGGGCTGGTCGGGGTGATGGTGGGGGCGCTGGCCGTGGGGCCGGTCAGCGACGTCATCGGCCGACGTCGGGCCATGTTGGCCACAGTGATCTGGTTCTCGCTGCTCAGCCTGCTGTGCGCCTTCGCTCCCAACCCGACCGTCTTCGGCCTGCTGCGCTTCCTGGCCGGACTCGGGCTGGGTGGCGTGCTGCCTACCGCACTGGCCCTGGTCAACGAATACGCAGCCCGCGGCCACGGTGGGCGGGCCACCACGCAGATGATGACCGGCTACCACGTCGGTGCGGTGCTGACCGCGCTGGTGGGAATTCTGGTGATCGCCTCTTTCGGCTGGCGGTGGATGTTCGTCGCGGGCGCCTTGCCGGCCCTCATCTTGGTGCCGATGATGTGGCGCTTCCTGCCGGAGTCGGCTGCCTATCTAGCCGCGCGCGGAGGGTCGGGAGCGCCCGGCGGGCGGGGAAAAGGGGCGCCGGACACCTCGGCGGGTCGCCAGACCGGCTCGATCGGGCTGCTGTTCCGGCGTGGCCTGGTGCGATCCACGCTGGCGTTCTGGGTCACCTCGTTCATGGGGCTGCTGCTGGTCTACGGGCTGAACACCTGGTTGCCGCAGATCATGCGCGAAGCGGGCTATGAGCTCGGCGCAGCACTGGCCCTGCTGCTGGTGCTCAATGTCGGTGCCGTGCTCGGCCTGCTGCTGGCGGGGCGGGTGGCCGACCGGATCGGCAATCGACGTTCTGCGGTCATCTGGTTCACCGCGGCCGCGCTGTTCCTGGCCCTGCTCAGCATCAAGCTCCCCGGCGTCGGGGTCTACCTCGCCGTACTGCTCACCGGCACCTTCGTCTTCAGCGCGCAAGTGCTGGTGTACGCCTACGTCGCCCGGGTGTATCCGGCTGCCGTGCGCGGCGCGGCCCTCGGCGGGGCGGCCGGCATCGGACGGCTCGGGGCGATCACCGGCCCTTTCCTGACCGGGCTGCTGCTGACCGCCGGCATCGCGTACCCCTGGGGGTTCTATCTGTTCGCCGTGGTTGCGCTGATCGGGGCCATCGCGGTGGCCGTGGTCAACCGCGAACCGGCCGTGGACGCCCCGCTGCCGGTCGGCGCCGACGACCTCGACGAGGCCGGGAGCGAACGAGCGCGATGAGCTGGCCTGGCTATCACCGCCGATAGCGAGCAAATGCAGGTCCCAAGCGCCGTACGGGCTGCAGTTGCTCGCTTTCGCAAGCAAGCCGGGTTGCTACGGGGCGATTACCGTTCGGGCGTGTCGAGCACGAACATCACGTCCGCCACCGCCGGCCAGTGGTCCACCTGGTCGACAGCAAGCGACCCGTCGATCCACAGGCCCGTGCTGTCCGGCGCGTCGTCGAGGACGAGGGCGTCCAGCAGACCCTCCTCGACGAGCAGGCTCGCCTGGACCGGCTGCCCGCGACGGTTGGTGAAGTGCGCCTTGACCGGAAAGGTGAACCGGTGGGGCACCGCCAGCCGAACGTCGTCGCCGACGGCGAAGTCCACCAGAGAGGAGAATCCGCTCTCACCCGGCCAGACGTTGACCCGCGCGTTGTCCAACTGAGTCCGCAGCACGTCTGCGTCGTACTGGGTGGTCGCGGCCAGCATCCCGAGCACCAGGTCGCGAACCTCGGCAGGCACCGGCTGCAGCTCCGGCGGCTCACCGGCCAGCGGGAACCGGACCGTCTCCAGCGTCCGCCCGAGCAGCTGGGAGCCGAACGAGAAGGCGAACGTGCCCGCCGCGATCGCCAGCCGGGGCCTTGGCACCCCGGTCCGCCGCAGCCACCCGGACACCTTCTGGTCCCAGGCCTCGGACTGATGGGCGAACCCCAGCATCAACCCCGAGGTAGCGACCGGCAGAGCGACCTTGGCCCACGGGTGAGCGGGAACAAAGGACTCGTCGGCCGCCACCTCCAGTGCCACCGAGGCCGAGGCCACCGCGGCCACCGCCAGCCGGTAGGCCCACCGTCGAACCGGCGACAGCCGGGCGGGATCAACCAGGGCCAGGGCCCCGACGGCGGCGCTGGAGACCAGCCCGCTCTCGATGGTGCGCGGGTCGGCAACCCGCCGCAGAGAAGTAGCCAGCGTCATGGGGAGACTGTAAGGGCCCGACGGGGCCCGGACACTCGGCGGCCCACGGCTGGCGTGACCTTCCGTCGGCGAGGCGCTGGCGAAACGGGCTCAGAGCGTGGCCGCCAGCTCGTCCAACATCGCTTCGAACGATCCCACCGCGACGGACAGGTGGCCTTCGGCCTCCTTCAGGTGCGCGACGACTCCCGGGATCTGCGTGGCCAGCCACCGCCCGTGGGCGGGAGGCACCATCAGGTCGTCGCCGCCCTGCCAGACAAAGGTCGGCACCCGCAGATCGTCCAGCTCGAAGCCCCAAGGGTGGGTGAAGGCCAGGTCGTCGTCCACCCACCCGTCCACACCGGTGCGGAGCGCTTCGGAGAAGTTGGCCACCTTGTCCTCGCCGAACTCCGCGGT
Organism: Propionibacteriaceae bacterium; assembly: GCA_035634295.1. GTDB lineage: Bacteria > Actinomycetota > Actinomycetes > Propionibacteriales > Propionibacteriaceae > Microlunatus. The sequence continues at coordinate 28,052 of DASQDG010000071.1, read as the reverse complement.
GAGGGCCGTGCGGTCAACGGCGGGCAGCAAGGTCGACAGTTCGTCGATGAGCCCCTCTGGGGTGGCTCCGCGCAGCCCGACCGCCTCCGTCTCCAACGCCGGACGCAGCGCCTGCTCGCCCTTGAGCGCCATGGCGAACTCCTCCAGGTTCTGCTCACCCATGCCGTCCAGAAAGTCAAGACCTTCAACACCGTACGGGCCGACACCGGCGATGGTCAGCACGGCGGCGACCCGGCCCGGCAGGAGGGCCGCAGCGGCCAGCGCGTGCGGTCCACCGCCCGACCACCCGCCACCAGGCACCGGTCCGCCCCGAGGTGACGCAGCACCACCTCGACGTCTCCTGCGGCGTCGACGACCCGGCGGCCGGGCAGCCGCGACGACGATCCGTAGCCCGGGCGCGAATAGGTCACCAGCCGAAGCGACCGTGCCGCGGTGCGCGTTGCATGTAGCGCATCTGCGTGCCGGCGCCGGGCGTGCCATGCAGGAAGAGCAGCGGCATCCCCGCGTCGGGTCCACTCACCTGTAGTCCAGCGTCCGGCCGTCTGGGCACTCGACCGAGGTCACAGGGTCGATCCTGCCCCAGCTCCCCTGGGCAGACCAGCCCGCCGCTGTCCTCCGGGAAGGTGGCCCAACCGGTGTGAGAGCATGCCGCGCATGGCGACATCAACTGCCTCCGGGCGGCCGCACCTGCGGCAGGTGGTGCTTGACTGCGAGGATCCGCGATCGCTGGCGGAGTTCTACCGTCAGCTGCTCGGGTTGGCCTATCGAGCAGGGGATGAGGCCCCCGTCGACCACAGCACAGACGATCGCGGCCAGGATTGGCTGGTGCTGACCGACGAAGCCGGACGCCCGTCACTGGCCTTCCAGCGGGTGGTTTCAATGCCGGAGCCCACCTGGCCTGAGGGTGACCGCCCGCAGATGTTGCATCTCGACACCACCGTGCCGACCGTCGAGGCCCTGACCGCGGCGCACCAGTCCGCGTTGTCTCTCGGCGCGCGACTGCTGGACGACCGCTCCGCCGACCCAGAGGAGCCGCTTTTCGTCTACGCCGACCCCGCCGGTCACCCGTTCTGCATCTTTGTGGCCGACTAGCACACTCGGATCCCTAAGCGGAGGAGACCCCATGACGACCTCACCGACCCACGAGCGCCCCGTTGCGCGCCTGTCCATGGTCAACATCGACTGTCCTGACCCCCGTCAGCTGGCCGTCTTCTACGGCACTCTGCTCGGTTGGCAGACCACCCACAGCGAGGACGAGTACGCGATGATCGTCGGCGACTCGACGGCAATCGGGTTCGGGCGGGTGGACCCCTTCTCGCCGCCCAGCTGGCCCGATGAGGCCGGCGCCAAGGAGTTCCATCTGGACCTGGCGGTGGAGGACCTGGCGGCCGCCGAGCAGCTGTGCCGCGACCTAGGGGCCACGGTGCCTGAGCACCAACCGGGGGAGCACTGGAAGGTGCTCCTCGATCCGGCAGGGCATCCGTTCTGCCTCTCCGGGGGTGCCTGAGCCCACTCGACAACGCCCCGGACTGCGTCTTTACACCGTCAGTGGCAACTGGTGGGATGCCGCCATGAGTATTCGTACCTCACCTTGGCCGGCGGGCGTTCCGTGCTGGACCGACCTGGCCACTCCCGACGTCCAGGCCGTGCAGCCGTTCTACTCCGCGGTTCTCGGCTGGCAGTTCGGCGAGCCCCACCGGGACTACAGCGGCTACGTCATGGCCGAGGTCCGCGGCGCGGCGGCGGCGGGACTCGGCCCGATGATGGGCGACCAGCAGCGGTCCTCCTGGACCCTGTACTTGGCCTCCGACGATGCCGACGCCACCGCCGCTGACATCACCCAGAGCGGGGGCACGGTGCTCGTGGCGCCAGACGACGTCGGGCCGATGGGGCGGCTGCTCATCGCCAGCGACCCCACCGGAGGGGTCTTCGGAGTGTGGCAGGCCGGGTCGATGATCGGCGCCTCGTTGGTCAACGAACCAGGCGGGCTGTTCTGGGAGGACTTGCGGTCCACCGACCCGGAGCTGGCGAGGGCGTTCTACAACGCGGTGTTCCGCTACGACTTCCACCCGCTACCCGAGGCGGGCCCGGACTACTTCACCTTCCACAGCGCCGAGGAGCCGGCCCCGCTGGGCGGCATGGGCGGGATGTTCGGTGCGCCGGCGGGCACGCCCTCGCACTGGCTGGTCTACTTCTGCGTCGCTGACTGCGATGCCGCCGTGGACGCCGCCCAACGCGAAGGCGGCCACGTGTTGGCGCCCGCCGACAGCACTCCGTACGGTCGGATGGCCGCCCTGGTGGACCCGGCGGGGGCGGCCTTCTGGGTGATGCAGGCGCCGCCGGAGGCAGCCGTGCCCGAGGGTGCCCGCTGACCACCCGGTCAGGGGCGCTGGTCGATCAGACGCTCGGCATAGTCGGGCCAGAACTGACCAGCCTTGGGTTCGCCCGGACGGCAGTCGCCGTCGGAGGCGCCGGGCTCCTTGATCCACAACAAGGCCACGGCGAGCGCTTCGTCACCGGCCACCCGTGGGTCCTCCCCCAAGGCGGCCGAGGGCGGGTTGCACCAGGCGTCGATGCCCTCGGCGCCGGCCGGGGCGCCTCGACCGTTACGAGAGACGTCGATCACGAACTGTCGCTGGCCAAGCGCAGCTGACAGCCGCTCCCCGTAGGCGACGCTGTCTCCTGTGGTCTGGAAGTTGGACACGTTGAGGCTGAACCCGTCAGCCCGCTCAACCCCACTGGTCCGCAGCGCGTCCGCGAGCGGGGCGAGCTCTCCGAGCCAGTCGGAATGGCCGGCGTCGACGTACACCCGCGCCCCTGGCTGCTTCTTCAGCACGTCGACCGCTTTCGCCAGCATCCTGAAGGCGGCCGCCCCCTGCTCGGTGCTGCCGCAGGCCCCGCTGACCGCCTGGGCCACCGCGTCGGGTTCCAGGATCACCACGGCCGGCCGGTCACCAATACCGGCGGCCAGCTGGCCGACCCAGGCGAGGTAGCTGCTCTCATCGTCCGAGCCGCCGGCTGAATAGGACCCGCAGTCACGGTCGGGTCGGTGATAGGCCACCAGCACCGGCAGCTGGCCTTGTGCAGCAGCCGCGCTGGTCACGCGCTCGGCCTCAGAGTAAGGGTTGTCGTCCTGCCCCGAGAACCAAGACGCCACCGGCTGTCCGGCGATCGGCTCGATGGCCGCTGCCGCCTCGGCCTTCCCCTGCTTGCGCCAGGCGTCGGCCTGCTTCTGCGCGGTGGACTGCGGGTCGACCCACAACCGGGCGCCGGCCAGCGGGTTCGCCGGCAACTCGACAGTCGCGGGCTCCGGCGAGACGGCTGCAGCACACCCGGTCACCGCCAGCAGCAACCCGAGGGCGGTCCCGGCTGCCCCTGCCCGGCTCACGGGACCTGCACCCAGCTGGCAGTGGAGGGCTTGCCGTTGCGGTCGAGCACGAACAGCATGTACCAGCCCGAGGGGGTCAGGTTCCGGTTGGCGTCCAACGTCAGTCGCACGCCGTTGGCGCTCTTCCTGACGCCCAGGGCGACTGAGCGCTGCTCGGTGTCGGTGACGTGGGTGACCGCGCTGGGACGGATCAGCCGCGCTGCCCCGATGTTGCCGCTGGCGGCGACATCGATGGAGCTCCCCCGACGAAAGACGCTCGGGGTGTGCAGGATCTTCGGCCGTTCGCCCTCGGTGAAGAAGTACGGCGGCCGGTAGATCTCCAGGCGCTGCTCGAACGTCCCACCGATCAGGTTCTCGGCGTCACCGTACAGCGGGTCCGAGCCGAGGGAAAGCACGCTGCCGTCCGGCAGCAGCAGGGCCTCGGAGTGGTAGTTGCGCCCCACGTGCGGCGGGGCGACCGCCGCCATGGTGTTTGCTTTGGGGTCGTACAGACTGGCCGCGAGGACGTCGGAGGCGCCGCGGCCCCGATAGTCCCTGGAGCCTCCGGTGATCAGCACCTGGTCCGTGGGCAGGTTGACGACCGACGGGTAGCGCACCGGCTGCTGCAAGTCTGGTGCCGCCGTGATCTTGCGGTCATTGAAGCTGATCCGGTCCGCCCTCGCGGTCGAACCGGCGGCATCGCCGACGTTGCCGCCGCCGACGATCAAGCCGTCCTGGTTCTGCGCGGGCGGCAGCAGCACGCTGCCGGCGGTCTCGTTCATCTTGGGGTCGCGCAGGCCGGGGATCGTGACGAACGAGTTGTTCTTGAGGTTCCAGATGCCGGGGGTACGCATCCGCTCGGCCGGCCCGTAGCCGGCGTTTGCTCCGGTATAGAGGATCCGGCCGTCGGCGCCGCGCATCAGTGCGGGGTAGGTGGGGAAGGGACGGTTGAGGTCCGGCCGGGCCCGCCAGGTCTTGGTCTTCACGTCGAACACCTCGGTGGTGCCCTGGCCGTCGTCGATGAAGACCCCGTACTCGTCCAGCCCAGACACCGCCAGGACGTCCCCGCCGTCGACGGAGACCAGCGAGGGGTACCAGCGAGCCTTGGTCATCGAGTCCGCCTTGATGTAGCTCTCAGCGCGGATGTCGAAGATGTAGGCGTCATCGAGCCCGCGGTATTCCTGCTTGTCCAACACGATGGTGTCGGCCTTGCCGTACAGGCCCTTCTGATTATGGCCGTCCCAGGTGAACTCATGTCCCTTACCGCGGAAGGCGTAGGACTTGTCCGGTTCGACCGCCTCGACCCACACCTTGGTGAGCGTCGGTGTCTTGGTGCCGTCGCCGTTCTTCCTCACCGGCGGGATGATCTTGTCCTCGGTGGACCGGTACTTGAGGCCGGTGGCCCGGTCGGTGAAGGTGTCGCCCACCTTGAGCTCGGTGTTGCGCTCGTAGATGGCGTCGTTGCCCACCGTGATGACGCCCGCGGCGTGGGTGACGTCTTTGCCCAGCACCTCATACTTCTTGGTGCCGCCGGCGATCAGCACGTTGCCGTCGGGCAGGAAGGCGTGGCCACCGCAGAACAGGTCCACGGGTGTGTCGATCTTGCGATAGCTGTCGTCAGCCGGGTTCCACAGCACGCTCTCGAACGAGCCCGCCTCAAAGTGGTGGGTGTTGTTGCCCGAGCCGGACACGATCAGCACCTTGCCGGTGGGCAGCAGGACGGTGTGGATTCCATTCACCCGGTATTTGGCGGGCAGCTGCACGGTGCTCCAGTGACCGTTGCTCTTCTTGTAGCTTGGCTGGGCCTCGGCCAACCTGGTGCCGGCCAACTGAACCCCAGAGCTGACGTGCGGGTAGTTCACGGCGATCACCGCGCCGGCGGTGATGGCGACGAGGGCGCGATTGCGCAGGCGAAGCAGAGTATGGCGTTTCACGAGAATCCTTTGGCGTAGCGAATGTTGAGGTCCCAGCGGGACCCGGAAGACCTGAGCGGTCAGCGTGCGTGTCGACGCGTGATGCCCCAGATCAGCACGGGGCAGAAGCTGATGATGACGGTGAGCACCGCCCACAACGTCATGGCCGGATGGGTGTGCCCGAGAAGCTGCGCGGCGGCAAGGCCTGCGAGCATCACCAGACCCCAGCCGATGTTCATCCGGAACACCCGCCAGGTGTCGGTCCCCGCGGTGCTTCCCTTGGGCGTGATGGAGAAGGGCACGTTGCGGCCGCGGATGGCGTCGAGCAGGGCCACCACGTACATCGGCGCCGAGAGGATGGACACCAGCATCCCCAGCGCTCCTGACGACCCGGCCTCCTCGTGCGGGCTTACGTTGTAGCGGCGGTTCCAGAAGTAGATGCCGACCTGCATCACCGCGGCGTTGACGTAGAGCATCAACCAGATGCCGGCCGACACCCGCACCCCACCAGAACCGGTGAGCAGATAGATCATCACGTTGAGATTGCCCAGCAGCCACGACAGCGCGGCCGAGGGGTAGTAGCTCATCAGCAGCAGATAGTGCAGTCGCTGCTTCCACGGCAGTCGACCTAGGGCCCCTTGGGCACCCCGAACGACGATCTCGTTGGTGCCGCGAGCCCAGCGGTTCTGCTGGGTGAAGTAGTCGGACCAACCGGAAGGGCCCTCGCCGACTGCCAGCACGTCGGGGGTGTAGACCGAGCTGTAGCGACGGCCTGTCATTGGGTTGTGCCGGGAGTGCCAGACCAGCGACGTGGCCGCGTCCTCGGTGATCGAGTCGGCCAGGCCACCGATGTCGCGCAACGCCGACAGTCGCACGGCGTTGTTGGTGCCCACGAACATCGGGGCACGCCAACGGTTGCCGGCCCGCTGCAGCACGGAGTGGAACAGGTACTGCTGGGACTCGCTCGCCTTGGTCACGAAGTTGTCGTAGTTGCCGTAGACCTGCGGGCCCACCACGAAGGCGACGTCTGGGTCGCGGAAGTAGCCGAGCAGCCGTTGCACCATCTGGGGATGGGGAACGTGATCGGTGTCGACCGACACCCAGAAGTCGTAGTCGTCGCCGTGCGCGTCCAGCCAGGCGTTGTAGTTGCCGTGCTTGGTCTTGGCTTTGAAGCTGCCCCGGACCGTGTTCCACTGCTCCACCCCGCGCCGGGTGAAGTGGTGGACGCCCAGCCGGGCACACATCGCCTTGACCTCGGGGTCGTCACCCTCGTCGAGCAACCAGAGGTCGATCGGACCGTCGTAGACCAGGCTCTGGGCCGCGGCCAGCGTCTTCTCGGCCATGCTGACCGGTTCCTTGCTCGGCACGATCGAGGTGATGAAGGCGATCCGGTGACCGGGCTCCGGCACTACCGGGACCGGATCACTGGCGTTCACGGTGGCTCGCACCAGCGCCGCCACGTTGACCAGCCGCATGACCTCGATCAGCCCCACGGTGGCGATCAACAAGAAGCTGAGGTAGCGGGCCGCCCCCACCAGACCGGCGGGGTAGTGGGCGGGCAGCAGCAGCCACACCAGGAAGGTCACCTCGAACACCAGAGCGGCCCCGAGCAGCGGGTAGACCGACCAGCGCCGCCGGTCACGACGCAGCAGGTTGACCATCTCCACCTGGTAGGTGCCCTCCGGGGGCTGCGTCAGGTCACCGGCCAGCCGTGCGACCGCGTCGTAGTCGTACTGCGCGCCGGAGTGCGGGGTCGAATCCCCCGACACCTCCGCCGATGGCGTGCTGACCGGCGACCGTCGCTGCTGGTCAGGCCGCGTGATGGTGCTTGGACGAGAACTTCCGGGCGCTGGCAGCAGCGTGGGTGCCGGCGCCGTGAAGGTCCCCGACTGCGAACGAGTCAGCAGCACCGGTCGCAGCGGCGCCCCGATGGAGTGCCTCAGACTCTGATGGAGGCGCTCGTGCGTCTCGCGGCGCTGAGGCCGGGCAGGATGACGGTGGCCGTTCATGGTGCCGGCCGATCGCGCACGACAAGAACCGGTCGTGAGCGTGCTGAATAGGACCGCCCGTGCGTATGCACAAGCGGCCACAGCTGGTGTGGCAAGACAATTCCCCCGAAGTGTGAATCTCCACGGCTTCTATGCCGGACGCTCCCGCAAGCGTGTTAATAACTTACGTCAAGAATTGCCACTTCGCAGGTATTCTGGCGTGGAATGGGTCACACGGCCGATATCTAATCCGCCATTACCAGTGGCGTGGGCTATTCGTTCAGCTGCGGTCGCTCGGCGCCCAGCGTTGTGTCGTCGCCGTGGCCGGATAGTCGACGGTGTCGTCGGGGAAACGGGCAAAGATCTTGCCCTCGAGGTCGTCCATCAGCAATGTGAAGTCCGCAGGGGATGAGGTCCGTCCAGCGCCTCCTGGGAAAGCGTGGACCCGGTCAGCTCAGCCCTCTGCTGCGAAGCGGTCGTGCACAGCCCGTCTCGACTCGTACCAGGTTGCGCCGACCGGCTCTCCGGCCAGGTTCCAGGTCCAGGAGACCTGCGGGGTGATGCGCAGATACAGTCCAGGACCGACCATCCCGATCCGCTGCACGGGACCGTCGGCCAGGCCGTACACCCTGATCCCGCGCGCAACGAACGGGTCCAGCGACGGCAAGTCGTCCACCACCAGCGCGACCTTCGTACGTCCGGCTCGGACGTTGCCGACCTTGCGGGTCCTCAAGAAGCTCGCACCAGGGCCGCCGACCCAGAAGTGCGCACCGTCGAACTCGATGGCGACTGGCACCACGTCAGGCTGCATGTCCTCACCGACGGTTGCCAGCCGCGCGATCCCATGGGAGCGGATGAACTCCACCTCGTCGTCCCGGAAGGTCATCGCTCACCACCCCCGAGCGCGCCACTCGACCAGTTGCGGTCGCTCGGCGCCCAGGGTGGTGTCGTCGCCATGGCCTGGATAGACGACGGTGTCGTCGGGGAAACGCGCAAAGATCTTGCCCTCGAGGTCGTCCATCAGCAATGTGAAGTCCGCAGGGGACGAGGTCTTTCCAGGACCTCCTGGAAAGAGGCTGTCACCGGTGAACACATGCGTGCCGCCCTCGGCCCCTCGGTAGACCAGAGCGATGGACCCGGGGGTGTGACCGACCAGCCCGATCACCTCCAGCCACTCTCGGCCGAGCGCGACTTCGTCGCTGTCCCAAACTCCGGTCACGCCCTCGACCCAGGCGCCGGTGGCGATCGCGTCCACGTCCGGCCGACCAGCCACCAGAGCCGCCTTGGTTGTTGCCGCCACCTGCGACAACGCCTGCCAGTGGTCGTCATGGCGGTGTGTGGTGACCACCGTGTCGAGGGATTGTTCGGGACCCAACAAACTGAGCAGGCGCGGCGCGTCGTTTGCGGCGTCGATTAGCAGTGAGCCGTTCGCGGCCGACTGCAGCAGGTAGGCGTTGTTGTCCATCGGACCGACCGAGACCTTAGTCAGCGTGACGGTGGCCGACAGCCGCCTGGCCAGCGGTCGGCCTCCTGGCTCAACGTGTCCTAGCCCGGTCATAGCAATCCTTCCTGTGGTCAGAATCTGAGTGCTGCACCTGTTCTGTTCAGCTGTAGGCCGGCAGCCGGAGACCGTCGGCGCCGGCGAGGGGCTCCGCCCCGGCGCGCCCGGTGAGCCAGCCGAGCAGCGCGGCGCTCGGGCCCGTCACCGAAGTCTCCTCCCCGGAAACGCCCACCGGTTGCTGGAAGCCCGAGTCCGACAACAACAGCAGTCGGGGGAAGTCGCTCCGGCGGCGAAGCCGGAAAGCACACCAGGTCAGCAGCAGCTCTGCCGTCTGCTGGTCGACCTCGTCGGCTGAGTATCCGACATCGAGGTCGACGTGGTGCAGCACCACCTCGGCCAGCCGGGCGAGCGGCAGGGCACGGACCGGCACCAGGTCGCCGCCTCGGAGCTCCACCACCAGATCCCAGCCTGACGCCTCGGCCACGGCGTCGAAGTTCTGGCTCAGCGCCCCGGACGCCGTGTCGAGGTCGATCTGCAGCTCCAGAGCAGAGCGCGCGGCGCCGGACTCGATCTCGGCGTCGCGTTGTTCGGGCGAGCCGTACATCTGCTGCGGGTGCTGTGACAGCGCCCCCTGCACCAGACGCCCGAGGGCGTCCGCCTGCCGGGCGAGGTGGGTGGCCAGGTGGCCGCGGCTCCAGCCCGGCAATCGGCTGGGTGCGGCCCAGTCCTGGTCGGCGATCGCGATGGTGTCGCCCAGCAGTCGTTGGGTGGCACTGACCAACAGTCGGCGGACGGTCTCCGCATCCGGTCCACTCGGCGCCTGTGTCGGGTCAGGTGCGGCCGCGGTCATGGCGCCAACCTAGCGTTCGGGCTGTGCCAGCGAACAGGGACCGGTGAGCGCTGGCCACCCTCGGTGAGCGCACCGACTGGGCCCGGGCTAGGAGCTCGCATCGGGCCGACCGGAACTGTCAGTGGGTCGGCATAGCATGGCGAACGTGACTGACCGGCTGATCGTTCGTGGCGCCCGCGAGCACAATCTGCGCAACGTTTCCCTCGATCTGCCGCGGGACGCGTTGATCGTCTTCACCGGTCTTTCGGGCTCCGGCAAGTCGAGCTTGGCCTTCGACACCATCTTCGCCGAGGGGCAGCGACGCTACGTCGAGTCGCTGTCGGCTTACGCCCGTCAGTTTCTGGGGCAGATGGACAAGCCCGACGTGGACTTCATCGAGGGCCTGTCGCCGGCGGTCTCCATCGACCAGAAGTCCACCAGCCGCAACCCGCGATCGACCGTCGGCACCATTACCGAGGTCTATGACTACCTCCGACTGCTCTTCGCCCGCGCCGGCCACCCGCACTGCCCGGTCTGCTCCGAGCCGATCAGCCGGCAGTCGCCCCAACAGATCGTCGACCGGCTGATGGACCTCGAGGAAGGCACCCGGTTCCAGATCCTGGCGCCGATGGTCAGCGGCCGCAAGGGGGAATACGTCGACGTCTTCCGTGAGCTGGCCAGCCAGGGGTTCAGCCGAGCCCGGGTGGACGGCGAGGTCGTGTCGTTGACCTCCCCGCCGATCCTGGACAAGCAGAAGAAGCACTCGATCGACGTCATCGTGGACCGGCTGGCGGTCAAGCCGACGGTGAAGCGACGGCTGACCGACTCCGTCGAGACCGCCCTCGGCCTGGCTCAAGGCGTGGTGTCGGTGGACTTCGTCGACCTCGACCCTAAGGACCGACTGCGCGAGCGCCGCTACTCCGAGAAGATGGCCTGCCCCAACGGCCACGATATCGCCCTCGACGAGCTGGAGCCGCGGGCGTTCTCGTTCAACGGCCCGTGGGGAGCGTGTCCGGAGTGCTCCGGGCTCGGCACCAAGATGGAGGTCGACCCGGAGCTGGTCGTGCCGGATGACGAGCTCAGCCTGGCAGCGGGCGCCATCGCACCGTGGGCTTCGGCGCACGTCGCCGACTACTTCCTTCGGCTGGTGGATGCGCTCGCCGCCAGCGAAGGGTTCAGCACCAAGGTGCCGTGGCGCCGACTGCCGGACAGCGCGAAGCAGATCCTGCTCTATGGCGTCGGGGACCAGGTCCACGTCCGCTACAGGAACCGATACGGCCGCGAGCGCAGCTACAACGCCCGCTACGAAGGAGTGGTCTCCTACATCGAGCGGAGGCACGCCGAGGCCGAGACCGACACCTCTCGCGAGCGGTTCGCCGGCTACATGCGGGAGGTGCCGTGCCATGTCTGCCGGGGAGCCCGGCTCAAGCCGACGTCGCTGGCGGTGACTGTCGGCGGTCTCAACATCTCCGAGATCGCGCGGATGCCGATCGACCAGGCGGCCGAGTTTCTGGCGGGGCTGCAGCTGAACGACCGCGAGGCCCAGATCGCCGAGCGGGTCCTCAAGGAGATCAATGAGCGGCTCAAGTTCCTGCTCGACGTCGGGCTGGACTACCTGTCACTCAGTCGCCCCACCGGCAGCCTGTCCGGCGGCGAGGCGCAGCGGATCCGGCTGGCCACCCAGATCGGGTCAGGCCTGGTGGGCGTGCTCTACGTGTTGGACGAGCCGAGCATTGGCCTGCACCAGCGCGACAACCGGCGGCTGATCGAAACTCTGGTGCGCCTGCGGGACCTCGGCAACACCCTGATCGTGGTCGAGCACGACGAGGACACCATCCGGACGGCCGACTGGGCGGTGGACATCGGCCCAGGGGCAGGCGAGCACGGCGGGCACGTCGTGGTCTCCGGCACCGTGGACGAGCTGCTCAACCATCCCGACTCGCTCACCGGGGCCTACCTGTCGGGTCGTCGCCAGATCCCGCTGCCGCCGACTCGGCGGCCGCGGACTCCCGGGCGGGAGATCACCGTGCACCACGCCGTCGAGCACAACCTGCGCGACGTCACGGTCGGCTTCCCACTGGGGCAGCTGATCGCGGTCACCGGGGTGTCCGGGTCCGGCAAGTCAACCCTGGTCAACAGCATCCTCTACGCGGCGCTAGCGAAGCGGATCTACAACGCCCGCGACGTGCCTGGTCGGCACCGTTCCATCACCGGTGCCGAACAGATCGACAAGATCATCCACGTGGATCAGTCGCCCATCGGTCGAACGCCGCGCTCCAACCCGGCGACCTACACCGGCGTCTTCGACCACGTGCGCCGGCTGTTCGCCGAGACCCCCGAGGCCAAGGTCCGCGGATACCAGCCGGGTCGGTTCTCGTTCAACGTCAAGGGCGGGCGCTGCGAGAACTGCGCCGGCGACGGCACCATCAAGATCGAGATGAACTTTCTGCCCGACGTCTACGTCCCCTGCGAGGTCTGCCACGGGGCGCGCTACAACCGCGAGACCCTGGAGGTCCACTACAAGGGCAAGACCATCTCCGAGGTGCTGGACCTGTCGATCGAGGAGGGGCTCGCGTTCTTCGCGGCACTGCCTGCGATCGCCCGACACTTGAGCACCCTGGTCGACGTCGGGTTGGGCTACGTACGGCTGGGGCAGAGCGCGCCGACTCTGTCCGGCGGCGAAGCGCAGCGGGTCAAGCTGGCCAGCGAGCTGCAGAAGCGGTCCACCGGTCGCACGCTCTATGTGCTGGACGAGCCCACCACGGGTCTGCACTTCGAGGACATCCGCAAGCTGCTCGGGGTGCTCGGTCGGTTGGTGGACGCCGGCAACACCGTGGTGGTGATCGAGCACAACCTGGACGTAATCAAGACGGCGGACTGGCTGATCGACATGGGCCCTGAGGGCGGCACTCGGGGCGGGCTGGTGGTGGCTGAAGGCTCACCGGAAGACATCGCCCGACACCCCGACTCCTACACCGGCGAGTTCCTGCGACCGTTGCTCGCCGGGCGAGAGGTCCCGATGGGGTCGCTGCAACCCGAACTGACCACCGCGGGCGCTCCGACGCCCGCGCCCTCGACCCCTTCACCCGCGGCCAGGGCGGCCACTTCGAAAGCAGCCGCCTCGGGCAAGACGACCACCGGGGCCAAGGCGGGTACCAAGAAGGCAGGAGCAGCCAGCCGGGTGCTGACCAAGAAAGCGAGCTGACCCGACAGACACGGGTGACGCGACGGCGATGAAAAGCCCTCGCAAGGGGACCCGGCCAGCCCGCGGCCGGCTGGGTAGATTGGGCTTTGACCAACCAGCCGCACGCTGAGGAGAACTCCCCAATGACCGACGTGGCCAGCATGAGCTCGGACCCCACAGACGACCGTCCCGTCCTGACCAACCGCCAGGGGCATCAGGTCTATGACAACCAGAACTCGCGCACTGTCGGCGCGCGTGGCCCGGCGACTCTGGAGAACTACCAGTTCCTGGAGAAGGTGAGCCACTTCGACCGGGAGCGCATCCCGGAGCGGGTGGTGCACGCCCGTGGGGCGGTGGCGTACGGAATCTTTGAGGCCACGGGCAGGTGCGGCGATGAGCCGATCGAGCGATTCACCCGGGCCAAGCTGTTCAACGCCCCGGGCAAGCGGACCGACCTGGCCATCCGGTTCTCTACCGTGATCGGCGGCCGCGACTCGTCCGAGGCGGCCCGCGACCCGCGGGGGTTTGCGGTGAAGTTCTACACCGAGGACGGCAACTGGGACATGGTCGGGAACAACCTGGCCGTCTTCTTCATCCGCGACGCGATCAAGTTCCCCGACGTCATTCACTCGCTCAAGCCCGACCCGGTCACCTTCCGGCAGGAGCCGGCCCGCATCTTCGACTTCATGTCGCAGACCCCGGAGTCGATGCACATGCTGGTGAACCTGTTCAGCCCGCGCGGCCTGCCCGCGAACTACCGGCACATGCAGGGGTTCGGCGTGAACACCTACAAGTGGGTCAACGCCGACGGCGAGACCCACCTGGTGAAGTACACCTGGCAGCCGCATCAGGGCGTGAAGAGCCTTACCGAGGCCGACGCCCAGAACATCCAGGCCACTGACCTGGGACATGCCTCCAAAGACCTCTACGAGTCGATCGAGCGGGGCGACTTCCCCAAGTGGGACCTCTATGTCCAGCTGATGAGCGACGAGGACCACCCCGAGCTCAGCTTCGACCCGCTGGACGACACCAAGACCTGGCCCGAGCAAGACTTCCCGCCTCGCCTGGTGGGCACCATGACGCTGAACAGCAACGTCAGCGACCACCACAACGAGAACGAGCAGATCGCCTTCGGCACCGGCGTGCTGGTGGACGGCCTGGACTTCTCCGACGACAAGATGCTGGTGGGTCGGACATTCAGCTACAGCGACACCCAGCGCTACCGGGTCGGCCCCAACTACCTGCAGCTGCCGGTCAACAGCGCCAAGAACGCCTCGGTCTCCACCAACCAGCGGGGCGGGCAGATGTCGTACGGAGTCGACCTCGGCCCGGGCCAGAACCCCCACGTCAACTACGAGCCGTCGATCACCGGCGGACTCCGGGAGGGGACCTACCCCACGCACGACGAGCAGGGTCCGGTGATCAGCGGTCGGTTGACCCGTAAGCGGATCCCCCTGACGAACGACTACGAGCAGGCCGGGCAGCGGTTCCGGCTGATGGAGCAATGGGAGCGCGACGACCTGGTCGCCAACTTCATCACGCTGATCTCCCAGGCCAGCCGGGAGGTGCAGCAGCGAATGGTGTGGCACTTCCTGCTCGTCGAGGACGAGCTCGGCCTGCGCGTTGGCGAGGGTCTGGGCATCGGTCCCGACGACGTCCGTCATCTCGAGCCACTCGCCAGCCAGACTCTGACCGAGGCCGACCTGGAGCGGATCAGCAAGCTGGGCAAGAACGGGCCTCGCAACGTCGAAGGCATCACAATGACCCACTGCATCCCCAACGAGCACGTGGTGGTTGCGCGCTGAGGCGAGCCGTCATAGACGCGTCGGCCCGGGTGGATCGCCATCCGGGCCGACTGCCTTTTTCGTCCTCACCGAACGTCATTGGCGGCGCATCCGCGGCGGCAATGCACCGAGAATAGGTTCACAGGCTCTAGACAGGCGCATTTGATTGAATCGTCAGCGACTGCCTGGATCATTCCCAACCCGGAGGCCGCCCTATGAACGATTCTGCCGATACTCGTGTCACTCCTGACTCGCCGCCGGAGGGCGCAAGCCGACGCACGGTGCTGCGGGCAGCCGGGCTGGTGAGCCTGGCCGGCGGAGCAGTGGCGCTGGGCGCTTGCACCTCCGACGTCGCAGCCAGCCCGGCCGGCAGCACCGCTCCCTCGTCCTCAGCCCCAGCCGCCGCCGAGTCCTCGGCTGCGGCAGCAAGCCCGTCGGCTGCGGAGTCGTCGGCATCACCGAGCGCGAGCGCCACCAAGACCGTGACGAGTGGCCCCAGCGTCTCGGCCGCTGACGTCCCCAACGGGGGCGGCTACATCATGCCCGACGGGGACTATGTGGTTACCCAGCCGACCAAGGGGCAGTACAAGGCGTTCAACAAGATGTGTACCCATCAGGGCTGTCCGGTCTCCCAGATAACTAACCGCGAGATCGTCTGCAAATGCCACGGCAGCAACTTCTCCATCGAGGACGGTTCGGTGAAGAGCGGTCCGGCCAAAGCGCCGCTGGCCGAGGTCAAGGCCACGGTCTCGGGCAGCAAGATCATCGTCACCGCCTAGACCTCGTGCGCCACCGGCCCGCCCCGCCGGCGGGCCGGGTCGGTGTCAGAGGCCGCGCCTAGTCTGTTCTCGTGGCCGTTCCGTCGTCGTACCGCCCGGCTTCGGGTTCGATCCCTGAGCAGCCGGGCGTCTACCGCTTCTCCGACGCCCGGGGACGGGTCATCTACGTCGGAAAAGCGAAGAGCCTGCGGTCCCGGCTGAACTCCTACTTCGCCGACACCGCCTCCCTGCACAGCCGGACCCGCTCCATGGTGACCTCGGCGGCCAAGGTTGATTGGACGGTGGTGCAGACCGAGGTCGAGGCGCTGCAGTTGGAGTATTCCTGGATCAAGGAGTTCGATCCGCGATTCAACGTCAAATACCGCGACGACAAGTCTTACCCCTGGTTGGCGGTCACGCTGGCGGAGGAATTTCCACGGGTCATGGTCGGCCGGGGAGCCAAACGCAAAGGCAACCGCTATTTCGGCCCGTACTCCCACGCCTGGGCGATCCGGGAAACCGTCGACCTGCTGCTGCGGGTGTTTCCGATGCGCTCCTGCCGGGCAGGCGTGTTCCGCAACCATCAGTTGATCGGGCGGCCCTGCCTGCTGGGCTACATCGACAAGTGCTCGGCGCCCTGCGTGGGACGGGTCAGCCCCGACGAGCATCGCCGGATCGTTGAGGACTTCTGCTCGTTCATGGCCGGGCACGCCGCGCCGCTGATCAAACGGCTTGAGACCGACATGCACCAAGCCTCCGACGCGCTCGAGTTCGAGCGGGCAGCGCGGCTGCGCGACGACATCGGGGCCCTGCAGCAGGCCATGGCCAAGAACGCGATCGTGCTGCAGGACGGCACCGACGCTGATGTGATCGCCCTGGCGGAGGACCCGCTGGAGGTCGCGGTGCAGATCTTCCACGTCCGCGGTGGCCGGGTGCGCGGTGAGCGCGGTTGGGTGGCCGACCGGGTTGACGACATCGGCACCGAAGAGCTGGTCGAGCAGTTCCTGGTCCAGCTCTACGCCGACGCCGACCCCACCAATCCCGATCCCGGCAGCATCCCCCGGGAGGTGTTGGTGCCGGCCCTGCCACCCTCCCAGGAGTCGTTGACCCAGATGCTGACCGAACGGCGCGGGGCTCTGGTGTCCATCCGGGTGCCTCAGCGCGGGGACAAGCGAGTGCTGATGGAAACCGTGAGCAAGAACGCCGGGCAGACGCTGATCCGCCACAAGGCCACCCGGTCGGGCGACCTCTCCACCCGCAACCAGGCTCTGGAGGAGATCCAGGAGGCTCTGGAGCTGCCCGCCCCGCCACTGCGGATGGAGTGCTTCGACATCTCCAACCTGCAAGGCACCGAGGTGGTCGCGTCGATGGTCGTGTTCGAGGACGGGCTGCCCCGCAAGAGCGAATACCGCCGATTCGTCATCCGCGGCGTGGACGGGCAGAACGACGTCGCTGCCATGCACGAGGTGATCACCCGCCGGTTTCGCCGGCTGATCGACGACCGAAGCTCGATGCAGTCGGCCAACAGCCAGCGGGTTGGTCTCGGTGAGGAGGGGCCGCTGCTGGTCGACCCGACCACCGGAGCTCCTCGGAAGTTCGCCTATGCACCCTCGCTGGTGGTGGTCGACGGCGGTCCGCCACAGGTGGCCGCGGCGGCCGCCGCGCTAGACCAACTGGGGATCACCGACGTGGCGCTGTGCGGTCTGGCCAAGCGGTTGGAGGAGGTCTGGCTGCCCCACAGCGACGAGCCGGTGATTCTGCCGAGATCCAGCGAAGGCCTCTATCTCCTCCAGCGACTACGTGACGAAGCACACCGGTTCGCGATCGACCACCACCGGTCGCGGCGCAGCAGGTCGATGGTGGAGTCACTGCTGGATCAAGTGCAGGGGCTCGGGGAGGTGCGACGGCGAGCCCTGATGTCGCACTTCGGGTCCTTGAAGAAGCTGCGCGCGGCCACGGTCGAGGAGATCGCGGCAGTGCCGGGCTTCGGGACCAAGACGGCTCTGGCGATCAAACAGCAGCTCGACGCGACGCCGCAGCGGGAGTCGATCAACACTGCCACCGGTGAGATTCTCGATTAGCGCGCGCCCCGCAGCCGGAAACCGAAGCTGCACGAGAGAATAAGGAGGTGAGCACCGTGAACGCCGACGCAGAGGTACGGCCCGAGAGGGCGCGAGCTGTCGATGGTGCGCCGGCTGGTCTCCCGGTGGCCGACCCGCGGACGGCCGCGGATCCGGATGGCGTGCCGGACGACACCGTCTCCCCGGCCGGCGCGCAACCGGGGCGGTTCCGTCTGGTGGTGGTGACAGGTTTGTCGGGTGCCGGCCGTTCCACCGCCGCCAACGCCTTGGAGGATCTGGGCTGGTATGTGGTGGACAACCTGCCGCCCAGCGTGCTGCCCGAGGTGTGCCGGCAGGCCGCCAGCAGCGAGATCTCGCGGCTCGCGGTCGTGTTGGACGTGCGTACCCGGTCGTTCTTCGAGCAGCTGCCCACCATGTTCTCCGACTTGGCCGCCGCCGGCATCCTGCCCGAGATCCTCTACTTGGAGGCCTCCGACGACGTCATCGTCCGACGTCAGGAGTCGGTCCGACGACCGCATCCGCTGCAGGGCGACGGCAGGCTGCTGGACGGCATCACCCGGGAGCGGCAGACGCTGGCCACCCTGCGAGCAGCGGCGGACCTGATGATCGACACCTCCGCGATCAATGTCCATCAGCTCTCCGCACGTGTCGCCCACGCCTACGGCGAGGTGAGTGACGATCAGCTGCGGGTGACCCTGGTGTCGTTCGGCTTCAAGAACGGCATCCCGGTGGACGCCGATCTCGTTGTCGATGTCCGGTTCCTGCCCAATCCGCACTGGATACCTGAGCTGCGGCCGCAAACCGGTCTCAGCAAGCCGGTCAGTGACTACGTGCTGCGCCAAGAGGGCGCCGAGCCGTTCCTCCACCGGCTGCTGGAACTGCTGCAGGTGACGGCCGCCGGCTATCTGCGCGAAGGCAAGCGATTCGTCACCATCGCCATCGGTTGCACCGGCGGGAAGCACCGCAGCACCGCCATGTCGGAGGAGTTCGCCGGACGGCTGAGGGCGCTCGGCATGCCCACCAAAGTGCTGCACCGCGACCTCGGCCGGGAATGAGCGAGCGGACTTCCATGACGTCCAACAACGTCGGCTGGCCCCAATCGACTGCCCCCGCCGCAGCGGTTCCGGCCTGGGGTCGGCGTCCCGCGGTAGTTGCCTTCGGCGGCGGGCACGGGCTGTACGCGTCGCTGAGCGCTCTGAGGCGAGTCACAGACCGGCTGACCGCCATCGTCACCGTGGCCGACGACGGCGGGTCGTCAGGACGACTCCGGGCCGAGCTCAACTGCCTGCCTCCCGGCGATCTCCGGATGGCTCTGGCCGCGCTCTGCGGCGACGACCAGACAGGGCGAATCTGGGCCGACGTCTTGCAGTACCGGTTCGCCGGTGACGGTCCGCTGGGTGACCACGCCATCGGCAATCTGCTGATCGCCGGTCTCTGGGAGCGACTGGGGGACCCGGTAGCCGGCCTGGACATGGTGGCCCGGCTCCTTAACGCCGAGGGACGCGTGCTGCCGATGGCCTCGGTGCCACTGGACATCGAAGCCCGGGTGATCGGGCTCGACCCACAGCATCCCGATGAAGTCTCACTGGTCCATGGGCAGGCCGAGGTCGCCACCACCACCGCCGAGGTCCGTTCGGTCCACCTCTGGCCGGAAGACCCGCCGGCCTGTCCGGAGTCGCTAGCCGCGGTCCGCGACGCCGACTGGATCGTGCTTGGCCCAGGCTCGTGGTTCACCTCGGTGCTCCCGCACCTGTTGGTGCCAGAGCTGGCCCAGGCGATCCTGACCACCGACGCCCGACGGTTGCTGACCCTTAACCTCGAAACGGCCGGGGAGACTGCCGGTTTCTCGCCTGCCCGCCACGTCGAGCTGTTGGCCGAGCACGCTCCCGACCTGCGGTTGGACGCGGTGTTGGCCGACGGCCGATTCGCTCGAGACGACCCGCACCTGAGGTCCTACGTGGCGTCCCTGGGCGCCGAGCTGGTGGTCGCGGACCTGGCCGCCCGCGACGGCTCCGCCCGACACGACCACCTCCGGCTGGCGGCCGCGTACGGCGAGATCATGGGCGTCTAAGGCGCTTTCTTGCCCCGGCGACCATCGGGCGGGCCATAGCGGACAGGGTAGGAGAGCCGTGGCATCATGCGTCAATGGCTATGACGGCGCAGGTGAAAGCAGAGCTGGCGACCATCAAAGTCGCCAAGCCTTGTTGCCGCAAGGCCGAGGTCGCCTCTCTGCTGCGCTTCGCCGGTGGTCTGCACATCGTCAGCGGGCGGATCGTGATCGAGGCCGAGCTGGACACCGGCGCGGCTGCTCGGCGGCTGCGGACCGAGATCGGCGAGGTGTTCGGCCACCCCAGTGAGCTGGTGATCGTCAGTGGAGCGGGCATCCGGCGAGGCACGCGCTACGTGGTCCGGGTCGGCAAGGACGGCGAGGCGCTGGCCCGGCAAACCGGGCTGATCGACACGCACGGCCGCCCCGCCCGCGGGCTGCCGCCTCAGGTGGTCAGCGGCGGCCTCTGCGACTGTGTGGCCGCGTGGCGTGGCGCCTTCCTGGCTCACGGCTCCCTGACTGAGCCCGGCCGCTCGATGGCGCTGGAGGTGACCTGCCCGGGTCCTGAGGCCGCGTTGGCCCTGGTGGGAGCAGCGCGTCGCCTCGGCATCTCGGCTAAGGCCCGCGAGGTCCGGCTGGTCGACCGGGTCGTGATCCGCGACGGGGACGCGATCGGCGCACTGTTGACCCGGCTGGGCGCGCACGAGTCGTTGATGGCCTGGGAGGAGCGCCGGATGCGCCGAGAGGTGCGGGCGTCGGCCAACCGGCTGGCCAACTTCGACGACGCCAACCTGCGGCGCTCGGCTCGGGCGGCGGTAGCGGCCGGGGCCCGGGTGGAGCGGGCGCTGGAGATCCTTGGCGACCAGGTGCCCGAGCACCTCAAGGTGGCCGGCGTGCTGCGGGTGGAGAACAAGCAGGCGTCGTTGGAGGAGCTGGGCCAGTTGCACAGTCCTCAGCTGACCAAGGACGCGGTGGCGGGCCGGATTCGTCGGCTGCTGGCGACGGCCGACAAGCGGGCGGCCGAGCTCGGCGTTCCGAATACCGAGGCCGGCCTGAGCGCGGAGTTGCTCGACGAGGCGGAGTGAGCCGCAGTGCCGCGGGGCCGGGGAGTAAGACCAGCCCGGGAACCGGTTCCACCGGGGTCAGCCCTCGTTGGCTAGGGTGGGCATAACTGAGCCCGAGCTGCACCAAGCCGCAGGGCTCTGCCCGTAATGCCAAAGGAGACGCCCATGACTGTTCGTGTAGGAATCAACGGCTTCGGCCGAATCGGCCGCAACTTCTACCGTGCCGCGGTCGCAGCCGGCGCCGACATCGAAGTGGTGGCCTTCAACGACCTGGGCGACGACGACACCCAGGCACACCTGCTCAAGTACGACAGCATCCTGGGCCGCCTCGGCCAGGAAGTGTCGTTGACCGAGGGCGGGATCAAGGTCGGCGACCGAGTGATCAAGTCCTACGCCGAGAAGGACCCGTCGGCACTCCCCTGGGGCGAGATCGGCGCCGACGTCGTGATCGAGTCCACCGGCTTCTTCACTGACGGCACCAAGGCCAAGGCCCACTTGGACGCGGGGGCCAAGAAGGTCATCATCTCCGCGCCGGCCAAGAATGACGACTTCACCGTGGTGATGGGGGTCAACGACTCCGACTACGATCCGGCAAGCCACCACATCATTTCCAACGCGTCCTGCACCACCAACTGCCTGGCGCCGATGGCCAAGGCGCTGGACGACGAGTTCACCATCGTCAAGGGGCTGATGACCACCATCCACGCCTACACCCAGGACCAGAACCTGCAGGACGGTCCGCACAAGGACCTCCGGCGTGCCCGCGCGGCCGCCCTCAATATCGTGCCCACCTCGACCGGCGCCGCCAAGGCGATCGGCCTGGTGCTACCGCAGCTGAAGGGCAAGCTCGACGGCTACGCGCTGCGCGTTCCGGTGCCTACGGGCTCGGCCACCGACCTTACCTTCGAGGCCGGCCGCGAGACCACGGTCGAAGAGGTCAACGCTGCGGTCAAGGCAGCGGCCGGCAGCTCGCTGAAGGGCTACCTGCTCTACACCGAGGACCCGATCGTGTCCTCCGACATCGTCACCGACCCGCACTCCTGCATCTTCGACGCGGGCCTGACCAAGGTTAACGGGAACCAGGTCAAGGTCGTCGGCTGGTACGACAACGAGTGGGGCTACTCAAACCGCCTGGTGGATCTGGTAGCGCTGGTCGGCCGCTCGCTCTGACACTCGGGTGAACGCGGGCTGAGCTATCCGGCTCAGTCCGCGTTCGACCGCTCGGGCTCGACGCCTCAACTGGGGAAGGAACGTGCGTGAAGTCAATCAAGGAGCTCGGTGACCTGAGCGGCGCCCGGGTGCTGGTCCGCTGCGACCTCAACGTGCCGCTCGACGGCACCGCCATCACCGACGACGGCCGGATCCGGGCCTCGCTGCCGACGCTTGAGGCGCTGCGTACCGCCGGCGCCAAGGTGGTGGTGCTCGCGCATCTCGGCCGACCCAGAGGTCAACCCAACCCGCAGTACTCGCTGGCCCCGGTTGCCCGTCGGCTGACCGAGCTGCTCGGCACCCAGGTCCGACTGGCCACCGATGTGGTCGGTCCCTCGGCTCAGGACACCGTGGCCGCACTGGCGCCGGGCGACGTGGCGATGCTGGAGAACGTCCGCTACGAGCCCGGTGAGGAGTCCAAGGACGACGCCGTACGGGGGGCGCTCGCGGACTCCTATGCCGCCCTGGGTGACGTGTTCGTGTCTGACGGTTTCGGCGTCGTTCACCGCAAGCAGGCCAGCGTCTACGATCTGGCGGCCCGGCTGCCGCACGCCGCAGGCACGCTGGTCCTGGCCGAGGTCGACGTGCTCCGGCAGCTGACCGAGGACCCGGCCCGGCCGTACGTGGTGGTGCTCGGCGGCGCCAAGGTGTCCGACAAGCTGGCGGTGATCACCAATCTGCTGCAGACCGCTGACACGTTGGTGGTCGGTGGTGGCATGGTCTTCACGTTCCTGGCTGCCCAAGGCCACGAGGTCGGGCGCAGTCTGCTGGAGAGCGACCAGATTGACACCGTCCGCGGCTATCTCGAGCAGGCGTCCGCCGCGGGCAAGCAGATTGTGCTGCCCACCGACATCGTGGTGGCGCCGGAGTTCAAGGAGGACTCGCCGCCGACTGTGGTGCCTGCTGACGCCATCCCGAGCGACCAGCTCGGCCTGGACATCGGCCCGGAGTCGGCCTCGGCCTTCGCCGAGGTGATCCGCGGCGCCAGGACCGTGTTCTGGAACGGTCCGATGGGTGTCGCCGAGTGGGCGAGCTTCGCCACCGGCACGGCTTCAGTGGCCCAGGCGCTGACCGAGGTCGAGGGTCTGTCGGTGGTCGGTGGCGGCGACTCGGCCGCGGCTGTCCGCGACCTCGGCTTCCAAGACGACTCGTTCGGCCACATCTCCACCGGCGGCGGGGCCAGCCTCGAATACCTGGAAGGCAAGACGCTGCCCGGTCTGGCCGTGCTCGACGGCGCTGGCCCCGGCCCAGAAGCGGAGGCCTGAGCGATGCCCCGTACGCCCTTGATGGTGGGCAACTGGAAGATGAACCTCAACCACGTCGAGGCCGTGGGACTGGTGCAGAAGCTCGCCTGGACGCTGGAGGACAAGCGCCACGACCCCGCTCGCTGCGAGGTGGTGGTGCTGCCGCCGTTCACCGACCTGCGAACGGTGCAGACCATGGTGGAGGGGGATCGGCTGACCATCCGCTACGGCGCCCAGGACGTCTCCGCGCACAAGGCCGGGGCCTTCACCGGGGAGGTCTCGGTGGAGATGCTGGCGAAGCTCCATTGCGGCTACGCCCTGGTGGGCCATTCGGAGCGGCGGAAGAACCACCGTGAGAGTGACGAGACGGTCAACCACAAGGTCCAGCGGGCGATCAACGGCGGCGTCGTGCCGATCATCTGCGTGGGGGAGAACCTGGAGGTCCGCGAGGCTCGGCACCACGTGGCCCACTGCCTGGGCCAGGTCAACACCGCCGTAACCGATCTGACGAACGAGCAGATCGCCTCCCTGGTGATCGCGTACGAGCCCGTCTGGGCTATCGGCACCGGGGCGGTGGCCACAGCGGAGGACGCCCAGGAGGTCTGCGCGGCGATCCGTCGGCTGGTTGGGGCCCGCTTCACGGCCGCGGCCGCCGAGCAGATCCGGATCCTCTATGGCGGCTCGGTCAAGGCCGACAACGTGGCCAGCCTGATGGCGCAACCCGACATCGACGGGTGTCTGGTCGGCGGCGCCAGCCTGGTGGTCGAGGAGTTCGCCGCCATCGCCCGGTTCTATGACCTGCCCGTGGTCTGACACAAGGTTGGGCGAGGCCGTCTGGTCTGAGTTAGGCTACCCCGGTGCCTCTGCTCGTGCCTTTGATGACCGTCCCGATCCTGATCTTCTCGATCGTCCTGGTGGTGACCAGTGTCATCCTGGCTCTTTTCGTGCTGATGCACAAAGGACGTGGCGGCGGACTGTCCGATCTGTTCGGAGGCGGCATCTCGTCCTCGATGGGAGGCTCCTCGGTGGCCGAGCGCAACCTCGACCGGCTCACCATCATCATCGGCGTGGTGTGGCTCGCCTCCATCGTGGCACTTGGTCTGTTATACAAATTGAACGGCTAGACCCGGACGGCTAGACCTGCCTGCGAGCGGTCGCGGCAGCACTTAGGCTCACAGCAAAACTCAGGGGGAACAACGTGGCTGGTGGCAGTGCGATTCGTGGTAGCCGGGTCGGTGCCGGACCGATGGGGGAGGCCGAGCGCGGGGATACCGCACCTCGGCTGGTGGTGTCGTACTTCTGCGCGCGAGGTCACGAGACCAAGCCGGCGTTCGCCGCTGAGGCTCAGGTGCCGGACAGCTGGGACTGCCCGCGCTGCGGGCTACCGGCCAACCTGGACTCCCTGAACCCGCCGCCGCCGCCGAAGATCGAGCCATACAAGACGCACCTGGCCTACGTGAAGGAGCGGCGGACCGACAAGGAGGCCGACGACATCTTGAGCGAGGCGCTGATTGCGCTTCGTGCTCGGCGGGCGGCCGGCGAAGTCATCTACTGACTTTCAGCCTGGCGCTGTGCTGGCGTCAACCAGCGCAGGACCGGCTAGACCCGCCCGCGTTGCTGCAGGTCGGGAGGCAGTTGTGCGGCTGAGGCATGGTCGAGCAGCCATAACGTTCGGTCCTTGGCCGCCACCCCGGCGGCTGGGACCTGCACGGGACCAGCGCCCATCAGCGCCATCAGGACGGCTCCCGCCTTGTCCTCACCGCTGACCAGGAACCACACCTCCCGGCTCCGGTTGATCACCTCTAATGTGAGGCTGATCCGCTCCGGTGGTGGCTTGGGCGCGCCGCGTACCGCGATCGCCTGCCCCTCGGCGTACGCCGAAGGATGCTCGGGGAAGATCGAGGCGACATGTCCGTCGGGCCCCATGCCGAGCAGGCAGATGTCGAAGCGGGTGGCACCGACCTCGGCCGCATAGGCCTCCGCGGCCGCGTCCAGATCGGCGCCTGCGTCGCTGGCCGGCATCCGGTGGATCCGGTCGGGGTGCAACGGCAGTGCCGCGAGAAGGTCCAGGGCTGGCTGGTCATTGCGGTCGTCGTCGTCGCGGGCGACAAAGCGCTCGTCGCCCCACCACAGCTCCACCCGCGACCAGTCCACCGCCGAATGCAGGCCGTCGGCCGATAGCCGTCCGTAGGCCTTGGTGGCGATCCGACCGCCGGTCAGCGCCAGTTGCGGCACCCGCCCCTCACGCTGGATCTCGGTCAGCCGGGCCATGAGCCTAGCGGCCAGTGCATCGACCAGCTCGTCAGGGCCCGCGTGCACCAGCACTTCGGGGCTGCCGGTCACGAAGTCTCTCCGGCGCCGGCCTTGGACTTGGACTTGGCTGCGCGCTTGGACCTGGGCTTGGCACTGGCCGCCGCATCGGCCGGAGCGCGGCCCTTGGCCCTCGAGGCCGTCGGGTGCTCCGCAATCAGCGTCCGCACGGTGTGCTCAAACACGTCATCGGCGTCCATCCTGCGCAGCTCTTCGGTGATCAGTTCCGACACCTCTCGCCGCTTCAGCGCCACCAGCCGCTCAGGCTGACCCGGGACGGTGTAGGAGGCGAGCAGGCCGTCTGGTCGGGTGATGGCGATGTCACCCGCCGCCGTGGCCATCTTGACCGCGGTGATGCCGGGCCCGGCGCTCGCGCGACGGGTGACCTCGACCTTGAGTCTCGTCTGCAGCCAGGCGGCCAGCAGGTCGGCTGAGGGATTGCCGCGCTCCGCCTCAACTGAGACGGACTTGATCCGGGCCGGATACTGGTCGAGCGAGGCCGCCAGCAGTGCACGCCAGGGAGTGAGCCGGGTCCAGCTGAGGTCGGTGTCACCTGGCCGGTAGTTCTCCGCCCGCGCTCGCAGCGTCTTCAGTGGACGGGCCGTCGCGGCCGCGTCGGTCAGCCGTCGTACGGCCAGTTGCGCCAGCTCGTCGGCGGCCAGGTCCGTTGGGCTCTTGGCGGGCCACCAGATCACCACCGGCGAGTCGGGCAGCAGCAGCGGCCGGATCACCGACGCCGGGTGCGACGCGACAGCACCGCGCATCCGGATGATCACCACCTCCCCGGGCAGGCCCTCGCCGATGCGGACCTCGGCGTCGAGCTGGCTCTGTCGCCCGGGACCGGTGACCACCAGCAGGATGCGGGAAGGATGCTCTCGCCCCGCCTGCATGCTGGCGTTCAGCGCCTCGCCATACTCGCCCTCGTCGCACACGATGATCAGCGTCAGCACCATGCCCATTGCCGGGCTGCCGGCACTTCTGCGCGCCCGCAGCAGGGCAGACGAGATCTTGGACGAGTTGGTGTCGCCCAGGTTGATGATCATGGACACTCCTCGCCGGAGGGACCGGGGCTCGCTTCACTCAGGCTGATCATGGGCGCCGCCAGGCGAACCCGTCACGGGCCAACATCTCGTCGGCGCTCGAGGGTCCCCAACCGCCGGACTCGTACTCCTGCGGGCGTTCGTCGATGCCGGCCCAGTATTCGAGCACCGGGTCCAGGATCTGCCAGGACAGCTCGACCTCCTCATGCTGGGGGAACAGTGGAGGATCGCCCAGCAGCACGTCGAGAATCAGCCGCTCATAGGCCTCCGGCGAGGACTCGGTAAAAGACCCGCCGTAGGCGAAGTCCATGTTGACCTCGCGGATCTCCATCTGGGTGCCCGGGACCTTCGCCCCGAAGCGCAAGGTGACGCCCTCGTCGGGCTGGATGCGCAGCACCAAGGCGTTATAGCCCAGCTCCTCGGTGTCGGTGGCGGTGAACGGCAGGTGCGGAGCCCGCTTGAACCCCAGCGCGATCTCGGTCACCCGCCGGGCCAGTCGCTTCCCGGTACGCAGGTAGAACGGCACACCCGCCCACCGTCGGTTCTCGATGTCGACCCGGATGGCGGCGTAGGTCTCGGTCTTGGTGTCGGCCGGGATGCCCTTCTCGTCGAGATAGCCGAGGACCTTCTCGCCACCCTGCCAGCCGCCGACGTAGCGACCGCGGGCGGTGTGCAGGTCCATCCGCTTGGGTGGGCGCGCCGCCGCCAGCACCTTCTGCTTCTCCGCACGCAGCTGGCGTGCCTCGAACGACGTCGGCTCCTCCATGGCGGTCAGCGCCAGCAGCTGGAGCAGGTGGTTCTGGATGACGTCCCGGGCGATGCCGATGCCGTCGAAATAGCCGGCTCGGCCGCCGATGCCGATGTCCTCAGCCATGGTGATCTGGACGTGGTCGACGTAGTTGTTGTTCCACACGGGCTCGAACAGCTGGTTGGCGAATCGCAGCGCCAGCAGGTTCTGCACGGTCTCCTTGCCCAGGTAGTGGTCGATCCGGAACACCGAGGACGACGGGAAGACGCTGGACACCACCCGATTGAGCTCTCGGGCGCTCGCCAGGTCGTGACCGAACGGCTTCTCGATCACCACCCGACTCCACCGGCCGGACTGCTGCTCGGCCAGTCCGGAGTCCCGCAGCTGCTCGACCACGGTGGGAAACAGACTGGGCGGAATCGAGAGGTAGAAGGCGTGGTTGCCGCCCGTTCCCCGGGCCTCGTCCAGGTCGGCGATGGTCTCTTTCAGCACCTCGAAAGAGGGTCCGTCGCCGATCTGACCCGGCACGAAGCGGATGCCCTCGGACAGCTGCTGCCAGACCTCCTCGCGGAACGGCGTTCGCGCATGCTCCTTGACCGCCGCGTGCACGATCTCGGCGAAGTCCTGGTGGGCCCACTCCCGCCGGGCGAAACCAACCAGGGCGAAGCCAGGAGGGAGCAGGCCGCGGTTGGCCAGGTCGTAGACCGCCGGCATCACCTTCTTGGTGGAGAGGTCGCCGGTCACCCCGAAGATGACCAGGACGCAGGGGCCGGCGATCCGTGGAAGTCGCCGGTCCTGCGCGTCCCGCAGCGGGTTGGGGTGACCCGACGGAGTCGACAAGACAGCCGTCACGCGACGTCGGTGTCTTTGTCCGGGTCGGCGCCGGAGCCGGGGCTGGCTTTGCCTTGTTTGGCCTCGGTCAGCGCGGTCTGGACGGTTTCGACCAGCTCACCCCAGGAGGCGTCGAACTTCTGCACCCCTTCGC
>DASQDG010000070.1:0-1509 GCA_035634295.1 Propionibacteriaceae bacterium | reverse complement strand
TAGGCCGTGTTTAAGAAGTGGCGGTGGTGGGTGCCTGGTCAGGTCGCAGGCGGCGTGTCGGTGATGGAGAAGTAGGGAGGTCTCCGGTAGATCGTTCATCGACGAAGAAGAACATCTGCACGGAGACCTCGTGGACACCATACCGGTGGCGGGGCGGCATGACCTGACCGACGAGCAATGGCGTGTCTTGGAGCCGTTGCTGCCGGTCGCCAGGAAGCCGGGACGCCCGCCGAGATGGACGAAACGGCAGCTCATCGACGGGATCAGGTGGCGGGTCAGGGTCGGGTGCCCCTGGCGGGATGTGCCTTCGCAGTACGGCGATTGGCGCAGTGTGTACGGGTTGTTCCGGCGGTGGCAGCGCGACGGGACCTGGGCGGGCATCCTGGCCGGGTTGCAGGCCCGCGCGGACGCCGCCGGGTTGATCATCTGGGATGTGAGTGTGGATTCCACGATCGCGCGGGCGCATCAGCACGCCGCGGGCGCTCGTAAGGACGGTGACCGGCAGACCGAACCGCCGGGAGGGGTGCAGGTCGAGCCGGCCGATCATGCGTTGGGGCGCTCGCGGGGCGGGTTGACCACGAAGGTGCATCTGGGCTGCGAGCAGGGCCAGAAACCGCTGTCGGTGGTGCTGACCGCGGGTCAGCGGGGTGACAGCCCGCAGTTCACCGTCGTGCTCGACGGGATTCGGGTCCAGCGCTGTGGTGGTGGTCGGCCGAGGACCCGCCCGGACCGGGGTCCTGGCTGACAAGGCGTACACGTCAAACGCGAACCGGGAGTACCTGCGCAAGCGGGGAATCAAAGCGACCATCCCGGTCAAGGCAGACCAGGCGGCGAACCGTCGCAAGAAGGGCTCGAAGGGTGGGCGGCCCCCGTCGTTCGACCCGCAGGTGTACAAGCAGCGTCACGCGGTCGAGTGCGGCATCAACCGACTCAAGCGCAACCGGGCCGTGGCCACCCGGTACGACAAGCTCGCCGTCCGGGACCAGGCCACGGTCCACATCGCCGCGATCAACGAGTGGCTATGACACTTCTTAAACAGGACCTAAGCCGGTAGCGGCCGGGCTCGGCCGCAACGCCAACCGGGAACGGTCGGATGTCGACGGTGTATCGCGGGGCGCTGAGGGCATGCCACCACGTCGAGCCGTCCCAGCGCAGCACGATGATCGTGTGCCGATTGGTCGCGTCGGTGGCGGCGGCGTTGTCATCGTGACCGCCGAAGGCCCACACATTATCGCCGGAGACGGCGTCACACCCCACCCCCTGAATGGGTACCCACGGGGCTGCACCGCCTCGACCACGCGAGACCAGCCGTCACTCAGCGGTTATGTCGCCATCCCGCACATCACGCTCGGAATATGGCGGCCGTGTGCGATCTAGATGGACTGTCACCTGTCGAATTTCAGCCTCGTCATAACCGGTCCGTAGGAACAGCTCTCGCGGTCCCAGTGACAAGATTGTCGCTTCCGACAGCCGACTCCAGGCAGCACAAAGTCGGTCTGCAACAGCTCC
>DASQDG010000069.1:0-12076 GCA_035634295.1 Propionibacteriaceae bacterium | reverse complement strand
GGAAGCGTCGGCGCACGGCGGCACCGAGCCGACCGAAGGCGCCGAGGCGCAGCAGCTGAGCGGCAGCCCGAGGAGAGCTGAGGAGGTCCAGCGGGGAGTCGTAGTTGCGGTCGATGAAGTGCGGCATCTCGACCACGTACAGCTTGCGCAGCCAGTGCACGAACTCGTCGAAGGCCGCGGCGTCGACGCTGCCGCAGGTGTCGGCGATCTCCTGCCGCATCGCCTCCCGACCCGAGCGGACGTGGATGGTGCTCCCGTCGGCAAACCGTGCCCGGTAGGCCGGGTCCAGCCGGCGCATCGGCAGCACCTCGCCGATCTCGGTGTCCACCGCCCGCAACGCCTCGGCCACCAGGTCGCGCATGGTGAGCACCGTCGGCCCGGTGTCGAAGGTGAAGCCGTCTTGGACGAGCTGACCCGAGCGCCCGCCGGGAATGTCTGCCCGGTCGACCACGGTGACTTCATAGCCGCGACCGGTGAGGTGGCAGGCGGCGGCCAGCCCGGCAAGCCCGGCACCGATGACCACTACTGTGCTCATGGCGCCAGCCTGCTCATCACGAGCCCGATCATCGGTTGCGCCATGCGATCTGGTGTGCCATCTGGGTGAGACCTGCGATTCCTTCGGGATGGAGCACGCTGTCGTCGAGTGCCGACAGGGCGGTGTGCAAGTGGTTGCTGATCATGGTCTCCACGGCGTCAACCACGCCGCTGTCCGCGAGAGCGACCTGCAGGAAGGCGATGTCGTCCGCGGTCAGCTCTGGAGTGCCCGCACGGTCGAGCACCGGTCGCACGGAGTGGTCGACCCGCTGCTCGGCCAGGGACACGATCACGGTGGGCTTGCCGGACACCAGGTCATCGCCGGCCGGCTTGCCGGTGAGGTCGGGGTCACCCCAGACTCCCAGCAGGTCGTCGCGCAGCGCGAAGGCCTCGCCCACCTCCCGCCCATACACCGCCAGGGCGTCGCGCACCCGCGCCGGTGCCCCCGCCGCGACAGCGCCGAGCTGCAGCGGCCGCTCGACGGTGTAGGAGCCGGACTTCATCCGGGCCACTTGCCGGGCGTGGCTGAGGTCGCGTCGGCCGGCAACGCTGCCGGTGAGGTCGCGGCGCTGGCCACAGACCAGCTCCACCACCAGCAGCCGCCACAGCCGACGCATCTCCAGCGGCAACGTTGCGGCCAGGTGGTCGGCCTCAGCGTGCGCGAGGTCGCCGACCAGCATGGCGATGCTCTCGCCGAAGCGCCCGGGACTCCCGGCGGCCCCGCTGGCCTCGTGCAGCAGCGCGGCCCGGGCGTGTACGGACGGTTGGCCTCGCCGCGAGGCGGACTCGTCCATCACGTCGTCGTGGATCAGGGCGAAGATGTGCAGCAGCTCCAGTGCGGCGCCGACGGTGACCACGTCGCTGCGGCCCGCCCCGCGAGCAGTGCCAGCGGCGCTCAGCCAGCCCAGATAGCACATGGCCGGCCGGATCCGCTTGCCACCGCTGCCCAGCAGCTGCGCGATAAAGGCCGGCAGGTCGTTATCGGTGAGCACGTCGAGATGTCCCGAGTCGTCACACTCGCTGGTCCAGAGCTGCTCGAGGTCAGCGAGAGCGCCGGTCAGCGTCGCGTCCACCTCGGCGAGGTGCGCGGCCAGCCCTACGGCGGGGTGTCGGGGCAGTGCCACCATCCACGATGCCGGTGAGGGTGGTAGGGCGGTTTCGGGCTGCGTCACGGAAGCGTGGCTGGGATGCGTGTTCACTGTGGTCTCGGATCCTCCGTCGTTCAGACTGGCACCGGCCACGCGGGCCGGCACGTGCGTGCTCTAGAGGGCCTGCGGCAGTTGCTCGATCTGCGAGACCGCCCACGGGCTGAACGCGAACGGCGCACCGTCGACCGCGGTCTTCACGTCACGCCAACGAACCCACTTCCAGTCCATCACCTCGCTGCGATTCGGCCTCAGTCCGTGTTCTGGATGCACCACCCGCCCGACGTACACCGGACACACCTCGTTTTCCCAGATGCCGCTCACGTCCTGGGCGCGGTACGCGAAGTCCGGCAGGGCGCAGCGCAGGTCGCTGACTCCCACGCCCAACTCCTCATGGAGCCGTCGCCGCAGCCCGTCCTCCAGGCTTTCGCCCGGCCGTGGGTGGCCGCAGCAGCTGTTGGTCCAGACCCCCGGCCAGGTCGCTTTGGTCAGCGCGCGGCGGGTGAACAGAACCTGCCCGGCGTCATCGAGCAGATACAACGAGAAGGCCAGATGCAGGGGAGTGGACTCCGAGTGCACCGCCAGCCGGTCGTGGTCGCCGATCGCCCGGCCGCTGTCGTCGAGCAGGACAACCCGGTCGTCGGCTCGGCGGTCATCGGCCTGCTGGGACTCGGTGCGCCGCTCCAAAATCCGCGTCACCACTGGGGCCGCACGATCCACACGAGGCTCATGGGCCAAACCCTACCCACGACGGTCAATGCACCAAGGAGCTCAGCTGCGGGTGTGTCGGTATTGCTGCGCCACCACCACGGCAGCAGCCATCAGGGCCACCCCGAGCAGCGCTGTGATGGAGGCGAGGAGGTTCTGCTGCCAGGTCCAGCCGAGCTCGCGATCGGCACCGTTGGGCAGTCCGCTCAACGGACTGACCGCCACCCAGCCGACGAACAGCCACCCCAGGACGCGGAACCAACGCGGCAGTACGGGCGGCTCGCCGGCTTCACCCTGCTCACCCGGCTTGGCCCACTCGCCATCGACTCGACAGACCCCGATGGTCCGTACCGACCCTTCCAACAAGCAGAAGGCGAGCGGCACGACCCAGACGAAATGGTGAACCCAGGACACCGGCGACGCCAGCAGGCCGGCCACGCCGCAGAGGGTGACGGCCAGCCGCTGCTGCCCGAGCCGGTACCAGAGGGCGGCCGCCCACACCCCCACGGCAGCAACCAGCGCCGCCGCCGCGAGCCCGGCGGCCGAGACGCTGCCGCCGAGCCCGAAGATGCGCACCACGTCAGCCATCACCGACTGGTTCGTGTAGTAGATCAGGCTGTGGCCGAGCCCGGTGTCGCCGACGGCGAGCCGACCCCAGAAGACCCGCGATGCTGAGGGAGCGACGGCCGCACTGGCCAGGGTGACGGCGAGACCGGAGGCGACCATGACGAGGGCCGCGCGAATCCGGCGGGTGGCCAGCAGATACAGCAAGAAGATGCCCGGGGTCAGCTTGATCGCCGTGGCGAGCGCGGTCAGCACGCCTTCGGGCAGGATGCGGCGCCCGGACCGCAGGCGTGGCCCCGGCGCCAGGTCCAGCACCACCAACGCGACCAGGAAGATCCCCAGCTGGCCGAAGGCGAGGGTTTGCACCACCGGCTCGACGGACAGCACGGTGGCGGTGGTGACCACGCTCAGCACCCAGCCCTGAAGCCCGAACCGGTGCAGCACCGCCAGCAGCGCCAGCACCCCGGCGATGGTCCAGCCGACCTCCACCAGCGCCTGAGGGAGCAGGGCCAGCGGAACGGCCAGCAGGCCCGCAAACGGCGGGTAGAGGAAAGGCAGCTGTCCCGGCAGGTTGTAGATGTCGCCGCCGTCCAGCAGCAGCTGCCCAGCCCGCCGGTAGACATCGAGATCCACCAGGTACGGGCGCCACGGCACGGCGGTGCCACCGAACTCCCTGGCGGCGGCCCAGAGCCCCGCGAGGACCGGCATTGACGCGATCAACAGGGCCCGAGCGAGCCGACGAAGTCGCGGCGTCGCGGTCTCACGTACAGCCGGCTGCGGCTCCTCGCGCAGGCTGACCAGGCGCCGGGCGCTCATCGTTCGACGCTGCGCAGCCAGTCGACGATGGTGCGTCCCACGCCGGAGTCGACGTTGCTGCCCACCACCGGGAAGCCGAGATCGAGCAGAGCCGGATGGGCGTTGGCGACCACGCGCGGCATGCCCACCCAAGTCAGCATGTCGAGGTCGTTGGGCATGTCCCCGAAGGCGGCGACCGCGGCCCGGGGAACGCCCAGCTGGGCGCAGACCCGCATCAGCATGGAGGCCTTGCTGACGCCGGGAGCGCTGACCTCCACCAGACCGTGGTCCGCTCGAGCCGAGTGGGTAACGGTCAGCGTGTCGCCGACCACGTCGACCAGCAGGGCAGCCAGCTCGTCGGGGGACACCAGGTCGTTCTGGACCAGCATCTTGACGAACGGGGTGGCGTGGGCGATCTCCTCGGCCGGTCCGCAGAACATCGCGGCCTTGACCTGGTCGGGGCTGATCGCGGTGCGGTAGGCCGGCTCGTGGCCGAAGCGGGTGCCGGACTCGAAGGCGAAGCTGGTCCCGGGCAGCGCCTCCCGCAGCGCCGCAGCGGTCCGCAGTGCCACCTGAGGGTCGATGCAGATCCGGTCGAGCACCACATCGGCGCCGAGGTCGTAGAGCACCGCGCCGTTGCTCGCGATCACGGTCGGATGCGCACCGGGCAGGTCGCGCACCACGTCGAGCCAGCGCACCGGTCGTCCGGTCGCAAACAGCACCGGCACGCCGGCCTCCTGGGCAGCCACCACTGCCGCGCAGTTGGTCGCGCTGACCGAGCCGTCGGGCATCAGGAACGTGCCGTCGAGGTCGGTCACGATCAGTTGCGGAGCCAACCCGGCGGCGATCGACACCGAGCGAGGAGCGGGGGAAGTCATCTAGAGCCGAGAGCCTGGTGAGCTACCGCGGGGGGTCGCGGACTCCGCCGGGGTGGGGGCCCCGCCGCCACTAGGGGTGCCGCTCGGCGACGGCGAGCCGGACGACGGTGAGCCCGACGGCGATTCCGAAGGGGACTCTGAGGGGGAGCCGGAGCCTGAAGGTGAGGCTGAGGGTGACGGTGAGCCGGATCCTGGCGAAGGAGATCCGGACTGCGGCGACGGCGAGCCCGACTGGGGTGACGGCGAGCTCGACTGCGGCGGGGGACTGCCCGATCCACCGGTGGGTGGCGGCGGCGCCTGCGGTGCCTGGTTCTGGAAGATCAGGATGGCGATCAGGACCGCGAGAGCCGCCAGCAGCAGCATCAGCACCCAGGAGACGAAGATGGTCAGCCAACCGGCCCGGTCGTAGCGACCCGGCCAGGGCAGTGGCCACAAGCGCGTCAGTCCGGGCTTGACCCGGTCGATCCAGTAGTGCCGGTAGTCCGGTCCTGCGGGAGAGCCCTGCTGAGGCAGAGTGGCCAACTGGACCTGGTCGAGAATGTGCTCGGCACGAGCCGCGGCAGCGGGGGTGCCGTCGTATGCCAATGCCACCCAGGGAGCCAGCGGCTGGTCGTCGGGCGTGACCGGGTCGTCGCTGTCGCGACGAAACTTCCGGCCGAGCCGGCCGAAGTCCTGACCGTTACCGCCTCGGGCATAGACCGAGTCGATGTGCAGCTGATTGACCATCCCGGCCAGTCGGTCGCGGGCAGCTGGGTCCGCGGCAGCGCCTTCGGACAGCAAGATGACCATCGCGCCGCGGTCCTGCTCATCGTGGCCGACGAACGCCACTCCGGCCGGAGTGGCGCCGAGACGGGCGTCGATCCAGAAGTCGCCAACCTTCGGCGGGTCGTCGGGCAGCGGAGGGCTGACCGGCACGTGGTCCGAAGGCGGAAAGGGCCCGTCCGGAGGCGGAGAGGGGGTCGACATCGAGGCAAAGTCTATGCAGGGGGTGTTCGCATCCTGACCAGGTCTGCCTCTGACCAATCGTGCATCTATTCCTGCCGTGCTGCATCAGCAAGGCGGTGCTCCGGTTGGACTGGTCTGCGACAATTGGGTCGGTTGGGCCGGAATCGGTGCGGCGGCGCCCGCCTGCCGACCGACGGTGTCAGGCGAATAAGACCAAGACCGGGAACGAACTGACCGACGTGGTCTTCGGCGGCCCGGTCACCCGAAAGCGATCAGGAGCGAAAGTGAGCAGTCCGTTGAACGGCACACCGGGCCAGCACGCCGGCCCTCGCCTCGGTGAGCCAGACGTACCGGGCCAGGGCGGTCACCAGCCCGCCGCGCGACTGCTGGGTGAGGCCATCGCTCAGGTGCAGCGGGTCATCGTGGGCCAAGAGCACATGGTCGAGCAGCTGATGGTGGCCTTGCTGGCCAAGGGCCACTGCCTGCTCGAGGGCGTGCCGGGCGTGGCCAAGACGCTCGCCGTACGCAGCTTCGCGACCGTGGTGGGTGGCGACTTCGCCCGGATCCAGTTCACTCCTGACCTGGTGCCCTCCGACATCGTCGGCACGCGGATCTACAAGGCCAGCCAGGAGGGCTTCGACGTCGAGCTCGGACCGGTGTTCGTCAACTTCGTGCTGGCTGACGAGATCAACCGGGCCCCGGCGAAGGTGCAGTCGGCCATGCTCGAGCTGATGGCCGAGAAGCAGGTCTCGATCGGGGGTCACACCTACCCCGCCCCACAGCCCTTCATCGTCATCGCCACCCAGAACCCGATCGAGTCTGAGGGTGTCTACCCGCTGCCCGAAGCCCAACGTGACCGGTTCCTGCTCAAGGTCGACGTGCCTTACCCCCGAGGCAACGAGGAGTTCGAGATCCTGCGACGGATGAGCGTGGACCCGCCCAGCTCGCAGCCGGTGCTCAACCCCGACATGATCTTGAGACTCCAACGCCAGGCGTCGGAGGTGTTCGTGCACAACCTGGTCGCCGAGTACATCGTCCGGCTGGTGCTGGCGACCCGTACGCCCGCGGACTTCGGACTGGCCGATCTCACCTCGGTGATCCAGATCGGCTGCAGCCCTCGGGCCACCCTCGGCCTGGTGGCGGCCGCGCGCGCGCTGGCCCTGATCCACGGACGCGACTACGTGCTGCCCACCGACGTCCAGGCCGTGGCCAGGGACGTGATGTCGCATCGTCTGGTGCTGGGTTTCGACGCCGTTGCCGACAACATCACCCCGGCCCAGGTGGTCGAGCGGATCGTGGCCATGGTCCCACCGCCGACCCCGGTCTGGAACGGTCAGGCTCCTTCCGGTCAGCCTCAGAACGTCCCCCAGCCCCAACCCCAGCCGCGTCAGCCACCCCATCCGGGCCAGCTGCAGCCTGACTACTCCTGAGCTTGGCGTGTCGTACTCCCCACCCGGCTCCTCTCTGACCGGCTTCCCGCCTCCGCCCCCTGGGGTCAGGCCTGCCGCGGCAACCGGCGACCAGGAATATGGCGCGGTCTCCTCCGTGGTGGGCCAACCCACCCGGGCGACCATTCCGCTTAACAAGCTGGCTCCGGAGGCGGCGTTGCGGCGCCTTGAGCTGACCATCGTCCGACGACTCGAGGGCTACCTGCACGGTGACCATCTGGGTCTGTTGCCCGGACCGGGCTCGGACACCAACGAGGCGCGGCTCTACCGTCCCGGGGAGGACGACGTCCGCAAGATCGACTGGGCGGTGACCGCACGGACTACCGTGCCGTACGTCCGCGACACCATCTCTGACCGTGAGCTGGAGGTCTGGGGTCTGCTCGATGTCACGCCGTCGATGAACTGGGGGACTGAAGGGGTCACCAAGCGCGACCTCGGCATCGCCGCCATCGCCACCATCGGCTTCCTCAGCCAGAAGATGGGCGACCGCTTCGGTGGCTATATCTTGCGCCCGGAGTCCCTCGTTCGGTTGGAGGCGCGGGCAGGCCGCAGCGCGCTCTACGGACTCCTGCGCAAGATGCTGACCGAGCCCTTCGTCGCCGACCACGCCGTCGGGGCGATGACGTTGGCCTCGGCCGTCGAACAGCTGTCCCGGACGCAACGGCGCCGCGGTCTGCGTGTGGTGGTGTCGGACTTCCTGACCCCCGGGGACCACGAGCTTGACCCCGGGGTGGAGCCGGAGTGGGAGCGGGCCATGCGCCGGCTCAGCGTCAAGAACCAGGTGCTGGCCATCGAGGTGGTCGACCGGCGCGAGATCGAGTTTCCAGACGTCGGCGACATGCTGATCCGCGACCCCGAGACCGACTTCGAGCGGTACGTCAACACTGCCGACCCTGACGCGCGCCGGCGGATGGACGCGGCCAGTGCGGCCCAGCGGGAACGGATCCGGATCGCCCTTCGTCGTGCTGGTGTCGGGCACATCCAGTTGCGTACCGACCGAGACTGGGTGCAGGACATCGCCAGGTTTGTCCTCGCCTATCGACGAGTGGCGAGCATGCTGCATGCTCCACCGCAGGGAGTGGCCAAGTGATCGGGACGGGGACGGCGGCGACCGCGGCAGGCGCGCTCCTGCCGGGCATGCCGCAGCTGGCGTTCCTGGCACCGGACCGGCTGCTGCTGTTGTTGGTGATTCCGTTGCTGATCGCCGCCTACATCTTCGCCAGCCGGCGCAAGAACCGCCGCGGGATGCGATTCACCAACACCTCGATGCTTGCGGTGGTCGTGCCCAAGCAGTCGCAGTGGCGCCGCCACCTCGCCGTCGCCTTGTCGCTGCTCAGCCTCGTTACGCTGACCGCCGCGTTCGCCCGACCGAAGACGGTCGTCGATGTGCCGCGTGAGCGCGCTACTGTGGTCGTGGTTATCGACGCCTCGTTGTCTATGCAGGCGACCGACGTCAAGCCGAGCCGGCTGGACGCCGCCAAGGCAGCAGCTGTGCAGTTCGTCCGTGACCTGCCCGAGAAGTTCAACGTGTCGGTGGTGTCGATGGCTGGCTCAGCTTCGATCCTGGTGCCGCCCACCCTGGCTCACGACACTGTGGCCAACGCCATCCTCGGCATCAGGCTGCAGGACTCGACCGCCATCGGGGAGGGGATCGCCACCGCCATGCGTGCCCTCGAGCAGGCCCCCAAAGACCCGAGCAAACCCACGTCGGTGGCCCCCGGCGCCATTGTGCTGCTCAGTGACGGCACCAACACGGTGGGGCGCGCACCCCAACAGGCCGCTGCGGAGGCCCGCAACGCCAAGGTGCCGGTCTACACCATCGCCTACGGCACAGAGAACGGCTATGTGGACCTGGACGGCAAGCGGGAGCTGGTGCCGGTTGACCACGAGCAGATGCAGCAGGTGGCCACCATCAGCGGTGGTGAGTACTT
Organism: Propionibacteriaceae bacterium; assembly: GCA_035634295.1. Lineage (GTDB taxonomy): Bacteria > Actinomycetota > Actinomycetes > Propionibacteriales > Propionibacteriaceae > Microlunatus. The sequence continues at coordinate 3,128 of DASQDG010000069.1, read as the reverse complement.
CCGGGCGGCCTCGGCCGACCAGCTGCAGCAGGTCTACGAGAACGTCCGATCAGAGGTCGGCTACGTGAAGGCCGACCGCGAGGTCACGTCGCGCTTCGCCGGCTACGGCTTGGCCTTCGCCGTCCTCGCCGCGCTCGGCGCGATCTCCTTGGGGGCCCGATGGCCATGATGCTGACACCCCTGCTGCAGTTCCTGGCGCCCAGCCGGTTGTGGCTGCTCCTGCTGATCCCGTTGTTGGTCGGGCTCTACCTCTGGATGGTTCAGCGCAAGCGCGCGCGGACGCGGCAGGTCGGCCGGACCATGCTGGATCTGGTCATCCCCCGGGAGAACCCCTGGCTGCGACACCTGGCGGTGGGGCTGTCCATCCTCAGCCTGCTCACCCTGACGCTGGCGTTCGCCAAGCCCAAGGACCAGGTGGCTGTCCCGCGGGAGCGAGCCACCATCGTCGTCACCATCGACATCTCGTTGTCGATGCAGGCCAACGACGTCCAACCCAACCGGATCGAGGCGGCCAAGACCGCGGCGGCGGCGTTTGTCCGCACGCTGCCGCCGAAGTTCAACGTCTCGCTCGTGTCCTTCGCGGGCACCGCCACGACAGTGGTGCCGCCCACCCTGGATCGGGGGGCGGTGACCGCGGCCATAGCAGCTCTGGAGCCACAACCGTCCACCGCCATCGGGGAGGGCATCTACACCTCACTTGCCGCGCTTGCCCAGGTGCCGCCCGACCCGGACAACCCCAAGGCGGTGGTGCCGGCCCGGATCGTGCTGCTTAGCGATGGCAAGACCCAGGTGGGACGAGCCTCCGACGACGCAGCCCGCGACGCCCGGGACCAGAAGGTGCCGGTCTACACCATCGCCTACGGCACCGAGGACGGCTACATCGAGGTCAGTGGGCGGCGCGAGCCCGTACCGGTTGACCGGGCCGAGCTCGCCAGGGTGTCGAAGATCTCCGGCGGCGAAGCTTACGCCGCGACCACGGCCGGCGAGCTGAAGGACGTCTACAAGGACATCGGCAGCTCGGTTGGCAAGGAGAAGGTGGACAGGGAGGTGACCTCGCGTTATGCGGGGTTCGGCCTGGTTTTCGCCATCTTGGCCGCACTCGGCATGATCTCGCTCGGAGCACGCTGGCCCTAGCGCGCCTCCCGCGTAGGGTTTGTCGCATGGGCGATGTGGCCGATGGTCGGGGAGTGGCCGACGATCAGGCGATGGCGGCGAGGTTGGCGGCCGTGCACGCGCGCATTGAGGCCGCTTGTCGACGCACCGGGCGCGCCCCGGGCTCTGTCCGGTTGATGGCGGTCAGCAAGACCCATCCGGCCGAAGTGCTTCGGGAGGCCTACCACGCGGGGCACAGGTTGTTCGGCGAGAACAAGGTCCAGGAGGCTGGGGACAAGGCGGAGCGACTGAGGGACCTGCCGGATCTCCGCTGGGCCTTTGTCGGCCATCTGCAGACCAACAAGGTCAAGGACGTGGCCCGCTTCGCCGACGAGTTCCACGCCCTGGACTCCTTGCGGGTGGCCCAGGCCTTGGACCGGAAGCTGCAGGAGCTCGGTCGCGGGCTGGACGTGTATGTGCAGGTCAACTCCTCGGGCGAACACTCCAAGTACGGTCTGCCCGCCGACGAGGTCGAGCAGTTCGTGCACGAGATCAGGGTGTGCTCGGCCCTGCGCGTTCGAGGACTGATGACGCTGGCGGCGTATTCCAGCGAGCAGTCGGTGGTGCAGGGCTGCTTCGAGCGGATGCAGGCACTGCAGACGCGGCTGCGGGACTCAGGCGCGCCGGGATCCTTCGACGAGCTGTCTATGGGCATGTCAGGCGATTTCGAGCTGGCCATCGCCCACGGCGCCACGACTGTGCGGGTGGGTGAGGCCGTGTTCGGCCCGCGCAACGTGAAAAACTAGACGCTTCCGCCCGCGGCGCACGTGCTTGTCCACAGGACGAGTGGCAGCGCAGCGTTGGTTCTGGAAGGATCCTTCGCGAGTCGGCAACGAGAAGCACGAATTCAACAGGGGGAAGCGTGGCTCGTACGGGGCTTGCGGTCGGCGCTGCGGTGGTTGTGGTGGCGCTGCTGCCGACGGTGTCTTGTAGCAGCCGCGCCGCCAACGAGGCGCCGCCAGCCGGAAGCGCGCCGACCAAAGTGGCGCCGTCAACAACGGCGACGCTCAACCCGGAAACGTCTCTGGAGCGGCGGACACGCCTCGATCAGGAAGCGGCGGTGAAGGCGTACCGAGCGGCGCTGGCAGAGTCGGATCGCCTCTTCCTTATGGGCGGGGCCGAGAAGCCGAGTAAGAAACTCAAGCTGTTCGCGACTGGACGATATCTCGACCTTGTTGCCGGTGGTCTGGCAGAGGTGAAGGCGAATGAGTGGCATGGCACCGCACCTACCAAAGTGATCTATGCGGCAGCGCAGGGCTCCGGTGCCCGCATCACGCACATTAAGGCGTGCGAAGATGTTTCGAAGGCGCGACTATTGGACAAGAAGGGCCGTGACCGTACACCGGCCGGTCATCGACGTTACGTTCAGGCTTACACCTTGAGCAAGACGTCGGACGGCTGGAAGGTATCGGACTTAGACAGCCGGCCAGTGCCAAATTTCGCGGGTTACGGGTGCGAGCTGTGATGCCAGTCTGGATGAGGTGCGCGGTCGGCCCCCTTTTGACTGTGTTGCTGGCAACCGTCGCAGTGCCCGCTGCATCAGCTAATGGTCCAGCCTGTTTCTATGTCGGTTGCAAGGTGAGCGCAGCGAGCAAGGGCAGCAAACCGGCGACTCACGCTGGATCGTCGTCAAGGCCCAAGTCGAGTGCTAGCAAGACGAGTGGCAGCAACCGGGGCGAGCGCAAGGCGTCCTCTAGGGGTTCGTCTCGTGCGGACTATCGGGTGGAGGCTGTTGCGCGTGAGGCGCGGGTGAGGGCGAGGGATCGGCGGAATAGGGCTATTGCGAGGGCGAACGATAGGGCGGAGGCGTTGCATCGGCGGCAGGTGGAGGCGTTTTTGAGGTGTCGGGCGTTGTGTTCGCCGCCGCCGGCGCGGGCGGGGGTGCAGGAGTTGTTGCCGGTGGTGCTGCCTGGTCTGATTGCTGAGCCGGTCGCCGGTGGCGGCGGTGGGGGTGGCGGGGGGCCGTCGGTGGTGTC
>DASQDG010000068.1:0-10181 GCA_035634295.1 Propionibacteriaceae bacterium | reverse complement strand
CGGCCGATACCCCGGCCTTTCGCCGGGGGGCGCCGCCGGAGGTACGTGAAGTGCACAGGGCGCTTGCCGAAGCCGACACTCAGGAGTTTGCGCCCGCCTCGAAGCAGAGCCAAGGGCTGGCCCAGGATTTGGTGGAGTGCCTGTCCGAGGTCGCACAGCTGCTGCACGATCACGAGGCCGAGCTCGGCGACCTGGACGCGATCGCCGGCGACGGTGACCACGGGCGTGGGATGACCAAGGGCTGCGACGCTGCTCTGGCGGCGGCGCGGGTGGCCGCCGAGGCCGGTGCCGGTCTGGCCAGCACTCTGTCGGCGGCCGGAATCGCGTGGGCCGACAAGGCCGGGGGCACCTCGGGCGCCCTGTGGGGCAACGCCCTTCGGGAGGCTTCGACGGTGCTCGACGACGAGGGCCGGCCGACGGCCAGCGACGTGGTTGCGTCGGTGAACGCCGCTCGCGACCTGGTGCTCACCTTTGGCAAGGCGCAGCGCTATGACAAGACACTGCTCGATGCTCTGCTGCCCTTCGGTGATGCACTCGGCACGGCGGTCCGGGGTGGAGAGGATCTGGTGAGGGCGTGGTCGGCGGCGGCCGAGATCGCCACTGCGGAGGCGCAGGCCACTGCAGAGCTGGCACCCAAAATCGGCCGTTCCCGCGTGTTGGCCGAGCGCAGCCAAGGCCACCCAGACCCTGGCGCGGTGTCCCTGGCTCTGGTGCTGTCCGCCGTGAGCCCGCGCCTTGGCTGACGGGCCTCCGCAGCAGCAGCGGCGGCTGGTGGCCGTCGGTCATAAGGCCTACCTCGGATATGCCGAGACCCTGGCTTGGCTCGAAGCGGCAGCCGGTCCGGCACAGCAGGCGCGCGACGTTGACGTGGTGGTGTTTCCGGTGGCCCTGGCGCTGCCGGCGGCAATGTCTTCGGGTCGAGACGCTTATGCCGTTGGTGCGCAGGACCTCTCGGACCGCCCGGCTGGGGCCTTCACCGGGGAGCTGCCGGCGGCCCTGCTGAGCGAAGTCGGAGTGCGCTACGTCGAGATCGGGCACGCCGAGCGCCGCTTCCTGTTTGGTGACACTCCAGACGTGGTGGCGCGCAAGATCGCCGTAGCGGTCGAGCATGGGCTGACCCCCTTGGTCTGCGTCGGCGAGGGGCGGCTCGGGGACACCGAGGTGGTGCCCGTCGAGGAGGCCATCGAACAGGCGGGTCGACAACTTGCTGAGGCGCTGGAGCGGGTGCCGGGCGGGACCGAGCTGGTGGTCGCCTACGAGCCGGTGTGGGCCATCGGCGCCGAGGAGCCGGCCGGCGTCGAGCACATCACGCGGGTCGCAGCAGGGCTGCGGCCGCAGTTGTCGGCCCACCAGTCGGCGCGGCTGATCTACGGCGGCACGGCAGGGCCAGGGCTGTTCGCTCATCTGCGTGAAGCCGTCGACGGACTATTCCTCGGACGGCGGGCACACAGCCCTGCGGCCTTTGCTGACATTCTCGGAGAGGTCGCCACAGTCTGACGCCGCACTGGGGCAGCGCGTCGCCTCACGGGCATGCACACTGATCATCCACCTGCCGCCGCTCCCGCCAGGGAGCTGAGCGTCGCTGGGTTGCCCGGAGGTGCCGATTCGACAATGACCGGTCGGGGTGGGCGTTGTGGTGGTCGTCGACGTCCCCAGGCCCGCAGCTGGCCGGCGATGCGGCTGTTGATTAGTGGTCGCTGTTCGGGGTCGAGCCAGCGCGGTGGCCGCCATTCGGGCAGGCCGTCGGAGCTGATGTGACACCGCCATCCGCGGGAGGCAAAGTTGTGGTGGTGGTAGCGGCAGAGCAGGGTCAGGTTGTCTAGATCGGTCAGTCCGCCGTCTATCCATGCCACGATGTGGTGGCGTTCGCACCATTCTGGCGGCTGCCCGCAACCAGGAAATGAGCAGCCCTGGTCGCGGGCGATCAGCGCCTGGGTTTGGGCGGCTGTCGCGATCCGTCGGGTCCTTCCCAACGTGAGTACGGCGCCAGCAGCGTTGACTACGGCCGGGATGATCTCGGCTTCGCCGGCCAGCTTCAACAGTTGCGGGACCTCGATCAACGTGCCGTCGCTGGTGCTGGCGTAGCCGACTCGGCGTTGCAGGTCTTCTAGGTCGACGGTGACGATCACCGTCGCGGGCGTGCCGCCTACTCCGGCCACCGTACCGCCGGCCAGTAGCCGGTCGCAGAGATCCTCCAGCGCGTCGTGGCTGCGTTGCCCGAACGTGCGGCTGTCCGCCTCCCGCTGCAGTGCACCGTCAGTGGCCGGCGTCGCGTCGATGCGGGGCCGGGCCAGTGGCTGCAGCAGGGCGGTCAGCTTAGCCCCGGCCGGGCCGGTCAGCCGGAACTCACCGGCATACATGCCGTCTCGGCACCGCTTCACGCTCAGATGGCGCCGGTCCAGGGCGAGCTGCTCATCGGGCAGTGTGCCGTCGGGGTCGATCGCGTCCACCGTCCGCTCGGCCAACGACCTCAAGTCCTTGGCCCCGAAGGTGGCGGCGAAGTCACATAACAGCCGCTCCCCGGCCCCGACGTCGGCCGGGTCGATGCCGGGCCGGTCCACCTTCGCCAACGCCGAAACGATGGTCTGCACCTGCTCGGCGGACAACTCCCCCTCGGCCTGAGCCGCAGCGAGCACGGGCCGCAGCGGCGGCAAGACCTCGCCGTGCGCAGTGATCCGCTCCGAGCACGCCTCAGCGGCGGTCACCCGACGAGCCGCTTCAGCCGGCGACACCCGCAGCACCTGGACCAACACCTGCCGCATGCTGGGCTGCCCCAACACAGACGGCAGGCCACGCCGATCACCGTTGGCGATCAGCCGGTGATCCACCACCGACAGCCGGTTTCGCAGACGCTCAAAACCCTGCAGAAAGTCCACCAGCCCGGCGTCATCGAAGTGATCCAGACCGCCGCCGCCCAGCCCCTCCAGCATCAAGTCCAAGCCACCACTGAGAACGGCCAACGCGTCGGCGACCGGCGTACTTTCCGCAGGGCGACAACTGGCGAGGGGTTTCATACTCACATAATATTAGAACATGTGTTCGATGACAACCCTGCGCTTTTACAACGCCTTGACCGCGGCCAACAACTTGCTCATCGTCTCCTTGGCGTCGCCAAACAGCAGCGTGGTGCCCGGTTCGTACAGCAGCTCGTTTTCGATCCCGGCGAACCCGGGCCGCATCGAGCGCTTGAGGAAGACCACCTGTCGGCCCTGGTTGGCGTGCAGGATCGGCATGCCGTAGATCGGAGCCCCAGGAGTGGTCTCAGCCGCCGGGTTCACCACGTCATTCGCTCCGACCACCAGCACAACGTCAGTCTGCTTGAACTCCGGGTTGATGTCGTCCATCTCCTTCAGCTGCTCATAGGGCACCTGAGCCTCAGCCAGCAGCACGTTCATGTGGCCGGGCATCCGGCCCGCCACTGGGTGGATGGCGTAGTCGACCTTCGTCCCGCGTTCGATCAACAGGTCCACCAGCTGCCGCAGGGTGTGCTGCGCCTGCGCAACAGCCAAACCGTAGCCGGGCACGATGATCACCCGGTCGGCGTAGCCGAGCAGGATGGCGACGTCCTCGGGCTGACCGGCCTTGACGGCCCGGCTGCTGATCTCGCCGCCACCCAGGGTGGACCCGCCCTTCAACGCCCCGAACAACGTGCTGATCAGGGACCTCCCCATCGCCGCAGCCATCAGCTTGGTCAGCAGGGCTCCGGCGGCTCCCACCAAGGTCCCGGCCACCAGCAGCAGCGTGTTCTGCAGGAGATAGCCGCTGGCCGCCACGGTCAGGCCAGTGAAGGCGTTCAGCAGCGAGATCACGATGGGTACGTCCGCCCCGCCCACCGGGAGCACCAGCAGAACGCCTAATCCCAGCCCGATGAGCGCCAACAGCAGCCCAAGCACCATCGAGGGGACCACGACCAGGGCGGCCCCCAGACCGAGCGCAGCAAGAAGCGCGAGAGCGTACAGGATGGGCAGCCCGCGGAACACCACCGGCCGGGTGGTCATCAGTTCCTGCAGCTTGAGGAAGGTGACGACCGAGCCAGAGAAGCTCACCGTGCCGATGACGATCGTGAACGCCGTGGCCGCCACCTCGAACACCGTGGCCGCCCCCCGCTCGGTGATTCGCTGCAGCTCGATCAGCGCCACCATCGCAGCCGCGCCGCCGCCGACCCCGTTGAACAGTGCCACCAGCTGCGGCATCTGCGTCATCTGCACCCGAAACGCCCCCACCACGCCGAGAGCGGACCCGACTGCGAGCGCGATCAGAATGGCTCCCAGGTGGTCCAGGCGGGCAGAGGCGAACACCGTGACACAAGCCAGGGCGGCCCCGGCCGCCCCGATCAGGTTGCCGCGGCGCGCGGTCCGGGGCGACGACAAACCCTTGAGAGCCAGGATGAAGCAGACCGCCGCGACCAGATAGCTGAGCTGGGCCACGGTGGCGCTCACGGTTCCAACTCCGAAGGGCCGGCCTTCGCTAGCGGCTTCTTGCGGGCCGAGAACATCCGGAGCATTCGGTCGGTGACCACGAACCCGCCCACCATGTTGACCGCAGCCAGCGCCACGGCGATCAGACCCAGGACCAGCACGGGCGTCGAGTCAGCGGAGCCGGTCACTAGCACGGCCCCGACCAGGATGACGCCGTCGATCGCGTTGGCGCCGGACATCAGCGGCGTGTGCAGGATCGAGGAGACCTTGGAGATCACCTCGATGCCCACGAACACCGACAGCACGAAGATCGTCAGCCACACCAAGGACTCGCTCACGACGCTGCCCCCTCCAACGCCTGCGCAGTGGCCGCGTGGGTGACCTGGCCTTGGTGGGTGACGCACAGCCCGGCGACGATCTCGTCGTCAAAATCGGGGGAGAACGCTCCGTCGCGAGTCATCAGGCGGATCACGTTGCCGACGTTCTGGGCAAAGAGCCGACTCGCCGGCATGGGCATCTGACTGGGCACATTGGCCCCTCCCCACACCTGGGCGCCGCCGATCCGCAGCACGCTGCCGGCCACCGCCCCCTCCACGTTGCCGCCGGTTTCCGCCGCCAGGTCGACCACCACCGACCCCAGCCTCATCTGCTCCACCATTGCTGCGGTCACCAGCAGCGGCGCTCGGCGACCGGGAACCGCGGCGGTGGTGATCAACGCATCGGCGGCGGCCACGTACGGCGTCAGCAACTCGCGCTGCAGCTGTGCCCGCTCCTCGGTCATCTCCCGGGCGTAGCCACCGGCGCCTTCCAGCGGAGGCAGGTCCAGCCGGATGGCCTGGGCGCCCATGGACCGGATCTCCTCGGCCGAGGAGGCCCGGACGTCGTAGCCCTTGACCACCGCGCCCAGCCGCTTCGCCGTGGCGATGGCCTGCAGGCCTGCCACCCCGGCCCCCAGGACGACGACCTGGGCCGGCGGGATCGTGCCGGCTGCGGTCATGCTTAACGGGAAGAACTGGCGCAGCCGTCCGGCCGCCACCACTGCCGCCCGATATCCGGCGACCAGCGACTGCGACGTCAAGGCGTCCATCGACTGCGCGCGGGAGATCCGGGGGAGGTATTCCATCGCGAAGGTGGTGAGCCTTTGGTCGCGGCGCTGGACCACCTCAGCGAGCCGCTGGACCGCAGGGAAGAAGGACAGCGTGGCCGTGCCGCCGGGCAGTGATGCCAACGCCTCGGGCATCAGCGCCTGCACCCCGATCACGAGGTCGCCGGCCAACGAGTCCTCCAGCAGGGCGCCGGCGGCGACGAAGTCCGCGTCGGAGTAGGCGGCGCTCTCGCCGGCACCGGGCTGGATCGAGACTGAATAACCCATCTTGGTCAGACCCGCGACGAACTCCGGCACCATCGCCACCCGGGCCTCCCCGGGATGGGTCTCCCGGGCTACCGCGATGTGCATTCGGCCAACCTAATGGAGTGCGCGGACAGTTATCGATCGCCGCTCCGCAGCTGACCCCACCGGCGGGACCTCTAGCGGACCTCCAAGGTTCTGGTGTGGTAACCGGTGGCGCCGTCGGGGGCCACGGGCGCCTCAGCCTCGACCTGCAGGTTGCCCAAAGCATCGGTAGCGCGGACCGTGACCGTGTGCGTGCCGGGCGGCGCCTGCCAGTCCAGTTTCCACTGCCGCCAGGTGTCGGGCCCGGCGGTCTCGGCCAGTTGAGCCTGTTGCCAGTCGCCGTCGTCGATCCGTACCTCGACCTTGCTGACCCCCACGTGCTGACACCAAGCCACACCCGCAACCACCACGATCCCGGCGTCCACCGTGCTTCTCCGCGGAGTGTCGATGCGAGAGGCCAGCTTGATCGGCCCCTTCGCCGACCAACCCAGGGGCGTCCAGTAGCCGGTGTCCCGGGCGAAGCTGGTCACCTTGAGCTCAACCACCCACTTGGTGGCCGAGACGTAGCCGTACAGTCCGGGCACCACCATCCGGACCGGAAACCCGTGCACCAGCGGCAGCGGCTCCCCGTTCATTCCGATCGCCAGCATCGCCTGCCGGTCGGGGTCGGTGAGTGCCTGCAACGGTGTTCCGGCGGTGAAACCGTCGTCACTCTCCGAGAGCACCATGTCCGCGCCCAGCTTGGGCTTGGCCCGCGCCAGCAGGTGCCGAATGGGATAACCGCGCCACAAGGCGTTGCCGATCAGGTCCCCACCCACCTCGTTGGAGACGCAGGCGAGTGTGGCCAGATGCTCCTCCAGCGGCAGCGCGCTGAGCTCGGCATAGCTGAGCTCGAACTCGTTCTCCACCATCCCGGTGACCTTGAGCGACCAGTCCTCGGGTGAGATCACTGGCACCTGCAGCGCTGTATCGATCCGATAGAAGTCGTCGTTCGGCGTGACGTAGGGGCTGAGGCCCGCTACGCCGAGATCCGCCCCAGCCGGTACGGGGGTCGCCGGGCGCGCAGGTGGCGGCAGCCGCAGCTTCTCCCGTGCCTGGGCCACCGAGTTCGCGGCCCCACTCAGCACCCGACCGGTGATGCCGGCCACGGCAGCCACGGCTACCGTCAGGATGGTCACCCGGAGGAACCGGCGACGAGCGTCCCATCGCGCGCCGCCATCTGCTTCAGTGGCCGCTCGCCGAGGGCGCCACTGCCCTAGGCGCTCGATCAGCGTGTGCAGCAACACGTAGCCGACCAGCAGGCCGATCACCGTCGGCAGATAGCCCCGCACCGAGCTCACCCGGTCCGACACTCCGATCAGTCCGAGTGTGGCGAGCAGGGCAAAAACTCCGGCACCGGCGTAGCGGCGGCGGTGTTCCAGCTGACCCGCCAGTGCGCTGAAGGCGAGAACGAAGAGGATCACGAGCGCCAGCAGAACGGGCTTATCGGCAGCTCCGAGCGTGTCCTTGCCGAAGTTGATCAGGCCGGCCGGCAGCAGCCCGATGATGGTCTCCCCGACGCCCGGGACCGCCGCCCCCGGTGGGTCGATCAAGGCCGCCGACAGTTCGTTGATCGCCAGGCCGGCGACTCCGGCGGCCACCCCGGACAGTCGCGCCCACCACGCGGTCGACCTGGCGGCACTTGGCTCGGCGCCCTCGATCGCCCTACGTAGCATGCCTCCATAGTGCGCTTCGAAGCCTAGGCCCGCGCTGTGGCTGCCCGCCTGTGGCCCGCGGGACCCGCACGGACGCGGTCAGCCGCCGACGTAGGCCGCCAGGTGCTCGCCGGTAAGAGTGGATCGAGCGGCCACCAACTCCGCCGGGGTGCCCTCGAAGACGATCCGGCCGCCGTCACGACCGGCCCCCGGGCCGAGGTCGATGATCCAGTCAGCGTGCGCCATCACCGCCTGGTGGTGCTCGATGACGATCACCGAGTGACCGGAGTCGACGAGTGAGTCGAGCAGGCCGAGCAGCTGTTCGACGTCGGCCAGGTGCAGGCCAGTCGTCGGTTCGTCGAGGATGTAGATGCCCCCCTTCGCGCCCATATGGGTGGCGAGCTTCAGCCGCTGCCGTTCGCCGCCGGACAGCGTGGTCAGCGGCTGGCCGAGGCTGATGTAGCCGAGTCCGACGTCGGCAAGCCGTCGCAATATCGCGTGCGCAGCAGGGATCCGCGCCTCGCCGGCGCCGAAGAACTCCACAGCTTCGGTGACCGGCATGGCCAGCACCTCACTGATGTCCTTGCCGTCACTGCCGCCGAAGCGATAATCCAGCACGGAGGCTTCGAACCGCTTCCCCTCGCACACTTCGCAGGTGGTGGCGACTCCGGCCATCATGGCCAAGTCGGTGTAGATCACGCCGGCGCCGTTGCAGTTGGGGCAGGCACCCTCGGAGTTGGCGCTGAACAGAGCCGGCTTGACGCCGTTGGCCTTGGCGAAAGCCTTGCGGATCGGCTCGAGCAACCCTGTATAGGTGGCCGGGTTGCTGCGCCGCGAGCCCTTGATCGCCCCCTGGTCGATCGACACCACCCCGTCGCGGCGAGCAAGGGAGCCGTGGATCAACGAGCTCTTGCCCGACCCGGCCACGCCGGTGACGACCGTCAGCACCCCGAGCGGGACATCTACGTCGACCTCGCGCAGGTTGTGCGCCGACGCGCCCCGGATCTCCAGCACTGTCGATCTGTCCCGCACCGACGTCTTGAGGGTGGCGCGATCGTCGAGATGCCGGCCGGTGACCGTGCCGCTGGACCGAAGTCCCTCCAGGCTGCCCTGGAAGCAGACGGTGCCACCAGCGGTCCCGGCGCCGGGTCCGAGGTCGACGACGTGGTCGGCGATAGCGATCGCCTCCGGCTTGTGCTCCACCACCAGCACCGTGTTGCCCTTGTCGCGCAGCTGCAACAGCAGCCGGTTCATCCGCTGAATGTCATGGGGGTGCAAGCCGATGGTTGGCTCGTCGAAGACGTAGGTGACGTCGGTCAGCGAGGACCCGAGATGGCGGATCATCTTGGTGCGCTGCGACTCGCCGCCCGAGAGGGTGCCCGACGAGCGGTCGAGGCTGAGATAGCCGAGGCCGATCTCGACGAACGAGTCGAGGGTGTGCCGCAGGGTCGCCAGCAGGGGTGCCACAGTCGGCTCGTCGAGCCCGCGGACCCATTCGGCCAGGTCGCTGATCTGCATCGCGCAGGCGTCGGCGATGCTGACTCCGTCGATCTTGGAGGACCGGGCCGCCTCGCTCAGCCGGGTGCCGTCGCACTCGGGGCAGGTGGTGAAGGTGACCGCCCGCTCCACAAAGGCGCGGATGTGCGGCTGCATCGACTCCGGCTCCTTGGAGAGCATCGACTTCTGGATCCTCGGGATGACGCCCTCGAACGTCAGGTTGATGCCCTCGACCTTGACCTTGGTCGGCTCCTGGTGAAGCAGGTTGTGCAGCTCCTTCTTGCTGTACTTGCCGATCGGCTTGTCCATGTCGAAGCCGGCGCCGCTGAAGACGCGGCCGTACCAGCCGTCCATGCTGTATCCGGGGATGGTCAGTGCCCCCTCGCTCAGCGACTTGGTGTCGTCATAGAGCGCAGACAGGTCGAAGTCGGTGACCGAGCCGCGGCCTTCGCAGCGCGGACACATACCGCCGGTGATGCTGAACTCTCGCCGCTCCTTGATGGTCTGTCCGGCACGCTCCAGGGTGACCGCGCCCGCTCCGCTGATCGAGGCGATGTTGAAGGAGAACGCCTGAGACGAGCCGATATGCGGTTGCCCCAGTCGGCTGAACAGGATGCGCAGCATGGCGTTGGCGTCGGTGGCGGTGCCCACGGTCGAACGGGGATCGGACCCCATCCGCTGCTGGTCGACGATGATGGCGGTGGTCAGGCCCTGCAGGACGTCGACGTCGGGCCGGGCCAGGGTTGGCATGAAGCCCTGCACGAACGCGCTGTAGGTCTCGTTGATCAGGCGCTGGGACTCCGCGGCGATGGTGTCGAAGACCAGCGAGCTCTTGCCCGAGCCCGAGACGCCGGTGAACACGGTCAGCCGCCGCTTCGGGATCTCGACGCTGACGTCGCGGAGGTTGTTCACCCGGGCCCCGAGCACGCGGATCAGGTCGTGGCCGTCGGCGGCCGGGCGCCCGGGCGTGCGGGTGCCCGTCCGGGTCCCGTCCTGCGTGGCGGTGCTCATCGTGTCTCCGTCCGGTGGGGGCCGCCGTCGTCGGCGCTGTCGCTGTCTACCTGCTCGGGGGCGCGGCGAGGCGGTCCGGCACCCGTCCGGCTGACCCGCTGCGCACAGCGGTCACCGCACCTCCTGGATGCGGACCATGTTGCCGGCGGGGTCGCGGAAGGCGCAGTC
>DASQDG010000067.1:0-5015 GCA_035634295.1 Propionibacteriaceae bacterium | reverse complement strand
CGACGGGCGGATGGTGGACGAGGCGATGGCGGTCGAGGCCCGACGCACCCTCCAGCTCTACGACCTGCTGGGCGATCAGGACTGAAGTGCCGCCTTCGAGCCCCGTACTCCTCCGTCGACCGTGCTGCAGCGGGCTCGACGTAGCGGACGTGGGTCGAACCCGCCTTATGCCCCGCCTCCCGCCCCGCCGCGTGCCCTCAACGGCAGCCACGCCAGCACTTCCTGGATGGCCGCGTCCCAGTAGCCCCACTCGTGATCGCCAGGGCCAATCGTCACCTTCACCGGCACGCCTGCCGCCGCGCAGGTGTCGACGAACAGCCGGTTAGCCTCCAGCAGGTAGTCCTCGCTGCCGCACCACAGTCCCAGCGCCGGCAGCTGCGCCCGGTCGGCTGCCCTGGCGAGGGCCATCAGGTCATTCGGCCCGCCCGCTGCCGACTGCTCGCCGAAGATCCGTTGCACCATCATCGGGTCCTCGGGGCGTTGGCGCCGAAACCGCGAGCCGGCCACGTGCAGCGCCCCCGACAGGCTCGCCGCCGCGGCGAAGCGCTCAGGGTGGCGTAGCGCCCACTTCAGCGCCCCGTATCCGCCCATCGACAGCCCGGCAACGAAGGTGTCCTCTCGGCGGTCGCTGACCCGGAAGAGCGCCGCGACCAGCGCCGGCAGCTCCTCGGTCAGAAAGGTCCAGTAACGGCCGCCGTACGCTTGGTCGGTGTAGTAGCTGCGGTGCACCTGCGGCAACACCACTGCCAGCGGCCCCGTGAGCCCCTCGACGTAGCGCTCGATCGAGGTCCGACGCACCCAGCTGCTGTCGTCGTCACTGAGCCCGTGCAGCAGGTAGAGCACCGGGGGCGGCTCGGCGCCCGGCCGCCCTGGCAGGATCACCGACATCGAGGTGCTGAGGCTGAGTGCCTCGGAGAAGAAGTTGCAGTGCAGGAGGGCCACCAGACGATCCTGCCAGGAGGCTGCGTCCGGCGCTGGCGCGCGTCGGGGCGTCTACCGTGGTTCCACCCGCAATGCTGGTAACCGCTGGAAACGCCAGTTCCACCTCCGTCGAGCACACAAGAAGGTCGTTGTATGCGCATCACGTCCCTGCACGTCCACCACCTGGCGCCCCGCTACTCGATCCTGGTCGTCCGGACCGATGATGAGGCGCTCTTCGGGCTCGGCGAGGCCTGCTTGGAGGGCAAGGCACGGGTCGTGGAGGCGGCCATTCGCGACTTCGAGCCGTTACTGCTCGGACGTGACCCGCGCCTGATCGAGCGGCTCTGGCTTGACATGTACCGGACCACCTTCTATCCAAGCGGGTCCATCCTGGCCAGCGCCATCTCGGCCGTCGACCAGGCTTTGTGGGACATCAACGGCAAAGCCCTGGGCGTACCCGTGCACGCGCTGCTCGGGGGCCGAGTGCGGGACCGGGTCCGAATGTATCGACATGTCAACGTGGGCGACTTAGGCGCGGACGAGGTGGCCCGCGACACTGACCACATTCGAGACCTGGTCGCCGAGGCCACTGCGGCCGTGGCCGAAGGCTTCACGATGGTGAAGACAGCACTGCCGGGGCCGGCCCGCGGTCTGGAGTCAGCGGCGTTCGTGGACTTCCAGACCCGACGGTTCGCTGCTCTGCGGGAAGCGGTCGGCCCTCACGTGGACATCGCCATCGACTTCCATGGTCGGGTGGGGCCCGGGCTCGCCAAAGTCCTGATCGCCGCCCTCGCCCCGTACAGTCCGTTGTTCATCGAAGAGCCGTGTCTGCCTGAGAACGTCGACGCGATGGTCGACATCGCGCGCTCGACCCCGGTGCCGATTGCGACCGGCGAGCGGCTGTTCACCCGATGGGGTTTCCGGGAGGTGCTCGAGAAGGGCGCGGCGACGGTCCTGCAACCGGACCTGGCGCACTGCGGCGGCATCTCCGAGGGCCGCAAGATTGCGGCCATGGGCGAGACTTACTATGCCCAGTTCGCGCCGCACAACCCCCTGGGACCGGTCAACCTGGCCGCCAGCATCCAGCTCGCGCTGGCCGTTCCCAGCTTCCTCTGCCAAGAACAGCTGCACCTGGGCCACGGCATCCTGACCGAGCCCTTCGCGGTGGTGAACGGCTATGTGGAGGCGCCGCAGGCACCGGGCTTGGGTATTGACCTCGACCCGGACGCGCTGAGCTCCTCGACCTATGACGGTACGTGGCAGTTGCCGCACTGGACCGACCCGGCCGATGGCGCCCTCCTGCCTTGGTGAGCCCGCATCTCGGGTAGCCGGGGCGGTGGTGCAGATGGTGTCAGCCGTCGATTGGTGCCCACTCCGGTCCGGTTTCGCCCAACCGCTCGTCTAGCTTGGCGAACAGGGGTGTCGGCTTGGTCAGCGCCCGACCGACCTCGATGGGCAGCCGCTCCCAGCGGGCCTGTTCAGCGCCGTACTCCCCCATCAGCACCGGATAGTCCGGGCCGCCCTCCTCGCTCACCTCACGCACCTCCGGCTGAGCCGCCCAGACGCCGCTGCCGCCCAGGGCCTCGTGCACCAGCTGCGCCGAGTGCGGCAGGAACGGCGTCAGCAGCGTGTTGGCGTCCGAGACCACCTGGAGGGACGTGTGCAGCACTGTGTCACGCCGGGCGGGGTCGTCCTTGAGCTTCCAGGGCTCGGTCTCGGACAGGTAGCGGTTGGCTGCTGTGACCACCCGCATCGCCTCGCCGGCCGCCTGCCGGAACCGGTTCTTGGCCAGCAGGTCGCCGACCACCCCAAACGCGGCCGCCGACGTCTCCAACAGCGCCGCATCCACCTCCCGTACATCGCTCGCGGCCGGGATCGCACCCACGTTGCGGTGCGCCATCGACACCGACCGGTTGACCAGGTTGCCCCACTCGTTGGCGAGCTCGAAGTTGGTCCGCCGGACGAACTCGTCCCAGGTGAATGCGGTGTCGGAGTTCTCGGGCCCAGCCACCGCGATGAAGTAGCGCAGCGCGTCTGGGCCGAACTCACGCAGAAAGTCGCCGACGTAGATGACCTTGCCCCGACTGGTGGAGAACTTCGAGCCCTGCATGGTGAGGTACTCACTTGACACCACCTCGCTCGGCAGGTTGAGCTTGCCCATCGGCCCCACGCTGCCGCCGTGGTCGCCGGCGCCGTTGTGTCCCAGCAGCATGGCGGGCCAGATGACGGAGTGGAACACGATGTTGTCCTTGCCCATGAAGTAGTAGGCGGCCGCGTCTTCATCCAGCCACCACTCCTGCCAGGCATCGGGGTTCCCGGTACGTCGAGCCCACTCCACCGAGGCCGACAGATAGCCGATCACCGCGTCGAACCAGACATAGAGCCGCTTCATCGGCTCCTCGCGCCAGCCGTCCAGCGGTACCGGTACGCCCCAGTCCAGGTCACGGGTGATCGCCCGGGGACGGAGGTCCTCCAGCAGGTTCTGGCTGAACTTGAGCACATTGGGCCGCCAGTCGACCCGATGGGACAACCACGTGCCGAGCGAGCCGGCCAGCGCCGGCAGGTCGAGGAAGAAGTGCTCGGTCTCGACGAACCGCGGCGTCTCACCGTTGACTCGCGATCTCGGGTTGAGCAGGTCGGTGGGGTCGAGCTGGTTGCCGCAGTTGTCGCACTGGTCCCCACGCGCGGACTCGTAGCCGCAGATCGGGCAGGTGCCCTCGATGTAGCGGTCCGGCAAGGTCCGGCCGGTGGACGGGCTGACCGCACCCAACGCCGTCTTCGGCACCACGTAACCGTTCTTGTGCAGCCCGAGGAACAGGTCCTGGGTCACCCGATAGTGGTTCTGGGTGGTGGTACGCGTGAACAAGTCGTACGACAGCCCGAGCCCCTGGAGGTCCTCGACGATCACCCGGTTGTACTTGTCGGCCAGCTGACGGGTCGACAGGCCCTCCCGTTCGGCCTGCACCGAGATCGGGGTGCCGTGCTCGTCGGTGCCCGAGACCATCAACACCCGCCGCCCGCTCATCCGCATGTACCGCGAGAACACGTCCGAGGGCACCCCGAAGCCAGACACGTGGCCGATGTGGCGCGGGCCGTTGGCGTACGGCCACGCCACGGCGGTCAGGACACTACTGGTCATGAACGGAAACCCTAGCCTTTCGTTGAAGGGCGCCCGATCTGATTACAGGCCCCGAAGAGGGCACGCCGCCGCGGGTGCGACGCGGTGCAGGCTCGGCTGCGACGTCCTGACAGGATGGTCCTCGACGAGGAAGGTGAAACTGATCGACACACCCGTGTTCGGCGGCCTCGGCCGCGACGGCTGCCGATCGTGCGGTGCTGCCACTGTTTCCGCCGTGCTGGAACTTGGTGACCAACCCGTCGCCGACGACTTGTTTGACGACGCTGACGCCGCGCTGCAGGCGCCTCGCTATGGCCTGTCCTTGGGCTCCTGCGGCGACTGTGGCTTGATTCAGTTGGACCCGGCCACTCCGGCGCCGGCTGTCGCCGCGCATGGACACGGCAGCGCCTACTCCCCCACCGTGCTCGAGCACGAAAACCAGTGGGCGCAGGAGCTGTTGGCGCTGCCCCACCTCGGCGACCGGGCTCTGGTGCTCGACACCAGCAGCGGCGACGGAGGTCTGCTGCGTCCATTCGCCATAGCCGGGCACACAGTCCGAGGGTGGGAGCGTGACGGGGCGCTGGCCGCTCGGGCCAGTGCCGCTGGCTTGCCGACCGCTCATCTCGACGGCAACCACGACCACGAAGCCGGCCAGTACGACGTCGTCTTGGCCAACCACACGCTCAGTCATGCCGACGACGTGGACGCGGCGGTGCAGACCCTGTCCGATGCACTCGCTCCGGGGGGGACGTTGGCAGTCGAGTTTCACTCGGCGATGGGCATCCTGACCGGCGGGCAGTTCGACATGATCAGCCACGCCCACCGCAGCTATCTGTCGCTCACCTCACTCCACTTAGTCCTCGAGCGGCACGGTCTCGTTGTCACCACGGCCAAGACGCTGCCTCTGCACGGAGGTGTGGTCCGAATCCAAGCGTCGTCGGCCAACGCCGACCGCCACCGAGACGACACGGTCGCC
>DASQDG010000066.1:0-19450 GCA_035634295.1 Propionibacteriaceae bacterium | reverse complement strand
CGGATCGTGCTGCGGCTCATCGTGGTTGTATCCGCGATCTCGAGCCTGGTTGTGCTCGCCGGCGGCACCGCGTTGTGGTTTCTCGAGCGAGGGCTGCCCGATCGAACAATCCGCTCCTACGGTGATGCGCTGTGGTGGGCTTTGACCACCTTGACGACGGTTGGTTATGGCGACCACGTGCCCGTGACTGCGGCCGGGCGACTTGTCGCCGCCGTGGTCATGGTCCTGGGAGTGGCGGTCATCGGCGCGGTAGCGGCCATCGTCGCTCTTGCGGTGGCCCTTCGCGTCGCGCAGGAGGAGGAGCGGGTGATCGACGCCGAGGCGGAGCGGTTCGAGAAGCTCATCGAGGCCCGGCTGGATCGGATTGAGGCGCAGCTGTCGGGGTTGGCCGCGCTCCTGGATCCAGAGTCGCCCGCGGTGACTGGGACCGCCCACCGCCCTGGGCGCGACGAGGAACAGCTCTGATAAGGAAATTGCCGCAATGAGCCTGCCGTCGCGTTCGGGGTGTCCCTAGGATGCTTTCAACGTAGGTCGCACTTGGGGGCGGAGACGATGGATCAATCGGGCCGGCCTGGTCAGATCTTCATCAGCTATCGCCGCGAGGACTCGGCTTATCCAGCGGGCTGGCTCTATGACCGGTTATCTGACCGTTTCGGCGCGGACCAGATATTCAAAGACGTCGACACGTTGCAACCCGGTGACGACTTCGTCGACGTCATCACGTCCGCGGTCGGTGCCTGCGACGTGCTGTTGGCGGTGATCGGGCCCGACTGGGTGACCATCGCCGACCCCCAGGGGCGACCGCGGCTGTTCAACGCAGGGGACTTCGTGCGGCTGGAGATCGAGGCGGCACTCAACCGCAAGGTCCTGGTGATCCCGCTGCTCGTTGAGGGCGCCCGGATGCCGAGCGTCACCGACGTGCCACCCAGCCTGGCGCCCCTGGTCCGCCGGCACGCCCTCGAGCTCACCCCCGGCCGGTTCAGCCGTGACGCCGAGGACCTGATCGAGGTGCTGCAACAGGCTGTGTCGCGGCCGCCGTCAGCCGCCGCGACGTCCGCAAAGCCAGTTGCGGTTGTCGCCGCAGTCCCACCCCCGGGTCCAACGCCCGCCAGCAAGACGCCACGAGCGGTGCCGCCCAAAGAGCCGCGCACGCGCCGCTGGGCGTTGGTGGCCGTCGCGGCGGTGACCGCGGTGGCGCTCGGGTGGGGTGCGTTGCAGTTGTTCGGCAACGGCACCGGCGCGCTCCAGGGAGTCGACGCCACCAGCGCCACGACACAGGCGCCAAGCCCCAGCGGCACAACCACAGCCACCGCTGCCGATCTGCCACGGTCAGCCAAGCCTCTCGGTGCGGGTCTGATGGTGTGGCCCCAGCACTCCGATGCCGCGGTGAACATCGGTCTGCTGGACGCCGACGGCACGGTCGGGAAGCCGTTGACCAGCGGAACTGGACCCGACATCTCCCCCGTCGTCTCCCCCGACCGCAAGACGGTCATCTATCTGCACAACGCCCCCGGCGGCGCCGTACTGCGGGTTGTCGGAGCCGACGGGCGCGGAGCTCGGGACCTCTTCACGGGAATGCCGCCACCCTGCACCGGGCTGCGTCGCCCGGCCTGGAGTGTCCAGGACCTGTTGGCCATGGCCTGCCCGGACACAGCGGGCCGCCACCGGTTGTTGACCTTCAACCTCGACGGCAGCGGGGTCAAAGAGCTGGACTCGGGAACGCTCGGGGACCCGAGCTTCAGTGCCGACGGCACCCGGATCGTGTATTGGCGCAACGACGACACGTCTCCTCCGCTGGGCGACGGCGGAGCGCTGTACGAGGTGCCCATCGACCAGAGCTCCGCACCCAAGCGGCTCACCGACGGCGAAAACGGGATGGACAACGATCCCGTCTGCTCACCTGACGGCAAGTGGATCGCGTTTCGCCGCCAGCTGCCGACCGGCAAGGTGATCGCCCGGATCCCGACCTCAGGCGACGAGAACGCCGCACCGGAGCTCCTCACCAGCAAGGCCAACGACCAAGACCCGTCCTGGTCGCCCGACAGCAAGCAGATCGTGTTCAAGCGCGGACCAGGCGACAACGGCGACCTCTGGCTGGTCAACGTGGCTGACCGTTCCGTAAGCAGCGTTCTCGACGACGATCTCCCCGACACCACGCCGGCCTGGACCACGCGCTGAGGCTATTTGGCGGTGAAGAGGGACACCCAGCTGCCGTTCTGCGCCGCCAGCACGGTTTCGACGTCGGCGACGAACTGGGCCGCCCGGTCCGCTGAGGCCACCGCAAGGTCGAATTCGCGCAGCAGGGCATCGAGGTCCAGCACCGTACGGGCATAGGCGCCGGCGATCCGGTCGTGCTGTTCGCCGGCCAGATGGGCGGCGAACGCCGTACCTGCGGTGGTGGCAACGCCCACCCAGGGTGCCAGCGCAGACGTGTCCAGGGCGCCGGCCAAAGCGGCCAGCACGGCGGCCCCGACGGTGGCCACCAGCTCGGCCATCCGCCACCGCCGGGCAAGCCTTCTGTGCCGGCCGGTCGCGTCCTCGTGCCAGGTCCGTTGGCCCTGAGCTCGTTCGCGCAGGTAGTCGGCGACTCCGGTGACCTTCGGGAGTGGCGCGTTGTCCGGCGCGCTGCCCACCACCAGCGCCGCGTGGTCTCGTGCCAGTCCGCAGACCTCGTCGACCTTGTCGCGCAAGCGGCTGTCGCCGTCGGCCCCAGATGACACTCCGACGCCGGCCAGGTGCTGGTAGACCAGCCCTTTCAACCCCTCGGAAGCAGCTCGGGTTCCGATCCGGCTGCGCACCTTGTCCTCGGTCAGCAAGCGGGCCTGCACAACACCCGCCACCGCCAACGCGACGGCCCCCACGATCCCCAGAACCAACGGCACGGGCTGGGGTAACCAGCTGCGCTGAGCTGCGAGCGCACCCAGCAGGGCAGCGGACAAGATCAAGGTGAGGTTGACCGAACGCCACCGGCGAAGCTCGCCAGCGGTACGCGAGGCGACGGCAGACCATTGGCGATGCAGCCGCCACACGTCTTCAATGTTCATCGGCCCGCCACCGCGCCCCTGATGGTCCTCATCGGGTCGTCCAGACCGCCGCGCCATCGCCTGAGGGGTCTTGCCCGAACGCGGTGCGCTGGCTGTCGGGCGACCAGTCGGAGTCCTCGCGCCGGTAACTGCTGAAGATCCGGCCCACCTGCGGAGCTTGCCACATTGCGTCCACCCGATTGGTTAACTCGCTTCGGCTCATCATAGGGAGGGTCGAAACGGGTGGGGAGGGGCTGCTCACACATGAGAGCCGTGACGCATCAGGGCCTTGCCCCGAAAAGACTAGAGATGTCGGCCACGACCCCGGTCGATTCAGGGTCCATCAGCCGGACGAGGTCGAGTTGGTCCAGGGCTGAGTTCTCGTGATCTTGCGGATGGGGAAACGCGAGGGCACGTGCATATGCCTGCAGGGCCAGGACGCGCTGCTCGGCATCGGGCCGGCTTAAGCAGGCGTTGAGGGCGAGTTCTGCGCGGGTGATGAGATTCCAGAAGCCGGTCGAGGCGGCCTCGTTGAGATAGAAGTGCGTGACGGCGGTGACGACGTGCAGGTCGAGATCGCCGATCGGCAGGCCGAGTCGGGCGAGCAGCCCCCCCACCGTCACCACGTTGACGCCGGTGTAGAAGTCGCTGGGTCGTTTGCGGAAGCCCCGTCGATACAGGTCGAGGGCCTGTGCCAGCTCACCGCCTGCCAGGGCGCGCGCCACCTCAACTTGGGCGTCGGGCATCCGCAGGCGGCGCAAGGCTCGTCGCTTCGCCAGCCCGCCGGCGATGCCGCAGGTCTCGGGGTCGTCGCCCAGGCGGTCCATCGCGGCCTGCAGCAGCCGGTCGGCCGCCTGCCACCAAGGCTCGGGGTCCTCGGAGTTCGCCGCCGCCTGCTCGCCGATCCTGCGTTGCGTCATGGCCAGCTGCTGTGCCCAGTAGCCGTACAGCAGCCGGTCCTGCTCAGGCACCGGGTAATTCTCCAGCAGGGTCAGCGACATCGCGTACCGTCGCTCCTCGCGCAGCAGGACGGCAGCCCGCACCACCAGCTCTCGGCGCTGGGACGGGGTCACCTGCGCGCGTTCGACGTCGGACACCAAGGCCGTGAGCGCGGCCTCGTCCAGACCCGTCGCGGTGTCGATCCGGCGGTGTAGCTCCAGCAGCACGTCGGCAGCCTGGTCGCGGGGGTGCAGCACGGGTGGTTCACCGTCGAACAGCTGGAAGACCGGGCTGTCCACGCCGGCACCTCCGGCGGACCGCGTCAGGATGGGTCGCAGCTTGTCAACGCCCTGCAGAGCGTCGGCGTCGCTCAGCGTGGAGCCCGAAAGCCGATAGGGGAACTTGCGCAGCATCGTCACGTTGAACGGCAGCCGGCGGTCGTGGGGCCCGATGAGCACCGTCGACTGCTTGGCCATCGCGTGCCGCAAGCCGAGCTCGTAGAAGACGTTGGCGTTCTCGGTGGTGGTGTCCACCACGACGACGTCGGAGCGAGCCAGCCGGTCGATCATCCCGACGTGGATGATGCCGGCGTCCACCTCGCGGTCGGCTCGAAACCAGTCGAGGTCAGCGTCCTCCAGCGCCGGCACCACGAGCTTGTTGAAGGTGGCCTCGCAGTCCACCAGCCGCCCGTCGCGATCAGCCTTGGTGCCGTACGGCATCACCACGAACGCGCTGCGCATGGTTGCCGCCAGCAGGGTGGGATCGAGGTCGATCACCACCAGCTGCCGGCTTTGGGCTTGCGCGACGAAGTCGTCGGTGACGCTGCCCGATTGCGGGTCAGGAGGCGGTCTGACGGCGATGGCCAGCGCCTCCTCACCCGCTGCGATCTGCTCCGCCACGGTCAGGAGATCGGTGTTGCCTCGCACGAAGACGTCGCCGCTGTCGGGCTCTCGCTGGCCGACGTGCAATCGCTCGCGAGGCGTCAGTTCGAGCAGGCGTTGAAACCGTGCCGCCCACTCGGGTCCGCGGTCGGCCACCGAGCGCTCCAGAAACGCCTCAACCGCGAAGGGCAGGACAACATGGCTCGGCAGCCCCAGCCGCGCCGCCGTCTCGTGCACCAGCAGGTCCGCACCGGCCGCCGCCGCCGCCACCACGGCACTGGGAGCGACCGCACTGAGCAGTCTCTCCAGCCGTTGCTGCACCCAGGGGGTGTTCTTGGCAGGAAATCGGGGCGTTGACGCTGACGTGGCGTCGACGCGGTTGCCCGCGCAGACGCAGATCACCAGCCGTTCCGAGATATCATCGTCGGGCCGCGGCCTGCCCGCATCCCGCGACCGGTTGACGCGGCGCCGCATCTGCTACGGCGCCGCAGTCGATATCGCTCATCGGATTCCTGACTCTCGAGCCACGCTGAATCTCGCGTTTCGAGGCTCACGCCGGCCAGATAGTCAGCAGGATCCCACCGCCCATCAGGGGTGTCCAGACGTTCGGCGACCTCGAGGTGAGCTGGCGCTAACGACGAGGGCTGATCCCGCCGTGCTGACTCAGCGCGGCGCGCCATGAGGTGACGTTCGGCCAGCGGCGCAGCATGGAGCGACGCTCTCGTTCCGTGGTCCCACCCCACACCCCGTACTCGATCTTGTTGTCCAGCGCCTCGGCCAGGCATGCGAGTCGGACCGGGCAGTCCCGACACACCTGTCGGGCCCGGCTCTGCTCGCCAGGCTGGGGAAACAACGCGTCTCCCATACCTTTGCACTTCGCCAGGGTGGTCCAGTCTTCGGCGTCCACGACAGTCATGAGCTCTCCTCTTCTGCTACCCCGAGCTCGACAGGTATCAGAGTGAGGAGGCCGCCTTTCGGGCCGCTTCAGCAGGTCGCTAGGCAACCTCAATGCTTCATCAAGGTTGCCTTAAGTGTGCTGCTCGGCAGGCGCCGGCGAAGTTCAGGCGGTTGCGGCCTCGAGCGCGGAGATGTCGATCTTCCGCATCCCGAGCATGGCCTTCATCACCCGTTGGGAGGTGTCCGGATCGGGGTGTTGCAGCAGCTCGGGAAGCCTGCTGGGGACGATCTGCCAGGAGAGGCCGAACTTGTCCTTGAGCCAGCCGCACTGATCCTCGTGGCCACCATCGGCCAAGGAGGTCCAGTAGTGGTCCACCTCCTCCTGGTTGGCGCAGTCGACCTGGAAGGAAATCGCCTCACTGAAGGTGAACACGGGTCCGCCGTTGAGCGCCACGAACTCCTGACCGTCGAGCACGAACGACACGGTCATCGCCGAACCGGGGACGCCTGGTCCGGCTTCGCCGTAGCGCGATATCTCACCGATGTGAGAGTTGGGGAAGACCGACGTATAGAACTCGGCCGCCTGCTCACCTTCGGTGTCGAACCACAGGCACGGTGTGATCTTGGGCATTGCTGCTCCTCTCCCGATGCAGGCCGCTGTGGCCTGCTGATCCTTGAGACCGCGCGGGCGAGGAGAACTCATCGGCAGTGTTGAGTTTAAGACAGGAACGTGAAAGGTCGCCTCGAGCGAGGCTCGAGGCGACCTTGTGTGCGCGATTGGCCGGGGGGCCTCGGGACTGCTGCTGCTGGGCGTCGAGAGGGTGGGCCAACCGTTGTGTCCTGCCAGAACGTCTTCGTCCTGTTCCTGCGCGGAGGTGCTGCCGTCTGTCGTCTGACCCGAGGCCGAGCCCCCGATGTGGCCAGATGAGGAGCAGCGCATCCGTCCAACTAGGCCGTGATAAAGAAGGCCACCTGCAAGGAAGTGCAACTTGACTGGCCTCATCATGTACCGCTAATGCACTGGCTGTCAACCATTCATTTCGTTACAAATTCGTAAGAGAAAGCCGTTTGGTTGCGCATAATTTGACGCCCAAGCATGTCTCCATGCGGTGGCAATTTGCCTAACTCTGGGTGAACTTTCAACTTGTGTATGCGCTCGCGGAGCGCACGAGTGCTGGTCCCGCTCAGGCTGGGACCGGGGGCCGCTGTGTTGAAACTTCACCTTGGTGGCACTGCTTCGGTGAGTAATTGTCGATCAAGAGTATTTCCTAATCGCTCTCTACCTCCATATCGTGACTGTCACGGGTGCAACCGGAATCGGGGATCAGATGACGTACACAGTTCTGCGGGGGGCCTTTGTCATCCGCTACGCCGACCTCCCACGCCAGGGTCCCGAACCGGACGGCGACACCGTGAAGTTCCTGCCGGACGATCGAGATCTGGTCGAGGAGCTGCCGCTGACATCCGGCCGGCCGCCCAAGCTCGGTGCGCACGGCGTCTCCGTCCGGCTGGAGGCGGTCGACGCGCTGGAGACTCACTTCGCCGGCACGCACCAGGAGTTGGCGGGCGCCAACGCGGCCCGTGACCGATTGCTCGCCAGTCTGGGCTTCACCGGCGTGAAGTATTTCCCCTCCGCGCCCAACCGGGTCGAAAGCGCTGACCAGGACAAGATCCGCGGCCATGTGCTGTCCAATGGCGTGGACTCCAACGGTCGGGTGATCGGCTTCGTCTATGCCGGGGAGGCCGTGTTGCCCGTCGATCGAAAGGTGTTCGTCGACGAGCCGCTGGTCGAGAAGTCGGTGAACGCCACCCTGCTCAGGGACGGCCTGGTCTACGCCGCCTACTACGGGTCGCTGCCTGCCACGCTGCGGACCCACCTCGCCGACATCTCCCGCCGCGCTCGCCTCAGCAAGCACCCGGACGGGATCTGGCCGCGCGCCACCGCGGACCCCGAGGGGCCGGCCGAGGTGGTGGACCTCGCCGGACTGCAGCAGCTGGTGATGTGGCCCAAGCTCTTCCGTCGGCTGGTGTCCTATCTCGCTGAGGGCAATGCAAGTCTGGACGGGTTCGACCGCTGGTTGCGGGCCGACCCGGTCAACCGCGACGACTCGCTGTTTCTGCTTGACCGGCTCGAGTTCGGCAACCTGCACGACGTGATCTCGGCGTCCGGCTCGAGCATCGCCCTGACCGCTTGGCCTGAGGACTTCATCATCGAGCCCGACCCGGCCCCCGTGGGCGCGATGGCCGAGGCACCGGGAACCCCGGCCACGGTGGCCTAGCGGCAGCGGCGGCTGGGTCGGACAGAATGGACCCATGGCAACGCGATCTGGTCTGAGTGAGCAGCAGGAACGGGAAGACAAGTTCCACGTCGACTTAGGCTTCGTGGTGCCCGACTTCTTCGACCTGGTGCCGGACGGCGGCCGCACCGAGACGGCGACGTACCGCCTGAAAAACACCTACTACGACACCGCAGACGCGGATCTGCGCCGGATGCGGCTCACCCTGCGCAGGCGGGTCGGCGGTCCCGACGCCGGCTGGCACCTCAAGTTGCCCGCGGGCGCGGCGCGGACCGAGATCCACAGCCGCTCCCGCGGTGTACGAGTGCCCAAGGCGCTTGCCGATCCCCTGCTGGGCGTACGCCGTGGCCAGGATCTGGTCCCGGTGGCAACGCTGTCCACCACCCGCTATCTGCTCCGGCTGTTGGACGCCGACGGTGCGCTGATGGCCGAGGTGGCAGATGACCAGGTGGAGAGCGCGACCTTGGGGAACGAAACGACGATTCGCAACTGGCGGGAGCTCGAGGTGGAGCTCGGCTCATCAGGAGACGAGAAGCTGCTGGCGCAGATGGGCGAGCGGCTGGTGGAGTGGGGAGCCAGCCCGTCGCCGTTCGCCTCCAAGCTGAGTCAGGCGTTGGGTCTGGACGCCGACTCCGAGCCGGCTGAGGAGCCCAAAACGCTCGGGGAGCTGCTGACGACCTATCTGGCCGCGCAGGTCGACGCCATAACGGCCGGCGACCTCGGCCTTCGCCTTGGACGACCCGTCGTGCACCCCACTCGGGTGGCGGTGCGCCGGCTGCGCAGCACCATGCGGGTGTTCGCGCCGGTGTTTGACGAGGGGGAATCCGCCCATCTGGAGGCAGAGCTGGTCTGGTATGCCGGGCTGCTCGGGGAGGTGCGAGACCGCGAGGTGCTCCGGGCCAGGCTGCTGGAGCAGGTGGCGGCGCTGCCACCCGAGTTCGTGCTCGGACCGGTGGCGGCTCAGATCAAGGCCGTGCTCACCGGTGAAGAGCAGCGGCACCTCAAGCGGGTGGCCACCGCCATGCGGGGCGAGCGCTACCTGAGTCTGGTCGACAACCTGCACCGCTGGCGCAGCGACCCGCCGGTCACCGACCGAGCGGGGGAGCCCGCCACCCGGGTGAGGAAGTTCGTCGACAAGGCCGAGCGCAAGCTCTATCGCCGCCTGGGCACCGCGGGTGGCGACCACGAGGCGCTGCACCGAGCGCGCAAGGCGGGCAAGCGCTTCCGCTACGCCGCGGAGCTGAGCGAGCCGGTGCTCGGCAAGCACGCCTCCAAGGCGGTCGAGCACGGCAAACACCTGCAGCAGCTGCTGGGGGAGCACCAAGACAGCGTGGTGAGTGCGGAGTTTCTGCGTCGGCAGGGGGCAGCCGCCGGCGTCAACCCGGACCAGAACGGCTTCACCTACGGGATCCTGCTCGCCGGAGAATGGCAGCGGGCCGAGGACGTCCGCCGACAGCTCACCGAGCGGTTCGGCTGATCTGCGCCTTGGTGTGGTCCTAGCTGAGGCGGCCGGTCAGGGACTGAGGCGGCTCCTCAGGGAGATGGCGTCGTAGGGCGCGTGCACCTTCATGTCGTTGTCGAAATAGACGTAGGTGTCCTGGCCGGCGGCCGTCCAGCCGCGGATCTTGTCGGCCCAGCGGTCCAGCGCCTCGTCGCTGTAGCCACTGGCGTAGAGCTCGGAGTCGCCGTGCAGCCGTACGTACTGGAAGTCGGTGGTGGACTCCTCCAGGTAGGGCCACTTCCCGGCGGTGTCGGCCACCACCAGCGCCACCTGCTGGGCGCGCAGCAGCTGGTAGAACGCGTCGTTGCGGAAGGTCTCGTGGCGCACCTCGACCGCGTGCCGGATCGGCTGCGCGTCGTCCTCGGCTGTGGTCAGCGCACGGTCGGTCGGGACCTTGGCGTCGTGGCCCGCGGCCAGTGCGGCCAACGCGCCAGCCGTCCGGGGCAGCTGGTCGAAGAAGCTGGTCAATCTCGCCTCGTCGAAGCCCAGCATGGGCGGCAGCTGCCAGAGGAAGGGTCCGAGCTTCGGTCCCAGAGCCAGCACGCCCGAGGCGTAGAAGTTGGCCAACGCCCCCTCGACCCCCGCCAGCTTCTTCATGTGGGTGATGAAGCGGCCGCCCTTGACGGTGAACACGAAGTCCTCCGGGGTCTCCGCACGCCACAGCCGGAAGCTGTCGGGTCGCTGTAAGGCGTAGAAGGAGCCGTTGATCTCGATCGAGTTGAGCCGTTCGGCGGCGTAGGCCAGCTCACGGCGCTGCACCAGCCCCGGCGGATAGAAGGCGCCCCGCCAGCCGGCGTAGCGCCAGCCCGAGATGCCGACGCGGATCATGAGGTCAAGTGTCCCTGGTCGGGCCGGGTAGCGTCTCTGCCACCATGCCCGTGACCGAACTGTCTCCTGCCCCTGACCGACCTGCATGATGAGCCTGACCGACCTGATCCCGGCGCAGGCCGACCCGGACTCGATCTTTGAGGCGTTCACGGACTGGGCCAGTGGGCGCGGGCTGACCCCGTACCCCGCCCAGGCCGAGGCGCTGATCGAGATCGTCTCGGGCAGCAACGTGATCTTGTCCACCCCCACTGGGTCGGGGAAGAGTCTGGTCGCCACCGGGATGCACTTCGCCACCTTGGCCGGAAAAAGTGGCCGGACGTTCTACACCGCGCCCATCAAGGCGCTGGTGTCGGAGAAGTTCTTCGCCGCCGTCGAGGTGTTCGGCCACGAGGCGGTCGGCATGATGACCGGCGACGCCAGCGTCAACGCCGGCGCTCCGATCATCTGCTGCACCGCCGAAATCCTGGCCAACCTCGCGCTGCGCGAGGGCGCCGGCGCCGACGTCGCCTCGGTGGTGATGGACGAGTTCCACTTCTATGCCGAACCGGATCGCGGTTGGGCCTGGCAGGTGCCGCTGATTGAGCTGCCGCGGGCGCAGTTCCTGCTGATGTCGGCCACGCTGGGCGACGTCGCCCGCTTCCAGCACGACCTGGAGCGGCGCACCGGCCGGTCGACCGCGGTGGTGACCACAGTCGAGCGTCCAGTGCCACTGCACTACGAATACGTGACGACCGGTCTGCACGAAACCGTCCAGGAGCGCCTCGAGACCCATCAGGCGCCGCTCTACGTGGTGCACTTCAGCCGGGCCGCGGCCATCGAACAGGCTCAGGCGCTGGCCAGCCTCAAGGTCAGCACCCGCGAGGAAAAGGACCAGATCGCCGACCTGATCGGCGGCTTCCGGTTCACCGCGGGCTTCGGCAAGACGCTGTCGCGGCTGGTGCGGACCGGGATCGGGGTGCACCACGCCGGCATGCTGCCGAAGTATCGCCGGCTGGTCGAGCTGTTGGCCCAGGCCGGTCTGCTCAAGATCATCTGCGGCACCGACACCCTCGGGGTCGGCATCAACGTGCCCATCCGGACGGTGCTGTTCACCTCGCTAAGCAAGTACGACGGCGTCAGGCCCCGGCTGCTCAGTGCCCGGGAGTTCCACCAGATCGCCGGTCGGGCGGGCCGGGCGGGCTATGACACCGCCGGCACGGTGATCGTGCAGGCCCCCGACCATGTGGTGGCCAACGAGAAGGCGCTGGCCAAGGCCGGCGCCGACCCGAAGGCGCGCCGGCGGGTGGTTCGCAAGAAGCCGCCGGAGGGCACGGTCGGTTACGGCCTGCCGACCTTCGAGCGGCTGGTCGCGGCCGCCCCGGAGCCGCTGGAGTCGAGCTTCGCGGTCAGCCACTCGATGTTGCTCAACGTGATCAACCGGCCGGGGGACTGCTATCAGGCGATGCGCCACCTGCTGACCACCCTCGACGAGCCTGCCGACCGGCGCCGCCGACACATCTCCCGAGCGGTGTCGATCTATCGCGGCCTGCTGGAGTCAGGTGTGGTCGAGCAGCTGACCGAGCCGGACGAGCTGGGGCGGACCGCTCGGTTGACCGTGGACCTGCAACCCGACTTCGCGCTCAACCAGCCGCTGTCGCCATTCGCGCTGGCGGCCCTGGACCTGCTCGACCGGCAGTCCGAGACGTACGCGATGGACGTGCTGTCGGTGATCGAGTCCACGCTCGAGGACCCGCGTACGGTGCTGCAGGCCCAACGGTCCAAGGCGCGCGGCGAGGCGGTGGAGGCGATGAAGCGCGAAGGCATCGAATATGAGGAGCGGATGGAGCTGCTCGAGGACGTTGCCCACCCCAAGCCCTTGGACGAGCTGCTGAGCGGCGCGTTCGTCACCTACGCCCGGGTGCACCCCTGGATCGCCGACTCGGTGCTGTCGCCTAAGTCGGTGGCGCGCGACCTGTCTGAGCGGGCCATGACGTTCACCGAGTACGTCAGCTTCTATGGCCTCGCTCGCTCCGAGGGGCTGGTCCTGCGCTATCTCGCCGACGCCTACAAGGCGCTGCGGCAGACTGTCCCCGAGGAGGCCCGCTCCGACGAGGTCGCCGACCTGATCGCCTGGCTGGGCGAGCTGGTCCGCCAGGTCGACTCCAGCCTGCTGGACGAGTGGGAGAGCCTGCGCAACCCGGAGCAGGTGGTTCGCGAGGTGCGCACCCTGGACGAGCAGACGCCGCCGGTGACCCGCAACGCGCGGGCCTTCCGGGTGCTGGTCCGCAACGCGCTCTTCCGCCGGGTCGAGCTGGCCGCCCGGAGGCAGTTCTGGGAGCTGGGCGAGCTGGACAGCCAATCGGGCTGGGATGCCGACGCCTGGGCCGCCGCGCTCGGGCCGTACTTCGCCGAGCACGGCACCCTGCAGACCGGCGCCAACGCCCGGGGACCGTCGATGCTGCTGATCGACGAGCAGCCGGACTTGTGGCGGGTCCGCCAGATCCTGGATGACCCGGCCGGCGACCACGACTGGGGCATCAGCGCCGAGGTGGACCTGCGGGCGAGCGACGCCGCCGGGGTTGCCGTGCTGCGGGTGACCGACGTGAGCCAGCTGTGATGCTCGGCTGACTCACCCGAGTGGCACGTCGGCGGGGACCTCGACCCACTCCAGGTCAGGGTGCCAGCGGTCAACAGCGAAGGTGGTGGCCACGTAGGTGCTGGCCAGATCACCGTCGGCGACCACCAGCCAGTCCTCCGTCGCGTCCCAGATGACGTTGGCGAGCACCATCCGGTCGGGAGGGCAGCCAAAGACCCGGTCGGATTCGATCAGCGTGGCGGCCTGAGCGACGGTCGTCTGCCACAGCGAGTATTCGAGGTGGCTCATTGAGCGGGTGCCCTGATAGCGAGCGCCCTCGAGCTGCCGTCCGGCAAGTTTCTCGTCGTAGCCGTTCCACTCCGCGAGCGTCACCTCCTCGATGTCGCGGCAGTCGGCGAGCGTGCATAGGACCGGCAGCAGCACCGAGGACGTGGGGCCGGCGATGGGCTCACCCACCGTGTCGGTCGCTTTCGGGTGATGCAGGCGATATCCCGAAACGTCGTGCCACACGGCGGAGCGCAGGTCGACCTGCACGCCTCGCGAGGCCGCGACCTCGGCCCAGCGCACGTGGGCTCCCTCATCGTGCCGCTGCGTACGGGCTGGGTGCAGCATGCGGTAGTGGTGAGCCCACTCGTCGCCCACGAGGTCAGGCAGACGCCCCGTGAGGAATCTCAGCTGCTGCAGCGTGCGCACCATGACACGCTACCGGTCCGGTCACGATCCACCGCTAGGGCAGCAGCAGCTTGATCGTCTGGGTCCTCCTGCTGCCCGACAGCGTCCAGGTGCCGTCGCTGGTCGGAATGAGGGTCCAGGTGCGGAGGTCGCGGTTACGGCTGGTTGGCCTGACCACGCGCAGCTGCCTCGAGCCCGTCCGCCGGGTGGCGAGCTGAAGCCCGGACGCGGTGTTGGTCACGGTGTACCGCGCGGCCGTCCCGGCGACGTGCCGGAAGCGCCACTCCTGGCAGGCGCGCGTGGACCGGGCCTGGTGCTCTACCTGTCGGCCCTGACCGGTGGCCGCCCGGCAGCTGACGACGCCGAGTGTCCGCTGGCCGTTCGTCGGGTGAGCCAGCAGCACCCGGCCGACGGGGGAGAACCGGAACTGCTGCGAGGTGGCACCCGTAGCCGTCCTGATCTCGATGTTCGTACCCGCTGTCGTGGTGCCGCCGGCGGCGGTCCAGACCCGAGCGCCGGGCAGGACGCTCGAGATCGAGGTGTAGCCGTCTCGCGCCGGGGCGAAATTCCAGCGCTGGCAGTCGTTGCCAGCGGGGAGGAAGCCGAGCCAGCCCCACTGGGCGACGTTGCCGCCGTCGACGTTGTTGCAGCCCGCCACCTCAGCCACCTTGTTGCTGTAGCGGTTGAGGATCCGCGACCCGTTGCCCTGGTCGCTGATCTGCCACTGCTGGCAGGCGTTCCCCAGGTTGGTCCACAGCCCAATGTTGGCGCCCTCAAACCCGCAGCGGTTGTTCTCGACCACGGTGTTGCCGCCGCGCGGGGAGATCGTGACGTAGGCCTCACCGTGGCCGATGGAGCGGCTCGGGTTGAGCGGGTCACTTACCTCGGGCCAGCCACCCCGCCAGGACAGGGTCCGTACGTTCAGCCTCGGCGCGCCGTTGTCGGTGGCGTCGTAGTAGTGGTTGACGAAGTAGTCGACGCCCCCGGCGGAGTAGACGTCGGGGTGGCCGGTGCCGATGAACTCGTTGTAGCCGCGCAACACCTCGGTGCCGCCGCCTTGGAGGAGGGACCGGCCGGCGCGGTCAACGTATGGACCGGTGATCCTCGTCGAGCGGCCCACCATCACCCGGTAGTCGCTGTTGACGCTTCGGCAGCAAAAGTCGAAGGCGACGAAGAGGTAGTAGTACCGGCCGTGCCGGATGATCGAGGGACCCTCCACCGCATTTGGTGGTGCCTGCCGGTTGACCAGGTTGTGCAGGGTGGTGTTGCTGGTGGACAGCAGGCCGGTGGCGTTATTGACCCTGCGCAGCTTGATCCCGGTCCAGAACGAGCCGAAGGACAGCCACTGGCGTCCCTGGGCGTCCACGCTCAGATCCGGGTCGATGGCGTTGAACTCGTTGGGGTCGCCAGGGGTGGGCTTGGACTGCAGGACGAGCCCACGGTCCACCCAGCCGAAGTCCTTGCTCGCCGGATCCAGAGACTTCGTGGTGGCCAGGCCGATGACCGAGTTGTTGCGGCCGAACTGCGACACAGAGTAATAGAGCCGCCACTCGCCACCCCAAAAGCTGAGGTCCGGCGCCCACAGGTCCTTGGGGGCCTGTGCGGCCGGAACACCGAGAGTCGGCAGCACCCATGACGGCAAGGAGGTGAACACCGGGTCGAGCTCGGTCCAGTTCACCAGGTCCTTTGAGCGCTTCATGGGCAGGTACGTGTTCGGACGGCCCGCGTCGCCGGTGATTACCACGTAATACCAGTCGCCCTGCTTGACCATGGTCGGGTCGTGAGCAATGGGGTCGGTCGGCCGGGTGGCTGCGGCTGCTTCGCGTGGTGCCGCGGTGTCTGCGGCCGACGGTGCACCCGCAGCACCGCTCCACACCAACGCGCCCGCCAGCGCAAGAATCCAGGCACGGTTGAGTTTCTGGAGTTTGATCATGAAAAGACCTCTCATTTGAGCGCCAGCAACTCTTATGGCGTTTCATTGGCGAGGTCACATTACGAATAGTGGCGGCTAATGGGCAAGACTTATGCCATCGTTAATTAGTGTCCAAATGTGGGTCCAGTACGGCGGTCAGAGGGCGCGGAGCTTGTCAAGCAATGGGCCTGCGGCGGTGTCGAGGAACTCCTGCTGCAACTCGTCACCGACCTGAATGAGCGCGACGTCGGTGAAGCCGGCGTCGAGGAACGGCCGTACGCTCATCGCGAGCTCGTCCAGGTCAGGCCCACAGGCGATGCTATCGGCCACGTCATCGGTCCGGACGAACTGGCTGGCGCCGGCGAATCCGTGCGGGGTGGGCAGATCAGCGTTGACCGCCCAGCCGCCGGCGAACCAGCGGAACTGGTCGTGGGCCCGCTGGATGGCCTGCTCCTTGTCCGGTGCCCAGCAGATCGGGATCTGCCCTATCGTGCGGGACTTGCCGGCGCCCCAGCCGCGGGCCTGGTTCCAGCCCTTGACCAGGTCTTCTTTCGGCTCGACAGCGACCAGGTGATCTCCCAACGGAGCGAACCGTTGCACCGACTTCTCCCCCGACACCGCCAGGGCCAGCGGCACGCCGCCGTCAGGGCAGTCCCAGATGCGCGCCGAGTCCACCCGGAAGTGCTTGCCCTCCCAGGTGGTCAGCTTGCCGGTGTGCAGCTCCTTGATGATGGTGACGGCCTCCTCGAACATGTCCTGGCGGAGACGGATGCTGGGCCAGCCCTGCCCGACCACGTGCTCATTGAGGTTCTCCCCCGAGCCCAGCCCGAGGATGAAGCGGCCATCGGACAGCAGCTGCATGGTGGCGGCCTTTTGGGCGACCACGGCCGGGTGATAGCGACGGATGGGCGAGGTGACATAGGTCATCAGCTCGACGCGGTCGGTCGCGTGGGCCACGGCCCCGAGCACGGTCCAGGCATAGGGAGCGTGTCCCTGGGAGGTGAGCCAGGGCGAGTAGTGGTCGCTGATGACCTCGAAGTCGAAGCCGAGCTGCTCGGCCTGCACCGCATAGCGGACCAGGTCCTTGGGACCGCTCTGCTCAGTCATCAATGTGTATCCGAAGCGCGTCATGGTGGCCCTGTCTGTCGATGCACTCTTGTTGCAGCACTGTCGTTTCAACATGGAGGCTACGGGCTAGGTTGGGTGCATGACGACCCCCACTGTGGAAGAGATCGACAAGGTTTCAGCGCTCATCGGAGGCGCGAAGATCGCTCTGGTCACCAGCGTCAACTCCGACGGGCAGCTCGTTAGCCGGCCGCTGGCCATGCAGGATCGCGAGTTCGACGGGACGCTGTGGTTCTTCACGGCAGATCCGTCACCCAAGACCGAGCAGGTGCAGGACAACGACCAGGTGAACGTCGCACTGCAGGTCGACAAGGGCTGGGTCTCCATCGCCGGCACCGCGACCGTGTCTCACGATCAGGCGATGATCGACGAGCTGTGGACCGCACAGGCTGCGGCCTGGTTCGAGGGCGGTCGCGACGATCCGGCCGTGGCGCTGCTGCGGGTCAAGGCCGACACCGCCGAATACTGGACGATGGAGAGCAACAAGGTGGTGTCGGCGATCAAATACGCCAAGGCCATCGTCACCGGCGGCCAACCCGACGTCGGGGACAACGCCACCATCAAGCTGTAGCCGTCGCGACAGACCACAATGGCCGATCGCGCAGCCGCCGCCGAGTTCGGGGCGGACGAAGACACTCCGGCGCCTGCGCAGGAGGAGCCGCCCTCACCTCGGCCGGCATCGAGCTCGTCGTCGACGTGGTGGCACGACCGCGAAGACGCCGATCAGCCGTTCGACCCGGCCCGGTGGCAGCCGGTGTCGGGGTTCGAGCTGACCGACGTGACCTACCACCGTGCGGTGGATGCGCCCGTGGTCCGGGTGGCCTTCGATCGACCGGAGGTACGCAACGCCTTCCGCCCGCACACGGTGGACGAGCTCTATCGCGTGTTGGACCACGCGCGTACCTCGTCCGATGTCGGCTGCGTTCTGTTGACCGGCAACGGCCCGTCGGCCAAGGACGGCGGCTGGGCGTTCTGCAGCGGCGGCGACCAGCGCATCCGCGGCCGGTCGGGCTACCAGTACGCCGAGGGTGAGGTCGCCGGGTCGGCGGATCCTGCCGCGATGGGGCGGCTGCACATCCTGGAGGTGCAGCGGCTGATCCGCTTCATGCCCAAGGTGGTGATCGCCCTGGTCAACGGGTGGGCGGCCGGCGGCGGTCACAGCCTGCACGTGGTCTGCGACCTCAGCCTGGCCAGCGCCGAGCACGCGCGGTTCAAACAGACAGATGCTGACGTGGGCTCGTTCGACGGTGGCTTCGGGTCGGCCTATCTCGCCCGGCAGGTGGGGCAGAAGTTCGCCCGGGAGATTTTCTTCTTGGGCGAGGTCTATTCCGCCGAGGACGCCCACCGGATGGGCATGGTCAACCAGGTCGTACCGCACGCCGAGCTGGAGGCGGTCGGGCTGGATTGGGCCTCGAAGGTGTGCGCCAAGAGCCCGACTGCCCAGCGGATGCTCAAGTTCGCGTTCAACGCGATCGATGACGGCATGGTGGGCCAGCAGGTGTTTGCCGGTGAGGCAACCCGGCTGGCCTACATGACCGACGAGGCCGTCGAGGGCCGCGATTCCTTCCTCGAGAAGCGGGCTCCGGACTGGAGCCGCTTTCCGTACTACTACTAATGGTCCCTGCTCGCGCATCGCGCTTCGGCCCCCCTACTTCCTCGTCGGGCGCAGACGAAATGCGTGTCTGCGCCGTCCTCGTCAGCACGGGGGCGCGCGATTGCCGACGCTCGCAGGGGAGTCCCTGCTCACGCATCGCGCTTCGGCCCCCTACTTCCTCGTCGGGCGCAGACGAAAAGCGTGTCTGCGCTGTCCTCGTCAGCACGGTGCTCGCGATTGCCGACGCACGCAGGGGTGTCCCAGCTAGCGCATTCTTCTTGGGACCCCACGCTTCCCCGTCGAGCGCAGACGGGAAAGCGTGAAAGCGTGTCTGCGCTGTGGTGGGGCCCGCGTTTGCGCGCACAGGTGCACGAACGGCGCCCCGGCCAAGGTTGGGGCACGCGTTTGCGCGCATATGTGCCGTAACGGCGCCGCCGGCCAAGGTCGGGGGTGCGTTTGCGCGCACAGGTGCGATAACGGCGCCCCGGGGCCCGATTCGGGGGAGCGTTTGCGCGCACAGGTGCGACAACGGCGCGAGCGCTAGTCCGCCCCCCAGCCGTACGGTCAGCTCGACGGTGATCTCGTCGCCGACGGTGATGCCTTGCGGCTTGCGGACCGCGTCCTTGAGTGGCAGCAGATATCCACCGTCCTTGGGGAACAGCGAGGTTTCGAAGATGACGTCGCCGATCCGCGCGACAACGGGGATCACGCCCCAGCCGTACGAGGCGACGGCCGCCACCTCGCGAACATCTTCGGCCTCTTGCTCGGGCAGCGGCAGGTAGTAGAACGGCGCCGGGCCGCGCCACTCGATCACCCGACCGCTGAACGTCCCCACAGGGCTAGTCCACGACCCCGTATAGGCGGTCTCCGGCGTCGCCCAGGCCGGGCACGATGTAGCCCGCGTCGTTGAGCTTCTCGTCCACGGCCGCGGTGACCAAGGTGCACGGCACCGCGAGGTCTTCCAGCAGGGCGCGCAGGCGTTCGATGCCCTCAGGGGCCGCCAGCAGGCAGATGCAGGTGATCTGGTCGGCGCCGCGCTTCTGCAGGAACTGCACGGCCGCCGCTAGGGTGCCGCCGGTGGCCAGCATCGGGTCCAAGACGTAGCACTGACGCCCGGACAGGTCGTCGGGCAGCCGCTCGGCGTAGGTGCTGGCGGCCAGGGTCACCTCGTCCCTGACCATCCCGAGGAAGCCCACCTCGGCGGTG
>DASQDG010000065.1:0-6976 GCA_035634295.1 Propionibacteriaceae bacterium | reverse complement strand
GTGATGCCCTGCCTCGGCGGAGGCAGGGCATCTGCCCCCGTCAGAGACCGTTAGCGAGACGCGTGTACCACGTGAGTCCACGACCGAGCCACGTAATCAGCGAGCTTTGAGCAACTGCAAACATTCCGAACCTTCTTTCCTCCCCGAGATATGGAGGTTGCTGAAGAAATGTTGACATACATTCCCTGTCAGACGCTAATCCCTGGGCGTCCGCTTGAGGACATGTCCCCCTGCTGTCACGTCGTCGCCTAACGGACACGGCAATTCACTGGGCCTGTAGTTTCTCTGGCTCTGAGTCGCTGGTGTCGCGAGCCTCTCGCGCGAACCTGTCCCGGTGAGGGAAATCTTCGGCGTACCGATCCCCGGCGGCGGTCGGGGCCCACTAGCCTCGAGACTCAAGCCGGGCACACGGCTCGGCGTGGAGCCAGCAGGAGAGTCAATGACGACGTATGCACCTCCGGGATCACCCGACAGCTTGGTGGTCTACAAGCCGCGCTACGACAACTGGATCGGTGGCGAGTACGTGCCGCCGGTCAAGGGTCAATATTTCGACAACCCGTCCCCGGTCACCGGCCAGACCTTCTGTGAGGTGGCGCGGTCGACCTCCGACGACATCGACCTGGCCCTCGACGCCGCGGAGGGCGCGGCACCCGCCTGGGGCAAGACCTCGGTCGGCGAGCGCGCCAACATCTTGAACAAGATCGCGGATCGGATCGAGCAGAATCTCGAGTGGTTGGCAGTGGGGGAGACCTGGGACAACGGCAAACCCGTGCGCGAGTGCCTGGCCGCCGACCTGCCGCTGGCAGTGGATCACTTCCGCTACTTCGCCGGCGCCATCCGCGCTCAGGAAGGGCACCTCAGTCAGCTCGACAACGACACCGTGGCCTACCACTTCCACGAGCCGCTCGGCGTGGTCGGGCAGATCATCCCGTGGAACTTCCCGCTGCTGATGGCCACCTGGAAGCTTGCGCCCGCCCTGGCCGCCGGCAACGCGGTCGTGCTCAAGCCTGCTGAGCAGACCCCGGCATCGATCATGCTGCTGATGGAGCTGATCGGGGACCTGCTGCCGCCCGGAGTGCTCAACGTGGTCAACGGGTTCGGTGTGGAGGCCGGCAAGCCGCTGGCGTCGTCGAAGCGCATTCGCAAGATCGCCTTCACCGGCGAGACCACGACGGGTCGGCTGATCATGCAGTACGCCAGCCAGAACCTCATCCCGGTGTCGCTCGAGCTAGGCGGCAAGAGCCCCAACGTGTTCTTCGAGGACGTCAGCCGCAGCGACGACGCCTTCTACGACAAGGCGCTGGAGGGCTTCGCGATGTTCGCCCTCAACCAAGGCGAAGTGTGCACCTGTCCCAGCCGGGCCCTGATCCAGGCCTCCATCTACGACCAGTTCCTGCCAGCGGCTACCGATCGGGTGAAGAAGATCGTCCAAGGGGACCCGCTGGACACCGACACCATGGTCGGCGCCCAGGCCAGCAACGACCAGCTCGAGAAGATCTTGTCCTACATCCAGATCGGCGCCGAGGAAGGAGCCCGGATCATCACCGGGGGAGAGCGGGTCGACCTCGGGGGCAACCTCTCGGGCGGCTACTACGTGGCACCGACGATCTTCGAGGGCCACAACAAGATGCGGGTCTTCCAGGAGGAGATCTTCGGGCCCGTGGTCTCAGTGGCAAGGTTCTCCGACTATGACGACGCCATCTCGATCGCCAACGACACCCTCTATGGACTGGGTGCCGGTGTCTGGTCGCGGGATACCAACGTGGCCTACCGCGCCGGGCGCGACATCCAGGCCGGTCGGGTGTGGACGAACTCTTACCACACCTATCCGGCGCACGCCGCCTTCGGCGGCTACAAGTCCTCCGGCATCGGCCGCGAGAACCACCTGATGATGCTCGAGGCCTATCAGAACACCAAGAACCTGCTGGTCTCCTACAACCCGAATGCCCAGGGCTTCTTCTGATGGATCAAGCCCCCGAACGGGTCGCCGTCACCCCAGAGGCCGCGCAGCTGTTGCGCGACCTCTGGGGTGACAACGGGCCACTGATGTTCCACCAGTCCGGCGGCTGCTGTGACGGCTCATCGCCGATGTGCTTCCCCGAGGGCGAGTTCGTCACCGGCGACTCCGACATCCACCTCGGCGACCTCGATCTGGGCGAGGGCCGGCTGGTGCCGGTGTGGATGTCCAAGGAGCAGTTCGCCGTCTGGTCCCACACCCACCTCACCATCGACGTCGTCCGCGGGCGCGGTGCCGGCTTTTCGCTGGAGGCGCCGACCGGTCAACGGTTTCTGATCCGCTCGCGTCTAATGGCGGCTCGGCCCACCGCCTAGACTCCTTCTGCGGTCCTCGCGAAACCCGTTCCTGCTGCACGATTGGTGGTCACTATGGGTGTCAACCCCTCATCGTCGGAGTCAGCTGCTGACAGCACTCGGCGGACAGCGTCGTTGATCGCCGGCGGGCTGCTGGTGGCTCTGAGCGTCGCTGGGGTGACCACCAAGGTCCTGCAGGAGCGCAAGGACAGCGAGGCGTCCAAGGCGCGTCGACGCGAGTCGATGCGTCAGGTCGCTGAGCGTTGGCACTTTCGGCAGTGGGAGCGCGACCTCGGCAAGTGAGCGGCTAGCGGCGCTTATTGCTGCTCCGCCCGAAGCTCTCGACCTGAGCCAGGATGCGGGTCAGGCGGGTCTGGCCCGAGCGCGCCTCGATGGCGCGGCGGACCACGTGCACGAGCACTGTGAGCACCGGCACCGCGACGGCGAAGAAGAGCCATTGGCGCAGCCGGGCGGTGATGAAGACCCACATGGGAGTCGTCCCTTCGTCGTGGTGCCGCCCGCGAGACGTCTTCGCCGTCGGCGCGTACAACTTAACCGACCGGCGGCGCAACGGGCGCCACTTCGGTGTCGCCGCTAGCATCGTCGTCCATGCCGGAGCCTTGGAGCTTTCGCGACGCGTCGGCAGGTGACGCCCAGGCGTGCGCGGACAT
Source organism: Propionibacteriaceae bacterium (assembly GCA_035634295.1). GTDB lineage: Bacteria > Actinomycetota > Actinomycetes > Propionibacteriales > Propionibacteriaceae > Microlunatus. Next base: position 3,995 of record DASQDG010000065.1, on the reverse strand, counting down.
CTACGCCCCTTATGTGACCGATACGGTGATCTCGTTCGAGGCTGTACCCCCGTCGGCTGCCGAGATGGCCGAACGTATCCTCAGCGCTCAGCGACGTCACGTGTGGCTGGTCGGCACCGACCGGGAGCAGGTGATCGGCTACGCCTACGGCGGCCCCTACAAGCCACGGGCCGCTTACCGGTGGACCTGCGAAGTCAGCGTCTATGTGGATTCGACACGGCGTCGCCGCGGGATCGGGCGGGCCCTCTACGAGGCGCTGTTCGCGCGGCTGGCCGAACGCGGCTATCGCACCCTGCTGGCCGGGATGACGCTGCCCAACGAGGCCAGCGTCGGGCTGCACCGAGCGTTGGGCTTCGCGCCCGTCGGCACCCTCAGCCAGGTCGGCTGGAAGCACGGCAACTGGCATGACGTCGGCTTGATGCAGCGGGCTGTCGCCGACGGGCCGGAGCCACCCGCCGAGCCGCACTGAGCGTCATACCACCAGCCTGTTGCAGTTCTGTAGTAATTGCTACAGAATGAGGCCGTGGCCAGAACACGGGGGTACGACGAGCAGCAGGTGCTCACCGCCGCCATGCACGCCTTCCGTCGACGGGGCTATCCGGACCTGTCGGTGGCCGAGCTGGAGGCGGCCACCGGACTCGGCACCAGCAGCCTCTATCACGCCTTCGGCGACAAGGCCGGTCTCTTCCGGCGGGCGCTCGATCATTACGTGACATCGATCGTGACGCCGCGGCTGACGGCCCACGCCGGCGCTCAGGCCACGCTTGACGACCTGGAGCAGTTGTTCCTCACCCTGTTCACAGCTCCGTACGACGACGGCTACGGCTGCCTGGTCGTCAATTCCGCCACCGATGCCAGCGCCCAGTCGATCGCCGGCGACGGCGTACGGCTGGCACTGGGTCTCGTCCACTCCCACATCCGAGACGTGGTGCTCCGCGAGCTGGGGTCTAGGGAGGCAGACGCGGTGGCTGCGCGGCTGATGCTGATGTACCAGGGGCTCCTGGTGCTGAGCCGAGCGGGCCTGCTCACCTCTGACCATTCGAACGCCATCGTCCACGAATTCGGCGCGCTGCGCCGAGAAAAGGAGCACCAGGCATGACGAACATCGCGCTCAACCCCAGCACCGTGCCCGCCTCACCCTTCTACAGCCAGGCGATCGCGGTCCAGAACGCCAGCCGCCTGGTCTACGTCTCCGGACAGGTGGGCATGACGTCCGACGGCACGGTCGCCGACGGCATCGAGGGGCAGGCTGCGCAGGCGGTCGCCAACCTCAACGCCGTGCTCGACGAAGCCGGACTGACGCCGGCCGACCTGGTCAAGCTGACCATCTATCTGGTCGACCCGGCCGACGTGGAGCCGTTCATGGGCGCCGCCGCCGGTGCCCTGCCCGATCCGCCGCCGGCAACCACGATGCTCATCGTCAGCGGGCTGGGCTCACCGGCGCTGCGGGTCGAGATCGAGGCGGTCGCCGCGGGCTGAAGCGCGCCGGCGACAGATCTGCTGGCTCGCTCCTACGTAGGTCGTGCCCAGCCGAAGATCCAGTAGGCCGAGATGGCCATCGGGAGCAGTCCCAGCACCACCCAGGGTGAGTACGGACGGCGGCCCTGGACGACCAGGATGCCGACCGACGTCACCACGCCGATGACGCCGGTCATGAACCAGAGGCCGACCACACTGTCGCGCGGAAGGTCCTCGTCGCCTTTGACGACCAGATAGAGGGCGAGCACCGACGAGAACGAGCCGAGCACCACTCCCAGCAACGCGGAGATGATGACCCGCTGCACGAAGTCCAGACTGCGTTCCTCGGCCTCCTTACGGGTCTGGTCTCGTCGGCTGGTCACGAGGGCCAGTATGGTCCTCTGGCCACCAGGAGGGATTCAGTGCCCAGTCACCCGCCCAGCAGCTTGCCGATCTGGTCGCGGAAGGTGAGCACCGAGAGCGTCCCGAAGAGCAGGATGGACCACACCAGCATGGCCAGCCGGATGCCCTTGATCCGGATGGGAGCGGGCAGCGACTTGCGGTTGATCAGAATCAGCAGTCCCGAGTAGATGAACATCATGAAGCCACCGACCACGGCAGCGATCACCAGCAGCACGATCGGCTGGTCGAACCCGAGCAGCAGGACCAGGATGCCGACCCCGACCAGACCCCAGACCAGGGCCGCGTACAACTTGGACTCGCTGGCGTTGCGCGCATAGCTGGTCTTCAGCACATCGGCGGCCAACCGGCTGGTGTAGTCGACGATGCCCAAGGCCGCAGCGAAGAGGGAGAACGAGCCGATGATCCAGAAGAAGAACTTGAACCAGGACCCGACCCGCTCGGCCAGCACCTCGCCCTCGGTCTTGATGAAGCTGATGTTGCTGGCCAGCCCCTCCCGGCCGTAGACCGTGGAATACGCCAGCAGCGAGGTGAACAGGATGGTCAGGAAGGTGATCAGCACGAAGGTGAAGATCTGCTCGAGGTTGGCGAACTTCCACCAGCCCTTCCAGCGCGACATGTTGGCCGGGGTTGGCTCGAAGACATAGCCAGTGGACGGCGCGGCCTCCGGTTGGCCGGTGATCGGGCTGACCAGGCGAGGTACGTATTCCCCCATGCCGAAGCCCTTGTCCCGGATCCAGTTGGACTGGACCAGGTTCTGGCCGCCGCCGGCGCCGGCGAAGGCCAGCGCCCCCAGCAGGGTGGCGATTCCCAGGGCCTCGACCGGAATCCGTGGGCGGGTGATGATCTGGGGGGCGTCCGCCCAGGCGTCGGCCCCGACGGCCACGATGGCGCCCACCACGAACAGCAAGATCACGGCAATGACCTTGAGCATCTGCGCCCGCTCCAGCGCCACGTAGACCACCGGCGCCAGGGTCAGGATCAACCCGATGACCACCAGCATGACGATCGCGATGTAGGTCGGTCTCCCGCCGAAGACGTAGGAGGCCAAGGTCGCACTGCTGGTGGCCCAGCCCGGCCACAGGTTGGCCAGGTAGGCGAGGAAGGCGAAGACCAGGCCCCAGTGCCGCCAGTAACGGCTGAATCCGGTCAGCGCGGTCTCGCCGGTGGCCAGCGTGTAACGCTCGATCTCCAGGTTGATGAAGTACTGGGTGAGCAGGCCCACCATGGCTGCCCAGACGAAGACCAGCCCGACCTGGGAGGCGATGAACGGGAACAGGATGAACTCGCCGGAGGCCAGACCGACGCCGGCAGCGACGATGCCCGGCCCGATCAGGCGACGGTACTGCACCGGGGCGTCCGGCAGGTCACGGACCTGTGGACGCTCGAGGTTCTTGGTGGGGAAGGCATCTGCAGCCGAGGCACGCAGGTTGCTGGCAGGGTCGTCGGTGACAGCCATAGGGCCTATGACTACCAGTCACCACCTGCGCTGACAAGGACGTGGCGGCATCCGACTCGAATCAGCCGCCCACTTTCCCCGTCGTGGGCCTCGGCAGCCCACAATGACCTGGTGCCTGCAGACCACCTGACCTTCGCTCAACTGCTGCGTCAGCGCGTGACGATGGCCCAAGCCCAACGGGATGCCCTGGCGACGGCCATCGAAGACATGCGGATTGCCCGGAGCCTGACCTTCGCCGACGACGAGCACGATCCCGAGGGATCGACCACGTCGCTGGATCAGGCCCGCGAGGCGGCACTGCTGGAGCGGACCGAGCGTACGTTGTCGGAGCTCCGCGCCGCGCAGCAGCGCCTCGCGGTCGGCACCTTCGGGGTCTGCGACGTCTGCGGCGCGGACATTCCGGACGAACGGTTGCTCGTTCGTCCTGTCGCCCGGACCTGCGTCCCCTGCTCGCGGTGACACTGCGAGCACAACGGGCCCGTCCCGAACCCGACGCCGAAGCTCACCTCCGCCGTCGGCGCGCTGGGCCACTAGTCCACGGATTGGAGCTTGGCGGGCGGCACCCGGTTTAACGACCAGGCGTTGGGGGACATAACCCTGCGGGGCCTGGGCCTGCGCTTCCAGGTCTCCACCTGGTCGATCGAGCTGATGTGACGAC
>DASQDG010000064.1:0-15044 GCA_035634295.1 Propionibacteriaceae bacterium | reverse complement strand
TCCGAGCGCGGTCGTAGTCCTCCGTAGTGGCCGGCCCGGTGGCGTCGGGTAGCGGCAGCGGGTACGGCCCGCCGACTTGGCGTTCGCTGAGATGTGCGCGGGCAGTCGCGGGAACGAGGAGGGTGAACTCGCAAGGGCCCTCGCTCATTCGCTGTTCAATAGCCTGGAGAAGCTCGGCGCCCGCAACTGTCTGATTGGCCACCACGAGGACCCGAGCCATCTCTGCCACCTCCCGAATCGGCTAACCCGCCAGCCTACCCACCAAGCGCCGACCTGTCAGCAGTCGGGCCACCAGGCCCAACGTTGTCTTTGCGGCAGGTATCACGGTCAGCGCACGGCGGCCGGCCGCCTCCGGTGTTGCGAATCTCGGTCGGACGCGAGAGCCGCCTCGGGGAATCGAACCCCGGACCTACGCATTACGAGTGCGTTGCTCTGCCATCTGAGCTAAGGCGGCGGATGCCGGACCCCAAGGGGTGGGCGGCACGGTCGTTCACTATATCGAGCGCCTCCCCACGACACGAAAACCAAATCGGGTTTGGGTCAGCAGGTGGTGCCGTCGGCCGGAACCTTGCCTTCGTTCAGGTAGCGCACCACCAATTTCTGCACGCAGCCGCTTTGGCCATAGCCGGTGTGGCCAAAGCCACGCAGCGTCACCAGCACCCCGGACTGCAGCTGCTTGGCCATGCTGACCGCATACTCATACGGTGTCGCCGGGTCGCCGGTGGTCCCGATCACCACGATCGGCGGCGCGCCCTCGCCGTCCAGTGTGACCTTGGGGACCGCGGGCACTGGCCACATCGCGCACACCAGGTCGGCACCGAAGACCGGACCGATCGTGGGTGCCAACTTGTTCGCCTCCTCGGCCAGCCTGCGCTCGCCCTGCACCCCAAGGTCTGCGTCGTCCAGACAGCGGATCGCGGGGAACGCGTAGTTCGTCTGGGCGAATTTCCCCTGCTGGTCGCGTTGGTTCAGCTGGTCGGCCAGGAAGAGCAGATAGCGCCCGTCGCGGTCGGTGATCGCGCTCTCCAGCGCCTGCAGCAGATATTTATACGCCTCCGGCGGCGCATACAGCACACTGATCACCCCGGCCACCCCCAACTGCTGTGTGAGCTGGCGCCGACCGACCTTCAGCGGCTCCTGGTCCAGCCGTTGCCAGAAGTTGGCCACCGACTTCAGCACGGCGTCCTTGGTGTTGCCCAGCTTGCACTCGCGCTGGGCGCACCATGTGGCGAAGCCCTCCAAGGCGCGTTGGAACCCCACCGCTTGACTGACGCTGGTGTCGTTCGTGATGTTGACCGCACCGTCGAGCACCAGGCGGCCCACCCGCTGCGGGTAAAGCTCGGCGTAGGTCGCACCGATGCGGGTGCCGTAGGACGCCCCGTAGTAGTTGAGCTTGTCCTCACCTACCAAGGTCCGCAGCACGTCGAGGTCGCGAGCCACGTCGGGGGTGGAGATGTGCTGCAGCAGCGGGCCGGATGCCCGGAGGCAGGCCAGCCCGAGTTCGCGGTCGGCCGCCAGCAGATCGTTCTCCTCGCTGGCGTTATCGGGCGAGATGTCCATCGACGTCAACCGCTCCAGGTCCGTGCCTTGGCAGTCCACCGGCGTCGATTGGCCGACGCCTCGGGGATCCCACCCGATGATGTCGTAGCGTTCCAGGCCCTTGCTGCGGAAGAACTCGACGAACTCGATGCCGGAGCCGCCAGGACCGCCCGGGTCGATGAACAGCGTCCCGAGCTTGGGCGTCGCGGTCGCAACCTTCTTCGCCATCGACACCGAGATCGCCGTCGAGTCCGGCTGCCCGTAGTCCAGCGGCACCAACACCGTGGCGCACTGCAGGTTCTTCTTGCAGGGCTTCCAGCTTGCCTTCTGCTCGGTGTAACGGCCCAGCCGGATGCCCGGGGGCGGCTCCGTGAACCCGGGCGGCCGGACTTCTGGCACGGGCTGAACCGGGCGACTCTGCAGCGGGGTCGAGGAGGCAGAGGCGGAGGAGTCCACAGGGGCCGGATCGCCTGCCGAGCAGGCTGAGGCCCACAGCGCTACGACGCCCAAGCAGGCGGGCAGCAGACGTCTTGCTCGGTGTGCCCGAGGGGAGCGGCGCATGCGTCGAGCGTACGTGCCGCGCGGAAGCCGTCCACGAGTTGAGCGCGCCCAGCCGCCCGACATGCTCGGCCGGCTAAGTCGAGGCGCCCTTGGAGTCGTAGGCCTGGCGGGACCCGCACACGCTCGCCCGGGAACAGCTCACTGTCGAACCGCTCGCGTTGAGGCGGACGACCACAGAGTCCGCCGGCACCTGGTGAGCCACCACGACCCCCTCGCCCTCGTCGACGCTGACCTGTGACCCAACGGCTGGCGCCTGACGAGCAAACTCCACGTAGAGCGGATGCTCGTACTTCAGACAGCACATCAGCCGGCCGCAGGCCCCGGAGATCTTCATCGGGTTGGGCGGCAGGTCCTGGGCGCGAGCCATCCGCAGGCTCACCGGCTCGAAGTCCTTGAGGAAGGTGGCGCAGCACAGGTCACGTCCGCAGTTGCCCACACCACCGACCAAGCGGGCGGCGTCGCGGGAGCCGACCTGACGAAGGTCGATGCGGGCCCGCAGGCTGCGTGCCAGCTCGCTCACCAGCGCCCGGAAGTCCACCCGATGGGGCGCCTCGAAATAGATCACCACCAGTTGGTCGAAGTTTTGGCTTGAGTCGATGTAGTCCACGCCGACCACTTTCATCGGCAGCTGGCCGCGGCGGATCAGCTTCTTCGCCACGAGTTTGGCTTCGGCTCTGCGGCGCCGGTTTGCCGCGTCGCGGGCCAGGTCGTCAGCCGAGGCGAGACCCTGGCACAGAGGCAGGTCGCCGAAGCCGCCCTCGTCCTCGTTGACCCACTCGGGAGCCCAAACGCACTCGGCGACCTCGGCTCCGGACTCGGTGGGCACCAGCACGCGATCGCCGACCGCATAGCGCTGCTCGCCTGGGTCGAGGTAGTAGAGCCGCCCGTACCTCTCGAACGAGACAGCCATGACCTGTGCCATGACAGACAGCGTAAGCCTGGACGGAGTGCCGCAGGCGCCGGTTGGCAACCCGGCGTCCGGTCGACCCGCGCGCACCGGGCATGGCAAAGGCCCGGCAGATGCGGGTCTGCCGGGCCTCTGCGGGTGGGCTATCTGGGGGGCAGGGACCCACCCGCGCCAGCCACGTTTACTTAATCCTCAAAACCTGCCCCACCCGAATGAAGTTCGGGTTGTCCAGACGAGACTTATTGAGCCTCCATAAGCCCCTCCAACCACCCTGGACGTCATTTCGGTTCGCAATCTTTGCCAGGGTATCGCCGCTTCTGACCTTGATGGTCTTTCCAGCAGAACTAGTGTACGTGCTCTTGGTGGAGGTTGCTTTCTTCACCACGCGCTTCTTGACCACCGACTTGGACCCACTGGGGTTGCCGGATGGAGTAGCGGTCTTGCTGGCCTTGCCGTTGCTTCTCGTCAGCCCTGCCTTGCGGCTGCAGACCGGCCATGCGCCCGGACCCTGGCCCGCCAGGGTTCGGCGGGCGATGGCGATCTGCTCAGCCTTGGTGGCCCGGTTCGCCGTGCTCGCGTACTTGCCGCCGCCGTAGCCGCGCCAGGTCGACTTGGAGAACTGCAGCCCGCCGTAGTAGCCGTTGCCCGTGCTGATCTTCCAGTTGCCACCGCTCTCGCACTTGGCCACCCGGTCCCAGACGTTGCTGGCCGCCTCGGCTGGCGCCGCGGTTGCCGCGCCGACTCCTACCGACAGAGCAGCCGCAGCCACCACGCCGACCATGCGCTGAGTAATCTTCGATCTCGCCATTGGTATCCCTTCCTGACTGAGCCGGTGAAGTTAGCTGTCGGGTTCGGGCGGTCAGGTGCCCGGCGCCCAGCGGTGCTGGACTCTTCACCCCCTGAGCTGCTGTGCAGCCCACATGGTTCCTCCACCTTCGCTGCGCCCGAGACGGTCTCGGCTTCGGTGTCCGCCCAGCGAAGTTAGGCACGACGGACTTGCGATCCGGCGCAACACATCTGGTGCTCGCCGGCTTTCCCGTTCGATCCACTCTTCGTTTGGTAACGAATTGGACACGAAACTCGACACACCGTAAGGGGAGTGCAGGGTCGAACGCAACCTGAGGTAACCGCGTGTGCTGATATCCGAGACCAGACATCACCCCACAACCGCGCCCCTGCGACGAGGATCCGGCTGAGAAGGCCACCAAGAAGGCTCAGCCGGTACTCAGGGCTGTGAGTATTGACACAGCCAGACGTCAGCCCTCGACCAGCCCGATCAGCGTCGCCTCCACGGCGAGCAGCGGCGCCACGTTGGTCTCCAGCGCCGTACGGCAGGCCAGCAGCGCGTCGATTCGGCGTAGCGTCGCCTCCGGCGTCGACCTCCGGGCCAGGACCGCGATCTGCGGCTGGAGATCGGAGTTGACCAACGAGGCGCCCGACTGGGTCTGAACGCTGAGCAAGTCACGATAGAAGCCGGTGAGCTCGGTCAGCGCTCGGTCCAATGCATCGCGTTGATAACGCTTGGCCCGAGCCTTGTGCTGGTCGTCGAGCTCCTTGAGGGCCGCTTGGGCCTCTCGCGGGCGCGCGCCCTTGGTTCCGAACCCGAGCGCTTCCTCGAGCCGGGCACGCTCGGCAGTGTCCAGAGGTGACGTCGCCAGAGCCGCCTCTTCGGTGCACGCCTCGACCAGGTTCGCCGCCGCGGTCAGGCAAGCCCCGAGTCCGTGCAGCTGCAGCGGGATCTGCAGGATCTCTCGTCGACGGTTGCGCGCGGCCTCGTCGCGGGCGAGCACCCGAGCACGACCGACGTGGCCCTGAGAGACCCTGGCGACGTACGACGCGAGCGCCGGGTCGATCCCGTCACGCACCTGCAACAACTGGGCCACCGCAGCCACCGTGGGGGTCTGCAGAGCCAGCGTGCGGCAACGCGAGCGGATGGTGGCCACCACGTCGTCGGCGGTCGGAGCACACAGGATCCACACCGTCTTGGCCGCCGGCTCCTCGATGCTCTTCAGCAGCGCGTCGGCTCCTCGCTCGGTGACCCGGTCGGCATCTTCTATGACGAGCACCTGGTGTCGCCGTCGAGTGGGGCTCATCACTGCCCGGCGGACCAGATCGCGCACCTCGTCGACTCCGATGGAGAGCATCTCGGTCCGGACCAGTGTGACGTCTGGGTGGGCGCCGCTCAACGACGTCCGGCACTCCGGGCATTCGCCACAGCCGCCGCGCTCGCACTGAAGAGCCGCGGCAAAGGCGCGCGCGGCGTTGGAGCGACCGGAGCCCGGTGGTCCAGTGATCAGCCAGGCGTGTGACATGGCGTGGGCGTCACCGCGGGCGGCGCGCTGCAGCACCTCGACGGTGCGCTCCTGCCCGATCAGCTCCGCCCAGACGCCGCCGAGCTCGACAGGTGCCGAGCCTGGCCGGGCCGGCGTTCTGCGGTCGGTCGCAGGAGCTTCGGTCACGCGCCCAGTGTGCCTGAGGCCGCAGACAAGATTGGCCGCACGCGGGCGGCCACCCGCTCGGCGATCTGGTCTCGGCTCAACCGGGCGTCCAGCACGAGATAGCGCTCGGGGTCCCGCTCGGCAAGCTCCAGGAATGAACGCTGTGCCCGCCGGTGGAAGGAGTCCCCCGCCGCCTCGAGCCGGTCCTTGTCCACCAGCTCGTTGACCGCCCGGTGCGGCTCGACGTCAAGCAGCACCGTGAGGTCGGGACGGAGCGAGTCGGTGGCCCAGCGGGCAACCTGCTCCAGCTCAGCCATCGCCAGCGCACGGCCCGCCCCCTGGTAGGCGAGCAGGGAGTCCACGAAGCGGTCACAAACCACCACGGCCCCGCGAGCCAGCGCAGGCAGGACCACCGAGTGCAGATGTTGGGCCTTGTCAGCGGCATAGAGCAAGGCCTCGGCCCGGGGTGCCAGGTCCCCAGTGGCCGGGTCCAGCACGATCTGTCGGATGCTCGCCCCGAGGGGAGTGTCACCCGGCTCGAAGGTCCGCACAACCTCATGCCCCGCGGCCGCGAGCCCGGCGCAGAGCCGCTCGACCTGGGTGGTCTTGCCGACTCCGTCGCCGCCTTCGAACACCAGGAAGACGCCGGTACGTGCGGTCAACTGAGCTTTCTCGCCGTCTTCGCCCATCGGCGTACGAAGGCCTCGCGAGCCAGCCGAGCCACCGCCAGCTCGTGCTCGTAGGCCCGGCCAAGAGCAAAGGCGTCGTCGGCCGAGGAGCGGCCAGCTAGGGCTTTGTTGCGCTCCGCTGCATCGCTGTGCTTGGCCGCCTCCGCCAGCAGTTGGGTGGCCACGCCGAGGCGGTGCCGCAGTCGCTCCACGCGTTCAGGCAGCACGTGCCGCGCCACTCCGGTGACCCGTAGCAGCTCCTCGAACGCGCGGCTGGTTGCCGCCCAATCCTCGCTCGGAGAGTCGACGGCGAGTTGACCGGCCGCCTTGACCACCGCGCCCTGGCCCAGATTGAGCAGACTGCCCAGGACCTCGGAGGCCTGCAGAGCACTCGCGTTGCCCAGCTGCGGTGCCCGGGTCGCGGTGACCAGCCGGTCCAGCAGGGTCAGATAACGCTCGCCGCGCAATCGGCTCAGCAGACTTTGGACCGCTGCCTCGTCGGCGTCGCTTCCGCGTGGCGCCTCCCGCTGCACCTGGCCGGCCACCCACTCCAGCTCTTCGTCGAGGTCCTCCAACCAGCTCACGTCGACCACCGACGCCAGCCCCTGTAGCTCCAGCCGGAGCTGCCCGGCCCGGCTGGCCAGCTCGGCTGCTCCGCTGGCTGCCGAAGTTCTGACGGCGAGGTCGGCTAGCAGGATCTGGCGCAGTCGGGTGGCCAGCAGGTGAGAGACGAACTGAGCGAACGTCGTGTCCTGGTCGAGGCTCTGCGGCTGCGGGAAATCGGTCGGTCCGGTCGCTGGAGCCCCTAGCCGAGTGACCAGCCGGGGAAACCGGGTGACCTGGGTGGCACCGGCGTTGGCCAGGACCCGGGCCAGGTGCAGGCCCTGTTCCTCGTTCAGCGCTGAGCCCATGGGGGTCAACATCACCTCGCGATAGCGGGCCGTGGTCAGCCCGCCGCGACGCACCGTCACCTTGTCGTCGCGCAGCAGTGCCAAAGTGGTGCCGCGGTCGTCGCGCAGCGCGAACTCGCGCCGCTCGCACGACAAAGCCGCGACCGGCCCGAGCGCGGCCCGGCGCCGGAAAGGCCGGATCAGGTCGGCGAACTCCTCGGGCAGATCCGCCTGCCCCATCGGCTCGACACGCTCGGCCGGCAATGCCGGCTGCCAGTCGGCCGCGCCCAGATACCACTCGCCGCGGCCATCCAGCACCCGGTGCGCCAGCTGCACGCCCGAGCGGATCAGCCGGTGGTCAGGGGCGTCCAGCAAGGTGACGTCGATGGTGTAATGCGCGTTGTGACCGGCGCGGGTGACCAGGTTGTGCAGCCCGATCTCGGGGCTGATCAGCCGCGGGGCAACGGCGCTGTAGGGCATGTCGTACAAGCGCTGACCGACGGCGCCCGCCAGCGGCGCTGGATGGCGCCGACGCGAGCTCTCAGGTGTCCCGCTCGATGCCTGGTCCTTGCCGGTGGCCTTGGACTTCGCCTTGTGCTTGGTCTTCAGGTGCTTGCGCTTGCCCGAAGTGGCTTTGGCCGGCGACGCCGAGCCCGGGTCCTCGCCCCGCTTGGCTTTGCTCACCCGTCCAGACTGTCAGAAGCCGGTGACGGGCAGGAGAACCGGAGCGACCCCTGGACGTCAGCCGCTGGCGTCTGAGGCCACAACCTCCTTGACGGCCTTGTTCGCCGGCGCCTTAACTGCCACCGTGCTGGCGGTCTTGTTGGCCGCAGACTTGCCGGCGGGGGTCTTTTTCGCGGGGGTCTTTTTCGCGGGCGTCTTCTTCGCCGGCGCCTTCTTCACGGTAGACGTCGTCGAGCTGCGCTTCTTGGGGGCCGGTCCCTTGGCCCGCTTCTCGGCCAGCAACTCCGCGGCGCGCTCCATCGTCAGGGTCTCGATCTCGTCGCCGCGTCGCAGAGTCGCGTTGAACTCGCCGTCGGTGACGTAGGCACCGAACCGTCCGTCCCTGACCACCATCGGTGCGCCGGAAACCGGATCCGGGCCGAGCTCCTTCAGGGGCGGCTTGGCCGCGGCCCGGCCGCGCTGCTTCGGTTGGGCATAGATGGCCTGGGCCTCGTCAAGGGTGACCGTGAAGATCTGCTCCTCGCTGGTCAGCGACCGCGAGTCGGTGCCCTTCTTCAAGTAGGGGCCGTAGCGGCCATTCTGAGCGGTGATCTCCACTCCGTCGGAGTCAGTGCCCACCACCCGCGGCAGGCTCATCAGCCTCAGCCCCTCCTCGAGCGTCACCGCCTCGAGCGACATGGTGGCGAACAGCGAACCGGTGCGCGGCTTGGCGTTCTTGCTGTTCTTCGGCGCGTCCTCGGGCAGGATCTCGGTCACGTACGGGCCAAAGCGGCCGTTGCGGGCCACGATCAGGTGCCCGGTCTCCGGGTCGGCCCCCAGCTCCCGCTCGGCCCCCATCGGGTTGGCCAACAGCTCGCGGGCCAGGTCGACGGTCAGCTCGTCGGGGGCCACGTCGTCTGACACGCTGGCCCGATTCCCCTGGTCGTCCTCCACATAGGTGCCGAACCGCCCGACCCGCACAACGATGCCGTCGTCGACGCCTCCCACCGCGAACGTCGACAGCCGGCGGGCGTCGATGTCACCCAGCTCGGAGACCAGCTGCTGCAACCCCTCCCGGTCCTCGGCGCCGAAGTAGAACGCGGTCAACACCTGCAGCCGCTCGGCGTTGCCACCGGCGATCTGGTCGAGGATCTCCTCCATCTCGGCGGTGAACGCATAGTCCACCAGCTTGGGAAAGTGCTCCTCCAGCAGCCGAGTGACGGCGAAGGCCAGCCAGGTCGGAACCAGCGCCGAGCCCTTCTTGAACACGTAGTCACGACTGGTGATGGTGCGGATGATTGAGGCGTACGTGGAGGGCCGACCGATCTCCAGCTCCTCCAGCTTGGCCACCAGCGACGGCTCGGTATAGCGGGCCGGAGGTCGGGTCTCGTGGCCCGAGGCGCTCACCGACTCCGGGCGTAGCGACTGGCCCTCTTTGAGCTGAGGGATCCGGGTTTGGGCGTCGTCGGACTGGGAGTCGTCGTCGTGGGACTCGACGTAGGCCTTCAGGAAGCCGTGGAAGGTGATGGTCCGACCAGAGGCGACGAAGGTGCACTCATCGCCGTCGGCAGCAGTGGCGCGGATCCGCACCGTGATCGACAGGCCCTCGGCGTCCTTCATCTGGGAGGCGACGGTGCGCATCCAGATCAGCTCGTAGAGCCGGAACTGATCGCCGGTGAGGCCGGTCTGCGCCGGGGTCTGGAACACCTCACCGGCCGGCCGGATCGCCTCGTGCGCCTCCTGGGCGTTCTTCACCTTGCTGGCGTACAACCGTGGTGAAGCCGGCAGGTAGTCCGGGCCGAACAGCTGACTCACCTGGTTGCGGGCGGCGGTGATGGCCGTGTCGGACAGCGTCGCCGAGTCGGTCCGCATATAGGTGATGAAGCCGGCTTCGTACAGGTCCTGGGCCACCGACATCGCCCGCTGAGCGGTGAAGCCCAGCTTGCGGCCGGCCTCCTGCTGCATGGTGGTGGTGCGGAACGGGGCGTAGGGCTTGCGGGTGTAGGGCCGTGACTCGATGGTGTCCACCGAGAACGCGGCGGTCTGCAGCGAGGTTGCCAGCGCCTCGGCTCGCGCCTGGTCGAGGTGGACCAGTGACTCCGATCCCTTGGAGACCAGTGCACCACGGGAGTCGAAGTCACGTCCCTGGGCGATGCGCTGTCCGGCCACGTGGGTGAGCCGCGCCGGGAACAGCGGCGGCTCCGCTGCGGCTCCGGCGTCCAGCACCGCGTCGAGGTCCCAGTACGACGCCGAGCCGAATGCGATTCGCTCCCGCTCGCGATCCACCACCAGACGGGTGGCCACCGACTGCACCCGACCCGCCGACAGTCTCGGCATCACCTTCTTCCACAGAACCGGAGACACCTCGTAGCCGTACAGCCGGTCGAGGATTCGCCGGGTCTCCTGGGCATCGACGAGGTCCTCGTCCAGATCGCGCGGATTGGCCACGGCCTCGGCGATGGCGGCCGGGGTGATCTCATGGAAGACCATCCGGCGAGCCGGCACCTTGGGCTTGAGCTCCTGCAGCAGGTGCCAGGCGATTGCCTCGCCCTCGCGGTCACCGTCGGTAGCCAGCAGGAGCTCGTCGGCGCCGGCCAAGGCGTCCTTCAGCGACCTCATGGTCGCCTTCTTGTCGGGGTTAACCACGTACAGCGGCTCAAAGCCGTGGTCCACGTCGACGCCGGTCCGGGCCCACTTCTCGCCCTTGTACTTCGCGGGCACCTCAGCGGCGCCGGTGGGCAGGTCGCGGACGTGGCCGCGACTGGACTCGACGATATAGCCGTCACCGAGGAAGGACGCGATCTTGGTCGCCTTGGTGGGGGACTCGACGATGACGAGTCGCCGGCCTGAGGTCTTCACTGCCACAACGTTCCTGTTCTGCGTGCTTCGCCCCGCTGGCAGCAGCTAACCGCTGGTAGTCGAGTGATTGGCTGATGTGCCGGCGAGCATCCGATCCCCCTCGGTCTCGATCCAACACAGCTCTTGATTCGAGAAACATCACCTGCCGGCCGCGCTCACTCTACGTCCACGGTGCACCTAGCAGGGAAACACCGACAGCCCGGGGCAGCGTCAGCCCAGGAATCCCTGACGGACCAACCGGCGCAGGGCAGGGACGACGTCGTCCAGCAGCATCCCCGGTGGCACCTCGAGGATCTCGGCCACGGAGGCGATGATCTGGCCCAGGCTGAGCTCGCCGTCGCAGGCGCCGAGGATTCCGCCGAGGGCGGTGTCAACGGCGACCGCGCGGCGAAAGCCTCGCTGCTGGCGGTGCACGATGTGCTCTGGGTCGCCTGCTCCAGGCGCCCCCGTCGACTCCTCCAGCACGTCGACGGCCAGCCGCCAGCGTCGGCCGAGCAGCTCGTCGCCGCTCAGGTCCTGTTCCAGCTCGCGAGCCTGGAATCCGTCGGCGACGGCGGGACCGATGGGTTGCTCGAGCGGGTGGGGCCAGTCCTCGATCTCGATCTGCGGATCGGATCGTCCGGCGCGGCGCAGCACGATCCAACCCATCCCCACGGCCTCGACGCCGAGCTGCTCGAAGTAGTCCAGCCAGGCGTCGTAGCGCCGGACGTAGTCCGCGGAGCCGGCGAGCCCGGCGTCGGCCAGCCAGAGCTCGACGTATTCGTCTACGTCGAGCGCCTCGCGCTGCACCACGTGCGCGTCGCACCCGGTGGCGGCGATCCAGCCATACAGGCGTTGCCGCCAGTCGTCGCCGGCGGGATGTGCCCAGTTGGCCAGCACCTGCAGGGTGCCGCCGTCGGTGAGTTGGTCCGGACCGTGCCGCACCACCTGCTCGACCAGCCCGTCGGCGGGGTAGTCGCCTTCTCGGTAGGTCAGTCGTTGGCCGGGTTTGCCGGGCGGCGACATCACGTACGGAGGGTTGGTGGTGATCAGGTCGAACCGCTCGTCGGCGACTGGCTGAAAGAGGCTGCCCAGGCGCAGGTCAGCGGTGACCCGGTTGAGGCCGAGGGTCAGCTCGGCCATGGCGAGGGCGCGGGGGTTGAGGTCGGTGGCCACCACCTGTTGGGCGTGGCGCGCCAGGTGCAGGGTCTGCACGCCGCAGCCGGTGCCCAGGTCAAGCGCCCGCCGTACGGGGTGGCGCAGCGTCAATTGGGCCAAAGTGGTGGAGGCCGACGAGACCCCGAGCACGAAGTCGGGCCGTACGGGTGCGGTGTGGGTGTCCAGGTTGGGCGAGAGGTCGCTGACGATCCAGCCGCCGGCGCCGTCGTCGCTGGCGTACGGCCGGATGTCGACCTCGGCATGCACCTGGTTCCCCGATTGGCGCAGGATGCCGGCGGCGGCCAGCGGCCCGACCAATCCCGGCAGGGCGCGGTCCAGGGCCGACCGGGACACCGAGCGCTGCAGGGGCCACATTGAGGTCAGCACGGCGAGCGGATCGTCGCGGTCTCCGAGGGCGCGGGCGGCGACCACCGTGGTGTTGCGTCCCAGGGCCCGGTGCGCCTGCTCGCCGATGGCCTCGACCACACGGTCGACGGTGTAGCCATGCTCGGACAGGGCCGATCGCAGCTCTGCGCAGATCTCCGCCGACAGCATGGGTCATGCTCGCACGCGCTGCGTGCAGCAGACCTGTTCGGCGCGGCGGGGCGATCGCCCGCCGCTAGGGTTGCCACGCCGCCGTACCGACATAAATGGACAAGCCCGAGCGGTATCAGGAGCCCGCTCGGTCACTCTGCAGCAGTAGACCAACAGTTCCCCACGCTCCCGGAGGCCACCCGATGATGACCCGTCCGCTCACCCGTGCCGTCGCCACCGGTGCCCTCGCGCTAGTGGCTGCTGCCGCCGCTCTAACCCCGGCAGCCGCCGACGAGGTCGAGTTCCGAGACAAGGGCGGACACCTCACGAAAGTCAAGGTCAGTCACACCAATGACCGGGTGGTGGTGAAGTCGCATGTCGGCAAGATGGACATCGGCGACTACTTCACCTTCTGGCTCGACACCGACAGCGACAACCCCGGCCCCGAATTCAAGACAGAGGTCTATCCCAACAGTGACGGCTTGGCCGTGCTCCGGGTCGACAATTTCCGCGACCGGGGGCACGAGGTGCGGTGCGACGGGTTTCGGGCGGCCGCCGACGTCTATGGGCCGCGCACCGTCACCATCAGCGTGCCTCGGAGCTGCATCGGCGATCCCGACCGCGTGCGGGTCTCGGTCCGGGCCTACTACGACGTGGCCGGTCCCAACGTCGTGGACTGGGGTCCGGCCAAGCGCGCGTTCTTCGGCTGGGTCTGGCGCGGTTGATGCAGGGGCCGACCGTCATTCAAGGGCCGGCCCCCTGCTGACTGCTCCGGGCAGGTGCTGCCTGTGGCCGTGACGGTCAGGCGGCCTTGATCGCGGAGACCTCGAACTCGAGAGTGATCTTGTCGCTGACCAGGACTCCGCCGGTCTCGAGCGCGGCGTTCCAGGTGATGCCGTAGTCCTTGCGGTTGATCGTCGTCGAACCCTCGAAGCCCGCACGCAGGTTGCCGAACGGGTCGGTGGCGATCCCTTCGAAGTCGAAGGGGACCGTGACGGCGTTGGTGACGCCCTTGATCGTCAGGTCGCCGGTGAGCTCGAGGCTGGTGGCGCCGGTCTGATCGAAGCCGGTGGAGACGAAGGTGATGTCAGGGTGCTCATCCATGGCGAGGAAGTCGTTGCTGCGCAGATGGCCGTCGCGCTGCTCGTTACGGGTGTCAATGCTGGCAGCCTTGATGGTGAGGGTCACGGCGGACTTGGCCAAGTCGTCGGCGTCGACGGTGCCGCCGCCTTCGAACTCATTGAACGCGCCGCGAACCTTGGTCACCATGGCGTGCCGGGCGACGAAGCCGATCCGGGTGTGCGAAGGGTCGATGGTCCAGGCACCGGCCAGGTCGGCAAGGGTGGGAAGGGTGGTCGAGGTGGTGGTCATGCTGCTCCTTGGTATGCGTGTGGCTGATGTTGGTGACGTATCACGTACATCGCGCACAACGTAGGTGACGCGTCAACTATTCCGACTACCATGGCGCTGTGACCGACGATGTTCCCTGGCTCGCCGACGATGAGCAGCACCTGTGGCGTCGCTGGCTCCGGCTCAGCGCGCTGCTCCCCGGTGCGCTGCACCGGCAGCTGCAGACCGACGCCGACTTGTCCCTGCCGGACTTCGATGTCCTCGTCCAGCTCACAGATACCCCCGACGCTCGGGTTCGGGTCACCGACCTCGCACGTGGACTGCACTGGGAACGCAGCCGGGCCTCCCATCACGTCACCCGCATGGAGCGCCGCGGGCTCGTCCAGCGCGAGGAGTGTCCAGACGACAAGCGAGGCGCCTTCGTCGCCCTCACCGAGAAGGGGCGTGGCGTGATCGACCGGGCAGCGCCAGCCCACGTCGCCGCCGTCCGCCGGCTGGTGTTCGACGCCATCACCCCGCAGGAGGCAGCGGTTCTGGCCACCGTGACTGACAAGGTGCTCACCCGACTTGAAGACGACAAAGCACCAGTGGCAACCTGACGGCCGGGCTGCGGCCGCGGCACGAGCCACAGCGCCGAGCCACCGCTGCAGCTTGACCGCCCGCGTACGCTCCGAGCGTGTCCTCGGCTCTGCTGCAGTCGCCGCGTGCCGCGCTCGCCAAGGCCGTCCGGCACCGGGTCGCCGGCAACAACTTCGAAGAGGCTCACGCCGCCATCTGGCACACCCCCGGTGAGCGCTGGTTCTCTCCGCAGGACGCGATCTGGCGGGTGCACGCCGACACCTCGATGTTTATTGGCGGCATCCGCGCGCTGCTGCTGCAGTCCATGCACCCGGTGGCCATGCTGGGCGTCAGCGAGCACTCGGGGTTTCGCAGCGACCCCTGGGGACGGCTGCAGCGGACCAGCACCTACCTCGCCACCACCACGTACGGGGCCGTACCAGACGCCGAGCGCAGCATCCGCATCGTCCGCGCGATCCACCGTCGGGTCACCGGAGTGACCGCCGACGGACAGCCCTACCGGGCTGACGACCCGCACCTGCTGCTGTGGGTTCACCTGGCCGAGATCGACAGCTTCCTGGCCAGCTACGACGCGTTCGGCGGTCCGCGCCTGAGCGCTGCCGAGAAGGACGACTACGTCCGCCAGACCGGGCTGGTAGTCGAGAGGCTCGGCGTGGTCGACCCCCCGCAGAGCACGCGGGAGCTGGACGAGCGGATGGCGGCCTTCCGCCCCGAACTTCGCGGCTCGGAGCAGGCCACCGAAGCGGCCGACCTGCTGCTGCGCAACCCGCCGCTGCCCGCGGCCGCCAAGGTGGGCTATGCGGCGCTGGCGGCGGGCGCCGTGTCTTTGCTGCCGGCTTGGATCCGCGCCGAGCTGCGGCTGCCCACCTTGCCGCTCACCGACCGGTTGATCGCTCGGCCGGTGGCCAGGACCGCGGTG
>DASQDG010000063.1:0-6700 GCA_035634295.1 Propionibacteriaceae bacterium | reverse complement strand
GTCCAGACGCACACCATCACCGGTCCCCAGGGGCGACCCGCCTGGTCGTCGACGTTCAGGCGGCACGCTCGTTGGTCGGGGTTAGGCGGCTGCCCTGTGGTGCCACCATGGTGGCCTAACGATGGCGTTCAGGGTCGTCCGCGGGGGTCCGCAGACGACGACGCAGCCTTCCGACCTGCGCAAATGAACTCTGACGTACCGCCGCGGACCCCCCTCAGCCGCCCTGGCAGTGTGGGGGTCAGGGGTTCGAGTCCCCTCAGCTCCACCCGTCTGATCAGGCCGTTCTCCCTCGGGAGGGCGGCCTGAGTCGTTCCGGTGCCTCGGGGTGCCGCCCCTTCCGGTTCCTGCATCCGGTCATAGCCGGCGACCACACCGAGAGCAGTGCCGTGGGCTGCCTGGCCGAGATCGCCGACGAGGCATGACCGAGCATGATCCCGGACTGCTCGCTATGCCTGCGGCGGCCGGCACCACAGCGCTTCGAGGTCACCGTCGATCACCAACGAGCCGGCCTGGTGCGGGACGAGGACCGTGTGCCCGGAGCGAACCGCCAGGGCATGGCCCTCATCCACCTGACGCAGATCTCCCTGGCCGCGGGTCATCACGAGTACGGCGAAGCTCGCGTCGAGGACGGCGCCGACTGCGACTCGGTCGACCCGGAAGAAGTCCGCCGCCCGATCCGGCAGGACCGGACCGGTTCCCGCCCGGCGCGACACCAGGTCCTCGATCTGCTGAGCGGAGTAGTCGGTGAGGTCGGTGGCACTCAGCGCCTGGTCGAATCCGAGGCCCAGGTGCCCGTCTCGTTGACCGTCGATGGCGAAGCCTCGCCACTCCAGGAGGATCGAGAGGTCCTCGGGCTCCTGGACTTCCACCAGGAAGACGCCCGCGCCGATCGCGTGCGGCATCCCGGCCGGGACCAGAACCGCGTCACCGGTGGAGACCTCCAACTGGTGCATGGCCGCCAACAGGGTCCGGACGTCCTGCTCCTGCACCAGTCGCCTGAGGATGTCGGGTGACAGGCGGTCCTTGAAGCCCAGGTGCACGGTGCCTCCACCGAGCACCACCCAGGCCTCGGTCTTGCCGTGCGTGCGGTGCAGGTGGTCGGCGGCGAACGTGGCGTCGGGGTGGATGTGCACCGGGAGCCGCTGACCGGCATCCAGCAGCTTCGTCAGCAGCTTGGTGTCGGCGCCGAACCGGGCGACGTGCTGGGCTCCCAGCCAGCCAACCGGGTCGGAGGCGATCACGTCGCGCAGCAACCGTCCGTCGGGCAGCACGGACAGGCCCAGCGAGGTCTCGCCGAACAGGGTCGTGGTGGCCCCGACCCAGTCCTCGGGGACGTTGCCGCCCTGCCAGGGCAGTCCGCGGAAGGCGGCGATCTGCTCGCCGCCAGCATAGAAGCGGTCCGGGGGTTGGTTGGCCGCGAGGGCGATCGGGATGAGAGCCATGGAACTTCCTCGGTCAGGTGTCGGCGAATGGTTCCGACCCGTCAGCGGGGGATGTTCACACCGCCGCGAGCCGGTCGGGTGATCGGGCGGGTCGCCACCGACCGGGACACCACGTCGCGCCGGCGCGACGTGCCCGCCGGAGGCCGTGGGAGCCGGATGCGAGCGTCGGCGGCATGGTTCGAGTGTCGGCACTGGTCTGTCGGTCACTACCCTGACCGCCGATTGGGGACCCCGACGCCGGGCGTCCGAGTTCACGGCTGAGCCGACGTTCGCATCGGAGGAACACGATGGTTTCCATCTCGCGGCCACGGGCGGTGCCCGCAGCGCTGATCATGACGGGCGCGCTGGCGCTGACCAGCTGCACCAGCGGAGACGCCCCAGCGGGAGGCGGTGGGGGCGGCGGCGGGGGCGAGGTGGAGATGGTGGGCCTGATGCTCCAGGACATCTCGAACCCCTTCTTCGCCGTGATGCAGGACAGCATGCAGCAGGCTGCCGAGCAGGACGGTTTTCAGGTGAACGTGCAGGACGGGCGTCAGGATCTCGGCCAGCAGAACGACCAGGTCGACGCCCTCATCCAGCAGGGTGCCGACCTGATCCTGCTGAACGCGGTGGACAGCGCCGGCATCGCCTCGGCCGTCGCGCGCGCCCAGGCGGCCGGCATCCCCGTCGTCGCTGTGGACGTGGACGCCGAAGGCGCGGACGCCGCCGTCACCACCGACAACGTGGAGGCCGGCCGGCAGTCCTGCCAGGCCCTCGTCGACGAGATCGGCGGCACCGGCAACATCCTCATCATCGAGGGCACCCCCACCTCGGCCCCCCAGGACCGCGTGAAGGGGTGCGAGGAGGTCCTCGCTGCCAACCCCGGGGTCGAGGTCGTGGGCCGTCAGGCCGGCAAGAACGACCGCGACAGCGGCCTGCAGCTGGCCACGGACATGTTGACGGCCAACCAGGACGTGAGGGGCATCTTCGCGATCAACGACCCGGAGGCGCTCGGCGCCGATCTCGCGGTGCAGCAGGCGGGCCGCACGGGTGTCGTGATCACCGGCGTCGACGGTTCCCCGGAGGCAGTCAAGGCGCTGCAGGACCCGAACTCCAACTTCTTCGCCACCCCGGCGCAGGACCCGGGCGGCATGGTGCTGGAGGCCCTGGAGGTCGGGCGCGGACTCGTGGCTGGCAACCCGCCGGCCGAGCGGATCACGCTGCTGGCGCCGGAGCTGGTCACGCGCGACACCGTGGGGTCCTACGAGGGCTGGTGAGCCGCAGTACCGACCGGCAGGAGGAGGTACTGGTGAGCGACACCAGCACAGCGGGCCCGCTGCTCGAGGTCCACGGCATCAGCAAGCGATTCGGTGCGACCCACGCCCTGTCGGACGTCAGCTTCGACGTGCGACCGGGCGAGGTCCACGCCCTGATGGGGGAGAACGGCGCCGGCAAGTCGACGTTGATGAAGATCATCTCGGGGATCTACCACCCGGACGCGGGCAGGATCATGATCAACGGGACTCCCGTCACCATGACGTCGCCCCGCGACGCCATCTCCGCGGGGGTGGCGATCATCCACCAGGAACTCAACACCATCCCCGAGATGACCGTGGCCGAGAACCTGGCCATCGGGCACGAGCCACTGAAGTTCGGGGTGCTGGATCGCGTAGCGATGAACCAGCAGGCGCGGGAGAAGCTGGCCCGGGTCGGCGCCGACATCGACCCGAGGCGTCCGATCGGGCGGCTCAGCGTCGGCATGCAGCAGATGGTGGAGATCGCGCGGGCAGTAGCCGAGGACGCCAAGGTCCTCGTGCTGGACGAACCGACGGCGGCACTGTCCCGCACGGAGTCCGACCAGTTGTTCGCACTCATCCACTCCATGCGCGACCGCGGGATGGGCCTGATCTACATCAGCCACCGGATGGAGGAGGTGTGGGAGCTCGCCGACCGCGTCACCGTCTTCCGCGACGGCCACCTCATCGGGACCCGGGACATGCGGGGCGACGGGCCGGACAAGGTCACTCCCGGTGACATCGTCCGGATGATGGTCGGTCGGGAGATCAACGACCTGTACGTGCACACCGACCGCCGTGCCGGTGACGTGCGGCTGTCCGTGCGCGACCTGACGGGTCCCGGAGGGATAGGGCCCGTCTCCCTCGACGTGCGAGCCGGTGAGGTCGTCGGGATGGTCGGCCTGATCGGGGCCGGCCGCACCGAGGTGGCCCGGCTGATCTACGGCGCCGATCGCAGGACCGGCGGGACGGTCACGCTCGACGGCGAGGCGCTGCAGGTGGCGAACCCGATCGATGGGCTCCGGGCCGGGGTGGGCCTGCTGCCCGAGAGCCGCAAGGACCAGGCGCTGTTCTTGGACCTGACGGTCAGGGACAACATCAGCATGTCCACGCTGAGCGGGTTCAGCAACGCCGGCGTGATCCGGGGTGGCGCCCTGCTCAAGGCCGTCCGCGGTGTCATGGAACAGCTGAAGGTCCGCGCGAACGCGTTGGGCCTGGAGTCACGGGCCCTGTCAGGAGGGAACCAGCAGAAACTGGTGCTGGGCCGGCTGCTGCTGCAGAAGCCCAAGGTCCTGATCCTGGACGAGCCCACACGTGGCGTCGACATCGGCGCCAAGAGCGAGATCTACCGGATCATCAACGACATCGCCGGAACGGGGGCGGCGGTGCTGGTCATCTCCTCGGACCTCCCCGAGGCCCTGGGCATCAGCGACCGCCTCCTGGTCATGCGGCGCGGTCATCTGGTGGCCGAGCTCGACGCGCGGAACGCCACTGAGGAGTCCGTCATGGAGCACGCGACAGGTGTCTACGCGGAGGACACCTCATCGATCCAGACAGCGGGGACGACACCATGAGCACCACTGCCAGTACCACTGACGCTGCCGACACCGCTGTCGCCACGAAGCCTGCTGGCAAGGGAGCCGCCTTCGGCTACTGGTGGGATCGCGTGGGCATCGCCCTCGTGCTCCTCCTGCTCATCGTGCTCATGGCCGTCCTGGCGCCGAACTTCCTCACTGTGGACAACGCTCTCAACGTCGCCCGCGCGGTGTCCATCAACGCGATCCTCGCCGCGGGGCTGACCTTGATCATCCTGACCGGTGGGATCGACCTCTCCGTCGGCTCCATCGTCGCGGTCTCCGGGGTCGGTGCGGTACTGCTGTGGAGCAGCGGCACCCCGACGCCCCTGGCCGTGCTCGGTGGGGTGGCGATCGGCGCCTTGGCCGGCATGGTCAACGGGGCCTTGGTGGCCTGGCTGGCCCTTCCCGCGTTCATCGTGACCCTGGGCTCACTGACGGCCCTACGGGGACTGGCGTACTCGATGCTCAACGGCCAGCCCCTGGTGGCCAGCGAGCTGGGCTACCGGGGACTGGGCAACGGTAGCGTCGCCGGTATCCCCCAGCCGGTCGTCATCATGGTCGTCGTCTACGCCGTCGTCTGGTTCCTGCTGGAGCGGACCAGGTTCGGCCGCCACGTGTACGCCGTGGGCGGGAACATGGAGGCCGCCAGACTGGCCGGCATCAACGTCAAGCGCGTCCTGCTGACGGTCTACATGCTGGGCGGCGCAGCCGCCGGTGTGGCCGGGGTGATCTTCTCCGCCCGGGTGCTCTCCGCCCAACCCACCGCGGGCACCGGGTACGAGCTGGACGCCATCGCCGCCGTCGTCCTCGGAGGTACGGCCCTGGCCGGCGGCCGCGGGCGCATCCTGGGCACGCTGGTCGGCGCGGTCATCATCGGCGTGCTGTCCAACGGCCTGGTCCTCATGAACGTGCCGTTCTTCTACCAGCTGATCATCAAGGGCCTCGTGATCATCATCGCCATCGCCCTCGACAGCCTGAAGCGATTCGGTCGCGGGGGCACCTGACCTGCGGCCGCTGCGCGGCCGCGGCGTGCACGGCACCGAGGAACCCGGTGGCCCGGGCGGCGGCGATGTCGTGCATCGAGCCCGGCTGCGCGTCGAAGACCGCGACCGGAAAGCCCTCCGGATCGCAGAGGACCTGCACGTTCCGCCGTGAGCGCGGTGCTTGCCCGAGTACCACAGGTCATGGCCGGTGTCGGGGTTGGTGGTTCGGCAGCGGTCGGTGGCGATGAGCGTGCCGTCGCGCACCATGTGGCTCCAGCCGACGGCCCTGCCCTGCTCGAGCACGGAGTGCAGGTCGGGGCTCGGGCGGCCAGCACGTCGATGCCCTCGTGCAGGTAGCGGTAGCCCGTGGCCGGCGAGACTCCGGCGTCGCGGGCCAGGGTGGGCATGCCGGTGTCCTCCCGAAACCAGCGCAGCACCAGGATCGCCTGGGCGCGGCAGGTGGCGGCGCGGGCGCCGATACCGGTGCCGCGGCGGCGACGTTCGGCGATGAGCAGGTCGGTCAGCAGCGTGGCGGTGTCGGTGGGGACATCGAGCGTGGCAGAGTAGGTGATCACGCGCGGTCCTCGCGCTTTGTGTCTGATTGCTCAGGCAGAACCGATCCTGAGTCGCAGGACCCCCCTCATGCTGCGACACACCTCCTCGCGCCGGCGAGCTGCCACTTCAGCGCCGCAGGACGGCGTCAGCCGCCGATCCGTTGAGAACACCTCACTGGCACCAGGCTCGAGTTCGGACTCCTTCTGTGACCCCCGCCCGCAAGAATCTCTACGCGGCATCGTGGGCCCTGATGGACACCACAGCCATGATCAGGGCGCCAGGAAGATGGGCCATCCGTCGGGAGGTGGTTGACCCGGCGAGAGTGTCCGCAGCCGGGCGAGCGTGGTCGGGTCCTGGACTTCCAGCCAGGCGACGAGTTGGCGGAAGGACACCAGGCGCACGTCAGGCTGTTCGGCCATCTGGCGTAGGGCCTCCTCGAGGGCGTCCATGTAGATGCCGCCGTTCCACTGCTCGAAGTGGTTGCCGATGAACAGCGGCGCCCGATTGGTGGTGTAGGCGCGCTCGAAGCCCGCGAGGTAGGCGTCGCGGGCTTGGGCTCGCCAGGTCGGGTACATGCCCGGGTCGCCGTCCGTATCACCGTTGGTCTGCTTGTACATGATGTTGTAGTCCATTGCCAGGGCGTGGCGGCTCTTACCGGGGAGGGCGCCGGGGAACGGCACAGCCTGCAGTGGGAAGTCCCACAGGCCCAATCGCTGGTCGGGCCAGATCTGCACTCCACCGGGTGAGCTGGCGTCGTACTTCCAGCCCAGCGCAGCGGCGGTGGGCAGCAGCCCCTCCTGGCCCTGCAGGCAGGGGGTGCGGCCGCCGATGAGCTCGCGCTCGTAGTCGAAGGGGAGCGGCGCCACGTC
>DASQDG010000062.1:0-26795 GCA_035634295.1 Propionibacteriaceae bacterium | reverse complement strand
ATCGTCGGGTTCGTCGTCACCCCCACCACCGACGACCCCTCCACCAACTGCTTCAGATTGCCGGTATTGATCCGCTCCCGAGACAAGTCGTCCAACCAAATGGACACACCCGCCTCAGACAAAGCCTTCAGTCGATCGGTCTTGTTGATGTCCTCGGACTCCAGCATGTTCTGTTCCTCTTGTCGGTGGCTGGTAGCAGGGCACTACCCTTCGAACGTTGGGCTTAAACGGCGGGGAGCAAGCTCAGGCCTGGTCCAACGGAAGACCTGGTTTGCGGTTCGCGCGGAGGATCAGCCAGCCAACCGCGACCGCAGCACCGACGGCTCCAGCGGCAGGGAGTGCGCTGCGCGGGTTCTGCCGGGTGCTCGCCCGGACCTGTCCGGCGGTACGGGTGACGCTGAGCCGGGCCTGCCCCACCTTGCGGGTAACCGCCGTTGCCGTCGACGTGAACGCCGCCGGGCTGGGGTCGGTGCTGTCAGGGATACCGGTCGTCGCCGGCTCGGCGCCGTTGACCGGTCGGAGGCGTCTGGCGCTGTGGCCATCACCGCCAGCCTTGGTGCGCGCTGTCACCGCGGCGACCTGTTCGGCCAGCCGGGTGGAGATGTTCTTGACTCTTTCGCTGACGCCCGGTTCGCTCTCAGTGGGCTTGTCCTCGGCGGCGAAAGCGATGGCGCCCGCCCCGGCACTGGCGCCGCTGGTTTCGGACGCGGTCCGAAACCCTCGGCTGACCACCGGCTCGCTGGCGGTGGACTTGGCGTTGGTGAACCTGGCCTTGGTCTGGGCGACGGTATCAGCCACCTGCCCCCTGGTTTGGGCGATCTTGTCGCTCACCTGCGACTTGGTCTGCACCACCTTGGTCGTCACCTCAGCCTTGCGCGCGTTGACCTTGTCGCTCAGCTGCGTCTTGGTCTGGTCGACCTTGCGTCGGGCTTGGGCAGACACGTTCAGCTTGTCCTCGAGAGCGTCGATGGTCTCGCTGAGCTGTTCACGGGTCGCGGCAATATCGGCCTCGAGCTCGTCGGCCGTGGCGTCCTTGGGCGGCTCGGGCGGCAGCGTGGATTTAGTCATTGCGGGCGGCGTCCTTGATCTCGGCGATGTCGGTCTTGATGCTCTCGACGGCTCGTTCCGGGGCGACCGGGCCGACTTGGTTGATCTGCTTTTTGCCGACCAGTGCCAGCACCCCGGAGACCACGAACAGCACCAGGGTGACGATCAGTCCAGCCAACCAGGCGGGCAGGACCAAAGACAGCAGCAAGATGACGGTGGCGATCAGTGCACCGACCCCGAACAGGGCCACCACACCGGCAGCGGCGGCCAGCCCAGCGCCCTTGCCGGCGTGCTTGGCCTTGGCGGTCATCTCCACCTGGGCCAGGCGCAGCTCGTCACGGATCAAACGCGTCGACTGCTCCGACAGCTGTTTGACAAGAGTGCCCAACGATGCGTCTTCACCACTGGCAGGAGCCGGAGACCAGGCCTGGCTCACAGCCCCACCTCAGCAGCAGTGTCGGTCGACTCTGCTGCTTGTGGCTCGGTCATCTTGTCCTGAACCCGGGTGGCTGCGGTGTCCACCAGGCCGGCAGCCGGGCCGGGGATGCGGTGCGCATTGGCCTTGACCTGCCCGGCCAGGTCGAACGCGGTCTGCTGCACCTTCGGGTGCTGAACCAGGTCGGTGGCGCTCTGCTTGAGCTGCTCGTAACGGGGCCGGCCGGCGGCAGAGCCGAGGACATAACCTGCCGCCAAGCCGACGCTCAACGGGAGGAGGGTGCGAATTTTCATCTGTGGACCTTTGCTGCGGTACGGACGGAGAGCTTGACGAGGGGGAGGTGCAGCGGTGCGGCTAGCCGCGCAGACCGACTTTGTCCACCTTACGGTGGTAGCGCATGCCGGCCAGGCCGCCGAGGATGGCGCCGACCAGCGCGGTGATGGCGACGAGAACGGCGGTGATGATGCTGCCGGTGGTCAGAGCGGTGGCGCTGACGGGGATCGAGGGAAACGCATTCAAGCTGGAGAGCACGTTGGCCCTGGCTCCCGCGATCGCACCCAGGATGGCGACCACGACGGCGGCGATGATCGCCCACAGCCACACGCCGACACCTTGCTTGAGGCCGTCGAACCGGGCCATCCGACCAGCGACGTAACCCCCGCAGAAGTAGGCGATCAGGATGACCACCAGCAGCACGATGCCGCCGACTAGGCCGACCGTTTCGGCGTTGTTGGCGGCTTCGGCGGCGGTGGCGTTGCTGTTGGCTCCGACAGCGGCGCCGACCGCGGTCAGCAGGGCGCCGAGGAGCACCGCGGTGCCGGAGGCAGCGAGCCAGCCGAAGAACGCCGACCCGAACTTCATCCCGCCGAATCGATCCTTCTCGCGGGCCACTACCTCACGGCGGTCCAGGCCGGTCTGGGTGTGTTCGACACCCACTCGTCCACCTGCGCGAGCGTCGTGTTCGGTCTCGGCCGTGCGGCCCGAGTCGCTGGGCGGATTGACGGCGGAGCTCATGGTGTTCCTGACTTCAGTTGAGGTGGAGAGAAGTGCTCGCCCTGCGGGTCGATGCCTCAGCGGCGAGGGGGTGCAACTAGCCGGGGGGACCGCCAGTCGCCTGGCGGTCACCCTCCGGTGCGGTGCTGGTTCGCGTCAGCGTTGAGTCTTGCTGCTCACATCGTCGCTCTCGATCTGTTCCTTGCGGACCTGCTCGGTGACGGTCTCCTGCTCCGTCACGGTCTGCTTGTCCAGCCGCACCCGCTCGACCGGGACGGCGGTCTTCTGCACGACGGGGACCTCGTCGTGCAGCACGACCTCGTGCTCCTCTTCGCTGATCGCTGGACCGGACAAGGCCTGGTCCAGGTTGGCGTCGGTGATCGGCTCGCGCACCACCCGAGCCGTCTCATGGCTCACAGGCACGGTTTCGGACACGTTCTCGGTCTGTACGTACTTGCGCAAGCGGGCCCGGCCGGACTCGCGGGTGGTGGTGCCCACCTGGAGCCGCTCCTCCGAGCGGGTCATGGCGTCGTCGGTCGTCGGTCCGGACCGGTCATAGCCGACAGTACGGTCGGAGATGTCGGGGCGGTGGTCGCCCACCTCGGATGGGTCGTCGAGATCCGAGGGCGCGTCGCCGGTGCCGTCCCAGCCGTTGGTGCGGTCGCCGTCACCGTTGGCGTGGAGGAAGTTCGAGCCGTCGGTGCGGCCGCTGTCGGCTCGGTCGTCGAGGCCGTAGTGACGGAAGAGGTTCTGCTCCTCGTCGGGGGTGATGTCGCCGTCGGCGTCGACCCGGGGCGCGGCCTTGACGGTGTCCTTGTCGTAGCCCACGACGATGTCGTTGCCGTTGACGGTGGCGCCTTGCAACGGCACGAACGACTCGGCGGTGCCGAACAGGCCGGTCTTGACTGTTACCCAATCCGGCTGACCCGTGGTGTCGTCGACGTAGACCTGGCCGATGCTGCCGATCTTGTCACCGTGGCCGTTGACCACCTTGCCGTCGGTGCCGAGGCGCTGGAGCTGCTCGATGCTGATGGTCATGTTTCCCCTTTGAGGACGTTCGAATGGTGCGGAGTGGGCGAGCAGAGGGGCCGACGCTGGGACGGTCCCCGCTGGCTCAGGCGCGGTGGGTGTCGCGACTGCCGGACTTGGCCAGGCCGCGGCTCACCAGATAGCCGATGGTCAGCAAGGTGGCCAGGAACCACCCCTGGTAGGCACTGAACCCCTGGCCGTCCTGATTGACGTCGACGGCCAGCGAGGCGATCAGCACGCCGAGGACCGAGAGCACGTAGACGACCAGCTCGGTGGTCTTGAACGACGGCTTGGTCTCGCTGCTGGGACGGGCCTGCTCGAGGCCGGAGTTGGCTTCGTGGTGCATATCGGTTGCTGTCTGGGAAGTGACGGGGACACTCATGTGTGCTCCTGCTTTCGCGGTGACCTCGGAGGTCAACCATCGGGGGGCTCAGCTGGTCAAAATGACCTCGCTCAGCGTGCCTGCATACAACGTACGCAGCTGTTTATCAGTGTGGCAGAGCCTGTTTACATTGTAAACTCGGGGCGGATGTGCGGCGCCCGATGCCGGCTGCACGCCCACCTGTGGCTTGTAGAAGGATGAGCCGCATGAGCGACGCAGCGACACGGGCGCGGGACGCCATTGCCGAGGGCCAGACCGCTCTCGGGATCGAGTTTGGGTCGACTCGGATCAAGGCGGTGTTGATCGGGCCGGACTACGCGCCACTGGCGGTCGGCAACCACGACTGGGAGAACCAGTTCGTGGATCGGCTCTGGACCTATTCCACCGATGCGGTGTGGTCGGGGGTTCAACAGAGCTATGCGGCGTTGGTCCAAGATGTTCGCCAGCAGTACGACGCCGAGCTGACCTCGGTGGGCGCGCTCGGGGTCTCGGCGATGATGCACGGCTATCTCGCCTTTGACGCCGGCGGCGAGCTGCTGACCCCCTTCCGGACGTGGCGAAACACCAACACCGGACAGGCCGCTGAGCTGCTGAGCACCGAGTTCGGGCACAACATCCCTCACCGTTGGAGCGTGGCGCACCTCTATCAAGCCGTGCTCAACGGTGAGCAGCATGTCGCCGACATCGCCTATCTGACCACCCTGGCGGGCTATGTGCACTGGCAGCTGAGCGGCGAGAAGGTGCTCGGCATCGGCGACGCCAGCGGGATGTTCCCGATCGACACCGCCACCCGCACATACCACCAGTCGATGCTCGACCGCTTTGACGAGCTGGCCGCCGCGAGGGGCGTCGAGCTGGGCCTCGCTGACCTGCTGCCTACGATCCGGCTGGCGGGAGAGCCGGCCGGCACCCTGACCGAATCGGGCGCGACGCTGCTCGATCCGACCGGCCAGCTGCGTCCAGGCGCGGTGATGTGCCCACCGGAAGGGGACGCGGGGACCGGCATGGTGGCCACCAACTCGGTTGCTCCGCGGACCGGAAATGTGAGCGCCGGAACCAGCATCTTCGCCATGGTCGTGCTCGAGGAGGAGCTCAGCGCGGTCCACCGCGAGCTGGATCTGGTCACCACACCCTCAGGGGATCTGGTGGCAATGGTGCACTGCAACAACGGAGCCAGCGAGCTCAGTTCCTGGGCGGGCCTGTTCGCCGAGTTCGCAGCGGCGGCCGGCGT
Source organism: Propionibacteriaceae bacterium (assembly GCA_035634295.1). Classification (GTDB taxonomy): domain Bacteria; phylum Actinomycetota; class Actinomycetes; order Propionibacteriales; family Propionibacteriaceae; genus Microlunatus. The sequence continues at coordinate 21,677 of DASQDG010000062.1, read as the reverse complement.
TCAGCTGGACAGCTCCGCGGTCTTCGAGACGTTGTTCACCTCCGCGCTGCAGGGGGCGCCGGACGGTGGTGGACTGATGGCCTACAACTATCTGTCGGGCGAGCCGATCACCGAGCTCGAGGAGGGCCGCCCGCTCTTCCTGCGCGCTCCGGATGGCGCCTTCGACCTCGCCAACTTCATGCGCGTGCAGCTGTATGCCTCGCTGGCCACGCTGCGAATCGGGATGGACGTGCTGCAGCGGAACGAGGGCGTACGGCTCGACCGGATGTTCGCCCACGGTGGGTTGTTCAAGACCAAGGGGGTGGCGCAGGGCTTCCTGGCAGCAGCCATCGACACCCCGGTGTCCGTCGGCGACACCGCCGCCGAAGGCGGAGCCTGGGGCATCGCCACGCTGGCCGCATTCGCCGCTACCCACCCGTCCGGGCAGAGTCTGATCGACTTCCTGGACCAGCAGGTCTTCTCCGACGTCCAACTGGAAACCGTCGAGCCGAACCCAGACGACGTTGCCGGCTTCGACACGTTCATGCAGCGCTATGTCGCTGCGCTGCCGGTGGAACGCGCCGCCGTGGCCCACGGCTGACCAGGGCCGGTCGGCGGCAGGCCCGCGGCGGAGTCAGCGCTTGGCGGTCTTCTTGTCGGCGCCCTTGTCGGCTGAGCCGTCTTCCGGCTCGGGGATGGTGTCGGCCTTGACCGCGTCCCGCTCGCCGATCGGCTGCTCGGGACCGTGGGTGGTGTCCTTGATGGTCTGCTGCTCGGACTCGGCGTTGATTTCAGCGCCGAGCAGGATGGCATAGCTGGTGATGAACAACCAGAGCAGCAAGATCACGAAGCCGGCAACCGCACCGTAGGTCTTGCCATAGCTGCTGAAGTTGGCGACGTAGAGCGAGAAGCCGACTGAGGCCAAGATCCACAGCAGCGTCGCGAAGGCCGCGCCCACCGACGTCCAGCGCATTTTGGGAGCGTCCCGGTCCGGTGCGACCCGATACAGGATCGCCAACCCGGCGGCGATTACCACCACGATCAGCGCCCAGCGGGCAAGCTGAATCAGGAAGAAGACGATGCCGCCGGTGCCGAAGACCTGCAGCACGGCGGGCACCACGGCGACCAGTGTGATGACCAGCAGGAAGAACACCAGCGCGCCCAGGGTCAGCGCCAGGGCGATCAGCCGCTTCTTGAGGAAACCGCGAGTCTCCTCCTCGTCATAGGCAGTGTTGATCGCCGTCATCATGTTGCCGACGCCGCCCGAGGCACTGAACAAGGCCAGCGCGATGGCCACGACAGCCCCGAAGCCTGCCTTGCCGTTGCCCGAGGCCATGGTCAGCTGGTCGGTGATCAGCTTCCGCACGTCCTCGGGGACTGCTGAGCCCAAGCTGTTGATCTGGGCGCTGATCTGGGCCGGGTCGGCGAACAGCCCGTACAGCAGGACGGCCGCGATCAGGGCCGGGAAGATGGCCAGGAACGCGTAGTAGGCCATACCGGCGGCCAAGAGCGGAACGTTGTCGACCTTCGCCTCTTTGAAGCCGCGTTTGACGATCTGCAGCCAGCCCTTGGCAGGGACCTCGGTCGGCTTGTCGGCGGTGCCGCCGGGGACGCCCGAGGCTTTCTTCTCGGCTTGCTGTGCAGCTTGGCTCATGCGGCAACTTTCTGGGGTGAAGGAATGGCTCGGCGGCATGGGACAGCGCTGCCGAACTCGGCAAGCCTAGATCACCACCGAGAGCCCCGGTCCGAAGACCCTGGGCGGGTCGGGTCGGCGAATCACCGCCGCTAGAGGAATCGAACTCCTTGGGCAAGCGGCAGCTCACCGGAGTAGTTGATGGTGTTCGTGGCCTGGCGCATGTAAGCCTGCCAAGAGTCCGCGCCTGACTCACGGCCACCACCGGTCTCCTTCTCGCCGCCGAACGCGCCGCCGATCTCGGCACCCGAGGTGCCGATGTTCACGTTGACGATCCCGCAGTCCGAGCCGCCGACCGACATGAAGCGCTCGGCCTCGGCCTGGTCACCGGTGAAGATCGCCGACGAGAGTCCCTGCGGCACGGCGTTGTTGAGCGCAATGGCGTCGTCGAGCTCGTCGTAGGTCAGCACGTACAGGATCGGAGCGAAGGTCTCTTCCTGCACGATGGCGGACTGAGCCGGCATGCGCACCACAGCGGGCTGCACGTAGAAGGCGTTCGGATGGTCATCGGTCAGCACCCGGTCACCGCCGCACAGCACCTCGCCGCCCTCCTCGACTGCGCGCGCCAGTGCCGCCTGCTGGGCCTCGAAACTGCCCCGGTTGATCAGCGGGCCGACCAGCACGTCCGGTGAGGTGGGACTGCCGATGTTGAGGGTGCCGTAGGCGTCGACGATCCGAGGAACCAGCTGGTCGGCTAGCGAGCGATGCACGATCAGCCGTCGCAGGCTGGTGCAGCGCTGCCCGGCGGTCCCGGCGGCGGCGAAGACGATTCCGCGCAGTGCCAGGTCGAGGTCGGCACTGGGGGTGACCACGCAGGCGTTGTTGCCGCCGAGCTCGAGCAGCGCCCGCCCGAAGCGGGCCGCGATCAGCGGAGCGATCTCGCGGCCCATCCGGACCGATCCGGTCGCCGAGACCAGCGCGACCCGCGGATCCTCCACCAGTCGCTGGCCGCCTGCTCGACCACTGAGCACCAGGTGGTGGACGCCGGCCGGAGCCCCGACGTCCTGCGCGGCCCGGGCGAGCAGGGCGTCGGTGGCCAGCGCCGACAGAGGGGCCGCCTCAGCCGGCTTCCAGACCACCGTGTCGCCGGCCACCAGCGCGAGAGCGGTGTTCCACGCATAGACCGCCACCGGGAAGTTGAACGCGGAGATGATCCCCACCACCCCGAGCGGGTGCCAGGTCTGCATCAGCCGGTGACCCGGTCGCTCCGACGGCATCGTCAGTCCGTACAGCTGACGGGACTGCCCCACGGCGAGCTCGGTGATGTCGATCATCTCCTGCACCTCGCCGAGTGCCTCGGACGTGGTCTTGCCGACCTCGGCGGTGACCAGTGTGGCCACATCCTCCTTGTGCTCGGTCAGCAACTCCCCCCAGCGCTTGACCAGCCGGCCCCGCACCGGCGCGGGCACGTCTCGCCAGGCGGCGAACGTCTCCTTGGCCCCGGCGATCGCTGCGTCGATGTCGTCGTCACTGTGGACCCGTACGGAGAAGATCACCTCCCCGGTGATCGGGGTGCACACGTCGGTGTCGCCGGCGATCGCGTCGATGTCGACACCGGTTGACTTCAGGGCCCGCTGCACGTCGGCGGTGATCTCGGCGGTGGTCGGGATGTTGGTGGTCATCGGTGTGTGTCCTCGGTGATGGGTGGTGGGAGTGCGCGATGGGATCCGTCGGTTGACTTGAGGAGACGTGGTCATTGGGGGATGGTGGTCAGGCCCAGCCGCTCCGCGGCCGCGGCCAACGAGGCGGTCTGCTCGGCCTCGTACAGCAGCGTCGGCTCGGCAATCTGTCGACCGATCACCTCGCTCAGCAGGTCGATGTCGTACGGCGTACCCAGCAGGGCGTCGTCCCGGCTGCCCTCGTCAGTCAGGTTGGACTGGAAGATGCCGGCGGCGGAGCGGGGCAGGAAGTCCTCGTAGACGATCGGCTCGGGGACCAGCAGGCCGGCCTCGACCAGCTCTCGCAGGCTTGGTGCCGGGCCAGCAAGACGCTTCTCCGTCGTCACGGCATAGCGGAAAAACGCCAGTCCCTGCAGCGCCAGTTCACGTTCGGTGCCCGGCAGATTCTGTCGCCACACCTCCCTGGCCACCTCGACCCGAGTGGCGCCCATCGACGCCTCGGCCAGCCGGAGGTCGACCTCGGCGACCATGCGGTCATACAGGTCGCGGCCCCGGGCGGTGAGCGCGACGCCGCGCTGCTCGACCTCGCCGAACCGAACGCGCAGCGATCCAGCGCGAACCGAGCCATCGGCGTGTCGGAACTGTCGCTCCTCGGCCAGCGCCTTGAAGGAGGTCTGGCGTAGCAGGACGTCGGGTCCCTCCCAGTCCGGCGGACCTTGGATTTCGTCGATCATGGCGATCCCGCGCGCCTCCATCCGGTGATAGAGGTCGTCGATGTCGAGCACCCGCGGCGTCAGGTGGTTGATGTGGGTCGACGGCACCCCGCCGATGTCGGCGGCCACCGCGGAGATCCTCTCCAGCGCGAAATACCAGTCGTGGTCGACCGGTTCGGTGGTGAGCTCGAACGCCGCCGTGGCGAGATCGAGGAACCGGCCGGCGTCCGCGCGGTCGAGTCCCCCCTGGTCAGCGGAGCGGTCCGCCAGCTCGAGCAGCTCGGCACTGAACAAGGTGCGGGCGCCGACGAACCTCTCCAGTCGAGCTTGGGTTTCCGCGTCGAAGAAACGCCGATCTGTGGCGACGAGCATCGAGGTGAACACCCGGAACGGGTTCCGCGCCAGCTCGGCGGCGTCGACGGGACGAAAGGCGGTGGATACCACCGGCACCGAGCTCTTCGAGGCATCTCGCAGGTCATAGAAGCCGACCGGATGCATCCCGAACCCGGCGAAGACCCGCGCCGCCTGGGCCAACTCCTCGGGCGATCCGACCCGGATGGCACCGTGCCGCTCCGCGGTCACCCGATCGATGCTGCCGAAGCGCTCGGCCTCGGCCCCGTGGGCGGCCACGAAGTCAGAGTTGACCTCGCGGGAGACGTCCACCAGCGTGTTGTACGCCGGTACCTCGCTGCCGTAGAGGCTGGCCAGGCGCAGAGCGAAGTCGGCTCGCAGGTCGGCGACCGCAAGGGCCTGACCGGCGGGAGATGTCTGAGCGGTCGTCACGATGCTGCCTTCCCGGGTTCGGTGAACAGGTCAACTGGCTCGGTACAGGACATCAGATGATGTGCACCTCGTTCAGCAGTGCTCCGCTGTCGAACCGGTCGGCGCTGAACGCCGTCGGGTCCACCAGGGGATCCCGCTCCAGGTAGAGATCTCGGACGATCTCGCCGACGGCCGGAGCCTGCAGGAAGCCGTGACCGGAGAACCCGGTGGCGTAGAGCACTCCAGGCACCGGCGCCCGGCCGATGATGGCGTTGTGGTCAGGGGTGTTCTCGTAGAGGCCGGCCCAGCCGCCGACCAGCGGCGCTCCGACCAGCGACGGCGCGACGACCGCCGCCGCCGCATCAAACGCCCGGGTCCAGCCAAAGCTGAACTCACGACAGAAGCCCGGCTGCTCATCGGCGTTGGAGATCCCGAGCAGCAGTCCGTCGCGGTAGTTGTGGAAGTAGAGCGTCGTGGACAGGTCAAGGGTGAACGGCAGGGCGGGGCGGGCTCCGTCCCGGGCGGTGAAGCCGACCTGCCGCCGGACGGCCTCCACGGGCAGATGGACCCTCAGCATCGCGCCCAGCCGGGTTGACCACGCGCCGGCGGCAATGATCACCGTGTCGGCGCGGGTGCAGCCCCGCTGGGTCCGGACGTGATGGATGCCGGTCGCGTCGGTGGCCAACTCGAGCGCCTCGGTGTGCTCGCAGAACCGAACGCCGAGCGATGAGGCGGCTCGCGCGTAGCCCTCGACCACCCGGGCGGGCTCGGCATAGCCGTCTCGGGGCGAGAAGGACGCGCCGAGCAAAGGGGCACGCTCGAGCAGCGGGTTGATCTCGCACGCCTCAGCGGCGCTCACCATCCGGCTGTTGCAGCCCAGCCGATTCTGCAGACGTACGCTCGCCTCCACCGCGGCCAGCTCCGCCTCGGTCCGGCACAGGAAGAGATAGCCCACCTGACGCAGGCCAATGTCGACGCCGAACCGTCGGGAGAAGGTCTCGTAGGACCGCAGGCTCCGCAACCCGAGCTCGACGTTGTTGGCGTCGGAGAAGGTGGCTCGCACGCCGCCGAGCGGCTTGGCTGATGACCCCGAGCCGAGAGTGCCTCGGTCGAGCACGACGACATCCGTGACGCCCGCCTCGGCCAGGTGAAAGGCGATGCTCACGCCCATGACGCCCCCGCCGACCACGACCACCGCGGCTTCGGCGGGCAGCGGTGCAGCCGGCGTTGGCAGCAGCACGACGTGTTCGAGGTGTGCCCCGGCGCGGGCGTCGTCGCTCAACGTGGGTCCTTCTGTTCGCTCACTGCGTCCAGAATCGCACATGCTCCTCGCCCGGACGTAAGCCCGGCGATGACAGCTCATCGGGCCTCGGAGAGTGACCTACTACCCCGTAGCCACCGCGTGTGTGCCGGCTTGTAACCGACGGGCGCGGGCCGGCCGGGCAGACATAGCCTTCAGCTAGTCCCGCCGGTATTGGGCGGTGGCGGGTGCCGCTAGTTCGGTGTGACGCTCATTGATTGCATCCACCAGGAGTCTGTGCAGCGCAGGGGATAGCTGCATCCTCCCGGTGAGGTGGTGCGCGATGTCGGTGATCGTCAGCTGCTCGCCCCGGGCTGCGATCCGCTGCTGAAGATCGTCGAGTGTGGTCCGGCACGCGACGAACTCATCGAGAAGTGTGGGCGTCCGCGGCCCTGGTTCCGGGTCGACCGACGGGAGGGGGGCAAGGTCATCCCTAACGCCTCCGCCGGGGTCGGCTCGCAGGTCGGTTCTGGCGGTGCTGGTGGTCGGCGCGATGGCTACCGTTTCAGCGCTGGGGATCACGCTGCGCTGCCGGCGGTCGACGATTTCGGTTTGGACGACTGGCTGACGCGTTGAGCTGAGGATCGACGGGCGGCCGGCTTTCTCGGTTGAGGCGTTTCGAGGCCCGCCATGGCCTGCGACTTGCGGTCGGCATGGAGAATTGCCAGCCGTTCGGCGAGGAGTCGTTCGAGGTCGGCGACGCTTCGGCGCTCTCGAAGCATGTCCCAGTGGGTGCGTGCTGGCTTGTCCTCGGTGACGTCGGGGCGTCGACCGTCGGTTCGGAGGGCATCCGTTCCGCAGCGCGGGCAGGTCCATTGGGTCGGCAGCTCGGCCTCCTGCGCGAACACCATGGTGAACAGGTGATCGCTGGGGCAGAAGAATCCGACCTCTTGACGGGGTGCGAAGTCGATCCCCGCCTCGTTCTCAAAGCTCTTGGCTCCGAACCCGGTGCCTTTCAATGAGCGGTCAGACATGGCAGTCTCCGTTTCGGAAGTAGTCAGTTGGCTCGTCGGTTGGCGACGAGGGGACAGAGGAACGGGTCGCGGCCCTTAAGTCCAACGGTGTTCAGATAGCGAATGACGATGCCGTAGGACTGCCAGAGGCTGGTCTGCGTGTACGGGACCTTCATGGCGGCGCAGTGCGCTTCGACCAGCGGCTGGACGAGGCGCAAGTGGGGTCGAGCCATAGAGGGAAAGAGGTGGTGCTCGACCTGGTAGTTCAATCCGCCCATCAGGATCGACATCGCGCGGCCGCCGGTGATGTTGCGGCTCATCAGGACCTGGCGGCGGAGGAAGTCGAGCTTCAGCCGGGGTGAGACGAGCGGCATGCCGATGTGGTTGGGCGCAAACGAGGACCCCATGTAGAAGCCGAAGACGGCCAGCTGCACCGCGAGGAATGCCGCCGCTTTGCCGGCGGGGAGCACGAGCAGCACGAGTGTCACCAGCCCACCCAGGCGAATGGCGAGGAAGGAGAGCTCGACCCAGCGGCGCTTCATCTTGCCGCGACTGAGCACTCGGGCAAGCCCGTCCTTGTGCAGCGAGAGGCCTTCCAGGAGAAGCAGGGGAAAGAAATACCAGCCTTGGCGGGCGACCAGCCACTTGACGATGGGGTTCTGGTGCCGGTTCGCCCGTTCCGGTGTGAAGGCCAGTGCCGCCAGATCGATATCGGGGTCAGCGCCCTCTTGGTTAGGGGCAGCGTGGTGTCGGGTGTGTTTGGTCTGCCACCACCCGTAGCTGATGCCGACGAGCAGGTTCGCCACGATCAGGCTGACCCAGTCGTTCCACTTTCCTGACTTGAAGATCTGCCGGTGCGCGGCGTCGTGACCCAGAAAGGCGGTCTGGGTCAGAATTACCGACAAGACGGCCGCGTTCGCGAGCTGCCACCAGCTGTTCCCCAGCCAGATGAACGTCGCGGTCCACACTGCGATCACCACGACGGCGCCGATCAGCTTGGTCCAGTAGTAGCCGTACCGGCGGCGCATCAGACCAGCCTCGTGCACCGCCCGGGTCAAGGCGGTGAAGTCGCTGGTGGCGCGATCCCCGGCGGACCGGGTCAGGGAAGGGGGAGAAAGGGGCACGACAAGTGCTGTGGTCATGAATGGACGCCGATCTCGGCGAGACTTCCCTGAGGCGCCTGAGCATCGCTCACAATCGAGCACAAAGGAGAAGCGGCTGTCCTAAGCGGGTTCTCCGAGCCCCAGGCTGGCTGCACACAGTGCAACAAAGACAACATACCGCAACTGCCCAGCGGTCTCCAAAGGGGCCTCAGGCGACGACCAGCACCCGACGACGCCGACGCCGAGCTTGCCTGCCGAGCCGCCGCTACCGGCACCACGATCCTGGCTTGCCCCCAGGAGCCCGGACACTTGTACACGACCTCTGCCGCCAGGTAGATTGGGGATCGCTGTCATTCAGCCGGTATGGGATTGACGCCACCGTGGTAACGGGATCGTGGCGTCAGCAAGGTTTTGAGCCGCCGCCCACCTCCTCGGGTTCGATCACCCCGCCTGGGATGCTCCTCATGACCGTCACCTCCCAACGCCGCGGCGCGCTGGCGTCGGCGTCTCTTGACTCATTGCCCGAAGAGTTGATCGACCACCTTGCCGATGTGGTGACCCTGCAAACGGAGGCGCACACCCGTTCGGTGGTGATCGCCAACTTGATGGCTGAGATCTTCGAAACGATCCGTGGGCTGCACGGAGCCGACCCCGACGAAGAGGAGTTGGCCAGCCTCTACCGGGTCCTCGGCGAGGCGTACGCGCACCGGGCGCGGATGGCCACCGCCCGCGCTGCAGTCCGCAAGCGTCCCTGACGCCAGTCTCAACTGTGCCTTCACCACCTGCTCAACTGAGCGCCTGGGTCGTCGCCCTGCTGCTGGCAGCCGGCTGTGCAGCCGACACCGGTCGGACCAGTCCTGTCAGTGACGCAAGCACGCCTGCGCCGGTCGGCGGCCCGACGGCTGCGGATCCGTCGGTCGCCCCGACAGCCAGTGGGTCGGTGGTCACCGATCCAACCTCCAGCCCGTCGAGCTCCGCACCGATCGAGGCACCCGAGCAGTCCGGCGCCGAGCTTCCTCGGGGCGGCAGGGTCGTGTTCCCACGCTATCGATTGGTGGGCTATGCCGGACTGACCGGCTCGAGGTCACTGGGTCGCCTCGGCATCGGCGAGCTGAGCACTCGGATGGAAGAGCTGGAGGAGCGCGCGAAGCCGTATGCCGTGCAGCGCGAGGTGCTGCCGGTGATGGAGATGATCACCACCATCGTGCAGAGCCAGCCGGGCTCGGACGGCATGTATCGCACCAGGGCGACCGATGCGACCATCCGCCGCTACCTGACAAAGGCCCGTGTGCACCGCGCCCTCCTGCTGCTCAACATCCAGCCCGGCCGCGCAGACTTCCTCGAGGAGGTCAGGACGTACGACCGCTGGCTGGCCGAGCCCGACGTCGGTCTCGCGCTCGACCCTGAGTGGGCGATGGGACCCGGGCAGGTGCCCGGTGGCGCGTTCGGCCAGACGTCGGGGACCGAGCTCGACTCGGTGGCCCGGCATGTCGCCGGCATCGTGGCCAGATACGACTTGCCGGAGAAGGTCATCGTCTATCACCAGCTCACCCCGGGAATCGTCAGGAGCGAGGGGAAGCTGCGCGACCGGAAGGGCGTGGTCCTGGTCAAGTCGATCGACGGCATCGGGAACCGGGCCCAGAAGACGAGCACCTACGTCCGGGTCAACAAGGCCACGCCAGACTTCGTCCATCTGGGGTTCAAGATCTTCTACGAGGAGGACCGCCGCTCAGGGAGGCTGATGACCCCCGGGCAGGTGCTGAAGCTCACGCCCCGACCCGACTACGTGATGTACGAGTAGCCGTTCTCGGCGCACATGGTCGCGGCGTTGGGTTGCCGCTACCTACTCGTCGAGGGACGTGTGCAGCTCTCGTTCCGGCAGGACCCGGACGAAGTACTCAACGCCGAACATCTCTTGAAGGATCTGGTCGGGGAACATCCGCGGATCGATCGGATACTGAGAGCGATGGGCGGCAGTGGCTCGGATCTTGTGGCCGACGAAGTCGGAGACGTCGATGGACGTGGTCACCTTGGCGTCGATCTGATCGCCCGAAGGAAGCGATCTGGTCCGCATCAGCTGGGTCGGCTCCGCGCGTCCGTCAGCGGGGGGCGGTCCCGGTGCCGAGAAGGTCAGGCTGGTGACGTCATCCACGGCGACTGCATGCGCGTTGCGAGGCCGGCCCGTGGCGATGCCCACTTCTCCAATGAACTCCCCTGGTCCCGACCGGTCAACCACCTGCACGAACCCGTGTTCATCTTCTCGCCGGATCTCCACACTCCCGGACAGCAGGAAGTACATCGTCGCCGCAACCTCGCCCTGTTCGATGAGGTATGAGCCTGACGGAAACCACTCGACGTTGACGAAATCGGCCGCATAACCGAGCGTGGTCGCCTCGCGCGAGAAGACCCACAGCGCCCGCACGAAGTCCTTCGTGCCTTTGAAGCGGGCCGCGAGCTCAACGACCCACTCAGCCAAACGGTTGCGCAGCAGCATCCTGCTTCGCGGCAGGTGGCAATGGAAGAGTCGGACCGCCCGAGCGGATCGCCTCTCGAAACAGGCGGCGGTGACCGCTGCTCCGACGGCTATGTGGTCTGCATGGCCGGTGAACCCATCAGGCCCGAAGGTGATCACCACATCGGGATCAACCTCGCTGAGCAGCTCCGACACAAGCCTGACCAAGGCCTGATGACCGACTTCGGCAAGCCCCCCGTCGACATAGTCGAGGCACCTGGTTTCGGTGAGCCCGAGCTCGACTCCGGCCGCCTGCAGCTCCTTCTCCCGAACTGACGTCAAGGTCGCCCGGGTCGCTGCGCTCGCGTCCCTGATCTGACCCGCTCCTCCTTTGGTGAGCGAAACCACCCGGACCTCCGAACCTGCGCTCGCGTACTTGGCGAGGGTGCCGCCCGCGCACAGGGTCTCGTCATCGGGGTGAGCGAAGATTCCCAGCAGACGTGGAGGCTGCCCACTGCCAGCGCTGACTGAGGTGTTGTCCGCCACGATCACCATCGAATCTGCTCGCACCTCGGAGATATGGCCTGAGTCTGTGGACCGGTCACCTCCTCGAGGCGCCGCTGTCGAGGGTAGTGGGTGACAAAGCACCGCGCGAGCTCGCCGGCAGGTGGCTGAGACGCAACCGCAGGCCTCAGAAAGCGGCGGCAGTAAGGCGCCGTCGGCGTAGGCCCAGCATGTACGGCATGCCCGAGCCGGCGACGGCCAAGGTCCTGCGCACTCGACCGACCAGAGACGGATCGGGCTGGGGAGGCGGTGCGGCCGGGAGATCCGACACGTCGACGAAATAGGACCGAACCGGGCCGATTCCCTCGAGGTCTTGAGACACCTCGTGGGCAGGTGCCGGGATCGAGCTGCTCGCGCTGCGGTAGAGCCTCTCGGAAAGGAGGAGATATTCGGGAACCTCGACGGGGTTCTTCAGCAGTCGATGCACGTGGATCACGTCGATGCCGACGAGTTTGCGCCGCCGCCTGATCGTCTGGGTGGCGACCTCACCGACATGCGCGACGAACTTGAGCTTCAGGTTGGCCGCCTGGCTGCAGCTGGCGCAGGGACACAGGTTGGTCGCGACATAGTGCCGCTCGAGGTGGAACGCGCGGTGCATCGCCATGGTGGCGTCGAGCGTCAGGGCGACAGCTGCCTCAGTGTCCAACGCGTCGGCCTGACGAGCGAGAAACGCTGCGTCGCCTTCGATCTCGATCAGGTCGAACTGAGGTGCTGCGTCAATCACCTTCTCCAGCAGCCGGCCGGTGTTGACCTCGGCATGAGCAAGGCTCATCCAGTGAGAGCCCATATATTCGGTGTAACCACCGATGTCAGCAATGAGGAGAAGCGAGCGCCCAGAGGTCATGCGGGAGCCTACCAATCCTCCGGACCTCCGACATAGGTCGCAAGTCGCCCAGATTTTGCCCGCAGCACGGCCGGCATGGTGTCGGACTTCCGACTATTGAGAAGGCTGATCGCGGTCGGCGCGAGGGGTGAAGCGGCCCAGCATCGAGTCGACGGCCGCTCCGGCTTCCCGCGCGCTCGGTGTGTAACCGAGCACGGCGGGCAAGAACTGGTCGGAGCGCAACGCCTTCAGTCGGAGGTCGCTGATGGCTCGCACGGTGGCGGTCCGGCGGCTCTGCCGCAGCAAGGCGATCTCTCCGAATCCAAACCCCGCCGTGAGCGTAGCCACGACCTGGCCGTCTCCAATCACCTCGGCCTCCCCCGACTCGATCACGAAGTAGTGGTGCCCGACGTCACCCTGTCGGAAGACAACCTGACCAGCGCGCACGTCGACCGATTCCAGGCCGCGCGCGAGCTGCTCGATGGCGGGCAAGGGCAGGACGTTCAACATGGCCAACGTGTGCAACATGTCGATGTCGTTGTCTCGCACGCCGATGGATCGGTCCATGGCCCGCAACCGCCGCCAAGACGCCGCGGCAAGGACCGGACACAGCAGGCCGACAGTGACCAGCGCAGGACGTACGCCGGCGACGTCGACCACCAGCGAGGCGACGATCGCTCCCACCCCGACGGACAGCGCCACCAAACTCTCCAGCACCCCGAAGACCCGCGCGAGCACTTCATCGGCGGCCAGCCGGGCCAGCAGGGTGAAGCCTCCGAGATCGATCAGCGAGTTCCCGATGCCAACGCAGGCCAACAGGGCCAGCGCCGCGACCTGCTGGGGAAAGACACCGATAAGCATGACCGGCAAACCCCACAGGGCCACCCCGATCGCAAACCACGCGCCGAGGCGCCGGGTGTTGACCAGCAGCGAGGCGGCGAGTGAACCCAGGACCGCACCGGCCCCGATGGCGGCGGTGAGGATGCCCGCCCCCGGTTCGCCGGTCCCCAGCAGCTCGATGGCAACCACCACGGTGAGCACGGTCAACGCCCCGCGGGTGAAGGACTGCACGGCTGCGAGACCCATGATGAGGCCAAGATCGCGGTCTCTGCTGACGACTCGAATGCCGTCGGCGGCCGACCTCATCAGGGCGGTTTCCCTCGGTGCAGCGGGACGCGGAGGTGCGTCATAGGTCAGCCGCCAGAGCAGTGCAGCAGCTGACAGGGAGGCCCCCGCCGCCACAGCAAAGACGACGGTCAAGCCGGTGAACTGCAGCAGCAACGCTGCCAGCAGCGGACCCACCAGCGTGGCTGCGGCGTCCAGCAACCCCCGGACCACGTTGGCGCTGGCGAGCTCGTATCCGGTGTGGCACAGCGACGGGAGCAGTGCGGAATGCGCCGGGCGGTAGAGCGTCGCAGCGATGGTCGACAACACCGCCAGCCCGTAGACGATCTGCGACGGTCCGCCCAGGCCCACGACGACCGCAACCGCACCCGTGATGGCACCACGCAGCACGGAGACGAGAATGAGTATGCGCTCCCTGCGGCCCTTGTCGGCCAGCGGTGACAACAGGGGGGCCACGATCGCGGACGGAGCCATCCGAACGAGTCCCACCAGCCCAACAGCAGCCGCACCACCGTCTCGATAGGCAACGATCCCGAGCCCCACGGTGAAAGCCCACTCCGCCGTCCACGCCCCTAGGAAGCTGAGCTGGGCGCGTCGGAGGTTGGGGTTGCGGGCGTTGCTGGTGAACGCACCTGCGGCGTTGCTCAGCACGCCCCGGAGCCCCGCACCCGTCACGACCGCGATGCTACTGCTCGCTGCGGTGGAGCGTGACGGCGCTGAAAGTAGCGGCCGGCAAGTCAGTAGTAGGGGGCACGGCGTGGTGGGAGCTCATTGAGTCGTTCGTTGACGGCGAGAGCCAAGACGTTGTGCTCAGCTGACGAGAGTGGCATCAGACCGTTGATGTAGGCGTCGACTTCGGTGGGACCCGCGTCGCCGCCCAGCGCGAAGTATCGCAGCCACAGCTCATTGACGGTCCACTCAGCGTGCCGGAACGCCAGGTCGAGTTCTCGCTGATAATTCCTTTGGTGACGGGCAGGCATGGCTGCACAGATCTCAGTGACTGTTCGATGTGGCGTCGATCAGTCGGGCAGCCACCGTCAGCAAGTCTCGACTGGTGGCCCGCGCTTGCGTGACCATGATCTGCAGCGCTTGGTCCTCGGCGATTCCCTCGCGCTGCATCAGTATGCCTTTGGCGAGCTGCACAGTGTCGCGGGCCTTCAACGCCTGCCGAAGGGGGGCGCTCATTGAGGTTCCGTTGTCGAGTGAGGCGGCGTTGCCCAGCAGCAGGGCAGCAGTGTCGGCGAAGCCTTCCAACAGCCGCTCGGTGCGCTCATCGAAAGCCGCCGGGACCTCGCTGTAGACCTTCACCGCCCCCAGAACTCGGTCTTCGACCTGCAGGGGTGCGCTGACCGACGAGCGAAGATTCAGCGGCTGGACCGCCTTCGACCACTGCGACCAGCGTGGGTCGTTTTCGATGTCGTCGATGCGGACCGTCTTGAGCTTCGCCCAGGAGGTCAGGCATGGGCCGACGTTCAGTCGGTACTGGAGGGCGTCTGCCTCGAGCACCGTAGCCGAGGTGGCGCCCTTGGAGAGGCGGTTGCCCTGGTCGTCCATCAGGGACACGCCTGCACCGGTTGCCGCCGCTATCGTCTCTTTGGCTAGCCAAGTCAGCACCTGCACAGCTGCGTCGACGTTCTCTGCAGAGAGCAACAGCGGCGACATCCGCGCCGCCATTTCGGCCAGCTCATCTGCCAGCGGAAGAGAACTTTCGGTCACAACGTGCCCTCTCGTTTGCTTCCGCAACCTGAATGCTGAGGACTGGCTGCTATGTACCCGCTGACATGGAGCCCAGACGACGTCGCCGGGTCGAACGCAGGTTGGCCCTCACGATCCACGGCAGGTTCAGAGCTCACCCAACGCCTGCAGCGCGTCGTCGAGGTGGCCATGCCGCCACTGATTCAAGCTGCGCCACAGGCTAGAGAACGACCTCTGCCAGACGGTCGACCTGCTCCGGGTCGGGGACGGTCGGGTCAAGGATCAGCTCATCCAGACCCACCTCCTCGTACGCCTGAACGGCCGCGCGAATCGCTTCCTCGGAGCGGAGGGCGCCGCCGGCGATCATGCCGGCGATCTCCGCGCCCATCGGCTGGTAGTAATCAAGCAGGTAGTCGCGGGACGCCCCCTCGGTGTCGCCGAGTGAGAAGTACGCCAGCCCCACCAGGCGCGGGTTCCCGTCGCGGGACTGTCGCCACGCGTTCCGCACCTTGTCGATGTAGGGCGCCAAGGCCTCCGGGGGCAGCCCGCCGGCCGTCCAGCCCACGCCGTGCTCGACGACTCGTCGGACGGCGGCATCCGTCATGCCTCCGATGAGTAGCGGAACACCGCCCGGACCGGGGTCAGGGGAAGGAGGCCGCGTCCCCTCCACCAGCGGCTGTCCCTGCCAGGCCCGCCGGAGGTCGGACAACTGGGAATCGAAAGCCTGTCCGCGCTCCCTGAAATTCCGTCCGGTCAAGGCGTAGTCACTTTCGCGCCACCCGACACCCACGCCGAGTGTCAGTCGGCCACCGGTGATCTGCTGCACGGTGGCCGCTTGCTTCGCCAGTTCCGCGGTGCTTCGCGCGGGGGCAATCAAGACGTTGGAGACGAAGCCGATCCGTTCCGTCACTGCGCCTGCAGCGGCAAAGACCGTCAGCTCCTCATAACTGGGATAGGACACGGCACCGATCGATGCCAGGCTGGAGAAGCCAGCCTTGTCTGCGCGTCGAGCCCAATCCAGCAGCTGGGCGCCCGAGGTGCCGATCACGCTGTTGGGGATACCGATCCCGATTTCCATGGCTTCGCCTTCCTCTTGGTTACTGCTCCGCTATCCAACCGACCCAACGTTTCACGCGCACCGCCAGCAGGGGCCCGGGCGGCGCGCACACCCGGTACTGGGGGTGGTGCTCGAGGAGCGCCGCATACCCCTCGCGTGCCAGCGCCGGCTCCACCACCGCAGCCTCGCCGTCGGCGCGCACCCACCACAGCTTCGACCAGTCGTCCTCGTAGTGGTCAACCAGGAGCGAGCACCGGGGCTCCGAGGCCACATTGGACAGCCGCTGCAGCCGGGGAGACCGTTTGGGCTTCGCGTCCACGGCGCTGAATATTACGTCCCCGACCAGGACGAAGACCAGCGGCACGACATGGGGGCCTCCGTCGGCTCGTACCGTCGCTAGGCGGGCAATCGGACGAGAAGCGAACCGGCGCCTCAACTCGGGCTCGTCCACGGCGCAAGTGTTACAGACAGACACGGGGCCGGTCGAGGCTTACGGGACCCCACCACCGGGCGCCGGGTCCCGGTGGCCGGCGGCGGCGCAGCCTGCGACCACCCCTCGGCCGCTATCCGGAGATCCGACGCCGGAACGCGATCATGGCGAAGGCGTAGGCGACCAGGAGTATGCCGAGACACCAGGCCAGGGCGGTCCAGACGTCGGTGCCCACCGGCTGCTGGGTGAGCAGGTTGCGTATCGCGTCAACGATGGAGGTCACCGGCTGGTGCTCGGCGAACGCGCGGACCGGACCGGGCATGGTGTCGGTGGGCACGAACGCAGAGCTGATGAAGGGCAGGAAGATCAGCGGGTAGGAGAACGCGATGGCGCCGTCCGCGGACTTCGCGGTGAGCCCGGGGATCACCGAGATCCAGGTCAGGGCCAGGGTGAACAAGAACAACAAGGCGGCGACCGCGAGCCAGGCCAGCACCCCGGCACCTGAGCGGAAGCCCATCACCACCGCGACCAGGACGACGACGACGACCGAGATCAGGTTGGCCACCAGCGAGGTACCGACGTGGGCCCACAGCACTGACGACCGGGCGATCGGCATCGACTGGAACCGCTCGAAGATCCCGGACTGCATGTCGAGGAACAGCCGGAACGCGGTGTAGGAGATGCCAGATGCGATGGTGATCAGCAGGATGCCGGGTAGCAGGTAGCTGACGTAGGAGTCCGACCCCGTATTGATCGCGCCGCCGAACACGTAGACGAACAGCAGCATGAACGCGATCGGCATGATCGTGGTGGTGATAATGGTGTCCGGGCTGCGCAGGATGTGGCGCAGCGACCGTCCCTGCAGGACGGCGGTGTCAGCGAAGAAGTGCGTGGTCATCGTGGTTCCTCACTCGGCTTGACCGATGTCGTGGTGGTGGTCGGCGAAGCGCCGTCCTTGGCGTTCCCGACGAGGGTGAGGAAGACGTCCTCCAGCGTCGGCTGCTTCTCGACGTACTCGACGTTGGCGGGCGGCAACAGCTTCTTCAGCTCGCCGAGGGTGCCGTTCACCAAGATCCGACCCTCGTGCAGGATGGCGATCCGGTCGGCCAGCTGCTCGGCCTCGTCCAGGTACTGCGTGGTGAGCATCACCGTCGTGCCCTGCTCGGCGAGCCGCTGGACGGCCCGCCACACCTCGAGACGTCCCTGGGGATCGAGCCCGGTCGTCGGCTCGTCGAGGAAGATCACCGGGGGATCCCCGATCAGGCTCATCGCGATGTCCAGGCGGCGGCGCATCCCGCCCGAGTAGGTCGACACCTTCCGCGCGGCCGCATCAGCCAGTCCGAAGCGCTCGAGCAGCCCTTCGGCGATGGCACCCGGGTTGTCGAGGTGCCGCAGCCGGGCCACCAGCACTAGGTTCTCCCGCCCGTTGAGGATCTCGTCGACGGCCGCGAACTGCCCGGTGAGACTGATTGACTGTCGCACCTCTGCGGCCTGCCCGGCGACCTCGAAGCCGTTCACGCTCGCCCCGCCGGCATCGGCCTTGAGCAGCGTGGACAGGATCTTCACCACTGTGGTCTTGCCCGCCCCATTCGAGCCCAGCAGGGCGAAGATGCTGCCCCGCGGCACCTCAAAGTCCAGGCCGCGCAGCACCTCAACGTCCGAATACGACTTGCTCAGGCCCTGGACACGGATCGCGGGCTCCTGGGCTGATATGGCTGTCATCTGGCATCCCTATCGTCTTGGTCGAACACGCCGGCGCCTGCACCGGCACGACTAGATGTCGAGGTCCTCTATGACTGGCTGCTCGGCCGCGGCTTCGACCAGGGTGTACAGCTCATGCGGCACGTGCTTACGGAGCGAGTCCAGGTCGTCGAAGACCTGCAGGGAGGCCGTCTTGGGCAACGTCCCCCACTGGTGATCGCTGGCGAAGTGCTTGCGCCAGCCCGTGGCCTGGCCGTCGGGTCCGGCGGTCCAGACCGACTCCGACGAACGCTTGACGTGCAGCACGTACTTCCCGCTCCGGGAGCGGTAGACCCGGTAGGTTTCCTCCCGTTCGCTGGTTGAGCGGCTCCACTCGACCAGCAGGACCCCGATGAACCGCTGCCGTCGGCCGGCGCCGGTTCCGACCCGCACGGTGATCTCCTCGAAGCCCTCGGCGCGGCCCTCCTCGATCTCGACCAGTCGACGCAGGGCTCCGACGATGGTTGCCGAGAGGTTGTCGCCGGTGAGTTCCTGAGCCCGCTGGAACAGCGGGAGGTCGGCGTCGGCGACGTAGATCGTCTTGTTCGGCACGTCTTCATCGTAACTCACACTCTCACTATACGTATATGTATATGCGGAGTGCAAGACCGATGCCACCGATCGACGGAGTGAGACATGTTCTGCGGCGTTGTCCCGTTTCGCGCAAAATGGGAATATCGGCCTCTCTGTGGTGTTTTCGTCTACGTACCGTCTGGTGCAGGACCCCCGGGCCTCACCCTTTGCCGCTACGAGCGGCCACTCGCCGAGAGGCGTCTGCCAGATGGTTCGCAGGACGTAGCAGCGGCGAGCTTAGAACCTCGCCGCTGCTGCCCTGGCCCTCGATCACTGTTTCATCGCACCTGCGCGGCGGTGAACGGCTCGAGGTCCTGGAACTGGCTAGTCCCCTAGTGCGGCGGAGAAACCGGCCGAGCTTGAGCCCATACCGAAGGGCACAGAAGATGGCGCCGAACACGCCTTGTGCAACCGCAGACAACTACGATCGTTATCTGGCTCCAGCCGCCGCTATGGGCGACGCGCCCTGGCATGAACCGCATTGGGCGGACCTCGTCTCCTTGCCGACACCGGCCTCGGTAGTAGAACCGAGCCATCGTGCTCGGAGGCTAGTCTCAGCGAGGAAGCTCGAAGAGGAGTTGTCGAGCTACGACGACCTCTGGGTGTCCGTCGGCGCCGCCCGTCAGCTGCTGCTGGAGTGCCCGATGTGTGGGTCCATACCTATACCGCTGCGCCGTACGACGCTCAGCGATCTCACTAACGCAGCCGCGGATCACCTCAGCGAGCAGCACCTCTACGCCACCCCCACTGTGACGTCCCAGACGAGCGGAGCTGCGCGAACACCGGTTTCGGCAAGCCCACCTGATGGGCGGAGTGGATACTTCACTGATCACTTCTGGTCCTTGATCGCTTTGCTCCACGACGATGGTGCGGGCATGGAAGCTTTGGCTCGGGAGCTGGGATCCTCGAGCGAACCAGACATTGTCACCTTTCAGGAGCAGCTGAGAAAAGCTACGGCGCTCCTGGACACGCCAGCGCACCGCCACCAGCTGGTCTTGGACCTCGATGACCCACTCCAGACCGTTCCCGCTGCCCTGTCCGACGATGTCTTTTTCGAGGTCACCGCGGCTGTGGTCGCTGGTGGACGAGACGTTTGGCTGGGCGTATTGGCCGACCCGGCCCGGCTTGCCGGCGGCTGGTCACTTCAGGCTGGGCGAGCACTGGTCGAGGTGCCCGCGTCCGCCCTCAACCGCACGTCGGCAGAGTTTGACGCTCCATCCCAGTCGCGAGCGTCAATTGTCGCCTGACGTCGGAACGTCTCCCTCGAAGCCGCGAGATAGATACCGCGCCGGCGCTTCGGGTCTGGCGACGAGCGGGCCTGAGTTAACACAGCGATTGGTGGCATCAGGCAGCGGTGCCGACGTGATGTTCTCCGCGTGACTGAGTGAGGAACCCGATAACGTATGTGGCTGCTCTTGTTTGTCCTGTTGCCGTGCATAGGCGGACTGCTCATCTGTTACTTCGTGAGCTTGGCCATGTTGGCCCGTGAGCGGCAGGCGGCACACGCGGCGTGCTTGCTGGCCGACCTTCACGCCGCGCATGAGGCGATTCCCATCAACGAGGAACGTCGTGAACGAGAACTCGCCCAGCTCCGAGCCATGTGGTCGCGCTCCTAGATGGTGGCCGCCTCGCGACTCTTGACCTAGCGGTTCTGGTCCGGCAGGGTCCAATCAGCGAGTGGAAGGAGTGACGGTTGCCTTGACTGTCGTGAAAGCCGAGAAGCTGCTGCACAGTCCGCCGAAGGCGGTGTTTGACTTCGTCGCTGCCCATCACTTCGAAAACCATCCCAAGTGGGACCCAGACGTGCTGGAGATGAACCAGACCTCGCCTGGAGCGGTAGGCGTCGGCACAGTGGCCGCTATCGTGCGCCGGCAAGGCAACCGCCGGGTGCAGGGAACCGCGACTGTGACGGAGTATCAGCCAGACCGGTCCGCGGCATGGGATGTGCAGTTCGGACCGTTCCTGCTACACCAACGTGTTGAGCTGACCCCCGACCAGGGTGGTGCTGCAACGCGCCTCCAACTGTCCATCGAAACGCGAGCCCAGGGACTCATGAGACTCATGGTTCCTCTCTTGCGCAGCCGCTTTCAAAAGACCATGGAGCGAAGCCTCACGACGATCACCTCTGTCCTCGAATAAGTCCAGCGTCGCAAGGTATTCGCTGCGTCGCCACCAGCAAGACACGCGTGAAGTGCCCTGGGACGTCGAACTACACGAGGGCACGGAGACGCAGGGCTGACGTCGGTGTCAGCGTGCAGTCGGACCGAGTGTCGACTCTGGTCGGCTTGGCGGAGGATAGGGGATTCGAACCCCTGAGGGCTTGCACCCAACCCGCTTTCCAAGCGAGCGCCATCGGCCACTAGGCGAATCCTCCGCGCGGAAGAATACCGTGCCCAACTGGACGTACGCGAACTCGTGGCCGTCGCTCACACGCTGTACACTCGGCGGCGGTCCCCCGTGCGGCGATAACTTGCCCAACTCCCCCAGGGCCGGAAGGCAGCAAGGGTAAGCGAGCTCTTTCGGGTGCGCGGGGGGCCGCTCACCGTCTGGTGTCGCGCCGGCTCGGGACTCCCTGCTGGCGCAGGATCTCCTCCAGCACCTCACGTCCGCCCCACCTCCGAAACAGGTGCGCGTGCAGCCCCAGTTCGCGGGCGCTGACGACATTGACCTCGGTGTCGTCGACGAACAGCACCTCCTCGGGCGCCACGCCGAGTCGGCTCAGGATGGTGGTGAAGTAGAGCGGGTCGGGCTTGGCCAGGCCCAGGTCGCAGGAGTAGAACTCCTCGTCGAAGATCTCGGAGTAGCCGAGGTTGGCCTTCATCCAAGCCGCCCGCTGCCGCTGCTGGTTGGTGGCCAGGCAGCAGCGCAGTCCAGTGGCCCGAAGGTCCTGCACGGCTTCCACCATCGACGGGTCGGCCGTGATCCGCGTCCAGAGGTCGAGGATGTCGTCCACCCGCAATGTGACCCGATGCTGCCGGAGCACCTCCACCATCGCGTCGACGATGTCGGTCCGGCCGTCCATGGTGGGCGCCTCAGCGCGTTGCACGGCAACAGCGAAGTCGGCGGGGTTCAGGTCGTCGCGGGGGCCGACCATGT
>DASQDG010000061.1:0-5307 GCA_035634295.1 Propionibacteriaceae bacterium | reverse complement strand
TGGGTCGGCCGGGTCTGCTGGGTCGGCCGGGTCTGCTGGGTCGGCCGGGTCTGCTGGGTCGGCCGGGTCTGCTGGGTCGGCCGGGTCTGCTGGGTCGGCCGGGTCTGCTGGGTCCGCCGGGTCCGCCCGCTCTGCCCGGTCCGCCACATCCGCCACATCCGCACTTTCTCAGACGGCCGACAGGCGCGTGAACAATCAGACGCTGCGGTACGCGGCAGGGCGGTGGCGGCAGGGCGGTGGCGGAGCGGTGGCCGCCTTCAATGGTGAGATCCGCTTTTGGAACCGTTGGAATGCCCCGGATTGGAGGCAGGCCTTTTAGCGTGTCGCTGGTTGGAGCCCATACTCGGCCAGCCATTGGAGCAGCTGTTCGCGGGCGATGTCCACGAGGCGGCCTCCGGTGAAACGGATGTCGTCAGTTACCTCTGCCACGCAGTCCGCAGGAGGCACGAAGCGCCGCGCTTCCTCGTCGGTGGTGAACTCGGCCTCCGCGAGGACCAGGCCCTGTAGATGGCCGCGGAAGACATCGACGCCCAGGGGAGGCACGCTGAAGCGCGTCTTGTGCAGCAAAGCGGCCGGCAGCCGGGCGAGCAGGTCGTACTCGGTCGGCGACAGGTACGTGTTCGTGATCAGTCCCTGAACGGCGCCCGGCTGAGCGACCGGCACCTTCTGGGTCAGTTTGAGTTCGCAACCGCCGTCTGGCCAGTCGGCACGTCGTAGACGCAGGCGGGTTCCCACCAAATACCGGTCGGTGATCGTTCGGGTGTCCGTCACTGCTGACGGTATCGGCGGTCCAGCCAGGAGAAATCGCCGTTCCCGTTCGACGCGAGCGTACTTTCCCGGACGAACTGACTCGCCTCGAATGCCGCCGGCCTTGTCGGTCATCTGGAGAGCTTGTCAGCCGATACCGTTCTCCGGCAGCGCGTTCCGTGGCTTGCGAAGTCGCTTCAGGCTTTTCCCCTGGCTGACCTCGGCGGCGTAGGCGGTCCAATCTCCGTTGGAGAGTTGCTGTCATTCGACGGCGGCTTTGATGTGGATGCCGAGCATTTTGGCCAGGATCGCGGCCGGGACCTCGGCAGCGAGCATGAACAGTGCGGTGTTGCGGCCTTGGCGTGGTTGCACTCCGTGCGCGCAGGCGTCGGGCGAGGGCGTCTTCGGTGAGTGGACGTCCGGGCCGTCCGGGGAAGAGCCACGCAGACGGTGTGCTGATCAGGCCGCTGCCCGGCGACTAGTGCCTTGACCACAAACGTTGGCCGGGTTGGTTAGGCGGCCTTCGCGGCTTGGTGGCCCCAGCGGTGTTGGCGTTCGCTGCGGACGCGGGCGCGTTCGCGGCGTTGGGCGGCCAGGACGTCGGGGTGGCGGGCGTTGGCGTTACGCCAGCGCAGGTATTGGTGCAGGTGGCGGCCGAGCGCGACGTGGTTTTGGTGATCGGACCCGGCGATGACGAATGTGCGCAGCGGCCCGAAGTGGGCCTCGATCGGGTTGGCCCAGGACGCATACGTCGGGGTGAAGCAGAGTTCGACCTTGTTCCGCCACGCCCACTGGCGGATCTGGTGGCCTTTGTGCGCGGACAGGTTGTCGAGGATGACGTAGATCGGTGCGCCGTCCGGACGGGCTGCGCGGATCGACTTGAGCGCGGCGAGGGTATTGGCCGCGGATTTCTGCATCCTGATGACGCCCCACAGGGTGTCGTCGCCGATCGAGTAGCAGCCGTGGAACTGCCGGACGCCGTGCAGCTTGTGGTAGTTCGCCGGGAGCCGGGCGGGGTGGTTCTTCGGCTGCCACCCGGACCCGGCCTGCGGGCGGATCGTCAAGGGTCCGAACTCGTCGAACGCGAACACCCGCTGCGGGAAGTGGGTGGTGACGTGCTCGATCCGGGCGAGTTTCGCCTCCCGATGCGGGTCGGTCGACTCCTTCCACGTCTTCGTCCGCTGAAACGTGATCTCGTGTTGGCGCAGCAGTTGCCGCAGCCGTTCTCGACCCACCATGACCGTCCGGTCAGGGTTGCCGGCGAGGTAGTCGGCGAGTTTGCGGATGCTCCACCGGGTGAATGGCTGCCCGAGTTTCGTCGGGCGGGTGTTGGCCGTCGTGACGATGAACTGCTCGTCGTCGCTACTGATCTGGCGGGGACGGCCACCCGCCCACTGAGGGTCCAGGCTGGGCATTCCCATCTCGTTGAACCGGTGGATCACCTGCCGGACGGAGTCCTCGTCGGCCTGCACGAGGCGGGCGATCACCGGCACGCTGTTCCCGCCGGCCGAGGCGAGCACGACCATCGCCCGGCGCAGCCGCACCGTCGAACCGGTTCCGCGACGCACGAGACGTTGCAGCTTCTGACCTTCTTGATCACTTAGTCGGTGTACTCGAACGGGTTCTGCCACCCGCACAGCCTCGACCGACACCACGACCGCTACGCGGACCCGGCCCGGCGTGTCACCCAACCCCGCCAACGTTTGTGGTCACGGCACTAGCGTGTGGCGTCCGCGAGTTCGTTGACGAGGCGATCCAGCGGGGCGGGTAGGACGACCGGCCGACTACCCAGGGCGAGCAGGGTCTGGCCGTCGGCGTGGCGCGGGCGTTGGGTCGTCAGCGTGCTGATGACGTTGAGTTCCTGGGCGTAGAGCAGGATCAGGAGAGCGGCGACCGGGTTGAGCGGCGACCGGGTTGAGCGGCGACCCGGTAGAGCGGCGACCCGGACGGCGGTCGGGTAGGCGTCGTCGTGCAGCAGTCGTCGCGCGTCGGCCCGGCGGCGGTCCTGGTCGAGTGGCCCCGCGGGGTCGGTCCAGCGCGTTGCCGGGGCGGTGAGCCGGGGTGCGTGGTGGTGGGTGGCGGCCCACCACCACGCGGTCCGCGGATCGCGTCGCGGGTGCGGGCTTGCTGGCCAACCACTGGTCGAGGTCGGGCTGGGTGCAGGCGGCCAGGATCGATCCGCGTGCAGCAAGTCCGGGAAGGCGGCGGCGCCGGCGACCTGCTGGCGGATGTTGTTGACTTGCTGGTCGGAAGAGGGCCGGTCATCGAGGCGGCGCAGATGGTGCCAGACTGCGCAAGCGTGTAGGACGCGTTGATGCTCGACGGTCTCCCGCGCGGCGATGGTCTTCTTGATCCACGGTTCGAGAGCGGCCAGGCGCTCGTCGCGGGCCGGGAGCGCGCCGGCGACGACGAGCATGGAGCGGATGTGCGCGAGGGTGCCGCTGGGGCGGCATCGCGTCCAATGCCTGGTGGGTGATGGCGGGCCGCACGAGCGCGACGGTGTGCACAGTGTCCCGGACGCCGGGTTTGTTCAGCCAATCCATCGCGTGATCGGGTCGGTCGATCATGGCCAAGGCTTGGCGCAACTGGTCCAGCCGGGTCGCGGTGCCGCCGTCAGCAGCGGTGACGATCCCGGCGAGGTCGCCGTCCAGGGAGCAGCGGGCGCACTCAACCGTGGCCGGCCGCCCGCCCAGTGGGGCGCGCCACCGCCCATACGGCCGTCTGGACGCGCACCCGCAGGACCCGCCCTCACCAACACCTCCTCGATGACCAGCAACGACAGCCGGGCGAACAAGGGCCAGGTCGGGCCCGGTCATGCCAGTGTCGGCCTCTCCTCACCACGTCCGATCTCATTGGACCGGTACCCGCCACCGGTTCTGCGCCAGAGCCAGCCTTCCCACGGTCCGGTAGGCCCGGAAGTGAACTCAGGTGCGTCGGTGATAGAGGTTGCGGCGTGGTCGTTGCTCGGGGTCGACGTGGACGGGTGGGATGAACTCGGGGCGCATGTCGTGGGCCAGGCGTACGTGCCAGGCGGTGTGGTGGATGACGCGGTGGTGGTACCCGCACAGCAGGACGCTGTTGTCCAGGCTGGTCGTCCCGCCGTCGGCCCACGAGGTGATGTGGTGGCCCTCGGTCCAGCGTGGTGGCCGGTCACAGCTCGGGAACGCGCACCCACGGTCACGCAGCACCAGCGCCCGGCGGACGGCCCCGGTAACCAAACGGCGGGACCGGCCCACGTCCAGGACCTGTCCCTGAGTGTCGAGGACGGCGGGGAGCAGATGCGCGTCGCAGGCCAGTCGGCGGGCTTGGGCGGCGGTGAGCCGGTCACCGGTGTCCAGCGTCGCCACACCGACCTGCGCGCGCAGCGCGTTGACGTCGACGGTTACGGTCAGCTGCGGCCGGTCGCCGCCGTTGTCCGGCAACTGGCCGGTGTTGAGCGCCAAGCGGCAGACCTCGACGAGGGCGTCGACACGGCGCTGCCCGAACGTACGCTCATCGGAAACAGCCCGGTCCCCGGCGCCCTCGGCCGCCGCACCAGCGCCCGAGCCGGCAGTGCCTGAGCCGGCAGTGCCTGAGCCGGCAGCGTCGGGAATCGGGCTCTGGCCCACGTCCACGTGCCGGCGAGGCGAACACAGCGGCTCCAACGCCGCAGACACCACCGCGGCGGCCTCGGTGTCCAGCCATCCGGACAGCCGCACCCTGCCGTCGCCCTGCGGCACGATCGACAACGTCCGCGCGGCATACGCCGACGCGTTGTCCCGCTCAACAGCCTTACCCTCGGCCGCCTCGGCCACTTCCGGGGCGACATGCGCCAATACCCGACGCCCCAAGACACCGAGCTGCCGCGCGTCGAACTGCCCGGCCCATTCGAGCAGCATTGCCTCCGCCTTGGCTGCCACCTCAACACCGGTATCGGACGGCAGCGCTTCGACCGCGTCGACGACCGCCGTAGCCTGCTCCACGTTGACCGCCGCAGCACCCAACGCCTGATCCAGACCCGGGCGTTCGTCGACCGCTTTCGCCAGGCGTACCAACCGGCGGGCGGCGGTCGGGGTCATCCGCAACCGCTCCCGCAGCCACATGGCAGTCTGCGGTGTGCGCTGCGTCGCCGGGATGCCGCGGGTGTCGACCTGGTGGATCAGGTGCAGCAGCACCGCGGACAGCGCCTGCATACCCTGCTGTACCACATCGAGGCAGCCCTCGACGTCGGCGTCGGTCAACGACCAGGCAGGCGTCTCGGCGCACTCGACCGCTTCAATCCTGATCCGTTGCAGCGCCTCCAGCACCCTACAATTTTCGAACGTGCGTACGACGGTTCTGGCCACCAAAGGGCATCGGCGTGCTGTGGTGGACGTCACACCGCCAGCGCTCACCGCCGTCACTCCAGCCTGACTGCAAGCACACTGCTGCTGCTGCTGCTGCTGCTGCTGCTGCTGCTGCTGCTGCTGCTGCCGAGCGCCGCCGCCACCGCCACGACCGCTACGCCACCGCCAACGGTCCGCCCGCCAGCCATGCCATGCCATGCCATGCCATGCCATGCCATGCCATGCCATGCCATGC
>DASQDG010000060.1:0-2139 GCA_035634295.1 Propionibacteriaceae bacterium | reverse complement strand
GGCAAGTACGCAGAACTGGGGCTCCGGAGCTTCCGCTCTCGGACCACCGAGCCTTGCTCGTCGATCTCGAGCGGTCTTAGCGTTACCCAGTGCCCGTTGGCGCTAACAGTCTCGGCAACCAGATTGTGACTTTCGACGCTCCAAGCTCGGGCGAGTTTCAGCGCTCCACGCAGAGTGGTCCGGTGACCTTATTCCAGAAGTGAACCACCAGACGTGCCAGTCCAGGGCATCGTCGCACTAGGTTGACACGTGACCAGAAGGTCACCTAAAGTCGCGGTTATGGACGCCGACGACCTCGTGTTCAGGGCACTTGCAGACCCGGTCCGACGACTGCTTCTGGACGCGCTCTTCCATCGGGACGGCCGCTCGTTGGGCGATCTCGAGGCCGCGGTCAACCAGCATGTCGAGATGACCCGCTTTGGGGTGGCGAAGCACCTGCGCCTGCTCGAGCAGGCCGACCTCGTCATTTCCCGCAAGCAGGGCCGGGCGAAGTTGCACCACCTGAACCCGGTCCCCATCCAGCAGATCCACCAGCGCTGGATCGGCAAGTACACCGAGCGGGCCGGCGTCGCCGCTTTCCTGCTCGACCTCAAGCACCACATCGAGAAGTCCGAATACCCCGAGACACCCACCATCACGAAGGGCGACACACCATGAGCGAGAACCTGGTCCAGACCTACAGCATCTACATCAACGCGCCGGCCCAGCGGGTCTGGGAAGCCATCACCCAATCCCAGCACACCAACCGCTGGGGCTACGGCGGCGACGTCGAGTTCGACCCCCGCCCAGGCGGTGTCTTCAACAACCTCGCCACAGATGAGATGAAGCAGATGGGGATGGGTGACGTGGCCATCGAAGGGACGGTCATCGAGATCGCCCCGCCCCACCGGCTGGTGCTCAGCTGGAAGGCCGGCTGGTACCCCGACTCGGAGCCGACGCGGGTCAGCTGGGAGCTGACGGAGTACCCCAGCGGGCTGACCCGGGTGGTGCTGACGCACGACGTCACGGCGGCACCCCAGCTGGCGACCGAGATCGCCGGCGGTGGTGACCCACAGCAGGGTGGCGGCGGCTGGCTGTGGTCCCTGTCTGGGCTCAAGACCTTGCTGGAGACCGGCACGTCTATGGACGAGCCGGCAGCCTGAAACGACCACGGGCGAGCGGGGCTGGCTCCTCACCAGCGGGGGCTGGTGAGGGTCAGCCACCTTCTGCCGCGATGACGGCGGGCCCTTGAGCCGCGCGCGACGCCGGTGTCAGATGGTCATCGCGGCAAGGACCGAGCCGACGGCCTCCCGGCCACCGGCTCCGCGTGAGGTGATGTAGCCCGAGGCCATCACGGCGTACTCGGCCGAGGCCTCCAGCGCGAAGCCCACGTGTTGCTCGACCAGCAGGACAGACAGGCCGGAATCGCCCAACTGGACGATCAGTTGCTCGATCTCGGCCACGATGTTCGGCTGGATGCCCTCGGTGGGCTCGTCCAGGATGATCAGCTTCGGCTCGGTGATCAGGGCCCGAGCGAGGGAGAGCTGCTGGCGCTGCCCACCTGAGAGCAGGCCGGCCTTGCGGGACTCGAACTTCTTCAATGCCGGAAACCTGGTGTACGCCTCCTCAATCTTCGCCACCCCATTCGGCCGACCGTCCGCCACCAGGCGGAGGTTTTCGTATGTCGACAACTGTGGGAACGAGACCTGACCCTGCGGCACGTAAGCCATGCCCCGCCGCACCCGTTGGTGCGGCTTTGCCCTGGTGACGTCCTCCCCGTCGAATAGGACCTTCCCGGTGCGAGGAATGATCAGCCCGAGCACTGTCTTCAGCAGGGTGGTCTTGCCGGCCCCATTGTGACCCATCAGGGCGAACACGGAGTGGTTGGCGACGGTGAACGAAATGTTGTGCACCACGTCGGAGTGTCCGTAGCCGGACGACACGTCGAGAAGCTCGAGCATCAGTGTCCTTCCTGGGATCTGCGGGCGCGTTGGGGGCCTAGCGCGGCGGCGTCCGGCATGGCGGCGCCCGGCACGGCGGCGTGCGCCGACCGGCCGAGGTAGACCTCCTGGACTCGAGCGTCGGCCTGGACCTCGGTAACGGATCCTTCGCGAAGGACGCGACCCTGGTGCAGGACGGTGACAGAGTCGGCCCAGCGAC
>DASQDG010000059.1:0-160990 GCA_035634295.1 Propionibacteriaceae bacterium | reverse complement strand
CGATCGCCTCGCGCAAGGCGAGCCCTCGATCGGTCAGCGCATAGGCCCGGGTGTTGTGTCGAAGGGGCAGACGGGACAGCACGCCGGCCGCTTCGAGCTCGCGCAGGCGTGTCGCCAGCATGTTCGTCGGCACGCCGAGGTCGCGCTGCAGATCACCGTACCGCTGCGGCCCATCAAGCAGCCGCTCCACGATGAGCAGGGCCCACCGTGCTCCGACGATGTCGAGGGCCGCGGCGAGGTCGCTCACTTGGTCGGATCGGCGTCCGCCTTCATGCAGAACGGTGAGTAGTGGTAGCCGTCGGGGTCGTCGAATTGGCGCTGGTACATAAAGGGGTAGTCGTCGGTGTCACCTATCCGCCCGCCTGCGGCGCCGGCGCGTTCGGTGAGCTCGTCGACCGCCTGGCGGCTGCCCAGGTCGAACGAGACCGTGACCTTCGAGGGTGTCTGAGGTCCGCCGATCACCTCCTCGACGCCGCCGACGCTCGCATACATCTCGCGGCTGCCGAGCATGACGTACTGCTCGGGCGCGATCGCGAAGCACGACACATTGTGATCTGACATCTCGGCATTGAGAGTCCAGCCGAGAGCGGTGTAGAAGGCGGTCGCGCGCTCGACGCTCTCGACCGGGCAGGTGATGAAAAGGCTCATGGAGCCATACTTGCAAAATGCAAGTGACTCGTCAAGGCCACTCACCCGTGCTCGGCACAGAGGTCGGCCACTGCCGCGCTCCGCACGAGAGTCGGCCCCAGCTCGTGTCCTGCATCAGGTCGGCTGAGGCGTCCCCGTTTGCACTGGCCCCACTGAAGTGGATCACTGTGAGCATTCACCGGTCCCAACCGTCCCAACGTAGCGTCGAGCCAGAAAATCTAAAGCGATGGTATTGAACCAGTCCGGATGTTCCTCCGGCGGGAAGTGATCAGTGTGGGGGAGGACACACAGCTCGCAGTCGGGGAGCAGCCGATACAACCGAAGGGTGTCCTCAACCGGATGCGCCGAGTCGCGATCTCCATGCACAATCAAGACCGGTGCGACGATAGCCAGGAGATCCTCCGCCTCCGGGAAGTCCTCGGCATGCGCATGGAATCCGAGGGCAGCGTGCGCTTCGACGACGTCGCGCCAGTGAGCGGGTCCTTGAGCGGAATGCGGAGCACGTTGGAGGATGCCCCGCCAATCCTCGCCGATATTGTCTGGTGTCTCTTGCTTGAGGTAGGTGCGGACCCCTTCGTCGAAGTAGTGCGTCCCGCCGGTGAGGATGCAGGCAGCCGCGAGTTCCGGGTCCTCCAGGGCAAGCGGGAGAAGCAAGGTGGCACCAAAGCTTTCACCGCAAAACGCGGTCCGTTCGATCCCCAACGTGCGACAGAAACCGACAATGTCGCGGGCGAACTGACGAGCGTTCATCGCCGCCGATCCCCCTGGATTATCCGTGCGGCCATGCAGGCGGAGGTCCGGCACGAGGAGGCGATAGTGGGTGCCGAAGGCGGTGAGTTGATTGCTCCAGAATTCACCCGTTCCGGTGAAGCCATGCAGGAGCACGAGCGGTGGGCCATCGGGCGTGCCGTGCTCCGCGTAGTACATGCGCATGCCATCGAGGTTGAGATACGCCATGACGCATCCTTTCTCCCGTGCATGAGGCTAGAACACCGACGGCGCGCGGTTGAATCAGGCGGTGGATCGTCTGCGGTAACCAGCCAATCGAGACTACGTCCGCCGACGCCAACGCCGGGTGCAGAAACTCGCCTACGAGGGCGGCTACAGGTTCAACTGGGTGTCGACCATCGTCGACGACCCCGACCACCTGCGCGGCGAGGCCCGCGAACGGCAGCGGTAGCGCTGACCACCTCGTCTACCAATTGAGGGTCCGAGCACCTGGACGCCATCGACCCCGCTGCAGTGCGCTACAACCAGGTTGGTAGAGCCGGTGGCCACCTTGCCGCCGGCTGCCCCGCTCACCCGGTCGCCGTCGGTGGACCGGTGCAGTTGTCCACGACCCGGGTGATCAGCTCCTAGACAGGCGGACCCGCCCGTGGGGACGATTGGCCGTCGGCTACTGGCGTGCGTCCCGCACAACGGTCGACCTACGGGACCGCGGATCCGACAGGTCTAGCAGAGGCAGAGGGTGACCATCGGGGTCGATCAGGATGCAAACCCATTCCTGCGGCCAATAGTCGGCGAGGGTGGCGCCCTGCCCGGTGGGCCAGGCCATCGCGGCGCGAGGTCTTCCACCCTGATATCGAGGTGCTGCAAGGGGTGCGCCATAGGGCCATCTTGTCCGCCATGCCTGCGACTCGTACAGACATCAGCACACTCCTCGCATCGGCGCCTCGCTTACCGTTCCATTGCGGTGCTCGAACCTGATCGAGGAAGTGCTTCGTCGGCGACGGCTGGGTTATCGGCGATTGTCACCGGAACTCGTCGTGCGAATGGGACGCGCCGCGGCTTAGAGCCCGAATAGCGGCCGGCAGCGTTCGAAGCCGCTGATCTTGACGGATGCCGCTTGGCCAGAGGCTTCCCAATCGCTACGCGATAAGCGCAGGTGAACCATCGTGTCGGCGCCGGGGCCAGCATCAGATCGCTCCCGGCTTTCGCCGTTCGCCTTGTAGCCGAGTGCCATGCTGACACCCAATGAGGCGGCGTTGTGATGCCAGGCCGAAGTGACGGCGTAGTCGGCGCCGAGTGGCCCGAAGGCGAGGGCAAGCACGGCGCGCCGCGCTTGCTTGCCCCAGCCCCGTCCCCGGGTGTCGCGGGCCAGGTAGGAGGCACTGTCGACGGTACGCAGAACCAGGAAGTCCTCACCCTCCAGCGACTGCACACCGATGATCCGCTCGCCGAGCGTGACCACCAAGTCGAGCCGCCAGCTGTCGGGGGACCAGTTCCCGACCGACTGCCAGTAGGACTGGTGAGCCGATACGGCGCGGCTAGTGCTTTCGTCCAGCGCCGAGAACCGGGGGAGCCGCGGGTTGCTTGTTGCGTCCGACGACAGGGTGGCCGCGACGGCCGGCAGGTCGGCCTCGGTCGTCGGACGCAGCAGCAGATCCGAGGTTCGTAATCTCAGCTCAGGCATCGGCCAAGAGTTGGGATCCATGGCTGACAGGGTAGCGGCGCACGAATCCCGGACTCGACCGCCGCAGTCGATAAGGGGTCGCTTACCGTGCTCCGCATGAGGCAGCGTACGACCGCCTTGGGTCTCGTGCTGGTGTTACAGCCACCAGGAGCGGTTACCTGACCGGGGAACACAGATCGCCCTGTGTCACACAAGTCCCCGCTCCCTGTTCAGGTCACAGGCAACCCCACCGCCTCACGACCTGCAGAGGAACCCCGCCTGACTACTTCGACCGTCGCAGGACAGACGTCACTCGGCGGTTTCCCCGTCCTCCTCCCCGTCGACCATCATGTTGAAGAGCCGAACCTTGCCGAGGGCTTTTTGCAGCGCTGCAATCAGTTGTTCCTCATCAAGTTCCGCCACGTCGGAAGCGTCGACTTCCCCCGGAGGATCTCCCTCGTAGTGGCCGACCCCAGCAACTTCTGCACACCCTCTCGCCACCTCGAGCATGTTCAGCGGGAAACCGGAAACGTATCCAAGGCCATCGACGATCACTTCGATGGCGGGTTCCTGCTCGTCGTCGTCCCAGGATTCTCTAACCGTCAGCGGGCGTTCGAAAAGGTACATCAACAGGGTCTCGACGTCGTCGATGTTGTCAACACTAACGACGCTCAGCAACTCGTCGAGATCGTCAACGTTGGTGGTGAACCGCGGGTCTGGCACCCCGTGATTCTCTCACTAGTGGTCGGCCATTGACGTGCTCCGCACGAGGGTCGGCTTGCGTGCACCGAAGGCGAGAGCCGAATGTGGACAGGGCTCGTGGTCCTGCTCAAGCCCGCCGGGCAAGGTTGAGTACGGCACCCCAGCCCCGGCGGAGTCGTCCGTCCTTGCGGAGCGCCAGCCGACGACGGATCTCGCCGAACAGGTGCTGGCGGTCATCGGGCGCCATGGCGATGTGGTTGGAGAACGTACTCAGCAGGCGGATGTAGCTCTGGGCGTCGTAGTCGATCGTCCAGTCGAAGTGCTCGACCGCGACCACGTCGAAGAGTCCGGACGCCTCGATCTCCTCGCGCAGATCCGCCAGCTCACCAGGAGCCGGCCGCGCCTCACCGGGAGGTTGGCCCTCGCCGATGGCGTCGTAGACCTCCTGGAGCTCTGCGAAGAACGGGTCGCCGCCGGCCGGGAAGACGTGCGCCGCGCTCCACACCGCGAGGTGCCCGTCGGGCCGCAGTGCGCGCGCCGCGGCGGCGTACCGAATCTGGGGATCGACCCAGTGCCAGGACGTGGCGGCGACCAGAGCGTCGTATGCGCTCGGCTCGCCATGCCAGTCCTCGAGGGATGTCTCGACGACCTCGACCGGATAATCCGCCAGCGCCTCTCGTGCGCGAGCAGCCAACGCCGGTCCGGGCTCGAGGGCGGTGACCCGCAGACCCCGCTGGGCCAGCGGCAACGTCGCCTTGCCCGGGCCGGCGCCAACCTCGAGGACTCGATCACCAGGCTGCAGACCGGTCCCCCTCATCAACCGGTCGAACAACTGGGCCGGATAGTCCGGCCTCGCGCCAAGGTACAGATCCGCCGCCGAATCGAACGTCCTCGCCAGGGCTTCGCGCTCCTCACTCACGTGCCCAGTCTTCACCCACCCTTCGACCCTTCGACAGGCCGCTGTTGCCTACGTCCCGCGCGACGGCGGCTTATGCGTGCGTCCCGCACGACGGTCGCCGAGTGAGGACGCCTGAGGAAGCTGCCGTCAGGGCGCGTGTGTACAGATAATGTTGAGGGAGCCGAGCGGCAGTGGGAGTGCGCGGTTGGCCTGTGGCACGAAACCCAGGGAG
The DNA here is from genome assembly GCA_035634295.1 of Propionibacteriaceae bacterium. Classification (GTDB taxonomy): domain Bacteria; phylum Actinomycetota; class Actinomycetes; order Propionibacteriales; family Propionibacteriaceae; genus Microlunatus. The sequence continues at coordinate 156,118 of DASQDG010000059.1, read as the reverse complement.
GCACCTGAAGGGACAAGGTCGTTGCCGTCGGCGTGCACCACCCCGGAGGCCAGCCGGCGGCCGTGCGGCCAAAGAGACGATCAGCCAGAGGCTTTCCGGCGTACGCGTTGAGGCGAAGAACGCGGCACGACCTCCACTACTCCTCGGGCCTCAAGGTCGACCTTGACATAGCGCGTGAAGTTGGTGAGCCGCCCCCTGGGGAACGCCGGGCTAATTCCGAGGCGAGCCTGAACGGTGGCTACGACTTCCTTCAAGAGGACACCGCTGTCGGGGTCCCCATCGTCGATAGCCTCCAAGATGACATCGCGAACGAGCTGCCACTGCTCGAGCGGGAGGGTCCAGCTCTCCATGCCTCCCTCGAGGGCACCGTTGAGCATCCGCACCCGGCCTCGCTCCCGGTCCTGCTGATCGGCCTCCCAAGCGGAGTCGGGGACCCCCCAACCGCCATCCAGTCGTCGTCGGGCCATCCCGTCGCCTGCCCCTAGACCTTCGCGCTGCTTTGCTCGACATGCCGCTTCAACAACCGCAGGCCTTCCACGTGCAGGCGACGGATGCGACCGCGCATCGCCAACTCAGCCAGCGGTAGCCCGGCAGCCCACTGGCCACCGGCCGAGCTCCGCTCAGTGACCGATGCACTCGAAGCACTGACAACTGCCTTCGATGAAGCCCGCAGGCACATCGGCGAGTCAGCTGCTTCGACTCCCGAGGAGGCCGGTTGAAGCCCACTTGGGTGCACCAATAACGGTCGGCAAAGAGAAGGCACGTTCCTGCAGGGCGACCGCGCGGAGGGCGGTCACCCCTTCGGGTCGTCGAGGCCGCCGTCGCCGGTGACGACGTGGTCGCCACGGCCAGCTTCGAGTAGCCCGCGGAGGATGTCGAGCGGGTCTTCCGCTGCGGGGGTGAACTGCAGAGGAAGGGTGTAGGGCAAGCGGGCTGCGTGATGGATCTCGTCGAGTTCTGCGTTCACCGCGAAGCTGAGCTTGTCCTCCTGGTAGGAGCCGAGAGTAAACAGGCCGTGCAGGTAGGCGTCGACCTCGAGCAGGTCCGCTATGCCACTCAGCGAGATGTAGTTCAGCCAGAGTTGCTGCACGCTCAGGCGGGCTTGGATGCGGCCCTGGTTGACACTTTGGAAACGCGATGCGGTAGTCATCAGACTTCACGCCCTCGTACGGGGCCTGTCACGGCGTACCCCGCGTCCATCGGCGGTGTCGGCGACCAGCCGACGGGCGACCTCGTGCACTTTCACGTTCGAGCGCTGGGACGCGGTGGTCAGCATCGCGAACGCTGTCGCCTCGTCTCGGGCGCCGCCGGCGATCAGCACACCTTTGGCCTGGCCGACCAGGTCGCGGCTGACGAGTGCGGATTTCAGCTGGGTCGTGAGCTCTTGGGCGTCCTCAAAGGACTGCGCGTTGGCCAGCAGGATAGCGGCCTGTTTGGCCAAGAGTGTCAGCACCTCTGCACCGTGGTCGTCGTAGGAGGACGGTTGGCGAGAGTAGACCTTGATGGCGCCGATCGACCTGTCGGCGACCAGCATCGGGGTGCTGAGGACCGCCCTGATGCCGTCCGCCGCGACCGCCTTGGTCCACCGGGGCCAGCGGCTCTCGGCATCGGTGTCGTCGATGCGGACCGGGACGCGGTCACGCCACGCGGTAAGGCAGGGCCCTTCGTCGAGCTCGTACTGCAAAAGGTCGGCCTGCTCGACCAGTGGGTCGGAGGCAGCAGTGGACCGCTTGTCCACCGTGTCCATCAAGCTCACCCCCGCGCCGGCGGTGCCGGGCAGCGTCGTCACGGCGAGGGTGGTGACCAGTTGAACAGTGGTGGCCACGTTCTCCTGGGAAAGCAGCACAGCCGACATCCGCGCCAGCGCTCTCGCAAGGTCTGATGATTCGACTTTATCCATGGCTGGTCTTCCGTCTCGGGTGGTTGCGCGTGGTCGGGTTGCCTCGCTGGCGATCAACTGTCTCGCTACTTGGGTGTCCACTGCCGTTGTCCATGCGGCTGGGCGCGTCGAGGAGAGCGGCCGCCTGTCCAAGGTCGGAAGCGTTCGTCATGGTGCTGACCTGCGGGTGCCGGTCGTTCTCGATCTCGTCGACCCAGCGACCGGTGTCGTCACGGCCCCCGGACGTGTGGCTGTCGATCGATCGTTGAGTGGAAAAGTCATGCCGAACCTTTGAGCTGTCACTCAAGAAAGGGCGGGCTTGCACGAGAGACGGCGAAGAACGGTCTCTAGGATCCCGGGCGGCTGCAGGTCAGCACCTCTATGATGCGCTCGCAGTGCCGTGAGGGCAAGCGCTCGACCACCTAGTGATTCACGGCTCGCTGGGGCTCCCCTCGGCAATCAGCTTCGTGCTGGAGAGCCGACCGTCGATCACCTGCCTGGCCACCGAGTGCAGCGGCTGTATGTGCTGCTGGGCGTAGGCGCGCATGTAGTGGAAGGTCGCGGCGGGGTGCAGCCCGCTGCGTTCAGCGAGCACGCCCTTCGCCTGCTCGATCAAGATCCGCGTGTTGAGAGCAGCTTGCAGCTGTTCGGCCAGGATCAACGGGTCCCGACCAGTGCGCTGCTGCAGCAGGGAGATGGTGGCCACGTCCGCCAGAGCCTGCCCGAGCGCAACATCGCCGTCCGAGAGGTGCTGCTCGGCCTTCGAGAAGATGTTCACCGCACCGATCAGATCTCCGCGCAGTCGAAGGGGCAGTGCGTGCGTCGACCTGATGCCCGCCTCGAGCGCTTCGGCCGTGAACCGCGGCCACCGCTCCTGCGCCTGCATGACGTCGACGTTGATGACCGCCTTGCCGGTGCGCATGGTGTCCAGGCAAGGACCCTCTTCACTCTGCAGCTCGAAGACCTCAAGGTCATGCATCATGTCCGGCGCCGAAGCCACCAGTCGGAGCTCACCGCTGCCGTCGACAAGCATCAGACCAGCCGCATCCACATCCAGCAGCTCGATGCAGGCTTCCGCCAGTTCGAGCATCAACTCCGCCACATCGAAGTCACCGACGAGGGTGTCGGCCAGCCGGACGAAAACCTGAGCAATCCGGATCTCGCGCGTGACCATCAGTCCACCTGGCGTCGGGTTCGTGCGCTGGCGGAAGCCACGAGGGGCCCGCTCTCGCTCCGATGACTCCGACGGTTACAGGTGGTCATGTCTGAACCTCAAGTTGCGGGCGACGACGTCGCGCGCGACATCGACGATGGCACGACCCGAAGCGAAAGCCCGGGCGCGTAGCACGGTAAGGGCGTCAGCGAGATCCGCGTCGATCTGGACGGCAATCATGCCGGTCGCGTGGTGAACCACGGCCCGGTCCACCAGGCTGTCGGTGAGATCGACGTGAACATCTCCCGGTCCCACGTCCAGCTGAAGGTGGAGCAGGACCGCGGTTGCGGCGCCGGCCAGCGCCATCGCTTCCCGCACGTCCACATCCTTGAGCGGCCCGACGGCGTCCCGTGAGAGATCCAGTGCCCCGAGGGTGATGGCACCGACCTGAAGGGGAAACGCGAAGACGGCAGCCACCCCGACATCCAACGCACCGGCCGTGAACCCTGGCCACAGCTGCGAGCCCGTCTGGGCCAGGTTGCCATGGAGCACCGGCCGGCCCGTGCGGACGCTCTCGACGCAAGGCCCCTCTCCAAGACTGAACTGCAGCTCCTCGATGACGCTGGCGTGGCCGTCGGTCGCGGCCAGGACCGCACTCGGGGAAGCGTCGCTGGTCATCACCGACAACCCCACTCCGGTCACATCCATCGCGTCCCGCCCGACTCGCACCAGGCGATCAGCAAGACCACTACCCTCGCACTCGGACTCCGCGACCTCGGCAAGGATCTTCGCCATTCGATCCGCGTTCACCATGCCCAGCTCTCCTTTCCGTCACCCACTGATTGCGGGCGGCGCCGTGCGCTGGCCGAACGCACTGCTACCCCCCGCATCCGCTTTCCTCGTCGAACCGAGACGGAACCAGCCGCGAACGCTCACGGATTCTACTTTGATCTGCGGTCCACAGACTAGTGATCGGAGCGGCGGCCGCGGCCCCCGCAGCCGCAACTCTGCACGGAGCGCCGCCTAACTGGCAGATCCGTCGAGCGGGGCACAGCTCACTATGGCTCCTGCGATCCCACGCCGACCGCAAAGGAGGTTATGTTGCCTTCATGGGTGAGGCAGCGGCGCTAGGCCGGAGCAGAGCACTGCTATCCGATCTGCCGATGTAATGCGATTGGAATACCTCTGGGCACCCGCGATCAGTGTGGCCTATGGCCCGGAGAAGAACCTCCCAGGGGCGGAGCGCTCGGGCGAGCAGAACGTGCTGCTGCTGACGCAAACCGACGGCTTGGTCATCACCGGGACCAAGCAAGAGATCCTCGCCCTGCTAGAGCGCGCCCGGAACGCTATCGAGCCGCTGCCGCCCTTCAGGTAGGCGGGACTGCCTGGGACCGCACCATCGCCCAGGGTGTTCCGCTGGGCCGCTCGATCCAAGCCCGTGATCGACTCGTCCACCGACGATTTTGGGTTCGCCGAGCAGCACGCTGGGGCTTGGAGCCACCCTCCCCAACGTTTTGGCCAGTGGATCTCACCCGTTGCAGTACCTTCACCCGGCTACCGGGCTGGGTCGGTATTCCACGGGTGGGAACGTGCGGGCCACCAGGGCCCGCAGCTCCTCGAGCGAGCCGGAGACTCGCCCAGCGGTTCGCGCCTGGACGAGCACGTTGCCGATCGCGGTCGCCTCCACGGGTCCGGCGAGGACACGGCGGCCGGTCCGGTCCGCGGTCAGCTGGCAGAGCAGGGCGTTCTGGCTGCCACCGCCGACGACATGCACGGCCTCGATGGGTAGCCCGCTGAGCTCCTCGGCCTCGTTCACCGCCGCCGCGTACGCCGCAGCGAGGCTCTCGAGGATGCTGCGCACGACCTGTGCGGGGGTCTCTGGGGCCGGCTCGCCGGCGGCGCGGCAGAGTGCGGCTATCCGGACCGGCATATCCCCCGGGGACTGCAAGCTGGCCTCGTTGACGTCGAACATCGAGATTTTGGCGGTGACGGCAGTCGCCTGCTCAAGCAGTTCAGCCAGCTCAGCCCGCTGCCCCTGGCGCTGCCAGGAGCGGATGGACTCACTCAGCAGCCACAGCCCGGTCACGTTCTTGAGGTAGCGGATTCGTCCGTCCACGCCGCCCTCATTGGTGAAGTTCGCCTTCCGGCTTGCCGTGGTCAACACGGGCTTCTCGAGCTCTACCCCGACGAGCGACCAGGTTCCCGAGGAGATGTAGGCGGCGCCTGCGCCCATGGGCACGCCGACGACGGCCGACGCTGTGTCATGCGAGCCGACGGCCACGACGTCTGGCCGGCGGCGGGCTCTGATCTCCTTCGCTACGTCGGGCGACAACGAGCCGACAATAGTGCCAGGGTCGACCGTCGGCGGGAACAGGGCAGCCGGCAGCCCCAGCCGCTCCATCAGCACGGTGTCCCACCCCCCGCTGTCCAGGTCGAGCAGGCCGGTGGTCGAGGCGTTCGTCCGCTCCGCCACCTGGCGACCGGTTAGCCAGCTGGACAGCAGGTCGGGCAGCAGCAGCACCTTACGGCCCTTCGTCAACCGGCCGGCTCCCTGGTCGACAGCCAACTGGTAGACCGTGTTGAACGGCTGGAACTGCAGGCCGTTTCGGGCATAGAGGGCGGCGTGGTCGACCACAGCGTGCACCCGTTGCACGCCCTCCGACGTACGTTGATCGCGGTAGTGGAACGGAATCCCGACCAGACTCTCGCCCTCGACCAGCGCGTAGTCCACGGCCCAGGAGTCGATGCCGACGCTCACCAGTTCTGGGGTCCGCTCGACCGCCTTCGCCAGCCCGGTCAGGATCTGGCGGTACAGCTCGAGGATGTTCCAGTGCAGCCCGTCAGGCGTGCGGACCGGGATGTTCTCGAACCGGTGGACCGTCTCGACCTGCAACACGTCGCGGCCGACGCGGCCCAGCACCACACGGCCGCTCGTCGCCCCCAGGTCAACCGCAGCGAATGATCCGGTCGTGGAGTCTGTCGCGGGACGGGCCTGAGGCGCCGTTTGATCCTCGGACGGCTCGCTCATCGCAAGAATGCGGCAGCCACACCGGCGTCGACGGGGATGTGCAGGCCGGTGGTGTGGGACAGGTCCTGCGAGCAGAGGACGTAGACGGCGTTGGCTACGTTCTCTGGCAGCACTTCCCGCTTGAGCAAGGTCCGCTGGGCGTAGTACTTGCCCAGGTCCTCCTCGGGCACGCCGTAAACCGCCGCGCGCTTGGCGCCCCACCCGCCAGCGAAGATCCCCGAACCACGCACTACCCCGTCAGGGTTGATGCCATTGACTTTGACCCCGTGCTCCCCCAGCTCCGCGGCCAGCAGCCGGACCTGGTGTGCCTGGTCGGCTTTAGTCGCGGAGTAGGCGATGTTGTTCGGCCCGGCGAAGATCGAGTTCTTCGACGAGATGTAGACGATGTCGCCACCCAGCTGCTGCTCGATCAGGACTTTGGCGGCCGCGCGGGAGACCAGGAACGACCCTTTGGCCATCACATTGTGCTGCAGATCCCAGTCCGCCACCGTGGTGTCGAGCAGGCTCTTGGACAGCGACAGTCCGGCGTTGTTCACCACCAGGTCCAAGCCGCCAAAGGCCAGCACCGCAGCATTCACGGCCGCCTGCACCGCCTCCTCGTCGGACACGTCCACCGAGACGCCGACGGCAACGTCCGCGGTGCCGATCGCTTCGGCGGCTGCCGCCGCCTTCTCGGCGTCCAGATCGGCGATGACGACGCAGGCACCCTCGGCGGCGAGCCGCTTGGCGACCGCGAGACCGATCCCGGAAGCTGCGCCGGTGACCAGCGCGATCCGAGACGCCAGCGGCTTCGGCTTAGGCATCCGGGCCAGCTTGGCCTCCTCGAGCGCCCAGTACTCGATCCGGAACTTCTCCGCCTCGTCGATCGGTGCGTACGTCGAGAGTCCTTCGGCTCCGCGCATCACGTTGATGGCGTTGAGATAGAACTCACCTGCGACCCGGGCCGTCTGCGCGTTGGCGCCGTAGCTGAACATCCCCACGCCGGGAACGAGGATCACCAGCGGATCGGCGCCGCGGATGGCGGGTGAGTCCGCATCGGCGTGCCGGTCGTAGTAGGCCTGGTAATCGGAACGGTAGGCCTCGTGCAGCTCCGATACCCGGGCGATGCACTCTTCGACAGAGGCGCTGGTCGGCAGGTCCATCACCAGCGGCTTGATCTTGGTACGCAGGAAGTGGTCGGGGCAGCTGGTCCCGAGCTCGGCCAACCGGGGGTGCTCGGACCGGGACAGAAAGTCGAGGACGACCGGCGAGTCGTCGAAGTGGCCCACCATGGCCTTGTCCCGAGAGGCGACCGACCGCAGGGTCGGAGCCAGTGCAGCCGCTTTGACCCGGCGGCCGAGGTCGTCGAGGGGAAGATATCGGTCCACGACGGGGCCGAACGGCTCGGGCTTGCTGTTCGCTTCGATGTAGGCCGCGGCGGTGTCGATGATCCACAGCGAGTTGCGCTCACACTCCTCGGAGGTGGCGCCCCAGGCGGTGATGCCGTGGCCGCCGAGGATGCAGCCGACGGCCGACGGATTGTCGGCCTTCAGTGCGGCGATGTCCAGGCCAAGCTGGAAGCCCGGCCGGCGCCACGGCACCCAGGCCACCCGGTCGCCGAAGATCTCACTGGTGAGCCACTCGCCGTCGGCCGCGGTGGCGATGGCGATGCCCGAGTCCGGGTGCAGGTGGTCGACGTGCGCAGCGTCGACCAGCCCGTGCATTGCGGTGTCGATCGAGGGTGCCGCACCGCCCTTGCCGTGGAGGCAGTAGTCGAACGCGGCCACCATCTCGTCCTCGCGCTCGGCCCCGGGATAGACGTGAACGAGAGCGCGCATCCGGTCCAGCCGCAAGGCGGCCAACCCCGACTCTGTCAGCGTGCCCAGGTCACCGCCGGACCCCTTCACCCACAGCAGCTCGACCGGCTCCCCGGTGACCGGATCCGTCTCGGTCCCCTTCGCCGACGTGTTGCCCCCGGCATAGTTGGTGTTCTTCGGATCAGATCCGAGCCGGTTCGACCGGTCGATCAGCTCAGCGACGGTCGAGTTCACGGCAGGATTTTCTCCCGGTGCAAGGGTGCGGATGAAGGTGACCCACTCACGTGCACAACCTCACGCTCCCCAACCCGCCTGGGTGCCGCCCACGCGCTGCTCGGCTATCTGCTGCTGGTATCCCGAGGCGGCGTAGGCGGCGACCGGGTCGGCGGGCAGCCCGCGGTCCTTGCGCCAAGCAGCGAGATCGGGGCGTACGTCGGTATAGAACGCGTCCATCATGATGGCGTTGGCCCCGAGCACATCCCCTGCCTGCTGGGCGGCCGCGAGCGCACCCCGGTCGACCAGCAGTGCGCGAGCCGTCATCTCCTGCACGTTGAGCACCGACCGGATCTGGCCGGGGACCTTGTCCTCAACGTTGTGGCATTGGTCCAGCATGAACGCCACTTCCGAGTCGGGGCCGAAGCCGCCGCCACGCACCACCTCGTACAGAATGCGGAAGAGCTGGAACGGATCGGCGGCCCCGACGATCAGGTCGTCGTCGGCATAGAAGCGGGAGTTGAAGTCGAATGAACCAAGCTTGCCGAGCCGCAGCAGCTGGGCGACGATGAACTCGATGTTGGTGCCCGGCGCGTGGTGGCCGGTGTCGAGACAGACCATCGCCCGCTCACCCAGCGCACTCACCTGCGCATACGAGGTTCCCCAGTCCGGCACGTCTGTGTGGTAGAAAGCCGGCTCGAAGAACTTGTACTCGAGCACCAGTCGCTGGTGGTCACCGATCCGCTCGTAGATCTGGGCCAGGCTGTCGGCCAGTCGGTCCTGCCGGCCCCGGATGTCGGCTTGACCCGGGTAGTTGCTGCCGTCGGCGAGCCAGATCTTCAAGTCTCGAGAGCCGGTCAGGCTCATGATGTCGATGCACTCGAAGTGGTGGTCGATGGCCTTGCGACGGACGGCGTCGTTGACATGGGTAAGGCTGCCGAACTTGTAGATGTCGTCCTGGAACGTGTTGGAGTTGATCGTGCCCAGTTCGACTCCGAGGTCGGCGGCGTAGGACCGCAGCGCGCCGTAGTCGTCCACCTTGTCCCAGGGGATGTGCAGCGCGACTTTGGGCGCAAGGCCGGTCAGCTCGTGCACTTTGGCGGCGTCGGCCAACTTCTCCTGGACGGTGCGCGGGGTCCCAGACGTCTGGAACACCTTGAACCGGGTGCCTGAGTTGCCGAACGCCCAGGAGGGCAGCTCGATGGCCTGGGCGACCAACTGGTCGGCGATCTCGGCGAATGGTCGTCCCATGACTGCTCCCTTGAGGTCACCGGTACTTGAAGCGTTTCAGACAGTCTTACTCGCCTACCGCTGGAGGTGTCAAGATGCGGTTACCCCGGTCCTGCCCGCCGAGAATGGCCGTGTCGAATGTCAACCCAGATGCTTGACGGATTCTCAAAGCCAACTTAGAGTCAGTGCCGTTGAAACGCTTCACACTCACTGGGGAGGTGCACGTTGAGCTCGTCGACCGTGAACGACGCCACCAGCGGAGCATCTCCTGCAGACGGCGCTTCCCTGCTGTGGTTGAGCGGTGCCGCCAAGACCTTCGGGCCGGTCGTGGCCCTAGCAGATGGGCAGGTCGACCTTCGCTCAGGCGAGATCCACGCACTGGTCGGCGAGAACGGGGCCGGCAAGTCGACCTTGGTCAAGATCCTTGCCGGAGTGCATCACCCCGATGCAGGTGAGTTTCTGGTGAACAACAGCCCGGTCGCCTTCCGCAATGTCGCCGACAGCAAGGCGGCCGGCATCTCGGTCATCTACCAGGAGCCGACGCTCTTTCCGGACCTCACCGTCGCCGAGAACATCTTCATCGGGCGCCAGCCCAGGGGCCGGCTCGGCCTGGTCGACCGGTCGGCGATGCGGACGCAAGCCCGGGAGCTGTTCGCCACCCTGGGGGTGCCGATCGACCCCGACCGGATCGCCGACGGACTGTCGATCGCCGACCAGCAGATCATCGAGATCGCCAAAGCCATCTCACTGGACGCCAAAATCCTGATCATGGACGAGCCAACGGCTGCGCTGTCCGGCGTGGAGGTTGACCGTCTATTCACCGTCGCGCGCAGCCTCCGAGACGCCGGCAGCGGAATCCTCTTCATCTCCCACCGCTTCGACGAGGTGTTCAGCCTTTGCGACCGGATCACTGTGATGCGCGACGGCCGGTTCATCGCCACCTACGACACGGCCGAGGTGACGGTGGACCAGATCGTCAAGCAGATGGTGGGGCGCGACATCGACCAGCTCTACCCCAAGGTCGATGCGGCAGTCGGTGAGCCGGTGCTGAGCGTGCAGGGACTCGGTCGCCGCGGCATCTTCACCGGCATCGACCTCGAGATCCGGGCGGGTGAGATCGTCGCGCTGGCTGGCCTGGTCGGTGCCGGGCGGACTGAGGTCGCCCGTGCGGTCTTCGGCATCGACCCGTACGACGAGGGCCGGGTGCTGCTTGCCGGGCAGCCGCTCCAAGCAGGCGACCCGCAGGCGGCCATCGACGCCGGGATGGGCTTCGTCCCCGAAGACCGCCGCAAGCAGGGCCTGGTGATGGACCTTTCGGTGGGTCGCAACACCACCCTGACGCTCCGCAACGCGCTGGCCAGGTTCGGGCTGATCAGCGGCGCAGCCGAACGCCGACTCGGTTCGGAGTGGTCCAAGCGGCTGCAGGTGAAGACCGGCTCCCAGCAGTACGCGGTGTCGACCCTGTCCGGGGGCAACCAGCAGAAGGTCGTGCTCGCCAAGTGGCTGGCGACCGAGCCCAAGCTGCTGATCGTGGATGAGCCCACCCGCGGCATCGACGTGGGCACCAAGAGTGAGGTGCACCGGCTGCTGTCCGACCTGGCCGGCCGGGGAATCGCGATTCTGATGATCTCGTCTGAGTTGCCCGAGGTGCTGGGGATGGCCGACCGGGTGCTGGTGATGCGCGAGGGACGGATCACCGCAGCCTTCGGCCGCGACGAGGCCGACCCGGAGACGGTGATGGGCGCGGCGACCGGCTCGGCCCCGGCGGCGGCATGACCGGCTTCCTCGCTTTCGCACGACTGCGTGAGCTGCCAGTCGGCGCCGCCCTGGTGGTGCTGGTGCTGGTCACCTACCTGGCCAACCCGCAGTTCCTCAGTGCCCAGGGCATCAAGGACCTGCTGCTCAACTCGACCATCCTGCTCATCCTGGCTGCCGGCCAGACGCTGGTGATCATCACCCGCAACGTCGACCTGTCGGTCGGCTCGGTCCTGGGGTTGACGGCCTATGCAACCGGCACCCTTTTCGCCCGGTTCCCCGAGATCTCGATCCTCGCCGTCTTCGCTGTGTGCATTCTCTTCGGCGGGCTGCTGGGTGCCGTCAACGGTCTGCTGGTCTCGGTGGCGAAGGTGCCTGCGCTGGTGATCACCCTCGGCACGCTCTACATCTACCGTGGGCTCAACAACGCCTGGGCCGGAGGCCAGCAGTACTTCGCCGGCGACCGCCCCGACGCCTTCGGCCAGCTGTCCGTCAACACCGTGCTTGGCGTTCCGATCATCACCCTGATCGCCCTGGTCATCCTGGCCGGCGTTGCGGTCTATATGGCAGGTGGCCGATCCGGTCGTGACCTTTACGCCATCGGCTCCGACCCTGACGCCGCGACTCTCTACGGCATCCCGGTGAGCCGGCGAATCTTCACCGTCTTCTTGGCCAACGGGATGCTGACGGGGCTCGCCGGGGTGCTTTACGCGTCTCGCTTCAACTCCGTCGGGGCGACCACCGGCAGTGCGCTGGAGCTGGACGTGGTGGCTGCGGCCGTCGTTGGTGGGGTGGCGATCTTCGGCGGCTCTGGGACGGTCGTCGGCGCGGCGCTGGGAGCCGTGCTGCTGACAACCATCACCGGTTCGCTGACCGCCCTGCGAGTGGACAAGTTCTGGCAGCAGGCCATCGTCGGCGTCTTGATTCTGGCCGCCATCATCGTCGACCGGGTCGCCAGCCTGCGTACGGCCCGCAAGCTCCGGTTGAGCGAGGCACGCAATGTCTGAGGTGCTGGCCGAGGAGGCCAAGGGTCTGACCGGTGTGGCGCGGGTCTTGCTGAGTCGCAGTGCCTTGATGATCTACGTCCTGCTGGCCGTCCTCCTGTACTGCATGATCTTCGTGCCGCGGTTCGCCTCCGTACGGACCACCGGCTTTCTGCTGCTCGACGTTATCCCGATCCTGATGATCGCCACCCCGATGACGCTGGTGATCATCTCGGGCGAGATCGACCTTTCGGTGGCGAGCACCGCTGGCCTGACCAGCGCCGTGATGGGCGTGCTCTGGGCCGCAGGCACGTCGATGCCGGTGGTGATCGTCGTTTGCCTGCTGGTCGGGATCGCTGCGGGAGCAGTCAACGGGATCCTGGTCAGCGTGCTCGGACTGCCGTCCCTCGCCGTCACCATCGGCACGCTGGCTCTTTACCGGGGCTTGGCGCTGGTGGTGATCGGGGACAACGCGGTCGCCAACTTCCCGCGGGAGCTGACCCGGTTCGCGACGTCCAAGATCGGCGAGACCGGCATCCCCGTGGTGATGGTCGGTGTGCTTGCTCTGATCGTGCTGTTCGGGGTCGTGTTGCACCTGACCCCGTTCGGCCGGGCGCTGTTCGCGCTGGGCTACAGCAGCGAGGCCGCGCAGTTCGTCGGCATCAAGGTCCAGCGCGCCAAGTTCTACCTCTACGTGTCCACCGGGCTGGTCTCGGCCATGGCGGGGATCTTCTGGACCCTGCGCTACTCCAGCGCACGCAGTGACAATGCCAGTGGGCTCGAGTTGGCCGTGATCGCCGGCGTGTTGCTGGGTGGCGTCTCCATCTTCGGCGGCCGGGGCTCGATCCCCGGCGTGGTGGCCGGGGTGCTCCTGATTGGGGTCGTCAATTACGCACTCAGGCTGCAGCGCATCTCCGATGTCGTCCTGATCATCGTCACCGGCAGCCTGCTGATCATCTCGGTTGTTGGCCCCAGCGTCTTCGACTGGCTCAAACGTCTACGACACGACCGGCGCGTTCGACGCGACCTCACCAGGGCCGCCACACAACTGGACGCTCGCCCGTGACTGATCGGACCCCCACTCGCTGGTGGAAGCACAGCGCTTTCATCGCATAGCAGCGCGACAGCGCTCGAACAGGAAGGAAGAAGCTCATGGCGCTCAAGCGCTCGTTGCGTCGCATCTCGACAGGGGTCGCAACCGCGACCGCCCTGGCCCTGCTCGCCACCGCCTGCGGCGGGGGTGGTGGCGACACTGCTGAACCGGCCGCCAGCGGCTCCGGCGGCGGCGGGGGCGGGGGCGGGGGCGGCGACCAGACCATCACGTTCATTCCCAAGCAGCTCAACAACCCGTACACCGACGTCGTGCTCGGCGGGGGCACGGACGGTGCCGCCAAGGCAGGGTTCGTCAAGTCCCAGGTCGTCGGGCCGCTGGAGGCTAGCGCCTCCAGCCAGGTTTCCTTCATCAACGCCGAGAGCCAGGCCGGCACCAACGTGATCGTGATCGCGGCCAACGACCCCGACGCTGTCGGTCCGGCGCTGCAGGAAGCTCGCGAAGGCGGTGCGAAGATCGTCGCCTTCGACTCCGACACCGCCGAGCAGTATCGCGACGTCTTCATCAGCCAGGTCGTGGCCAAGGAGGTGGCCTTGATCCAGACCGAGCTGATCGCGGAGCAGATCGGGGGGAAGGGCGAGATCGCGATCCTGTCCGCGACGGCGAACGCCACCAACCAGAACGAGTGGATCAAGTTCATGGAGGAGGACCTGAAAACCAATCCCAAGTACAAGGACATCAAACTGGTCGCCAAGGTCTACGGCGACGACGACGACACCAAGTCCTTCCAAGAGGCCCAGGGACTGCTCCAGGGCTATCCCAACCTCAAGGGCATCATCTCCCCTACCACGGTCGGCATCGCCGCCACCGCGCGTTACCTTTCGACCTCCAAGTACAAGGGGAAGGTGGCGCTGACCGGGCTCGGTCTGCCCAACGAGATGCGCAAGTACGTCAAGGACGGCACCGTCAAGGAGTTCGCTCTTTGGGACCCTGCACAGCTGGGATACGTGGCGGCGTACGCGGGCAAGGCGCTCACTGACGGCACCATCACCGGCAAGCCGGGTGACAAGTTCACGGCTGGGGATCTCGGTGAGAAGACCGTCGGCGAGAAGAACACCGTGATCGTCGGTCCGCCGACACGCTTCAACGCCCAGAACATCGACAAGTACAAGTTCTGAGCCCGAGGTGAGCGAGCGAGTCTGCTTCCAGCTGCAGGTCAAGCCTGAGCGGATCGAGGAGTACCGGCGGCGGCACGCTGCGGTCTGGCCCGAGATGCTGGAAGCACTCGCCGCCACTGGGTGGCGCAACTACTCGCTGTTCCTGCGCCCGGATGGGCTGCTGATCGGCTACTTCGAGACGGACGATCTCGACGCCGCGCTGCACGGCATGGCCGAGACCGAGGTCAACAGCCGGTGGCAGGCCGAGATGGCGCCGTTCTTTCTCGAGCTGGCCGGGGCGCCCGACGAGGGCTTCGTCCAGCTGCCCGAGGTCTTCAACCTGGCCGACCAGCTCGACCGCCTGTCCTCGAAACCACGCGAGCTGCCTGAGGAAAAGAGCGAAGGGGTCCCACACACATGACCACGACAGACACCCGGCCACTGGTGGCCGGACTGGAGAAGAGGCAGCGCCGCCGGACCCGGATCGGGCTGGTCGCTGGTGGCCTGGGAGCCTACTGGCCGCAGTTCCCTGGCCTGCTGCCACAGCTGCAGGAGTCGGCCCGCTACGTCACTGAGCGCTTCCAGGCGATGGACGCCGACGTGGTGGACGTTGGCTTCGTCTCCGATCCTCAGGAGGCGGCCATTGCTGCCGAGCAGCTTCGAAAGGCCGACACCGATCTCATCGTGATCTTCCTCAGCACCTATCTGACGGCCTCGATGGTGCTGCCGATCGCCCAACGCGCCAACACGCCGGTGCTGATCATCGACCTGCAGCCGACCGAGGCGATGGACCACGCCAACTTCGACACCGGGCAGTGGCTTGCCTACTGCGGGCAGTGCCCGGTGCCGGAGATGGGCAATACTTTCCGTCGGGCCGGGATCGAGTTCCGTTCGGTGTCGGGCCACCTCAAGGACGAGAACGCGTGGCGCCGGATCACCCGCTGGATCACCGCCGCGCACGTCCGAGCCACCCTTCGGCACGCACGGCACGGACTGATGGGGCATCTCTATCCCGGCATGTTGGACGTGTCAACCGACCTGACGTCGGTGTCGACGCACTTCGGCTCCCACGTCGAGGTCCTCGAGTTCGACGACCTCCGGGTCCGCGTTGAGCAGGTCACCCCTGACGAGGTCCAGGAGCGGATGGAGCTGGCCCGGCGAGTCTTCCACCTGGACGCCTCGGTCAACGACGACGACTTCAGTTGGGGGGCGCAGGTCTCAGTGGGCCTGGACCGGCTGGTCGACGACTTCCAGCTGGACTCGGTCGCCTACTACCACCGCGGGCTCAACGGCGAGCAGCATGAGAGGCTCGGAGCCGGGATGATCCTGGGCTCGTCACTGTTGACCGCCCGTGGGATTCCCATGGCCGGCGAGTACGAGCTGCGCACCAGCCTCGCCATGCTGGTCAGCGAGTCCATCGGCGCCGGCGGCTCCTTCACCGAGATTCAGGCGCTGAACTTCTTCGACCGGGTGGTGGAGATGGGTCACGACGGGCCGGCGCACCTCGCGGTCAGCGCGCGCGACCCGCTGCTCCGCGGCCTTGGCGTCTATCACGGAAAGCGCGGCTGGGGGGTCAGCGTGGAGTTCGATGTTCGCCCGGGGCCCGTCACCACCTTCGGCATCGGGCAGGACCGCGACGGGTCGTACACCTTCATCGCCTCCCAAGGCGAGGTCGTTCCGGGGCCGCTGCTCGCGATCGGCAACACCACCTCACGGGTGGACTTCGGAATGGACCCGGGCGAGTGGGTGGACGAGTGGAGCGCAACCGGCATCGGGCACCACTGGGCCCTGTCGCTGGGGCACCGATCAGCCGACTACGCCGCCGCTGCGAGTCTGCTCGGACTCGACTTCCGGCAGGTGTGATGGCCGCTGGGGACCAGGCATGAGGCCGCCCGCCATGGGTGGCGGGGACGCCTCCTCGCGCTCGTCCCAGGTCAGCATCCGTGACGTGGCCGAACAGGCCGGCGTCGCCCTCGGCACCGTGTCCAACGTCTTGAACCGGCCGGAGAAGGTAGCCGAGCACACCCGTGCCCGGGTGCAGGCGGCCATCGACCAGCTCGGCTTCGTCCGCAACGACGCCGCTCGGCAGCTGAAGGCGGGCAAGAGCAACTCCCTCGGGTTCATCTTGCTTGACGTCCGGAACCCGTTCTTCACCGACGTCGGCCGTGGTGCGGAGCAGCAAGCCGCCCTCCACGGTCTGTCGGTGCTGATCGCCAACAGTGACGACCAGCCGGCCCGCGAGTCGGCCTACATCGACCTTTTCGAGCAACAACGGGTCCAAGGGCTGCTGGTGTCGCCGATCGGCAACGTTTTCGACCGGCTGGAACGGCTGGGCCGGCACGGGGTCGCCACGGTGTTGGTCGACCGCGTGGCCGACGGGCGTCCCTTCTCCTCGGTGTCAGTCGACGACGTGGCCGGCGGCCACCTCGCGGTGTCGCACCTGATCGAGCAGGGTTGTCGCCGGATCGCCTTCGTGGGGGGGCCGCTGAGCATCCGCCAGGTCGCCGACCGGCTGCTGGGTGCCAACCAGGCCACCCGGGAGCACCCGGATGTCCAGCTCGAGGTGCTCCTGCAGGACGGGCTGAGCGTCCAGTACGGCCGCGCGGCCGGTCGCGGTATCGTCAAGCGCCCTCGGGGCAGCCGGCCCGACGGAGTGTTCTGTGCCAACGACCTGCTGGCCGTCGGCGCCCTGCAGTCCTTCACGATGGTGGACCCTCAGGACCGGGTCCGCGTCCCGGGCGAGATCGCCTTGGTCGGCTACGACGACATCGACTTCGCCACCGCGACCGTCGTTCCGCTCACCTCAGTTCGACAGCCGTCGATGCTGCTGGGCCGGACGGCGGTCGATCTGGTGATGGAACAGATCGCGTCCCCCGGAGCGCAAGCGCGGGAGGTGGTGTTCCAGCCGACCCTGGTGATCCGCGACTCGAGTTCGCGCGAGGCGCCGAACGATAGCTAGAAGGCGTAGCGCACTCGGCAGTAGGGCGCTTTGTCGGACAAGAGCTGGAGGAACTGCTCGACGTAGACGCGCTTGAGCGCGGCCCGGTAGCGGACGTTCATCCCCCCGGTCTGTGACCGCTTGGGTTCTTGTAGATGTGGCTGCCACAGCAACTGCTCAGCCTGAGCGTGCCAGCCAAGGTTCACCTCGTGCAGCTGCTCGTTGTGGGTGAGGAAGATGACCTCAGCGGCGAGCTGTGCCTTGGCCGCCGCGCCGATGCCTCCATTCAACTGGTCCAGCAGCTCGCTCCAGTCGGCCAGCCAGGTGTCGGTCACGATGACTGGGGAGAAGTTGACGTGCACCTCATACCCGGCGGCGACGAAATCGTCGATGGCGGCGATCCGCTCAGGCACTGGTGAGGTCCGGATGTCTACCTTCTTCGCGGTCGCCTCCGGCATCAGCGAGAACCGTATGCGCGTCCGGCCCTGTGGGTCCAAACGCAACAAGTCCCGGTTCACGTACTTGGTGGCGAACGACGCCTTGGCTGTCGGGAGGCCTCGAAACAAGCCCACCAAGTCGTGGACGTTGTCGCTGACCAGGGCGTCCACGGAGCAGTCGCTGTTCTCTCCGATGTCGTAGACCCACGCGGTCGGGTCACACTGGTTTGGCTCCGCCTTGATCCCTTGTCGCTTCACGTGGCGGGCGAGATAGCCGGTGATCTGCTCGATGTTGGCGAAAACAGTGATCGGGTTGCTGTAGCCCTTCCGGCGCGGCACATAACAGTAGGCGCACGCCATCGCGCAGCCGTTCGCCGTCGACGGCGCGATGAAGTCCGACGAGCGCCCATTGGGACGCGCCGACAGCGACTTCTTCACACCGAGGACCAAGGCTTCGGTCTTGATTCGTACCCAACGCCGCACATTCGCCTCATCGCCGTGCAACTCAGGAATCTGCCAGTGACTGCCGACCTCCACCAGCTCAGCCTGGGGCCACCTCGACAGGATCTGCTTCCCACGCGGCAACACCAAAGCAGCAGGCTCGGCGTAAATCCGACGTACATCCAGCAAAGATCGGACATCACTTACATGACGAACACCCCTAGACACGCATCCAGCCTACGAGCAGCCACCGACACGAGTAGTTGCCCAGCGAGGCGACTAGGGATCAACCCGCCGAGGGCGGGGCCAGCAGGTGGGCGCGGCGGCTGACTACCTGATGATCCGGGGTGAGGAGACTCACCGACTGGACTGCTGGGCGACACCGACGTGGGTGACGGGTAACTGCGTCTTGCGTTCCAAGCGGTGAGGCAGGTCTTGACGCAGCCACCGCGACAAGTGTGACGGCAAGGTCGAGACGATGATCTCGTCGAACCGCCCGCCCTTCAAGGCGGCTTCCACGGCACGTACCGGATCCGGGTCCCCTACCTCGCCAAGGACCTGGGCACCGACAGCCTTGAGTTGGGCCAGAGCCACCTTCAGCCGCTCCTGCGCCATCTGGCGGGCGTCCTCCATGGAGCAAGGCACCAGGGGATTGACGCCCATCGCCGCCATGACCTCCGCTCCTGCCGCCATCTCCAGCACCGGCGTCGCAGGAACGACGATGAAGAACTCAGACGGTTCAGCCTTCGCCCGCTCGGCAATGAGCTGCACCAACTCGTCACCACCGAGCGTCTGATTCGCCACGATCAGGTACCGACGCATAACCGCCTCCTCGATGTCATCGTCCCTTTCGACAGATCGTCTCTTTCGACAGCAGCCTGGACCAGCGCCTGCTTCACGGGCTTTGCGACCCACGCTCCAGGATGACCTTTCTGGTCACCTCACTGGCCGTCGCCACCGCCTCCGTCGAAGCCGCCCCCGTCGTGGCTCCCGGCAGCACTTCCCCACGTTCCACTTGGGCGCTGTCCGTGATTCGTCGATCCGGGGTAGGTCGAGACATGGGCACCGCACCGGGCGCACTCGCGCTCGGTCCCCTGCGTCGCATAGTTGAACTCGGTCTGCCATTGGTGCCTCCGGAGCAGACACTTCAACCGACGCATCATCAGGACTCCCTGAGTAGGACGACCATAAGCGCAGTATCACACTGCTTGGAGGGGATGGTCGATAGGGCAAGTCACTGCCGCTGGTCCGGGTGGGCATTGCTGCTTGTGGTCAACCACGTCTTCGTGACGCAACGCCCTTGGCGAGGGAGACCTATCGCATGGACTCGACGTAGTGGGCAATCGAGCCCACCCACACATCGAGAAGCTCATTCGCCTCCGCCCGGCGGGGCTTCAGTGGCACGGTCGAAAGCAACCTTGATGGCAGGGTCGGACGGGGACATTGCCGGAGGTAGTGCTGCTCATGTCGTCTTGTGCCGCCCATTCTCCATGTAGGCCTTGAGTCGCTGCAGGTGGTCACCGTCCTCCTTCTTCATGATGGCCGCGACCAGTGGCAGCATCATTCTCCGGAGCCCGCCAGCTTCCAGCTCGCAGGTCCAGTCCAACCGAGTGCCGTCTCCATCCGGGGCGAGGCGGTACTGATAGGTCACCGTTATGCCCTCGGCTGCGGCGCGGACGCCGACGTGGGTGTCCGGCTCGTAGGCGGTGATCCGCAGGTCTGTGCTGGACTCCCTGCCGCTGACGACCCGGGTCTCACGGAAGGTCGTGTCGACGCCGATGGGGCCGTCCGTCAGTTTCTTGCTGTCGGTGATGTTGTCGAGGAAGCCGATGGCTTCTCGCGGATCAGAGATAACTGCGAACACCTCGCTCGGGGATCGCTCGATGTGCTCACTGAATCGGAAGCCGTTCATGGTTCTCTTTCTGTGGTCTCGAGGGGGACGTAAGAGTCCGCGTACTGGATCTGCAGCTCGCCGCCGGGCGTGTGGGCGCAGTGATAGAGCTCGAACGGCGGTGCCGCCGCCAGGCCGTACCCGCTCGACGTGAGCCAGTCCACGCCGATATGAGCGAAGGTTCTGGCGATCTCCTCAAGTCCGCCCTGGTGGCGGCGCGTGACGCAGAGTCGGGACGGCAGTTGCCGGTAGCCGACCGGGAATGTTGTCGACACGGGTTCACCGACCTGGAGGCAGGCGTCGAAGCGAATGCGCGGCTCATCGGTGACATAGGGATCGTCGTGGGTGATGCCGAGGAGTACGTCGGGCGAGTAGTCGATGCCATGCTCCACGGCGTACGCGAACAACTCATCCCAGAGGCTGAGGAACGACTCCCCTGGCGCTAGGAGATTCTCGAAACCGTGGCGGCGGACGAACAACAGGTGCCGTTCGGGTGTGCGCTCGACCGAAACCGGGTCCTCCCGCAGGTCAAAGCGGAGCGTGAGCGGAGTCTCCTCGGTGAACCCTGCGAAGGTGCGGCTGCCGAGCACGTCGCCCACAGACGCTCGGTACTCCTTGAGCAGCCCTCGGAACTCAGACGGACTAATGTCGAAGCGCTGGACGAACGCGCGGGTGAAGGTCTCGTGCGTCGCGAACCCCGAGTCCAGCGCGATCCGCAGCACATTATCGGGGCTGACCTTCATCCGGTAAACCGCGCGCTCAAGGCGGAGGCGCCGCAGATGCTCCTTCGGAGCCTCGCCGGTGACGTGATGGAAGACGCGATGGAAATGGTGAGGCGAGAAGCCGGCGACAGCTGCGAGATCCTCCAGCGTCAGCGGCTCCTCGAGGTGCTCCTCGCAGTACAGCAGCACCGGCAGCAGGGCCTCGCCATACCTGCTCATCGTCTCGCCGCGGACTGGACCGAACACATCACGAACCTATTGGCAGGTCTTCGGCGCCGCTCGACTTTTCTTGCGGAGTCTGTGGATCGCGAACCCGGCGTGCCGTTCTCGCGGCACTGTAGGGCAACGACACGGCAGCTTTGCCTTGGGTCTGTACGGGTCGCTGATGCTTGCGGTAGAACGAGACGAGTGGCCTTTCCTGAGCCGACGGCGGGTCGGCTCGAGGCGTCGACGGAGAGGAACTGTCGTGGCTATTGCCTGCACTCAGACGTACGAGGGCTCCATGGACCTGTATGAGCGCCTGACCGAGGAGCTTGTCACAGAGAACATTCACCCGCGCGGCTTGATTTTCCACTGGGTTGCCTCGGTGGACGCGTCGCACATTCGGATCACGGACGTGTGGGAATCGAGGGAAGCCCTGGACGAGTGGGGGGCGGCGACTGCAGAGACCGTGCAGCGCCACGGCGTCCCACAGCCGATAGTCGAGCTTTTCGAGGTGAGCCACTACCAGTCCGGGGCAGACCTCAGACAGCGCGTCTAAGTCCCGCAGCCCGGTCCAAGCGCGAGGGGCGACGCTAGACTGAGATTGCCGGCTGCTTGGTGCTGGCCTGGAGCGTTCCGGCCGACCGGCAGCCGGAAGTCGCCATGCCCAGTTGCTGGGAGGCCTCAAGGCGGCAGCGCGGGTTCGGCCATTTGCTTACCCTCAATCAGCATAGTGGCAGTCACGGTGCTCTGGCAGGAAGCTTTTCAGGCGCAGGAGCGTCCGTCGGTTCTGATGCATTTGGCCTCCTGCGTAGGCTGTGATTCGGAAGAAGGACTGCGCATAGCCCGGTAAGCGCTATTCCTATAGTTGACCAAGCGTTGCTCAGTCTGGAGCCTTACTGTTGAGGGCGCTGCCTCGCTGGCCCGCATTAGAGATGGTGATCAGGTAATGCATATCGATGTCGTTCGACCACATGAGTTGTCGCCATCCGATCTCGATAACTGGCGAGATGTTCAGCGGGACAACGCTTGGGTTGATAGCCCGTTTCTTAGTGCAGACTTTGCGCTGGCGGTGGCGGAAGTAAGGCCCCATACTCGTGTTGCAGTGCTCTCCGACGGGGCTGAGGCTGCGGGTTTCTTTGCCTACGAACTTGGCCGCTGGCGTCAAGGCACGGCGCTGGCTACGGGTCTGTCCGACCTTCAAGGTGTGGTTGCCTCCCCGGAGTTGGGGGTCGACATGGGCCAAGTGATGCGCGGATGTGATCTCGACCTGTACACCTTTGACCACTTGCTCGCCGGTCAGCGTGACTGGCTTAAGGATTTGCCATCACGCTTCTCGTCGGAAAGCTCACCGGCTTTGGATCTGAGCGATGGCTTCGGCGAATATGCCCGCCAGCAGCGAATCACGTCTAAGTCACTCTTCCAGTCGATCACCCGGAAGCGCCGCAAGCTGGAGCGCGAACACGGTCCTATGCGGCTCACATTTCACGAGCCCGATCACCAACTTCTAGATGACGTCCTGAAATGGAAGTCGGACCAATACCGTCGGACAGGACGTCGGGACCGCTTCGCCGACGTCGGGACTCGAGCGCTGGTCCACCACCTACTGGACCTGCAAACGGGCACCTTCGGCGCTCCGCTCACCGTCCTGTACGCGGGGGACGCCGTTGTTGCGGCCCATCTGGGGCTCAGGTCGCGCCGCACACTGGCTTGGTGGTTCCCGGTCTACAACCCTTCTTTCGCAGCCTACTCACCGGGGTTGTTGTTGTGTCACGAACTGGCGCGAGCCATGCCTGAGAGGGGGCTATCCGTTTTGGACCTTGGGAAGGGCGACGAAAGCTACAAACAGAGGTTCGCGAACACCGGGATCCCACTGCTCGAAGGATCCATCGCGACCAAGAGAGCAGCCCAGGCCCTGCACACGGCCCGCACCTGGCCAGCACGGCGACTGACACGCGTTGTCCTTGAGTCGCCGCGACTTCGTCAGCTCGCCCGCCGCACCTTGGCCGAGGCCGGCAGGCTGCGCGGGGCAGCTTGACCTGCCGTCAAGGGCAGCCTTCCAGTCGTCTTGGCCGCCTTGGTCAGATGCAGCGCGAGGGCCCGCTCACTTCACGGTTACGCAGTCACCCTTGCTCGTGACTGCGGCCGTCGTGCTGCTGCCCTTGAAGGCGTAGCGGAAGCACAGGTCCTGCGTCGCGGTCACCGTGCTTGTGAGTTGACCCGCCTGTGTAGCCGCCACCGTTCTTAGGGTCTTGTACGACCCCTTAGCCGTTCTCACCTGCAGTTCTACCTTGCGAGAGTCTTGACCACGGTATTTGACAGTTTCCCAGTCGGCGCGCGTCAACCGACCTGCAACCGTGATATTGCCATCCTTGGCTACGACCTCAGGGGTGGCGTTGGCATTCAGTCGTGCGGCAGGCAGCACAGAGAAGCTGGGGCCAGCCGCACCCACCATAGTGGGACCCCAAACAGTTATGTAGGAGCTCCAATCCCCCACGTCGGCATTTCTCAGCTGGCGGGGCCGAAGGAACGTACCCCCCGTGTATGTGGCCGCTTCGTCGGTTGAGTTGACCTCGTCGAGGTCAAGGCTCTGGATGGAGATCGGCGCGAAGATATCGACACTCAGCCGGTCTATGGAGCAGGCCTTGTTGCGGGCAATCTTCACCGTAACAACCACCCCTTTGTAGCGGGTGACCCCAAGCGTCACGCGTTCGGGTGTGACCGTCGAGCTCAGCACGCTCGGTGGGGTCGTGCATTGTGCGGCGGCCGAAGCCCCGGTCGCTGGGATGCCAAGCGGCGCCAGCAGCCCCGCGAGAGAACTCCCCACCAACAGCGTCAATGACTTCCGCACTCGGTTCCTTTCGTCGAACTTGTCGATCTGTCGGAAACGGCCCCCACCAGCGACGACCACACAAAGTACACGGGGCTGCTACCGAGCAGCATGCCCTGTATGAGCCTAGCCGACAGAGGCCATGGTCATGCCGACCTGCGTCGCCGCAGCAACAGGCGGGCTGCGCTACAGCGCCGCCCCGTCCGTGAGCGCCGGGCACCGAACGTTCGCCTGGTCAATTTCACTGAATCGGCTGCCAAGAGACTGCAATCACGCTAAGGTCATTGGATTACTGCAGCGTCTGCACCGGATCATGCTGGTCCGGGTGGCGATTTCTGCGTGAGCACCACCCGTCTTGCATGGCAGCGTCCACGCCCGGGTGCATGGAAATTAGATATCAGGCTCGTTCATCGATGTGGGGGTTGAGGCGATGGCGCCAACAGTGAGAAGAAGCATTCTCAAACTTAGTACGACCGAGTGGACCAGAGTGGTCAACTGCCTGAAGGGCATGAAGTCGAGCGGGGTCTACGACGCGTTCACCAAGCGTCATCAGAATGCGATGATGTCGGCCACGCTGATGGCCGGGGAAAGCACCAGCACTACTGAGCGCAATGTCGCTCACGTAGGCCCGGCGTTCCTGCCCTGGCACCGGCAACTGCTGCTTGACTTCGTGGCGGAGATGCGGAAGTTCGACGCAACCGTAGAGCTTCCCTACCTGCCGACGAACACGATGGGTAGTGGGTGGAGAACTTCTCCCGCTTGGAGTTCATCGCTCCTGGGCGGCAACGGGAGTTCCGGCAGTGGGTATCGCGTACAGACCGGCCCCTTCGCCAGCTGGAACTCCGTCATCTACAACTACAACACCAGGAGCTTTCAGACGCGGACAGGGATCATTCGGCGGTTCAGCAGCAGTTCGATGCCGGGAGCGCCAAGCAACACCATCTCCCGGTACGACTCGTCCCCCTGGAACGAGTCCGAGTCGAACTCCACGAACTACCGGGTCTCACTGGAGCAGCTCCTGCACGACGCCGTCCACAACATCGTGGGAGGTGACATGACGTCGGGCACTGCACCAAACGACCCCGTCTTCTACCTGCACCATGCCAATGTCGACCGCTTGTGGTCACTCTGGCAGGCTGCCCGAGGCACGAACGGTTACACCGCGACCTACTTCGCTCCGCAGAGCGGCGGTCCTCTCGGGCACAATCTCAACGATAACCTTCGCATGCTCGTCACCACCGACTCGACGCCCATGAAGGTTCTTGACCACCGTCCCCTATATGTCTACGAAGCACCGTGAGAGGGCTCTGATGATCAACAGACGTCAGTTCGTGGGATCTACCGGTCTGGCTTTCGTCGCGGTCGGCACTAGCTCGTGGCTGGTCAAGGCAACTGCAGCGCCGCCGGCAAACTTCCCCGGATCGGGCCACGCGATGGCTGCACCGTCCGACAATCCGCCTGACGAGAAGGACAAGAAGGGCCGTGTCTGGCGGCTGAAGGCGCACGGCAACGAGGGCGAATACATGCTTGAGGTGGGCGGCCAGATGCCCAGCCATCACTTCTTTAGTGGCAACAAGAAGCGCGGCTATTATTCACACGCCCTCGCCTTCAGTCCGCGTTACGACAATCCAGGCCAGCTGCGGAAAGCGCTGATCGAGGCCTACAACCTGGAGCTATTCGACGTCTAAAACGCCTCCCGTACGGGAGCGAATCGCTCCCGTGCGGGTCCCTGCGCGAACCTCGGCCTACTACCGGTATCCCTTGGCCAGCGCTGCCTCGGTGTCGTGGACCACTCGCGAGCGGACCTCTGGCGGCAACGCCGCGCGGGGCGGTCGACAGGCACCACCCTTGCGGCCGGCGACGTCCATGGACAACTTGATCGCCTGTACGAACTCGGTCCGCGAGTCCCAGCGCAACAGCGAATGCAGGTCCCGGTAAAGCGGCAGCGCCTTCTCCAAGTCGGCGACGTTGCCCGAAGTGGACAGGATGTACAGCTCCAGGCACGCCGCTGGTAGCGCGTTCGGGTATCCCGCCACCCAGCCCACCGCACCGGCCAGGCCCAGCTCCAGCAGCACGTCATCAGCACCGATCACCAGATCAAGCTCCGGCGCCAACTCGCGGATCTGGTAGGCCCGACGGACGTCACCGGTGAACTCCTTGACGGCGGCGATGAGCCCCTCACCGTGCAACTCAGCGAGCAGCTCGGGCGTGAGATCCACCTTGGTGTCGATGGGGTTGTTGTAGGCGACGATTGGCAGCCCGACCTTCGCCGCCTCGCGGTAGTGGTTCACCACGGCCTCGCGGTCGGCGCGGTAGGTGTTCGGAGGCAGCAGCAAGATCGAGTGCGCCCCGGCATCCGCGGCTTGCTCGGCCCAGCGAACTGACTGCAGCGTCCCGTAGGCACCGCATCCGGCCATCACGCCAAAGCCCTCGGGAGAGGCCTCGATCGCCGTCGTGACCACCCGCGCGCGCTCATCGTCGGACAGGGTCTGGTATTCCCCCAGCGAGCCGTTGGGGCACACACCATGGATGCCCTCGGCAGCCATCCAGCTGACATGCTCGGCGTAGCTGTCGAAGTCGACGGAGTAGTCGTCATGGAAGGGAAGGGCGGCTGCGGTGAACACCCCATGCCAGGGTTGGCGCTCGGTCATGTCGTCTCCTCGGGTGAGCATCGAACCTCGTTGATAACCATCACCGCGCATCCCCGCGGTTCTCAATGGTCCCGCTGAAACTTATCCCAGCGGGCGAGAACGTACGGCGCTCCTGAAATCCGTCGCATCCAGCCTGCCTGAGGCCTCTGCTCGGTGGGCGGCGCCGTACCTGGCGAGGCGTTGTGCCCGGCTCCGCTCGTCGTTATCGTCAGCCGTGGCGGAGTCGCCTGACCGGTGCCTAGGGCCGGGACTGAAAGACACCAGAGGGGGTGCGATGGCCGATCATCCGCCTTCGCGTCCGGCCGTGCCGGTGTTCTTCCTCTCCGACAGCACGGGGATCAGCGCCGAGACGATGGGCAACGCCCTGCTGATCCAGTTTCCCGACCTGCACTTCGAACGACGGCTTCTGCCGTTCATCACCTCGGTGGAGGAGGCGCGCAAGGTCGTCGCCATCTTGGACCACGCGATGGACTCAGGGGTGACTCCGCTGGCCTTCACCACCGCGGCGGTTGACGAGGTCAGGCTCGAACTGCACAAGACCCGATGCCCCTTGATCGACTTCTTCGACATGCACATGCAACGGGTTGAATCGATCCTCGACACCAAGGGCATGCGGGTGGCCGCCCGGCTGCATGGCGTCGGCGACGTCCTCCGATACAACACCCGGATGCAGGCGGTCGAGTACGCCATCGAGCACGACGACGGGCAGAGCATGCGGGCCCTCGACAAGGCCGACATCATCTTGGTGGCCCCGTCGCGCTGCGGGAAGACCCCGACCACGATGTATCTGGCCCTGCAGCACGGCATGTTCGTCGCCAACTACCCCCTGGTCGAGGAGGACTTCAACGAAGCCCACCTGCCGCGGCCGATCCGCAACCTCCGAAAGCGCTGCTTCGGCCTGGTCACCACGCCGGCGCGGCTCAGCCAGGTGCGCAATGAACGCCGGCCCAACTCCAGCTATGCCTCACTGGAGCAGTGCACCTATGAGCTCAGACGCGCTGAGGCGATGTTTCGAACCCACCAGATCCCCACCGTCAACTCGTCCACGAAGTCCGTGGAGGAGATGTCCACCGTCATCCTGCAGAGCCTCAAGTCCCGATAGCGTCAACCCCCGAGAGAGCGGAAAGCAGCCATGTCCGAGAACGTCTTGTGGTTCGCCGAGCTCGGGCTCAGCGACCTGGAGCAGGTCGGCGGGAAGAACTCCTCGCTCGGTGAGATGATCGCCAACCTGTCCGCCGCGGGTGTCCGAGTGCCCGACGGGTTCGCGACCACCGCGGGGGCGTACCGGGTCTTTCTCAGCGACACCGGCCTGGCCGACACCATCAACGCCCAGCTCGCAGGGCTGGACACCGACGACGTACAGCGGCTGGCCGAGGTGGGCCTCAAGATCCGGTCGGCCGTCGTCAACCAGCCGTTCCCAGCCGACCTCGAGGCCGACGTCCGCGCCGCATACGCTCAGTTGGTCGGCGACGACGAGGAGATGTCGTTCGCGGTCCGATCCAGCGCCACGGCCGAGGACCTGCCGGACGCGTCATTCGCCGGGCAGCAGGAGACCTTCCTCAACGTACGCGGAATCGACGCCGTGCTGACCGCGATCAAGCAGGTGTTCGCCTCCCTCTACAACGACCGCGCCATCGCCTATCGGGTGCACCACCAGTTCGAGCACGACGCGGTGGCGCTATCGGCGGGGGTGCAGCGGATGGTGCGCTCCGACATCGGCGCCGCCGGGGTGATGTTCACCATGGACACCGAGTCGGGCTTTCCGGACGCCGTCTTCGTCACCTCGTCCTACGGCCTCGGTGAAGCTGTCGTGCAGGGCGCGGTCAACCCCGACGAGTTCTACGTCTACAAGCCCGGGCTGGCCGCGGGGCGACCGGCCATCCTGAAACGGGGAATCGGCAGCAAGGCGATCAAGATGGTCTACACCGACGACCCGACTGTCGGCCGGACGACGGAGTTCATCGACGTGCCCGAGGGAGACCGGCGGCTGCTCAGTCTTACCGACGCCCAGGTCGAGGAGCTGGCCAGGCACGCGATGACCATCGAGGCCCACTACGGCCGGCCGATGGACATCGAGTGGGGCCTTGACGGCCGCGACGGGCAGCTGTACATCCTGCAGGCGCGGCCGGAGACGGTGAAGTCGCGCCAGAGCGCAGGCAGCGTCCAGCGATACCGGATGAACGAGCGAGGGCCGCTGCTGGTGGAAGGCCGGGCTATCGGGCAGCGGATCGGCGCCGGCGGAGTGCGGATCCTGACCTCGGTCGACCAGATGCACGAGTTCAGCCCCGGTGAGGTGCTGGTCGCCGATATGACCGATCCCGACTGGGAGCCGATCATGAAGCGAGCCAGCGCCATAGTCACCAATCGCGGCGGGCGCACCTGCCACGCCGCCATCATCGCCCGCGAACTCGGCATCCCCGCGGTGGTGGGCACCGGCCAGGCGACTCGGCAGCTCACCGACGGTCAGTCCGTGACCGTGTCCTGCGCCGAGGGTGACACCGGCTACGTCTACGCCGGCAAGCTCGACTTCGCCATCGAGAACAGCGAGCTGGGTGCGATGCCCGAGCTCGGGGTCAAGATCATGATGAACGTGGCCACCCCAGACCAAGCCTTCGCGTTCTCCCGACTGCCGAACTCCGGGGTCGGGCTGGCCAGGTTGGAGTTCATCATCAACCGCCAGATCGGCATCCACCCGAAGGCGCTGCTCGACTTGGACCGGCTCAACGGTTCGCTGCGCGACGAGATCACCGACGCCATCGCCGGCTACGCCAGTCCCCGGGACTTCTTCGTGCGGCGCGTGGCCGAAGGTGTGGCCACCATCGCCGCCGCGTTCGCCCCCGAACCGGTCATCGTGCGGATGTCTGACTTCAAGTCCAACGAATACGCCAACCTGGTCGCCGGCGAGCTCTATGAGCCGCATGAAGAGAACCCGATGATCGGCTACCGCGGCGCTGCGCGCTATCTGTCAGCTGAGTTCGCCGACTGCTTCGCGATGGAGTGCGAGGCGCTGCGATACGTCCGCGACACCATGGGGCTGAGCAACGTCAAGATCATGATCCCCTTCGTCCGTACGGTGGCTGAGGCACAAGGAGTCATCTCGCTGCTCGCCGACAACCGGCTGCGACGCGGCGAGAACGGGCTGCAGGTGATCATGATGTGCGAGTTGCCGTCCAACGCCGTGGTCGCTGACGCCTTCCTCGAGCACTTCGATGGGTTCTCGATCGGATCCAACGACATGACCCAGCTGACCCTGGGTCTGGACCGCGACTCCTCGCTGGTCGCTGCCACCTTCGACGAGCGCGACCCAGCCGTGAAGTTCATGCTCAGCGCTGCCATCCGGGCATGCAAGCAGCAGGGCAAGTACGTCGGCATCTGCGGCCAGGGCCCCAGCGACTATCCGGACCTCGCCGACTGGCTGCTCGACCAGGGCATCGACTCCATGTCCCTGAACCCTGACACCGTCGTGGAAACGTGGACGCGTCTGGGAAAGAAGCAGGCGGCCGACCGCACCCTGGTGGACGCCACCGGCGGTGGACACATGTCGTGAACAGCCCAACGAGCCAGGCGACGCGCCTGCTGATCATGGGACCCCCGGGGTCGGGCAAGGGCACGCAGGCGTCACTGCTGAGTGAGCACATCGGCATCCCGGCCATCTCCACCGGGGAAATCTTCCGGGCTATTGAGGCCAGCAACAGCCCCGAGAGCGCGCCGGTACGGGCCATCATGCAATCCGGCGGCTACATCGGCGACGAGGTCACGGCCGGGCTGGTTGCTGACAGGCTGAGCCAAGACGACTGCCGGTTCGGGTTCCTGTTGGACGGCTATCCGCGCACGCTGCCCCAGGTGGAGACCCTCGACGCACTTCTCGGCCGGAGCGGGCAGACGGTTGACGCCGTGATCTCGCTGGTGATCGACGTCGACGACGTCAACGGCCGGCTGCTGAAGCGGGCCGACATCGACGGCAGGGCCGACGACAACCAGGAGACCATCAACGTGCGCCAACGGGTGTACGCCGAGCAGACCGCTCCCCTGCTCGACCTCTACCGGGCTCGCGGACTGCTGGTGGAGGTGGACGGCGGTGGGCCGGTGCAGGACGTCGCGGCCAGAATCTTGACCGCGCTCGGGCGCTGAGGCAGGCGATCACCCGAGAGTCGGCCTCAGTGTGACAACTCCGCTGTCTCCGCGCCTCGCGGCGATCGTGAACGCACTTCCCATTTCGCCGGGCCTTCGGGTCCTGGAGATCGGGTGTGGGCCGGGGGCAGCGGCCCGAGCCGTGGCCACTCGGCTGGTCGACGGCCACATCCTGGCCATCGATCGTTCAGCCACAGCCATCGCCCAGGCGCGCAAGGCAGCGGCTGACCAGGTCGCAGCCGGCCGGCTGAGCGTGCGTCAGGTGGCGGCCGAGGACTTCGTACTGCTCGGTGATGAGGAACCGTTCGACCTCGTGTTCGCGGTCCGGGTCGGCGCCCTCGATGGTCGCCACCCAGCGGCCGGTGACCGGGTTCTGCGGCGAATCGCCTCAGCCACCCGACCGGGTGCCCGGCTGTTGATCGACGGAGGGGATCCCCTGCGCGAGCTCCCGATCCCGCGCTTGTAGCCCGAACCTGCTGATTTCTACCCCTTCGGCTCCTGCGCTATAGTTTCGCGGGCACGAGAGTGCCCAGCACGAAGGCCCATAGGGCCCCGTAGCGCAGTTGGTTAGCGCGCCGCCCTGTCACGGCGGAGGTCGCGGGTTCGAGTCCCGTCGGGGTCGCGAGAGCGGTGAGCATCGTCACCGCATCTTGTGTTCGGAAGATTCCGCGCATGGCCAGGTAGCTCAGCTGGTAGCAGCGTTCGCCTGAAAAGTGAAAGGTCGCCGGTTCGACCCCGGCCCTGGCCACCGTCTCGATTCGCCATGGTTCTCAATGCATCCGTTTCTTCTGTGCCTGCGAAACCTAGGTAATCCTGCGATGCAGGAGGTCCCTAGTCCTCGGAGGTCCCCAATGTCTAGACGACTGTTTGCTCTCGCCGGTGCCGGAGCGCTCGTGCTCGCCACCGTCGCCGGTCCCGCCCACGCCGCTGATGACGCCAAGCTGTCGGTGCTGCACGGCGTACCGGGTCTCACCGTTGATGTTTACGTCAACGGCGAGCGGACGCTCGACAACTTTAAGCCCGGCACGCTGGCCGGTCCGCTCAACCTCAAGGCCGGCACCTACGAGGTCGCCATCACCGCCGCTGACGCCAAAGATGACTCCGACCCCGCGGTCGGTCCGGTGGACCTCAAA
This sequence comes from Propionibacteriaceae bacterium, assembly GCA_035634295.1. Taxonomy (GTDB): domain Bacteria; phylum Actinomycetota; class Actinomycetes; order Propionibacteriales; family Propionibacteriaceae; genus Microlunatus. The sequence goes on along the minus strand of DASQDG010000059.1, from coordinate 124,498 downwards.
CTGGCCGGCGGCGGCAACTACACCGCGGTGGCGCATTTGGAAGAGGGTGGCGACCCAACCGCCACGCTGTTCAAGAACGATGTCTCCCGGACCAAGGCCGGCGAGGGCAGACTGACGGTGCGCCACACAGCGGCGGCACCGGCAGTGGACATCCTGGCTGGGGGCGATGCGGTGGTGAGTGACCTGAGCAACCCTGATGAAGAGGTCCTTGACCTGGCCGCCGGCACGGTCTCGGCGTCCGTGGCTGCGGCCGGCACCACCAAAGCCGTGATCGGTCCCGCCGACGTGACGGTGTCTGAAGGGAAGAACACCATCGTCTACGCCTGGGGCAGTCTGGATGACGACAACCTGAAGCTTGCGGTGCAGACGATCTCCGGCCTGCACTCGAGCCCCGGTGGCGTGCACGCCGGTGAGGTCGGGCTGGCCGCCGAGCGGAATTCAGGCGGACTCGCGGCGGTCGGCGTCCTGGTGCTGGCCGGGGCGGTGCTGCTGCAGCGTCGGTTGGCCCCGAGCAGGGTCTCCCGATAAGTCGCAACCGGTGAGTGGTCAGGTCGGCTGACCACTACTTGATGAGAGAGGAGGGCTGAGATGAGGCGACACCTTCAGGTGGCGACGGCTGCAGCCCTCCTGCTCTCTGCCTGTTCCACGCCCCCTCAGCCGGGCGGTGAGGTCGCCGCGGTGCCGGGGGTGTCGGCATCGCCGTCGGCGACCACAACGCCGACGGTGTCACCACCGCGAACGTCCGTGCCGACGGCGGCCGCGGACCTCGCATCGACGGCCACCAGAACAGTTCCGAGCCCGAAGCAGATCCGCGTGCCGAGCGTTGATGTGGCGATGAAGGTGCTGCCCGTGGGCGTGGAGGATGACGGGGACATGGAGCTGCCTTCGTCGGTCTTCGATGCCGGGTGGTACAAGTTCGGCTCCCGCCCGGCCGATCAGGCCGGCTCGACGCTCATTGCCGCCCACGTCGACTCACGCGCCGATGGTCTCGGCCCTTTTGCCCGGCTCCGTCGACTCGAGCCAGGCGCCAAGGTCCTGCTGACCACCCAAGACGGCATCGTGCACCACTATCGGGTGGTGTCCGTGCGCGCAGTGGCGAAGGACCAACTGTCTTCGCTGGCCGTTTTCGAGCGGAACGGACCCCCACGAGTGACCTTGTTGACCTGCGGTGGCAGCTACGACAGCGACACCGGCTACCGGGATAACGTCGTCGTCACCGCGATGCCGGAATCGGCGGCGAAGTCCTAAGTTCCGCCCCCCTGGCGACGTGGCTGCATCCAAGAGGCTGCGCGCGCCCGAAGATCTGACTGTGCTGCATTACGAGCATCGTTTTCGTTCTCGAATAGTTACAGGCTGATCGCTGAAGTAGCCACCGTTTGAGTAGCCAAGAACCAGCCGAAAGGTGACTATGGTCAGGGAGGAGGGCTGACGTGCCGCGACTACCCCCCGTCGCCTCTGCCGCGGCCCTTCTCCCGTCGGCGTGCGGTGACGCGTACGATCATGGCACCGGCACTCGCGATAGCCTCGCGGTTACTGCACCTGCGCAGTCGTCCGGCAGGTCGTAGCCATGCTGAAGCAAGCCGAGAGGGGCCCAGCCGTGATGACCGCCTCGCCAGACGACGATCTGGATAGGCTGGCAGAGGACTTTGTCGCTGGCGACGAGGCGGCATTGGCGCGCATCTATGCGCGCTGGTCCCCGCTTATCTACAGCGTGGCGCTTCGCTCGCTAGGAGAGGTGACAGAGGCTGAGGATGTCACCCAAAAGGTTTTCGTGGCGGCGTGGACGAGCCGGCACAACTATCGCGCCGAGCGTGCAAGCCTCGCGGCATGGCTGATGGGCATCGCGCGATTCAAGATCTTTGACGCTCACAACAGTCGGACCAAGGAGAGCCGCATCCGGACCGAGCTTGCCTCGAGTCCACAGGTGCGGCTGACCACCGAGCCGCTCGACGTGGCTGAACGACTCATCCTTGTCGATGAGATCGACCGGCTGGACGAGGTCCCCCGTCAGGTGCTCCGGCTTGCCTTCTACGAAGACCTGACGCACGCTCAGATCGCTGAGCGATTGAAGCTGCCGCCTGGCACCGTGAAAAGTCATATCCGTCGCAGCCTGATCAAGCTCAAGAACCGGTTGGAGGTGAGAGCCGATGCATACGAGTCCTGACGTTCTTGCTCTGATGGCTCTCGGCGAGGTGGCTGGAAGCCCGGCTGAGCAGGACCATGCCACCGTGTGTCCCGATTGCTCCCAGGAGGTGGCGGAGTTGGCTCGGATCGCTGGTGTCGGCCGTGCGGCGACAGATGCTGACGCGCTGCAGACGCCGTCACCCCAGGTTTGGGAGCGGATCAGCGCGGAACTGGGCCTGAGCGAGCACGCTGTCACCGAGCCGGCGCACGTCCGGGACGCTACGGTGACAGAGCTTGGAAGTCGACGGGTCGCCGCAACAGGCTCATCGGGAGCGGGCACCGGCGCAGGGCGACGCTTCCTGGCACTCGCCGTGGCCGCCGCCCTGGCGCTGGTGGCGGGAATCGGCATCGGTATCGGATATCAGCGACAGGTGACCGAACCGCAGGTCCGGGTGATCGCCAGCGCAGAGCTCGAGCCGCTGCCAAAGTGGGCCGGCACGACCGGTAAGGCCGAGGTGACCACGGACGGCCGGGGCAACCGCGAGCTGGTGCTGCGGGTGTCCACCGCACAGCCCGTCGACGGCACACTGCGGGTGTGGCTGATGAAGAGCTCGATCCGCGATCCTCAGAACATGGGTGAGGTACGCGACGGCGAAGCCCGGATCCCCATCCCTCAAGGCATGAGTCTGTTCCAGTTCCCGGTGGTGGACGTGTCGGACGAGCCTCCTGGCGACACCGACCCCGAGCATTCCGGCGACTCGGTGGCCCGTGGAGCACTGGCCTAGGACGAGGCAGACCCCGAAAGGGTAAAACGACGAGTCGATCTGGTCAGCCCCGCTGGACGGCCTTGACCTTGGGGGTCGGCGCAACGTCGCCCACGATGACGCCCGAGCGACCGAGCCCGAGATAGCGCACGGACAGGTTGATCAAGGTCTGGATCCGGTTGCGGCTGCCCAAGAGGTACATGATGTGCAATGCGATCCAGCCAAGCCAGGCGAACAGCCCGGTCATCTTGACGCCGATGGGCATCTCCAACACCGCGTCGGCCTTGCCGATCGTGGCCATCGTGCCCTTGTTGCGATACTCGAACGGCTGCGTCGGCAGCCCCTTGTGCAGGTTCACCAGTTGCTTGGCTGCGTGCTTGCCCATCTGCATCGCCGGCTGCGCCAACTGCGGCAGCGGGTTGTCCAAGACGATGCTGGTGTCGCCGATGGCGAAGATCCGATCGTCATTGGTGGTCCGCAGGTCAGCGTTGACCTCGATCCGGCCCGCGCGGCCGATCGGCAGGCCCCACTCACGAATGGCCGGACTGCCCGAGACGCCGGCGGCCCAGATGACGACGTCAACCGGCATGGATGAGCCGTCCTTGAAGTCGACGTGGTCGGGGTGCACCTCGGAGATGGCGGTCCTGAGGCGTACGTCAACGCCGCGCTTCTCGAGCTCGCGCAGCGCGTACTGCCGGAGTTTGTCGTCAAAGGGCGCCAGCAGGTGCTCACCCATCTCGACCACTACCACGTGGATGAGCTCGGGGTTGAGCTCGGGATAGACGTTCGGAATTGCCTTCTGCTTGAGCTCGGCGAGCTGTCCGGCCATCTCGACTCCGGTCGCGCCGCCGCCCACCACGACGATGGTGAAGCCGCCGCTGTGTGGGTCCGAGGTCCCCGCGATGGTCTCCAAGCCGCCGAAGATCGTGTCGCGCACGGCCAACGCCTCCGGCCGGGTATACATCGACATGCTGTATTCGGCCGCACCCGGGATCCCAAAGTGGTTGGTGGTGATCCCGTTGGCCACTATCAGGTAGTCATAGCTCACGTGCACGCCGTCGTCACACAGCACCTGGCGAGCCTCGTGGTCAATGTCGGTGACGGTCGCACAGCGGAACCGCACGCCACGACGCTTGGCGGTGAAGAACCGCAGCGAGTAGGTGACGTCGCCTGCGTTCAAGCCGCCGGTGGCCACTTGGTAGAGAAGAGGCTGGAACGTGTTGTAGGGGTGCCGGTCGATCAGGGTCACCCGGAAACCCTCTTTGGCGAGCTGGGAGGTGGCGGAGAGGCCCGCGAAGCCGGCCCCCAGCACAACGACATGCGGCATCTCAGTCACCTACTCATCTAAGCAGTGTGCACCGTTTCACCCAAGGCCGGATGGCACTTTTGTGCCGCCCACCTCGCAGTAGGCCGCCTCCCACCGAAGGATCTCCGCCAGCACCTGTTTCCGGACGTCCGGGGCGGACAGCAGCAGGTCATGCAGCCCGTCAGAAATCCGGACCACGGTGACGTGTCGGCCGAGGCGGACCGCCCGGGTGGCGATCTGCTCGACGTCCAGCACGATGTCGGCTGTGCGCAGGCCCTCGTGCCAACGGCGCGAGAAGTCGCTCGAGTTCGAGCACAGCACCAGCACCGGTACGTCGATCTGCAGCCCGGCTGCCACCCGCTGGTGACCGCGCAGGATCGCACGCAGCCAGCCGACCCGCACCGGCGGCGACGGGGAAGTCTTCAGCTCCAGGTCGTAGTCCCACTCGCCGCCAAGGCTGGAGTGCAGAGTGCGCCCATAGAACCCGAGGTCAGGTAGCCGCAGGACCGAGGTCGGCAGGTTGTTGCCGAGCCGGGAGATCACCGGCCCCCCGAGGGTGCGGAAGAGTGCCGACCCCTGCAGGTCCAGCCAGGGGGAGTTGAGCACCAGCCCGGTGATCCGACCGGGGTTGCTGGCTGCCCACAAGGCGGTCACCAGCCCGCCGGTCGAGTGACCCATCAGCAGCAGCTCGTCGTGGTCCTCGCCGATCACTTGCGCCGCGGCGTCCAGCTCCTCGCTGTAGTCGTCGAGGTCTGTGATGAACCCGAAGTGCTGTCCTCGGCGCAGGCTGCGGCCGTAGCGACGCAGGTCGACGGCGTAGAAGTCATAGCCACGAGCCTCCACCGCCTCGGCCAGGTGGCTCTGGAAGAAGTAGTCGTTCCAGCCGTGTACGTAGAGCAGCGCTCGGCGCGATGAGTTGCCCGGTGACCGCCTGACCAGCGTCGCCACCAGCTCGACGTCGGCCGGCTCGCCGGCGGCCGGGGACGCCGTGGGCAGGGGCAGGTCCACGCTCTCGAAACCCGGCAAGAAGTCGCGGTGCCAATCGTGCACGCACTCCAGCCTGACAGACGCAGGAAAACTCGATCGGAGCGGAGCGAGCGCAGCCGAGCTAGCCAGACCAGCAGGTCCGGCGAGGGAGGACTACCCGGACTTGCGCAGGTCCTCGAACTCCTCATCGGGTGGGGAGGGGAACGGGACCGCATCCGGGGCTTTCACCAGATCTGCGTAGGCGGGGGGCACCTCGAATTCCTCTTCACCCCCGCGGAGCTCGCGGGCCAACGACGAGAAGTCCGTATCAATCGCACGGTACTTGAGTTCGCGGGCAACCTTGGTCTGTTTTGCCTTCGCACGGCCGCGCCCCATATCGGGTCGACCCCCTCGCATTTGTCTGCAGCGGCTCAGCCGCGGCTCAGGATGGTTGTTGTCGTGCCGCCTAGGCTACCCAATCGCTGCATCGGCACAAAACAGGGTCCGGCTCAGCGCGCCGGGTGGTTGCCGAACAACGAAACCGGCGTTCGGGTGCCGGCGCCGGACGGTGCGGCCGAGCCGCACACCCAGGCCGCCACCTCGCGGGCGGCCAGCAGCGCAAGGGCGGCATCCACGTCCGACTCGGGAACCACGGCGATCATGCCTACGCCCTGGTTGAGGGTCGCCTCCAGGTCGGGCAGCGGCACGTGGCCCATCGTCTGGACCAGGTCGAAGATGGGTGCGGGCTGCCAGCTGGTGCGGTCGATGCGCACCTCGACCGCGTTCGGCAGCACGCGTGCCAGGTTGTTGGCCAGCCCGCCGCCGGTGATGTGGCTGATCGCGTGCACCTCGACGGCGTCGATCAAGGCCAGACAGTCGGCGGCATAGATGCGTGTCGGCCGCAGGAGCTCCTCGCCGAGGGTGGTCCCCAGTTCGGGCACGTGGCGGTCCAGTCGCCAACCCGCTTGCTGCAGCAGCACCCGTCGGACGAGTGAGTAGCCGTTGGAGTGCAACCCCGATGAGCCCATCGCCACCATCACGTCCCCCGGCACGACCCGGTCCGCGCCCAGCAGCCGGTCCCGTTCGACCACACCGGTGGCCGCTCCCGCGAGATCGTAGGCGTCCGGTTCGAGGAGGCCGGGATGCTCTGCGGTCTCGCCGCCGAGCAGCGCACAGCCCGCCAGCACGCACGCCTCAGCGATGCCTTGGACCACAGCGGCGATCCGCTCGGGCACGACCCGTCCACAGGCGATGTAGTCGGTCATGAACAGCGGCTCCGCGCCGCAGACCACCAGGTCGTCGACCACCATGGCCACCAGGTCGAAGCCGATGGAGTCGTGGACGTCCATAGCCTGGGCAATGGCCACCTTGGTGCCGACGCCGTCGGTGGAGGTGGCCAGCAGCGGGTGCGCATAGCGGGCGAGCCGGGAGACGTCGAACAGCCCGGCGAACCCGCCGAGGCCACCGACCACCTCAGGGCGGCGGGTCTTGGCCACCCACTCCTTCATCGCCTCGACAGCACGGTCCCCGGCCTCGATATCCACGCCAGCGGCGGCGTACGCGGAGGGCCGGGTGCTGCCCTCGCCCTCAGGCGGACTCACGGGCGCGAGAGCGCGTCGGCCGCACCGACCCCGGGAGTGGACGTGACCAGCCCGTCAGCGTCGCGTCGACCAGACGCGGCCGGGATGTGCTTGCCGATCCGCTCAAGCATCGGCAGCTCGACCGGGTAGACCCCGTCGAAGCACGCCCGACACAGGCTGTCCTTCGGCAGCCGGGTGGCGGCGACCAGGCCGTCGAGGCTGACGTAGCCCAATGAGTCGGCGTCGATGGAGCGCCGGATCTCGTCGTTGTGCAGGCCCGTAGCGATCAGCTCGGCGCGGCTGGCGAAGTCGATGCCATAGAAGCAGGGCCACTGCACCGGTGGTGAGGAGATCCGGACGTGCACCTCCGCGGCCCCTGCCTCTCGCAGCATCCGTACGAGGGCCCGCTGGGTGTTGCCGCGGACGATCGAGTCGTCGACGACCACCAGCCGGCGGCCCGCGATAACGTCGCGCAGCGGGTTGAGCTTGAGCCGGATCCCCAGCTGGCGGATGCTCTGGCTGGGCTGGATGAAGGTGCGGCCGACGTAGGAGTTCTTGACCAGACCGACGCCGTAGGTGATGCCGGACTCCTCGGCGTACCCGATGGCCGCCGGGGTGCCGGACTCGGGTACCGGGATGACCAGATCCGCCTCCGCCGGGTGCTCCCGGGCCAGGGTGCGGCCGATCTCCACCCGGACCGAGTGCACCCTCCGATCGGCGATGGTGGTGTCGGGGCGCGCGAGGTAGACGTATTCGAACACGCACCCCTTGGGCTGGGGGGAGGCGAAAGTGCTGCTGCGGAGCCCGGCGGCGTCGATGGCGATCAGCTCACCGGGTGCGATCTCGCGGATGTAGGACGCGCCGACGATGTCCAGCGCGGCGGTCTCGCTGGCCACCACCCAGCCGCGCTCGGTCCTGCCCAGCACCAGCGGCCGGATGCCTTGGGGGTCCCGGGCCGCATACAGGGTTTCCTCGTCCATGAAAACCAGGCTGAACGCGCCGCGCAGCCGCGGCAGCACCTGCAGCGCGGCCTGCTCGGTGGTGAGCCCCGGAAAGGTGGACAGCAGGGCGGTGATCAGCGAGGTGTCGTTGGTCGCTTCGTGGCGGAGAGCGCCGGGCACCAGGGAGCTGCCACTGGCGTCTCGGTCGGTCAGCAGGGTTTCCAGCTCGGCGGTGTTGGTCAGGTTGCCGTTGTGTCCCAGAGCGAGGCCGCCGGAGGCGGTGGGGCGGAACGTGGGCTGGGCGTTGGCCCACACGCTGGCCCCCGTGGTCGAGTAGCGGGCGTGCCCGATGGCCAGATGCCCGTGCAGGGAGTTGAGGGTGGCCTCGTCGAACACCTGCGAGACAAGGCCCATGTCCTTGAAGACCATGATCTGGTTGCCGTTGCTGACCGCGATGCCAGCCGCCTCCTGGCCGCGGTGCTGCAATGCGTATAACCCGAAGTAGGTGAGCTTGGCCACCTCCTCGCCGGGGGCCCAGACCCCGAAGACGCCACAGGCATCCTGAGGTCCGCGGTCGCCGGGATCCAGATCATGATTAAGACGACCATCAGCTCTCGCCACGGCTTCAGACTAACCGAACACGGCCCTGGCCTAGCCATCCAAAGCCGGGCACGCTCGCTAGCCTGTGGTGCCATGGCAGCGTCGAAGGCGAGCACGACAGCGGCAGGCAAGGGAGGGCTGTCCGCCCGGCTCCGGCTGGCCCGCGCGCGGCTCGGCGACTTCGCGTACAAGAACCTGCTGAACGTCGGCGCGGTCAGCGGGGCCTGTCTGCTGCTGGGTGCCGATCATCCGGTGTGGCATGGCGTGGGGGTGCTGGCGGTGTTGGCCAGCCTGGTCGCCATCGTCTGGCGGCGGCGTCAGGCCTTCCTTCACCCGGGGACGTCGCAGCCCCGGCGTGGCAACCTGCTGGGCTATTTCGTCAGCCTCCGAGCGATCTCGTTCTTCGCCCTGGGCGCCGCCTACGCCCTGCGCCGGCCCGACGAAGGTGGCTGGATCTGGGCGGCGGTGGCGGTTGCGGTGCTGGTGGTGCTGAGTGAGCCCCTGACCAAGACCCTGCTGGACACCAACAAGCAGACCGTGGTGAACCTGCCGGGGGTGCGGCCGGTGCCGCCGGCGCCGATCAGTCCCAGCTGGCCCGTCATCGCCAGCGTCGCATTGTTGGTGCTCGGGGGGGTGCTGGCTGCCGTGGCCGCGCCCGGCTGGATCCTGCTGGTGCTGGCGCTGGCCCTGGTGCCGCCGGCAGCAATGCTGGTGCTGCACGCGGTCCGCGCGACCTCGGCCAGCGCCCGGGCGGAGAAGCAGATTCCGCAGGCGCTGCGCAAGCTCGAGCCCGCCTTCGTGGTCTACTACGCCGCCACCCAGGGAGCGCGCTACCAGCTGGGGATGTGGCTGCCTTACCTGGAGCGGCTGGGGCGGCCGTATGTGGTGATCACCCGCAACGCCGAAACCGTGCCGGTGATCCGTACGCTCACCTCGGCGCCGATCCTGGTGCCCAAGACCGACAACGTGTCCAACAGCCTGGACTCGATGGTGGTGCCGTCGATGAAGGCTGCGTTCTACGTCCAGGGCAGCCCGGCCAACCAGACCATGCAGCGCTATCGCCAGCTGACCCACGTCTGGCTCAACCATGGCGACTCCGACAAGCAGGCGAACTTCCATCCGCGGCACGCCACCTACGACCGACTGTTTGTGTCCGGGCAGCAAGGCGTCGAGCGCTATGCCAAGCACGGCATCGACGTGCCGCCCGACCGGTTCGTGATCGTCGGTCGACCGCAGATCGAGACCATCGAGAGCCGCGACACCCCGCTGCCGGTGGGCGCTCCACGCACGGTGCTCTATGCCCCGACGTGGAAGGGCGGCCGGCCGAGCACCAACTACTCCTCGCTGCCGTTGGGCGCCGAACTGGTCAAGGCCCTGCTCGAGCGCGGGGCCACAGTGATCTTCCGGCCGCATCCGGTGAGCTATGAGGACCGTGAGGACGCCCGGCGCATCCGCCATCTCCACCTGTTGCTGGAGGCCGACCGGACCGCCTCGGGCCGACAGCACGTGTGGGGGGCCCGAGCTGAGCAGGAGTGGGACGTGCCGGCCTGCTTCAACGCCTCCGACGCGGTCATCACCGACGTCTCCTCGATCGCCAACGACTATCTCGCCTCGGGCAAGCCGTTCGCGATGTGCGCCATCACCGTTGGAGGGGCGGAGTTCGTCCAGGAATTCCCCACGGCGCAGGTGGCGTACGTGATCGAGCGTGACCTGAGCACGCTGCCACAGGTGCTGGACGCCCTGTTCGGCGAGGACACCCTGTCCGCGGCCCGGCTGGCCTACCGACGCTTCTGTCTCGGGCCCTGGGTGGGAGCACACGCAGCTGACGAGTTCCTGCGGGTCGCCGGCGCTCTGGTGTCGGGGAGGGCGGCGTGATCCTGCGCTACGGGGAACACCCCAGCCAGTACGGCGAGTTGACGCTGCCTGACGGGCCGGGTCCGTGGCCGGTGGCGGTTGTGGTGCACGGCGGGTTCTGGCGCCCGACGTACGGACTGGAGCTCGGCCGTCCACTGGCGGCCGATCTGGTGGAGCACGGGGTGGCGGCCTGGAACGTGGAGTATCGCCGGGTGGGCGACGACCCGGTGGCGGGCGGCGGAGGCTGGCCGACCACCTGTCTGGACGTGGCCGCCGCGGTGGACCTGCTCGCCGGCGAAGGCCAGCGGGCCGCGCACCAGCGGCTGGACCTCCGCCGGGTGGTGCCGATCGGACACTCGGCCGGCGGACACCTGGCGGGCTGGCTTGCGGCTCGCGCCACCCTGCCAAGCGGCGCCCCTGGCGGCGCGCCCGTGGTGAAGGTGAGCGGGTTCGTCAGCCAGGCGGGCGTCCTCGACCTGGCCGATGGCGCTCGCCAGCACCTAGGCGCCGGTGCCGTGGACGCGCTGCTCGGCACCCGCGCCGGGCCCGAGGACGTGGCCCTCGCGTCGCCGGTAGAACGGGTGCCGCTCGGGGTGGCGTCGGTCTGCCTACACGGCACCGCCGACGACGTCGTACCGCTGCGGCAGTCGGAGCGTTTCGTGGCGGCGGCCACCAAGGCCGGCGACGACGCCCGACTGGTGCGCCTCGATGGCGCCGACCATTCGGACGTGGTCGACCCGCGATTGCCTGCCTGGGCGGCCTGTCGAGAGGCCCTGCTCGGGCTGCTGCGCTGACGGAATCGCGGTAATCAATAGCGGTGAGTTTTGCCATGCCTTTCGCCGCAATTTGCCGCTAGCATGCGAAACGGCTACCGGCCTTCCGGCACACCCACACCCGCTGAAGGAGCAGAGGCATGGCAACAGACTTATCCACCAGCGAGGGTGGCGCCGAGGCGCCGGCCCGGAAGAAGGACCGTACACACTTCCTCTACATCGCCGTGATCGTGGCCGTCATCTTGGGCATCATTCTCGGGTTCGCAGCGCCGGAGCTCGCAAAGTCGCTAAAGCCGATCGGCACCGGCTTCGTCAACCTGATCAAGATGATGATCGCCCCCGTCATCTTCTGCACCATCGTGCTGGGCGTCGGCTCGGTGGCCAAGGCGTCGCAGGTGGGTAAAGTCGGCAGCCTCGCGCTGCTCTATTTCATCACCATGTCCACGGTGGCGCTGACCATCGGCCTCGTCGTCGGCAACCTGATCAAGCCCGGAGAAGGGCTCAACCTGACCGAGAGCCTGGCCGGTGCGGGGGCCAAGGCGGCCGGGACCGAGAAGAAGACCACCACGGAGTTCCTGCTCGAGATCATTCCCGAGACCCTGTTCTCGGCGCTCACTTCGGAGACGGTGCTGCAGACTCTGCTGGTCGCTCTCCTGGTCGGCTTCGCCCTGCTGGCCATGGGCCCCGCCGGTAAGCCCATCCTGACCGGGATCGGGCACCTGCAGAAGCTCGTCTTCCGGATCCTGGCCATGATCATGTGGCTGGCTCCCATTGGCGCGTTCGGCGCCATCGCCGCCGTGGTCGGGGAGACGGGCCTGGACGCGCTCAAGAGCCTGGCCGTCATCATGATCGCCTTCTACGTCACCTGTGCGGTCTTCGTGTTCGTGCTGCTTGGGCTCATCCTCAAGGTGGTCACGGGACTCAACATCTTCACCCTGCTCAAGTATCTCGGTCGCGAATTCCTGCTGATCGTGTCCACGTCCTCGTCGGAGTCCGCGCTGCCCCGGCTGATCGCCAAGATGGAGCACCTCGGCGTACACCGGTCCACTGTCGGCGTCGTGGTGCCCACGGGCTATTCCTTCAACCTCGACGGCACCGCAATCTATCTGACGATGGCGTCGCTGTTCATCGCCCGGGCGATGGGCAGCCCGCTGGCAGTCGGCGAGCAGATCTCGCTGCTGCTGTTCATGATCATCGCCTCGAAGGGTGCGGCGGGGGTGACCGGCGCCGGGTTGGCCACGCTGGCCGGTGGGCTGGCCTCGCACCGGCCGGATTTGGTTGACGGCGTCGGGCTGATCGTCGGCATCGACCGCTTCATGTCCGAGGCGCGGGCGGTCACCAACTTCGCCGGCAATGCCGTCGCCACAGTGCTGGTTGGCTGGTGGACCAAGTCGATCGACATGGAGCAGGTCAAGTCCGTGCTGGCCGGCCGTGACCCGTTCGACGAGACGACGATGGTCGACGACCACGGTCACGGCGATGAGGGTGCCGGCGAGGCGCAGGCAGAGGCGCAGTACGCGGCCGCCGCGTCGTCCACTGGCTCCAGCGCGACCTCGCGGTAGGCGCCGGGGCACGCTGAGCCCCGCCCGCTAGGTTGAGCCCCGCCCGCTAGGTTGAGCCGGCAGCAGCTGGCTCACGGCGGAGCACGGGGCTCAGCGTGGTCAGGCCAGGGACTGCAGGAACAGCGCCTCGGCCAGGCAGGCTGCCCGGAGGTCACCCAAGTGGACCGACTCGTTGGCGCCGTGCATTCGCGAATCCGGGTCGCCGACCGCGGTCACCAGCACGGTGGCCTGTGGGAACGCGTCGGTGAACTCGGCCACCAGGGGGATGGACCCACCCTGGCCGATGAACACCGGGTCTCGCCCCCAGGCCTCTGCGAAAGCAGCCCGAGCGGCCTCGGCGTACGGGCCCTGGAAGCCGAGGGCCGAGGGCTGAGCGGTGTCGCCTTCGGTGATCGTGAGCTGTGCGCCCCACGGGACGTGCTCTTCGAGGTGGGTGACCAAGGCCTTGAGGGCCCGGTGGGCGTCGTCGCCAGGCGCGAGTCGCAGGCTGACCTTGGCCCGAGCCGACGGGATCAAGGCGTTGGCGGCGTGCGAGACCGGCGTGGCATCGAGCGCGATCACCGAGATGGCCGGCCGGTGCCAGAGCCGTTCCACCACGGTGCCGTCGCCGAGATAGTCGACGCCGGCCAAGATGCCGGAGTCCTTGCGGAGCCGGTCCAGCGGATAGTCCAGGTCGGGGCCAGGGCCCGACTGCAGGCCGCCGACTGCCACGTTGCCCCGCTCGTCGTGCAGGGCGGCCAGCAGCCGGCAGAGGGCGGTCAACGCGTCGGGCACCACGCCACCGAATGCGCCCGAATGGATGGCGTGGTCCAGCGTCCGCACCTCGACCTCGCAGTCGACAAGGCCACGCAGCGTGGTGGTGAACGCCGGGACGCCGACCTCCCAGTTGCCTGAGTCCGCGATCACGTACACGTCGGCGGCCAGTTCCTCGCGGTGGGCCTCCAGCAGGGCCGACAGGGTCGGTGAGCCCACCTCCTCCTCGCCCTCCACGAACAGGGTCACCCCGACCGGAGGGCGTCCGCCGAAGGCGCGCAGGGCGGCCAGGTGCACCGCGAGGCCGCCCTTGTCGTCGGCAGCGCCCCGACCGTACAGCCGACCGTCGCGCTCGGTCGCCACGAATGGCTCGCTCTCCCACAGATCCGGGTCGCCCTCGGGCTGCACGTCGTGGTGGGCATACAAGCAGACCGTGGGCGTCCCGGGCGGAGCCGGAAACCGCGCGAGCACCGCGGGCCTTCCACCCTCGGACAGCACGCGTACGTCGTCGCAACCGATGTCTGCGATGAGGTCGGCGACGGCCTGAGCGCTGCGCTGGACCTCGTCGCCGCGCTCGGGGTCGGCACTCACCGACTCGATCGTCACCAGCCGTCGAAGACCGTCGAAGACCGAGGGAAAGACAGCATCAATCGCAGCAGGCACGTCCATAGACAGCGAGCCTATGCAGGAATGCCACCTTGTGATTTGAGGGCCGGAGCCTGCGTCAGATCCCTGACACTCGCCAACCTATGGCGCATGTGCATAACTGCCGCTTCATGGGCAAACCCAGCGCAGAATATCCAGGAAAGCCCAGCCCCTACGGCTAACGCAGGCCGGCCGACCCGCCGCGGGCTCAGGGCTTACCGCGAGGCGGAAGGATCGTTAGTATCCGGTCGCATGGACCAACCAACAGGCGCAGGCGTTCAAACATTTGACCCGCACGAGGTGATCGTCGGACAGCAGCACCAAAGGTTGGTACTAGCCAAACTGAGCGACGCGGGGGCCGCCCTTTCCTCTGAGCCGCAGGAGAGCGACGCATTAGGGCTGACGTTGTTGAAGCTGGCCGATGTTGACGCCGCGGCAGACAAGCTTGTTCAACAGGTTGAGGGCAATCCTGAGGCTGTCGCGCGCCTCGCCCCCTACAAGCGTCCTGAAGCCCCGGTCGAGCGAGTGCTGTGGGCCGTTCGCGGGCTTTGTGCCGCCGACTTCGGTGGGTGGACTCCTTCGCTGGCGAAGAATCGAATTGTCGGCCGCGTGCACGGGGTGGGTGAAGTCTCTTATGGTGGAACCGACGACCCTACGCCTATCGATCCACCGCCCTCTTTTCCGATTCGGGCATCCGGCCCTGGGCGTGGCGTACGCGTCGGCGTGCTCGACACCGGGCTCTACCCCCAAGACTGGCTTGCAGGTGGCTGGACGGCGCGATTCTCTGACACCGTCCGAGTAGCGGAGCCGACGTTTATGGAGGGTCACGCGACATTTGTCACAGGCCTGATTCTGGCGCAGGCGCCGGGTGCGACGGTTGAAGTGAGACGCGTCCTCGGCCAGGACGGCACTGCCGACTCATGGAGTGTTGCGGAGGAGATCGTTCGGTTCGGTAACAGCGGCCTTGACATATTGAACCTGTCTTTTCTCTGCTATACCGAGGACGGGCAACCGCCGTTGGTGCTAGCCACCGCGGTCGACCGCCTCGATCCGGGTCTTGTCGTCGTCGCCGCAGCCGGGAATCACGGTCGAGGACACGAGAACTCGGACTCCGAGCACAAGGATCAGGATCACCTGAAACCCGCTTGGCCAGCAGCGTTGGACGACGTCGTGGCCGTCGGCTCCTGTGATGCGGATGGAAAGCGGGCTGACTTTTCGCCGAGGGCACCCTGGATCGACCTGCATGCGCCCGGGGTGGCCCTCAGGAGCACCTTTCTCAACAGAGCGACACTTACCCCGGGCTCAGCAGCGGTCGAATTCGGCGGCTTCGCCTCGTGGAGTGGCACCTCGTTCTCGGCGGCCCTCGTCAGCGGCGCGATCGCCGCGGGCGCGGATCCTGGGCGTATCAGCGGTCAAGGTGCCCTGCGCGACATCGTCGGCGAATTGGAAAGACGACCGGTATCGAGCGACGACGACTACCCGCCAATGTTCCTTGACGTCGCCACTCCTTGAGCGGGATACAGCTCCGTGGTTGTGCAGAGCCCATCTGAAGCTGCCATCGGCCACGACGACCAAGCAAGGAATGACGACGCCCCCCCATTCCTGGCTGCTGAGGCGCTGCGGCTGGCCACCATCAAGCCGGAGCAGTCCGAGCAGCTGAGCCAGCGCGCGGTCCGGCTGGCGCTAGCAAGCAGCGACTGGTCGAGCGTGAGCCTGGCGCGCCGCGCCAGCGGAGTCGCGGCAATGCAGCAACGGCGCTTCGACTTCGCCGTTGCGCAACTGTCCGGCGCTGTGGAGGCAGCAGAACAAGCAGGCAGCAGTGTGTTGCGTGGCGAGGCGAACATGAGCCTCGCGGGTGCCCGCATCCTTCGAGGGGCACCGGAGTCGGCTCTGGAAGCCATTGGCGCCGCCGTACGCGACCTCACCGGAGTTCCCGCTGCGCGCGCGCTGACCCAGCGCTCGGCAATCCTTTGGGAGCTCGGCCGCGTGGACGGCGCTCTGGAGGACCTCCGGCAGGCCCTTCCGGTGTTGCGGCGAGCGGGTGACGCTCAGTGGGAAGCCCGAGCCTTGTCCAACAGGAGCCTTGTCCTCACTAACCGCAGGTTGTTCGTAGCCGCCGAGGCAGACCTGCATCGTGCTCAGCAGCTGTGTCGCCAACATGAACTGACCCTGGCGGGCGCGTACGTCGAGCAGAACCTCGGCTGCCTCTGTGCAGACCGCGGCGACGTATCGGCAGCCCTGGCGCACTTCGAGGTGGCCGAAGCCCGCTATCGGGACCTGAACCTGGAAGTGGGGTCGTTGTTCCTGGACCGGGCCAACGTGTTGCTGTCGGTCCGGCTGGTCACCGAGGCTCGAGCATCAGCAGAGGCGGCAGTCGCGGCCCTGACGCGGCAGAAGAGGAAGCTCAACCTGCCGGAGGCTCAGCTGATGCTGTCAACGGCGGCCCTGCTGGACCAAGACCTGGACAGCGCTGCGCGCGCCGCGCAGGACGCGGCCCGAGGCTTCGCCCGGCTGGGTCGCCGGCAGTGGCTCGCGCTGGCCCGCTTTGCCCAGATCCAGGCCCGGCTCGGAACGTTGCCACCGGTCAATCCCAGCCACTTGCAGCGAACCTCTCCTACCCGCGTCCCCGCCGCCAAGGTCCGGGCCTGTGCCGTCGATTTGGAAGACGCGGGCTGGACCGTACCGGCCCTGGAGGCCCGCCTGCTGGCCGGGCGACTGGCGCTGCAGCAGGGTCAGGTCAAAGCGGCGCGCCAGGATCTTGCGCTGGCCTCCCGCGCCCGTCGCCGAGGTCCCGCCGACGCCCGAGCCCGGGGCTGGCTGGCCGAAGCCACGCTGCGCGAGACCGACGGCGCCCGATCGTCGGCGAAGTCGGCCCTCCGAGCAGGACTGCGGGTGCTGGAGGAGCACCGGGCCACGCTGGGCGCCACCGAGCTCCGCGCCCACGTCACCGCCCACCGGGGAGCGCTGGCCCGCGCCGGACTTCGAATGGCGCTGGAGGACGGCAACGCACGGAGCGTGCACTGGTGGGCCGAACGTGGTCGAGCCAACACACACCTGCTCCGCCCCGTCCAGCCGCCGGACGACGCCGTGCTGGCTCACGACCTCCAGGACCTGCGCACTACGATGACCGAGATCCAGGAGGCCCGCGGCGACCAGGCACCCACCGCCGCCCTGGTAGCACGCCAGGTCGAGCTGGAGCACAAGATCCGGGACTACTGCCGGCGCTTCCCCGGCGCCGCCGGCGCGCAGTCGGCAAAGCCGCCGTCGATCGGGAAGATCTGCGCCGCCCTCGGTGACGCGGCCATGGTTGAGTTCGTCGAGCTCAACGAGGCGCTGTCTGCGGTCACCATCGCCGGCGGCCAGGTGCGGCTGCACGCCTTGGGCCCGTCAGCACCCGTCCGCAAGGCCATGATGCAGATCCCGTTCGCCCTGCACCGGCTGGCTCGTCCGCAACTGCGGTCCGCCCAGCAGTCGGCCGCACAGGCGGCCCTGTCCCATGCCGCCAAGACGCTGCACGCGATCCTGATCGCTCCGCTGGCTCGCGCGCTCGGCGATCGGCCGCTGGTGCTCGTGCCCACCGGCTGGCTGCAGTCCGTGCCGTGGTCGATCCTGCCGTCGTGCGCTGGTCGACCGGTCACCGTGGCCCCGTCGGCAGCCCTGTGGAAGGCCGCCGGCGATCGCCTCGCGGGCGAAGACGCCGGCGTGGTCGCCATCGCCGGCCCTGGTCTGTCCAGCGCCGAGGACGAGGTGCGGCTGGTGGCCGGGCTCTATTCCCACGCGTCCTTGCTGGTCGGAGCCGACGCCACCGCAGAGGCCGCCTCGAAGGCGCTGACCGGCGCCGGGATCGCCCACATCGCGGCGCACGGCACCCTGCGCTCGGACAACCCGCTGTTCTCAGCCCTGCAGTTGGCCGACGGGCCGTTCACGGTGTTCGACCTCGAGCGCCTGGACACCACCCCGCACCAGGTCATCCTGGCCGCCTGTGACACCGCGGTCTCCCACGTCACCGCCGGCGAGGAGATCCTCGGGCTGGCGGCGGCCCTGCTCAACCAGAACACGGCAAGTCTGGTAGCGCCCCTGATCCCCATCCCGGATGCGGAGACCGCGCCGCTGATGGCGTCCTATCACCAAGGCGTACGAGCCGGACACAGCAGCGCCGGCGCGCTGGCGGCGGCCCAGCAGCGCCACCAGCACGACAGCGTCCGGGCTTACGCCAGCGCCGCCGGCTTCATCTGCCTCGGCGCCGGCCACACCCGCCTCACCGGTCCCGAGGCTCCCCGCTAGAGCCGGACCCACTCGGTGGTGAACTCCGACTCGGCAGTCCGGCACAGCAACCGGAAAGGACCGGGTGGGAGCGGAAGCTCGAAGCAGCCCACTTCATCACTGTCGGTGTTCACCTCCGTCCCGTCGGCGTTCACCATCTGCACGACACCCTGCGCCGGTGGCAGCAGCTGCCCCACCAGCCCTCGGTCGCCCACCTCAAACTCGACCGACGACTCCCCGGCCCCCTCGAAGACCAGCAGTCGCGCCGCGGTGCTGTCGTCGCCTCGAACCAGAGCGGACTCCTCGAGCAGCGAGTCGAAGACCAGTGTGGCCAGCTCGGCGTCGATCGTCCGCCAAGTCCAGGCCGCCTTGCCGCTCGCCTTGAGCTGCTCGGCCAGCCGCACGTCATCAGGAGTGGTGCCGGCGCTGGCCAGTGCCTCTTGCATGGCCGCGAGCAGTTCCTCGTCGCTCCACGTCTGCCTTTCCATGGTCGTCACCTTCCCGCCGCCGACACGCGGACTTCAATCTCGAGAGCCACAATCGAGGGGCACTGTCGCAACTTCGTGAGGATCCGCGACCGCGTCGGGCCGATACTTCCCACAGGCATGTTCATTCGTTCACCAATTTCTGCATAGGGCACTGGCGGGTCTGTCACCAGCAGGGTGAGCAACTCGCGTTCGCGGTCCCCCAGCTCAGCAAATGCCTCCAGCAGGGCGGCTCGCCGTTCAGCCAGCAACAGGTCCTGGTCGAGCTCGTCTACCCCTGCCGGCAACGGAGCCTCCCCCTCGAAGACCGACGAGAATGGCCGAGTACGCGCTCCCGCTTTGAGTACCCGCAGACTCTCGTTCCGGGCCGTGGTAATGATCCAGCTTGGCAGCGCCCGAGGCTCACGCAGCTGAGCAAGGTTTTCGATCAGTCGAAGCCAGACGGTCTGGGACACGTCGCGGAGATCGTCGGCTGTCATCCGATATCGGCGTAGCACCGACAGCAGCAAAGGCGTATAACGCTCAACGAGGGCATCCCATGCTTGCTGCTCGCCCAGCACGGCCGCGTGCACCAGGTCTGTTACGGTCTCTGCCTCTTCCAGGGGTTCGAGCGGGTCGGGGGGCAAGGGGTCGTCTCTGGTGCGGTTACCGCTGGCCGATGCCGGGTCCGCAGCTTCAGAATCCACGAATTACTCCTTTCGATGGCTCGACCAGCCTCTGACTCGGTTCCCTCACCTTGGCATTACGGAGTGGGTCGAGCAGCTCCTGATACATGCCGTTTGGACATATTCATCGCATCGGTCTTGATCGCGTAGCCATCGTCACGATCCACCTCTAAAGGCGCCTGCGCAAGAGGAAGAGATGGCCCTCTTCGCGCAGTCGTGTCGGCATTCGGGCCTTGGCAGCCCCCTGCCCGGCGCGATATCTTCGACAAAATTTCAACAGTGCCATGCGCAAAGGAGCGTCCAGTGGTCCAGTTATCCCGTCGAGGTTGGCGCGCTGTTGCCGTCGCCACCTCGTGTGTCGCCAGCCTTGCAACGCTTCCCACGTCGGCTGCAGCGCACCCCGACCCCCGTGCGCCGGAGGTTGTTGCCACCGGGCTCAACAACCCGCGCCATCTGCGGTGGGGCGACGGTGGCCTGTACGTCGCCGAGTCCGGCCTCGGGGGTTCTGGCCCCTGCGTGGCTTCCGTTGGGGGGCCGGCCTGCTATGGAACCACCGGCTCGATCACCCGCGTACGCGAGGGCGGCCAGCGACGGGTGGTCACCGGACTGCCATCACTTGCCGCAAAGGGCGGGGGATCGGCCATCGGGCCCGCGGACGTACGGGTGCGCGGGCGTCGCTTCGACGTCGTCCTCGGCTTGGAGGCCAGTCCGGCCGTGCGTGCGACACTGCCGGGCAAGGCCAAGTTCCTGGGCACCCTGTCGCGCGGCCACCTGGGCCGGTCCGGATTGTCGATAGTCGCCGACCTAGCGGCGTACGAGGCCTCAGCCAACCCCGACGGCAAGCAACTCGACACCAACCCGGTCGCGCTGCTCTCGGACGGAAAGCGGTGGCACGGCCGGCGAGACGTGCTGGTCGACGCCGGCGGCAACTCGTTGCTGGGGCGGTCCCATCGGGGCCGGCTGCGTACGCTCGCGGTCTTTCCCACCACTCGGGTCCCTGGGCCCTCGGGCGCGCTGATGCCCATGGACGCGGTGCCGACGGCAGCCGCCTACGGGCCGGACGGAGCCATCTACGTCAGCCAGCTCACCGGGTTTCCGTTCCCGGCGGGCGGTGCCAGCATCTGGCGGGTGCGCCCTGGGCATGCTCCGAAGAAGTATGCCAGCGGCCTGACCACGGTCACCGATCTCGCCTTTGGTCGCGACGGCTCGCTGTACGCGGTCCAGCACACCGACAAGGGCCTGCTTTCCGGCTCGACCGGCTCTGTGGTCCGCATCCCCCGGGGCGGCGGTGCCAGTCACCGTACGGTCGTGTCCGGGCTCAAGGCCCCATACGGGATCGCGCTGCACTCCGGGGACGCCTACGTGACCACCTGCTCGACCTGCGCCGGTGGCGGCCAGGTGCTGAGGGTTCCCCTCCGACATCACTAGTCGGCGGACTTATCGGTAGGGCAATGTGGTTGCCTCCTTGCGAGTCGCCAACCGCCGGGTCGTCGTGCTGGTCCGCGGCTAGCGCCGACCGGTGCTTGTGGCACGAACCCCTCCGTCGCTAGGTTGACACCCGGGGTTTACGTTGTAAACGCACGCACCGCGCCCGATGGCCCGGCACAACCGTGACCTATCCGAGGAGACACATGACGATCGACATGGACCAGATCAGCAACGTCACGACGAACGGCAAGGTGTACACCGAGGGCGGCGACAAGGTCGGCGACGTCGGCCAGATCTACGCCAGCGACACCGGCAACGAGCCGACCTGGGTGACGGTCAAAACCGGGCTGTTCGGCACCGCCGAGTCCTTCGTCCCGCTCGCGGGGGCCCGGGTGGACGGGGACAACATCGTGGTCGCCTTTGACAAGGACACCATCAGGCACGCCCCACGTATCGACGACGACGGCACCCTCAGCCCTGACGAGGAGCAGACCTTGTTCCGTCACTACGGCCTCGGCGGCGGTGGCCGGGGTCAGCGGACCGACGACCGGGCGGACAGCACCGTGGGCCGCGGCACGTCCACAACGGACACCGTCGGCCGGGACACCTCCGGTCCGGAGACCGATGGCGCCATGACCCGTTCCGAGGAGCAGCTCAATGTCGGCGTGAGCCGCCAGGCGACTGGCCGTGCGGTGCTGCGCAAGTACGTGGTCACTGAGCACGTCACCCAGACCATCGCCGTGCGCC
Organism: Propionibacteriaceae bacterium; assembly: GCA_035634295.1. Taxonomy (GTDB): domain Bacteria; phylum Actinomycetota; class Actinomycetes; order Propionibacteriales; family Propionibacteriaceae; genus Microlunatus. Next base: position 103,042 of record DASQDG010000059.1, on the reverse strand, counting down.
ACGAAGAGATCCGGCTGGAGCGCGAGGACATCACCGACGCCAATCGCGGTGAACTGGTCGGGACCCTGTCCGACGCTGCGCCCGCCGGACTGTTCGAGGACGACACCTACGAGGTGATCCTCTACAAGGAGGTCCCGGTGGTGCAGACACAGGTCGTGCCGGTCGAGCGAATCCGGCTGCGCAAGCTGGCGGTCACCGAGAACGTCACGGTTTCCGAGGACCTGCGCAAGGAGCAGATTGACGTCGAAGACCCCCTCCGCACCGGCACAGGGGACGCGGGAACACTCAACCGGTGACCCCGGAGCCCAAGACCTGCCAGTCGTGTGGGCGACGGATCGAGTGGCGTCGTTCCTGGGAGCGGGACTGGGACGAGATTCGCTATTGCTCCGCAGGCTGCCGCAAGCACAAGGTGTCCGCGCTCGACCGGCAGCTCGAGGCCGCCATCCGCGAGCTGCTGGACGCCCGGGCCTCAACCGCAACCATATGCCCCAGCGAAGCCGCCCGGGCGGTGGCGCCGGAGGGTTGGCGTGACCTGATGGAGCCGGCCCGACGAGCAGCCCGGCGACTGGTGGCTGCCGGTGAGGTGGACATCACTCAGAGCGGGCAGGTGGTCGATCCGTCGACTGCCAAGGGGCCGATCCGGATTCGGCGACACCGCAGCTAACGTCTCCGCACCGCGAGCAAACCGTGACGGGCTCGACGGCCGTCCTCATCATGCGGGGGTCGTCGAGCCCGGTCACGCCAGCCGCGCGACCAGGGCCCGCCCGAGAGCGACGCCGGACAGGTAGGCCGCCTCCACCCGCGGCTTGCTTGACCAGGCGTCGCCACAGATGCCGACGCCAGAGTCGGCCAGGAAGAAGGGCCGGTCCCGGGTGCCGCTGGGCTTGGCGTAGGACCAGCGGTGCACGTGCGTGGTCACCGGCTCCTCGGGGACCGACAGCACCTCGCGGACGGCGTCGAGCATCGGGCCGGTGGCAGCGTCCGGCTGGGCCAGGTTCGAGGCGGCGACGGGGCTGGTGGAGTGGGCCACCAGCACTGGAGCCTGGTCCGCGCGGCGCCGGCCGTCGTCGGCGATCCAGTTGATCCAGTCGTTCTGCTGCACGAACACCCCGTCCACCTCGCCTGGCCAGCAGCGACGGTCCCAACGGGCGGCAAGCACCAGCACCGGGTCGTAGGGGTCGTCCAGCGCCTCGATCTCGACCGCCAGAGAGGGGTGCAGCAGCCGCCTCGCCTGAGGGTCCGGCATGGCGAGCACCACCGCCGCCGCGGACTGGCCGTCGACGCGTGCGCCAGGTCCGACCTCGGTCACCTCGCGCCGCTGCACGTCCAGTCCGGTAGCCAGATCCTCGACCAGGCTGCGGAGACCGTGGGGGGCCGCCCAGCGCATCGGGCCCGGCTTGGGGGTCAGCTCGCCCCTGTCGTACACGTGGAAGCTGTCGGTCCACGCACCTGCGAGGCCGCGGGCGCGCCAGTCCTGCGCCACCGCCGCGAACTCGGGGTCGGAGACGGTGAAGTAGGACGCCCCGGTGTCGGTCGGTCGTTCGTTGGAGGTACGGACGGCCATCCGGCCACCGATGCGTCTCCCCCGGTCGAGGACGGTGACAGCCAGCCCGGCGGCTTGGAGAACGCGAGCGGCGCCGACGCCGGAGATGCCGGCGCCAACGACGAGGACGGGATCCACCGGGCCATCCTGCCAGCCGCAGCGGCATCCCCGGCTGGGCAAATCCGAGCGGGCGCCCGGTAGCGTGCGGACATGGCTTCTGCAACTCCCATCGAGCTCGGCCGTCCCGTGTCCGGCGACGTGGTCGAGCTGATCCTCGAGGACCATCGTCGCTTCGAGACCCTGCTGCGCCAGCTCCGCGACAGCACCACCGACCGCGACGCCGTACGGCGGGCCTTCGCCGCCCTGCACGTGGCCCACGCCGAGGCCGAGGAGTCCAAGGTCTATCCCCGGCTCCGCAACGAGCACGCCATCGGTGAGCACGAGGAGCACCACGGGCACGAGGAGCACGCCGAGGGCAATGAGGCCCTGCTCAAGGTGCTCGACTTCGACCACACCGATGGGGACGGGTTCGACGACGCCGTCGAGGAGCTGACCCGGCTGATCAACCATCACCTGACCGAGGAGGAGCTGACCATCCTCAACCCGGCGCGCGGAAGCGTCTCCGAGCAGGTCCGGGCCGAGCTGGGGCTGGCCTTCGCCACCGAGCGCAACGCCCAAATCGACGCCGGCTGTGGGCGGATCGAGAATGTTCGGCGGATCGTGCAGGAAGCGGCCGAAGAAGGCCTGCTCGACGAGGAGGAGTAGCACCAATGGCCTCGACTTCGAGCACCGCAAACGGCGTTGATCATCCTGCAGCGTGCTCAGAGTCGAGTTCAGGTGCTCAGACTCGTGCCGGGTAACCCGCTGCCCGCGCTCATTACGCCCCGGCCGCCATGGCCAGCGGGATCGGGTCACGCCAGGACTCTCCGATCTCGGCCAGGCCCACCCGGAACTGATCGCGCACCTCGAGTCCGGCGCCGGGGCCGCCGTCGGCCACGTAGCCGATCCGGCTCGTCGGCACCCCCAGCGACTCGCAGAGCCGGGCCAGCTCCGCCTCGGACGAGGGCGGCATCGAGACCAGCACCCGTCCTGTCGACTCGGAGAACAACGCCACGAACGGCTCGACGTCCTCGGGCAGCCTGACCACCGCCCCGTATCCCCGGCGAAGGCAGGATTCCACCAGCGCCTGGGCCAGCCCACCCTCGGACAGGTCGTGGGCGCTGGCCAGCAGGCCCGACCGGCTGGCGGCCCCGAGCACCTCGGCCAGCCGCTGCTCGTGGGAGAAGTCGACGCGCGGCGGCAGCCCGCCGAGATGGCCGTGCACCACGCCCGCCCAGGCCGACCCGGCCAGTTCGTCACGGGTGTCACCCAGCACCCAGATGGCGTGGCCGGTCCCGGCGAACCCGATCGGCACCCTCCGCCGTACGTCGTCGATCACGCCGAGCACCCCGACCACGGGAGTGGGCAGGATGGCCGTCTCGCCGGTCTGGTTGTAGAAGCTGACGTTGCCGCCCGTCACCGGGGTGCCCAGCGCCGCACAGCCGTCCACCAGGCCACGGATCGACTCGGTGAACTGCCACATCACGTCCGGGTCCTCCGGCGAGCCGAAGTTCAGGCAGTCGCTGATCGCCACCGGCTGGGCCCCGGTGACCGCAACGTTGCGGTATGCCTCGGCCAGCGCCAGCTGCGCCCCGGCGTAGGGGTCGAGGTAATTGAACCGGCTGTTGCAGTCGGTGGCCAGGGCCACGCCAAGGTGGGTGTCCTCGTCGATCCTGAGCATGCCGCCGTCCTCTGGCTGAGCCAGCACCGAGTTGCCCCGGACGTAGCGGTCGTACTGGTTGGTGATCCAGGACCGGTCGCACAGGTTAGTGGAGGCGACCAGAGTGAGCAGGGTCGCGGCCAGCTCGTCGCCGGTCGTCGGGCGGGCGAGCTGGTCCGGGGCGTCGGCCTGCAGGTCGTCCTGCCAGTCGGGCCGGGCGTACGGACGCTCGTAGACCGGCCCCTCGGACGCCACCGTCCGGGGGTCGACGTCCACCACGGTTTCGCCGTGCCAGTCGACACGCAGTCGGCCGTCCCCCGTCACCTCGCCCACGACGGTGGCCAGCACATCCCACTTGGCGCAGATGTCCAGGAATCGCTGCACGTGGCTAGGCTCGACCACCGCCATCATCCGTTCCTGCGACTCGCTCATCAGGATCTCTTCGGGGCTGAGGGTGGAGTCGCGCAGCGGCACCGCGTCCAAGGTGACGTGCATGCCGCCGTCACCGGCCGCCGCCAGCTCAGAGGTGGCGCAGGACAGGCCGGCCGCGCCGAAGTCCTGGATCCCGGTGATGACGCCGGCGGCGAACAGCTCCAGCGTGCACTCGATCAACAGCTTCTCCAGGAAGGGGTCACCCACCTGCACACTGGGCCGCTTGCTGGGCAACGTGGCGTCGAAGGTCTCTGAGGCCAAGATGGAGGCGCCACCGATGCCGTCGCCGCCAGTGGCGGCGCCGTAGAGGATCACCCGGTTGCCCGTCCCGGTGGCTCGGGCCACGTGCAGGTCCTCGTGCCGGAGCACCCCGATGCAGAGCGCGTTCACCAGCGGATTGCCGAGGTACGAGGGGTCGAAGCCGACCTCCCCGCCGATGTTGGGCAACCCGAGGCAGTTGCCGTAGCCGCCGACCCCGGCCACCACGCCCGGCAGCACCCGCGCGGTGTCGGGTGCGTCCAGCGGTCCGAAGCGCAGCGAGTCCATCACCCCGATCGGGCGGGCGCCCATCGCCAAGATGTCGCGGACGATGCCACCCACGCCGGTGGCCGCTCCCTGGTAGGGCTCGACGTAGCTGGGGTGGTTGTGCGACTCGATCTTGAAGGTGACCGCGTAGCCCTGACCGACGTCGATCACGCCCGCGTTGTCTCCGATGCCGGCCAGCAGCTTCCCGGTGGGTGTCTCCTGGGTCAGCTCGCCGAAGCGCCGCAGGTGCACCTTGGACGACTTGTAGGAGCAGTGCTCGGACCACATCACCGAATACATGGCCAGCTCCGACGAGGAGGGCCGGCGGCCGAGAATCTCCCGGATGCGGGCGTATTCGTCGGCCTTCAACCCGAGCTCGGCCCAGGGCTGGGCCACGTCGGGAGTCTGGGCTGCGTGCTCGATCGTGTCCGCCACGGACCGAACGCTACCGGCTGCGCGGGCCTGCCCAGTCGAGGTGTTCGGCGGCTGCTGTGTGGTCGGAGCGCTCGAACCACAGCGCGGCCATGGTCAGCACGAATGAAGCGGTGACCGTCAGCCAGACGTGTACACCGCCGTCATTAAGGAGTGTGCCGAGGATGGCGGTTGCCAGTACGGCCATGCCAACCGGCCGCAGGGTCGTGAACTCCCTCTGTATCACCGGCATCAGCCTACGGAAGATCAGCACCCAGCAGACCACCCCGAGCACCACCGCCACCACCCCGCCCGGGCTGGCGGCGGTCTGGTAGGCGGTCAAGGCCTTGCGGCTGATGATGTCGACCGCGTCGCCCTCGAGGGCCCGCTGGACGAAGTTTCCCAGGTGGGTGCGGGCCGCCGAGCCGCGTCGCCAGTCGAGGAAGGAGATCAGTGCCACCGCGAGCACACCGGAGCCGCCGACCAGCAAGGTTCTGATCCAAGTGATTTGAGTGCCGGACAGCATCAGCAGCAGCCAGAGCAGCCCGGGAGTCAGGGAGAGCACGCCGCCGAAGTCGGTCCCCATCGTCGGCCACCCCTGACAGATCACCACGCCGAAGCCGACGGCGCCGGCCCCGACCATGGCCGCCACCCGATGGCCGGAGCGGGTGAACCGGTGCCCGAGGTAGCCGGCCAGCACCAGGCCGGCGTTGGCGTAGATCGAGAAGGTGATGTTGCCGAAGCCGTACCAGCGCGCGCCGGCGACCGGTCGGCTGTTGAGCAGCGAGCCCGGCTGGAGCGCCGCCCCTAGGGCCGCGTCCACGGTGAACGCCGTCACGGTGAGCGCGGCGGCAGCCACGGCGGACGGCACGCGGAGGAGGCGAGCCACCGCGAGCGCCGCCGCGGTCATGGCCACCGCCCAGCCCGCCAGCGCGAGCCCGACCACCAGTCCGGGGCGGTCGGCCTGCCACCAACGTACGGAGCCGACCAGCATCATGACCGCCCCGAGGACGCAGCCGAGGACCGCCACGAGCCGTGGCGTCTGAAGCCGGCCGAGCACGGCGCCGACCACCGCCAGCACGAACAGCACCGCGCCAACGGCACCCAGAGTGAGGTAGCCGGTGACCGCGGCATCGGACAGCGCGGCCGTGGAGCGGAGGTGCTGCTCGACCGCAGGCAGGGTCAACGCCTCGGGCTCGACCGCGAGCGGGGCGCCGTCGACCTCGGCCTGGGCGTCAGTGACATCTCGGGCACCGGAGGTGCGGCGGCCGAAGTCGATCACCGTCCGGGTGACATCGGCTAGGGTGACCAGGCCGTCGCGGCGGGTGCTGCGGGAGGTCAGCCAGCCGGGATCGTCGGCGCGCACGCGGTAGACCACCTGCAGGCCGGGGTCAGTGGACCCGGCGGCTGGTCCGACACCGGTGACCAGCAGCGTCACCTCGGGACGCCGGGCCACCGCCGAGATGATCGCGTCGGAGGCGACGCCGCCGTCGACGAGGGTCACCGGGCAGGTCACTTTGCCCCCGCGGCGGAGGAACTCGTCCGCGCTCTGGTATGTCGCCAGTGAGCCGTCCGGGCGAGCAGCGGCCAGACCGGCGCCCGGCCCCACCGCCCCCACGCAGCCGGTGGCCAGCTCGGCCAGGTTGCCCAGCCGGGCGTCCCCTCGCTGAGCGGCGGTGGCCGCCTGCCACTGCGGCCACTCCTGCACCCGGGAGCCCTGCACCTGCGGGTCGCAGCGACCGGCGACCCCGGCCCGGCGCCCACTGCCGAGAGTGGCCCAGCCGGCGGCGGCGCAGTCGCCGACAAAGCGGGGCCGGACCGACACCGCACCGACCTGGGCTTCGCTCAGCCGCCCACCCAGCACCGCTCGGTCGGTCTCGTTGAGCTGGAAGCGGCCGGTCACTCCGACCACCACGAGTTGTCGGGTAGTGATCGCGCTCTCCACGGCTGCGGGTTGCGAGGCGTGCACGACCCGCAGCGCCACGAACACCACCGCGAGCAGGGCCAGCAGGATCGTCCAGCGCCGGGTCAGCGGCCAGCGCGACCGACGGTCTCCGGCCCGGGATCCGCCGGGGGCTCGACCGGCCGGGCGGGAGGGCATGGCCGCGGGCTACACCGACGCCGCGACGAAGCTGAACACGCTGGTGAAGAAGGGGCGACCGTCAAGCGACGGCCCGGTGAGCGGGTCGACGCTGTGCTCGGGGTGCGGCATCAGACCGACCACGTTGCCACGGGCGTTGGCGATCCCGGCGATGTCGCGCAGCGAGCCGTTGGGGTTGCCCGCGACGTAGCGGAACACCACCTGGCCTTCGGCTTCCAGTCGGTCCAGGGTCTCGGCGTCGGCGACGAACCCCCCTTCGCCGTTCTTGAGCACGATCTGGATGTGTTGTCCGGAAGTGAAGTCGGTGGTCCATGGGGTGTTTGTGGACTCCACCCGGAGGCCCTGGTCGAGGCAAACGAAAGTCCGCACGTTATTGCGGATCAGCGCCCCCGGCAGCAGATGAGCCTCACACAGGATCTGAAAGCCGTTGCAGATGCCCAGCACGGGCATGCCCGAATCGGCGGCACGGATAACCTCAGCCATCACCGGGGCGAACCGGGAGATCGCCCCCGCGCGTAGGTAGTCTCCGTAGGAGAATCCACCGGGGAGGATGACGGCCGACACCCCGTCGAGAGAGTCCGAGCCGTGCCACAGCGACACCGGCTCGGCGCCGGCCAGTCGGACCGCGCGCAGGGCGTCGATGTCGTCCAGGGAGCCGGGGAAAGTGACGACGCCGATCCTGGCGGTCACGGGCGGCTCACGGTCGACTCGGGGGCGTCGGAGTCTGCGTGTACCGCGAAAGTCTCGATCACCGTGTTGGCCAGCAGCGTCTCCGCGGCCCGGTGCGCGTCGGCCAGCACGTCCTCGGTGAGCTCGCCGTCGACGGTGAGCTCGAATCTCTTGCCTTGTCGGACCGAGACGCCGTGGAACCCCAGGCGGGCGAGCGCGCCGGTGACCGCCTTGCCCTGAGGGTCCAGGATCTCCGGCTTGGGCATCACGTCGACCACTATCCGCGCCATGCGGTGAGTCTATCGGCGCGTTCTTCAGCGGCTGGGAACCGCACAGTCGGCCCTGCCCCGCGGTCACTCGGCGAAAGGCACCCCGGTCAACCGGAGATAGGCCTCGGCGTACTTCGCCCGGGTGGCGGTCACCACCCCGGGCGGCAGCGGGGGCGGCGGGGCCGGGTCGGCGCCGGAGCGGTCCCAGCCGGACTCGTGCAGCAGCCAGTTGCGGACGTACTGCTTGTCGAAGGACTCCAACCGCCCCCCCGGCTGCCAGCTGGCGGCGTCCCAGAACCGCGACGAGTCCGGTGTCAGCACCTCGTCGGCCAGCACCACCGTGCCGTCGCCGCGCCGACCGAACTCCAGCTTGGTGTCGGCGACAATCAGCCCACGCCGTCGCGCGATCTCGTCGGCCCGCGCGTAGACCGCCAGCGTCAGCCTCCGCAGCTTGGCCGCCAGCTCGCCACCGATGGTGTCAGCCACCACCTCGAAGGACACGTTCTCGTCGTGCTCGCCAAGGTCGGCCTTGGTCGCCGGGGTGAAGATCGGCTCCGGCAGCCGCGACCCGTCCAGGAGTCCCCGAGGCAGGGCGATGCCGCAGACCGACCCGGAGTGCTGGTATTCGCCCCAACCCGACCCAGTCAGGTAGCCCCGGACCACGCACTCGAAGGGCAGCATGTCCAGCCGTTCACAGACCACGGCCCGACCGGCCACGACCGCCGGTACGTCACTGGACAGCACGTGGTTGGGCACCACGTCCGCACACTGGCCGAACCACCACAGCGACAGTTGGTTGAGGATCGCACCCTTGTCCGGGATCTGGCTGGCCAGCACGTAGTCGAAGGCCGAGATGTTGTCGGTGGCCACCATCAGCAGCCGGTCGTCGGGCATGGCGTAGAGCTCACGGACCTTGCCGGTGTGCACCAGCGGCAGGTCGACCTGCTCCCGATAGGTGTGTGCGGTGACCACTCACGACATCTTGGCCCATCGGCTCGGGGTGCGGCCTGCCCCGGCCCTGGTCGAGCCCCGACTGGGCCCCGCTACCCCTGGGCAGACGCCCTGATCGGGTGCACAGTGGGAGATAGCCAACCCTGTCCCTGAAAGGACGCCGCACAATGTCCACCCTGGTCCGCCCCACTTCCGACCGCATGATCGCCGGCGTGTGCTCCGGAATCGCCCGTCGCTTCGGTCTCAGCACCAACGTCGTCCGGGCGATCTTTTTGGTCAGCATGCTGTTGCCCGGTCCGCAGATCCTGATCTACATCGGCGGCTGGCTGCTGATCCCCGACGAGAGATCTGCTCGCTACTGACCCACGACACCTGCCCCCCAGCCCCGCGGCTGGGGGGCAGTCGTGTGTCTGGGCGCGCCGGAACCACGCCCGAGCCACCTGGGCGAGGTCAGGGGCGGGAATAGAGCGTGCCCACGATGTCCTCGATGGCCGGCTCCTCCAGAGTCAGGTCACGGACTTCCACCTGAGCGCTGACCTCGGCCAGCACCCGGGCGGCAGTGGTGTGACCCGGAGCGAAGGCCAGCCGCTGGCGGAGTCCGTCGAGCTCGCTCCCGACGTGCTCAGCGTCCGGCACCCGCAGGGGCGGGTGCGGCCGCTGCAGGTCGACCACCAGGATCCTCCGCAGCGCCACCCGGGCGGCCAGTCCGGGAAGTGTCCCGTCATAGACCAGCCGGCCGAGATCCACCACCAACACCCGCTCGCACAGCCGCTCGATGTCACTCATGTCGTGAGTGGTGAGCAGCAGCGTGGTCCCCTCGCTAGCGCGCTCGGCAACCAGAAACTGGCGCAGCCTCTCCTTGCTGATCATGTCCAGTCCGATCGTCGGCTCATCCAGGATCAGCAGCCGCGGCCGATGCACGAGCGCCGCCGCCACCTCGCCGCGCATCCGCTCACCGAGGGAGAGCTGGCGCACCGGAGTGTTGAGGAAAGGTCCGAGCTCCAGCCGGGACACCAGCTGGCGGATCCGGGAGCGGGCATCCGCCGGGCGGATCCGGTGGATGGCCGCCAGGATGTCGAAGGACTCGGCCAACGGCAGGTCCCACCACAGCTGGCTCCGCTGGCCGAACACCACCCCGATCTCGCGGGCCAGCTCGCGGCGTCGCGGCACCGGGTCGAGGCCGCACGTCCGCACCGTGCCGCTGGTCGGCACCAGTATCCCGGTCAGCATCTTGATGGTGGTCGACTTGCCCGCTCCGTTGGCCCCGATGTAGCCGCAGGTTTCGCCGGCCCGGACGGTCGCAGTGATGCCGTCGACGGCGCGTACGGTTCGCCGGGTCCGGCGCAACCGCCCCCCAGCGGCTCGGACCACGAACTCGCGCCGCAGATCGCGGGTCTCGATGATTGGCTCGCTCACCCGCCCGCTCCCGTGTATCGCCGCAGCCCGGTCCGCCAGCCGAACAGCGCCAAGGCCCAGACCGACACCGCGAACGCGGGAGTCCACCAGCCCAACCAGGACGGCAGCCACGGCGGTCCCGGCAGGCCGAGCAGCAGCAGCGACGGCAGGTAGGCGGTCACCGTGGCCGGCACTACGAAGGTGAACAGCACGCGTACGGGGAGCAGCAAGACGCTGCCCGGAACCTGGCCGGCGTAGGCGCTGCCGTAGACGAAGGCGTTGGTGAACTCCTGGCCATCAACCAGGAAGAACTGGACACCGCCGGCCAGCACGAAGAGAGCGGAATAGATCGCCATCCCGGTCACCGGGGTGAGCACCAGCAGATAGACAGTGCCCGGGGTCGGGTCGAGGTCCAGCCGCACGAGCACGACAGCCAGCACCAGCAGGGCGAACACGCTGCGGCCGGCGCGCCGCAGCTGGAAGTCGGCGGTCACCAGTTGCGCAAGCACCGGTAGCGGCCTGACCAAGAACGCCTCCAGCGTGCCCTCGCGGATGTAGGTCGGCACTTGGTCCAACTGGCCGAAGACCAGGTCGGCCAGGCTGAAGCCTAAGTTGGCCAGGGCAAACACCAGCGCGGCCTGGACGAAGGTAAGACCTCCCAGGGTCGGGGCGTTCGCCAGCAGCACGTAGATCTCGGAGAACTCCAGCAGCCCGAGCGCGAATGCGTTGACCAGGTTGACCGCGAAACTTGACCGGTAGGAGACCTGGGAGCGGATCCGCGAGCGCACCAGGGTGGCGTAAGCAGTGCGCAGTCCGACGAGCTCAGCCACCCTGCTCAGCCACCTTGCACGACCAGTCGCTTGGTGGCGCGCCACAGCATTACCCGGGTGAGCACCACCAGAGCGGCGAGCCAGGCACATTGCACGACGAGCACACGTAAGGCGTCGGCATGCAGCACCCGGCCGGAGAGGATGTCGATCGGGGACTGAAACATCGAGGGAAACGGAGACGCGTACGCGACCGCACGGAGCCAGTCCGGAAAGATGTGTACGGGCACGTAGAAGCCACTGAACAGGCCGAGCACCAGAGTGTAGAGGCCCAGATAGCCGCGGACGTCGAGGGTCCAGAACGCGATCAGGTTGACGCCGTAGCGACAGAGAAAGCTGACCGAGACGCCCAGCAGCACGCTGATCAGGCCCAGCGGGTAGGCCGTCCAGTCCGCCGGGTAGGCCAGCCCCATCAGCAGCGCCCCGAGGATCAGGGGCGGCAGGCCGCGGGTGGGCAGTGCCAGGGCAGCCCGGCCCAGGTCACGGGCCCAGTAGGACAGCTGGAGGTCGATCGGGCGCGCCAGGTCGACGGCGATCTCACCGGTCCGCACCCGGTCGGCGACGTCGCTCCAGGCGTACATGGCGACCGGAGCGAGCAGCGCCTGGCCCAGCCAGACGTACGTCGCCGCTTCCCGCTGGTCGTAGCCGTTGATCTCCCCACCGGCGGCCGCGATAGCTCCGAACAGAACGCCGACCTTGATGAAGCCGAACACCGTATTGGTGAACACTCCGGCGGCCATCGCCAGCCGGTAGGTCGAGTGCCGCCGGAACTCCGCTCGCGCGAGCTGGAGGTATCGGCGCACAAGCACCGGACTCTAGGCCGGGCGCAGTCCGGGGACAACGGATCAGGCGTGCCGCCCTACCCGCTCGGCGTGTCGTCACCCACCTGGCAAGAGTCGCGTCGAGACGCCACCGCACGCGCACCGATCTGGATGACCTAGATGACCTGGCCGGGACGGTACGCCGCGGCCTCGGGGTGCGCCTCGGCCACCGCCCGTACGGCACTCACCAGCGCGCTCACCTGCGCCACGGCGGTGCCGGCCAGCTCCAGCGGCTCGCCGATAAGCCGGTCGAGCTCGACCCGGCTAAGCCCGAGTCGGGCATCGCCGGCCAGCCGGTCGAGAAGGTCATTGTCGCTCCGGCCGCTCTCACGCATCTCCAGCGCCACGGCGACCGCATGTTGACTGATCGCTTCGTGCGCGGCCTCGCGACCGACTCCGGCGCGGACGGCTGCCATCAGCACCTTGGTGGTGGTCAGGAACGGCAGATAGCGGGCCAGCTCGGCGTCCACGACGGCCGGGAAGGCCCCGAAGTCCTCCAGCACACTCAACATGGTCTCGAACAGTCCGTCCAGGGCGAAGAACGCATCCGGCAGGGCCACTCGGCGGACCACCGAGTCCGACACGTCACCCTCGTTCCACTGGTCGCCGGCCAACTCGCCCACCATGGACACATAGCCCCGGAGCACCACCGCGAGCCCGTTCACCCGCTCGCAGGACCGGGTGTTCATCTTGTGCGGCATGGCGCTGGAGCCAACCTGACCTGGTCGGAATCCTTCGGTGACCAGCTCGAGCCCGGCCATCAGCCGGATGCTGGTGGCGACGTTGGAGGGGGCGGCCGCGGCCTGGGCCAGGGCTGTGAGCACGTCGTAGTCCAGCGAACGCGGATAGACTTGACCGGTGCTGGTGAAGACGGCCGAGAAGCCGAGGTGGTCGGCGATCCGGCGCTCGAGCTCGGCCAGCCGCTCACGGTCACCGTGCACTAGGTCCAACATGTCTTGGCTGGTGCCTACCGGACCCTTGATGCCGCGCAGCGGATAGCGGGCCAGCAGGTCGTCGATCCGGGCAAAGCCGACCAGCAGCTCGTCGGCGGCGGTGGCGAATCGCTTGCCCAGGGTGGTGACCTGAGCCGCGACGTTGTGCGAGCGGCCGGCCATCGCCAGCTCGGCGTACGTTTCCGCCAGCCCGGCCAGGTGGACCAGGGTGGCCACCACCCGGTCGCGGATGATTCCCAGTGCGGACACGATCTGCAGCTGTTCGACGTTCTCGGTGAGGTCTCTACTCGTCATCCCCTTGTGCACGTGCTCGAAGCCGGCCAGGACGTTGAACTCCTCGATCCGAGCCTTGACGTCGTGCCTGGTCACCAGTTCGCGCCGAGCCATGCTGTCCAGGTCGACCTGCTCGAGGACCGCCTGATAGGCCGCCAGCACCTCGTCCGGGTCCGCCCCGCCGAAGTCCACACCGAGGTCCCGCTGGGCCGCGAGCACGGCCAGCCACAGCCGGCGCTCGGCCACGATCTTGTTCTCCGGCGACCACACCTGCTGCATCTCGGCCGAGGCGTAGCGGGTGGCCAGCACGTTCGGGATCGGCGCCTGGCCCGTGCGTGCCATCTCAGACCTCCGACTCGGCCGCGGCCAAGGCGATGTCGCGGCGGTAGAACGACCCGGGCAGCGTGATCTCACCGATCGAGGCGTACGCGTTCTCCCGTGCCGCGGCCAGGTCGTCGCCGGTGCCGACCACCGCCAGCACCCGCCCGCCGGCGCTGACCAGCTGCTCTTGGTCGCGCGCCGTACCCGCGTGCAGCACCCGGACGCCGTTGCGGCCAGCGGCCTCCAGGCCGGTGATCGGCGCACCGATGACCGGCGTACCCGGGTAGCCCTCACTGCCGAGGACCACCGCGACCACGGCCTCGTCGGCCCACTGCAACTGAGGGTGATGCGCCAGCCCGCCGGTCGCGGCCGCCATCAGGAGGCCGCCCAGGGGGGTGCGCAGCCGAGCCAGCAGGACCTGGGTCTCCGGGTCGCCGAATCGGGCGTTGAACTCGATCACCCGCACCCCGGCGGGGGTCAGCGCAAGTCCGGCGTACAGCAGGCCGGCAAACGGTGTGCCGCGGCGTCGGAGCTCGTCCACGGTCGGTTGCAGCACCGTGGCGGTGACCGTCTCGACCAGGTCGGCCGGCGCCCACGGCAGTGGTGAGTAGGCCCCCATGCCACCGGTGTTCGGGCCGGTGTCTCCGTCGCCGGCCCGCTTGAAGTCCTGGGCCGGCTGCATCGCCAGCACCGCCCTCCCGTCGGTGACCGCGAACAGACTGACTTCGGGGCCGTCGAGATATTCCTCGATCACCACCCGACCGCAGTCGGCGGCGTGCCGGGCCGCGAGCTCACGGTCGTCGGTGACCACGACCCCCTTACCCGCGGCCAGGCCGTCGTCCTTGACCACATACGGGGGCCCAAAGGCGCGCAGCGCGGCATCGACCTCGTCGGGGTGGCCACAAACGCGGGCGGCAGCGGTCGGCACGCCGGCCGCCGCCATCACCTCCTTGGCAAAGGCCTTGCTGCCCTCCAGCCGGGCCGCCGCCTGCGAAGGACCAAAGCACGCCAGCCCAGCCGCCCGTACGTCGTCGGCGACCCCGGCTACCAGCGGCGCCTCCGGCCCGACCACCACGAGGTGCACGGCCAACCGTTGCGCCAGTGTCACCACCGCCCTGCCGTCCACCGGGTCGAGCGGGTGGTTGAGGCCCACCTCAGCCGTTCCTGGGTTGCCCGGGGCCACGTGCACTGCCGACACGCCCTCGTCTTGGCTCAGGGCAAGCGCCAGAGCGTGCTCCCGGCCTCCGGAGCCCACCACCAACACGTCCATGCCCGCCACGGGGCAGCAGCCTAGCGAGGCGCCCGCAGGTGGTGGCGGTGCGGTGGAAGGGACGAGAGGAAACAAGTTATTAAAAGGCAATTATCCTTGTTTGGTGGATTCAACTCAACAATCTCGTGCTAGGGGTGATTCGACCTCGGTGCGACGAGTCCGCAATAGGTTCCGGGCAGCAGCGATTCTTGTACTTCTTGCCACTTTGGTATCTACCCTGCTGCTCGCCCAGCACAACAGCCGCATGCTCCATCGCGGTCAGGTGGCGCAGGAGAAACGCCAGGCCGCAGAGGTGGTGGGACACCTGCACGAAGGTTTCGATCGCTATGAGCAGGCCCTCAACGCTCAGAAGGCGTTCTTGGCCAGCTCGAACAATGCAGCAACTCCTGCGGCCTTCCACACTTTCGTACAGCAGTTGGGACTGAGCGAGAACTACCGCGGATTGCAAGGCATGGGCTTCATTCAAATGGTCAGTCGCGAAGAAGGAGCCGCTTTCGTCGCGAGTATGCGCGCTGAGGGCCATCGCGGTTACGAGATCACGCCTGCCGGGGAACGCAGCGAGTATTTCCTGCTGCGGCACCAGCAGGAGACGCACAGACTGCCCAAACGCGACGACCCCTTCAGCGGAGACGGCATCGACGGCTTTGATATCGCCGTTCAGTCCTCCCTCGCCTCCTTCCTGCGTCGCGCTCGCGACACCGGCGAACCGACCGTGACCGGCAAGGCTGTCGGTGATTCCGACCTGCGGCTCACCCCGGAGCAGCGTCGCCTGTTCCTCACCATGTTCGTGCCCATCTACCGTCCCGGTGCTGACCTGAGCACCGTCGCCGGCCGCCGAGCGGCGATCTACGGCTGGGCTAGTGCGTCGTTCCAGGGTCAGAGGCTGCTGGCCGCAGCGATCGCCGACAGATTCGGCCCCGGCATGGGCGCCCAGTTGTTCGATGCGAGCGCCGAAAAGAGCAATCTGATTGGGACGTTCCCCAACGGCTTCACCGCCGGCAGCTCGGCCATCGACGAGACCTTCGAGGTGGCCGGTCACCAGTGGGTCCTGCGGATAGCACCCGTGGTCCCCGTTGCTGCTCCGCGGTGGTACCAACAGGTGGGGCTGCTGGCCGGCGGTGCGGCGTTGGGCGCGTTGCTGGCCGCCCTGCTCTGGCTCTACGGCGCCCATGTGAGCCAGCGGCTCGCCGCCGACGCCAAGGTGCGCCACAGCGAAGGAATGTTCCGCTCGGCCTTCGACGACGCCCTGGTGGGAATGTGCCTCACCGATTTGGACGGCCGGATCGCTCGCGCGAACGCTGTGTTCGCCGGCATGCTGGGCAGAAAGGCCGACGAGTTGGTCGGAGTGCACCACCGTGAGCTGAGCCCGTTCGAGGACGAAACCGGCGACGCCCGCGAACGGGTGCTGCGAGGGGAGATCCCCGGTTTCCGCACCGAGAAGCGCCTACGGCATGTCGATGGCTCAGAGGTCCACGCCGACCTGTCGTTGGTGCTGATCCGTGACGACGAGGAGAAGCCCTTCTACTTCGCCACCCAGACCGTGGACATCACCGCGCGCTGGCAGGCCCAGCGCGAGCGGGATACCCGGGAGCTGATGCTGGCCGGAATCTTGTCCAACACCCAGTCGTTGATCCACGTCAAGGACCTCGAGGGGCGCTATCTGCTGGCCAACGAGCCGTTCCAGCGCGCCATGGGCAAGACTGAGCAAGAGCTGATCGGCAGCGACGACGAGCAGCTCGGCACCGTCAGCGCTGCCGAAAGACGCGCCGAAGACCTGCAGGCCCAGCACCAGGAGCTACGCCTGGAACAGGTGCACCGCGACGGCGAAGGTCTCCGCTACTTCGAGACCGCCAAATTTCCGCTGCGAGACCCCGACGGCGTGGTCTACGCCACCTGTGGAGTGGCGCTGGAAGTCACTGCAACCCGGCGGGCGGCCTTGGAGATGGAGGCGGCCCGCGACGCTGCAGTCGCCGCCTCGGGCGCGAAGTCGGCCTTCCTGGCCACCATGAGCCACGAGCTGCGTACGCCCATGAACGCCGTCATCGGGATGACCGGGCTGTTGCTGGACACCGAGCTCGACGAGCAGCAGCGCCAGTTCGTCGAAACCGTCCGCACCAGTGGCGATGCCCTGCTGGCGACGATCAACGACATCTTGGACTACTCCAAGCTGGAGGCACAGGAACTCGAGCTCGAGGTCGCGCCGTTCGAGTTGCAGAGCTGCCTGGACGAGGCGGTTTCCCTGGTCGCCAACGCGGCCAGCCATCTGGACCTGGTGGTGCATGTCGACGCTCGATGTCCGCGCGTGGTGCGAGGCGACATGCACCGGCTCCGGCAGGTGCTGGTGAATCTGGTCGGCAACGCGGTCAAGTTCACCAAGAGCGGGGACGTCCTGGTCAGTGTCGTGCCCCTCGAGAGCGATACCGCACCTGACGAGGGACAGGTCGGCCTGAGGTTCGCCGTACGTGACACCGGCATCGGCATCCCGCGGGACCGGCTGGACAGGCTGTTCAAGTCCTTCAGCCAGGTCGACGCCTCCACCACACGGGTCTACGGTGGCTCCGGGCTCGGGCTGGCTATCAGCCGGGCCATTGTGGAGGCGCTGGGTGGAACCATCGGTGTGACCAGCACCCTCGGCTCCGGGTCCACCTTCACGTTCGACCTGGTGCTGCCCGTCGCCGCAGCCGACGAGCCGCTGCCCGACCAGACCGGCCCCGCCGACCTGTCGACCCGCCGGGCACTTCTGGTCGACGACAACGACACCAACCGCCGCATCCTTCGCCTGCAGCTCGAGGGCTGGGGGATGCGCTGCATCGACGTCTCCAGCGGAGGCGAGGCGCTGGCCATCCTGGCCGACGACTGCCGCTTCGACGTGGCCATCGTGGATATGCACATGCCGGCGATGGACGGCGAAGAGCTGGCGCGGCGCATCCGAGCCACTCCTGAAGGCGAGACGCTCCCGCTGATGCTGCTGACCAGCGTGGGGGCCACCTCGGCCAACCCCGCACTCTTCCAGGCGTTCCACGCCAAGCCGATCCAAGCCAACAGGCTCCGCACGATGCTGGGGCAACTGTTGTCAACCGAGCAGCAGGTGGCATCGGCTCCCGATTTGTCGGTCGGGCGCATCGTGGCGCCGGCACGGCAGCTGCGGGTGCTGGTCGCCGAGGACAATCCGGTCAACCAGGCAGTCATGCGAGCCATGCTCGGCCGGCTGGGTCACCTGGTCGAGACCGCCGACAACGGTTTGGAGGCTGTGTCTGCTACCAGGAGTGGCGGCTATGACGTCGTCTTGATGGACGTGCACATGCCGGCCATGGACGGGCTGGCCGCCACCCGCGCCATCCGGGCCGAGATGCCGATCGACGCGCAACCACGGATCATCGCGCTGACCGCGAGCTCGCTGGATGAGGACCGCCACAACTGCGCCCAGGCCGGCATGGACGGCTACCTGCTCAAGCCCGTACGGATGCAGCAGCTGGCCACCAGCCTCACCAGCACAGGCGCTGCGCGGGAAGGCACCTCGCGCTAAAGCAGGTCGTGCAGTGCGATCGACTGCTCGCGGCTGGGGCCAACCCCGATGCCGCTGATCCGGCACCCGACCAGCTTCTCGAGCCGGTTCACGTACGCCTGGGTGTTCTTGGGCAGGTCGTCGAAGTCGCGGCAGCCGGAGATGTCCTCGGTCCAACCGTCGAGTTCCTCATAGACCGGCTTGGCGTGGTGAAAGTCGCTCTGGGACAGCGGCATCTGGTCGTGGCGAACACCGTTGACCTCGTAGGCGACGCAAACCGGAATCTTCTCCCAGCCGGTGAGGATGTCCAGCTTGGTCAAGAAGATGTCAGTGAAGGCATTGGCCTTGGTGGCCGCCTCCACGACCACGGCGTCGAACCAGCCGCAGCGGCGCTTCCGTCCGGTGGTGGTGCCGAACTCCGCGCCCACGGTACGCAGCCGCTCGCCGTCGTCGTCCAGCAGCTCAGTCGGCATCGGACCCTCCCCCACCCGGGTGGTGTAAGCCTTGGCGATGCCCACCACCCGGTCGATCCGGGTAGGTCCCACTCCTGCGCCCACGCAGGCGCCGGCGGCGATGGGGTTAGACGAGGTGACGTAGGGGTAGGTGCCGTGATCGACGTCGAGGTGGTGGGCCTGCGCGCCCTCGAAGAGCACCACCTGGTCGCGGTCGAGCGCATCGTTGAGCACCCGGCTGACGTCGGCCACGTGCGGTCGGATGCGCTCGGCGTGAGACAGCAGGTGCTCGGTGACCTGGACCGGGTCGAGCGCTCGACGGTTGTAGACCTTGACCAGCAGGTGGTTCTTCTGGTCCAGGGCGGCCTCCACCTTCTGCCGCAGAATCGACTCGTCAAAGAGGTCCTGGATGCGGATGCCGATCCGGTTCACCTTGTCGGAGTAGGCCGGGCCGACGCCGCGGCCGGTGGTGCCGATTTTGGCCTTGCCCAGGAACCGTTCGGTGACCTTGTCGATCACCTGGTGATAGGAGGTGATGATGTGGGCGTTGGCCGAAACCAGGAAGTGCGATGCATCGACATTTCGGGCCGCCAGCCCTTCGACTTCCTGGAACAGCACGTCGAGGTCCACCACCACGCCGTTGCCGATCACCGGCACGCAGCGTGGATTCAGAATCCCCGAAGGAAGCAGGTGCAGGGCGTAACGCTCTCCGTTGACGACCAGGGTGTGCCCGGCGTTGTTGCCGCCCGAATAGCGCACGCAGTAGTCCACGCCGTCGCCAAGCTGGTCGGTCGCCTTGCCCTTCCCCTCATCACCCCACTGCGCACCCACCACAACAATGCCCGGCAAGCCGATCGCCGCCTCTCGGAAACACGTGAAGTCCCCCAGCGCCAGGCTGGCGGGACTCTTGCGACCTCACTCTAGCCACTGAAGCCGAGCCGGCGGCCATTCACACGGTAGGCTCCGCGGCCAGCTGCGCGTACGCGGTCTCGGAGGAGTCCCGCAGGAACTGGGCGCAACGCTCCTGCTCGACCGTGTCGCCGATCCGACCGGCTGCCTCGGTCAAGGCCCAGAGCGCCCGTAGGAAGCCGCGGTTGGGAGCGTGCTCCCAAGGGATCGGGCCGGCGCCCTTCCACCCGGAGCGGCGCAGCAGGTCGAGCCCCCGGTGATAGCCGGTACGGGCGTAGGCGTAGGCCGCGACATCTCCCTCGCGGCTCCCCAGAGCCAACGACCGCTCGGCCAGCAGCGCCCAGCACAGGCTGGAGGTGGGGTTGGCCGCAACCACGTCGAGGACGCGCTCCGCGGTGTCCTCTGCCAGTTCCGCGGTGTCCTCTGCCAGCTCCGCGGTGTCCTCTGCCAGCTCCGCGGCTGCCGGATCGGGAGGCAGCAGGGTCGGGGCCGGCCCGGCACCCGAGGAGGCCAGCAGGTTCTGGTGCGCGGCATGTTGAGTCACGGGCCAAATGTAGCCACAACCGAGCCGCCTCACCTGGGGTGAGGCGGCTCGGCTGAGCCAGGCTCAAGCCAGCACTTCGCCTTCCCCGCGGGCGGCCTGGGCGGCAATGTCGGGGTTATCACTGAACAGCCCGTCGATGCCGGCGGTCAAGAAGACTGCGATCTCGCCGTACAGGTCACCAGGAGCGGCCGGGTCGGTGCCCCTGCGGAACTGCAACGGCAAGAAGGTGTTCTCCCGCCGGAACGTCCACGCCACCACGCTCATCCCGGCTCGGTGGGCGTCGTCAATCACCTCCGTGGGCGCAAGCAGCCTGCCTGCCGAGTCGCGCGGAATGAGCACGTCCTTGCAGGCGCCCAGGCTGTCGGCGTAGCGGCTCATCCGGCGCAGCCCGGCCCGGGTCACCAGGTCGGCATAGGTGCGCGGATCACCCGCAGCGACCAGGTCGTACGGCGCGCCCGTGCAGTTGACCAGCTGGGCGAGCCGGATGTTGGTACGGCGGTTGAGCCACTTGAGGTTGCTGGTCTCGAAGCTCTGGATCACGACCGGGTCACTCCGGCGGCCAAAGCCGTCGGACCTCAGCACGGACAGCAGCCGATGCTCCATCGGCAGGTCGATCGAGCTGAAGTAGGTCGGGTGCTTGGTCTCGGGGTAGATCCCCACCTGCCGACCGGCGCACGTCCGTGAGTGGCGGGCGAGGTCAGCCACCTCGTCCAACGTCGGCACCTCATAGAGACCGTCGAAAGCCTTGTTCTGTGGGCGGAGCTGGGGCAGACGCTCGACGGCGCGCAGGGTCTTCAGCTCGGCCAGGGTGAAGTCCTCGGTGAACCAACCGGTGGTGGGAATGGCGTCGATGACCTTGGTGGTCCGGCGGCTCGCAAACTCGGTCCGCGTCGAGACGTCAGTGGTGCCGCTGATCTCGTTTTCGTGCCGGGCCACGAGCACGCCGTCCTTGGTGGAAACCACATCCGGCTCGATGTAGTCAGCACACTGCCGAATGGCCAACGCGTAGGCGGCCAGCGTGTGCTCGGGACGATAACTGCTGGCGCCCCGGTGGGCGATCACGGTGGCGCGAGCCTCACTGGCAGTCAGCTTCCGCAGGTCGATGACGATCATTTCGGTGTCGTCCGGCCTGCCCCGATAGCGCCCGTCGTTGCCCGGATAGTTGTTGTCGTTGGCGATCAACAACTTGTTGTCCCCCAGCGGAACGACAGTCTCGACCGACTGGAAGGGGAAGGAGAACGCACGGTCAACGCCGTACGCACCGGGCGAAGCCGCCATTCCGATCCCGCTCGGGTTCGCGATCTTCAGCAGGTCCACCACCAGCCTCTTGGTGACGAACCCCTCGGCGTCGCGCCGGCGCAGGTTGACGCGGTAGACCCGCTTGGTGACCGCTTCGGCGCCTTCGAAGTCGTCGCGCTCGACCACCAGCAGCTGTCCTGCCGCCACCAGGTACGCGTCGCCGACCACGTTGCGGGCCTCGTCGGTCTGATAGGCCCAGGTGCGGCCGGTGTAGCGGTTTCGGCGTACGTCGAACTCGTGGATCTCGCGGCGCCGCTTGTCCGGCTCGTTGACGAGCGCGCCTTCGACGATGGCGTACAGGTGCCGTCCGTTCCTCGCCGCGGCCAGGGCCTCGAAGCCACGGCTCTGCGGCAGCGTCGGAGCCTCACCGGCGGCCAACGTCGGGTTCTGCGGCGACTTCACGCCAGGCAGGCCGACGGGTGACGACAGCACCCGTCCGGTCGGGCTGACGTGGATCAGGAACGGCCCGAACTCGTCGCCGATCCAGAAGCTGCCGTCCTTGGCGCGCACGACCGACTCGATGTCGAGGTCGGCGCCGGTCAGCAGTCGCTCGGCAGTGGCACCGTTGACCAGATTGAACGAGATGTGGCGATCAGGGTCGTGCAGCGAGATATAGCGGAGAATCTCGATTTTGCCAGCACCGCCACCGGCGGTTTCCCAGTCGGGCTTTACCAGGTAGAGCCGCAACAGAAAGTCGGCGGAATTGGTCTTGGCACCGAAGCCGTTATCAGGCATCGCCCAGAAGGTGCCGTCTCGGTTGGAGATGACCGCAGAGAATCCCGGAATGACCTGGCCGGGGAAGGGTCCTTGGCGACCATTGGCCGGCGTCGCCAGCGCTCCCGAGGGCGGCCCTTCAGCTTGGAAGTCCGCCGACAGGGTGGCGCGCTTCAGCAGCACCGGCGTGGTCACGCCCGCGCGTACGGGGTGGATCCTGGTCAGCGAGGCGGGCGTTGGCGCCGCCGCGGGTGCCGCTGGCGCCGCGGCGGCCGGCAGTCCGGGCAGGAGGGTGGCGCCGACAGCCGCGGCGGTCAGGCACGCAGTTAGAATTCGCATTCGCACGTTTGTCTCCGGTCAATTCGTCACCGCGGGCCGCAGCAACTCCTTCGCGGAATGCAATCGGCCCCAGGCAACATTGAGGTGTCGGTCAGACGTTTCTTTTCAAAGCAAAACGTTAACCATGCCCTGTCATCAGCGCGAGAGGAGCGGCGCAGCATAAACCTGTCAGCGACAGCCTGTTGAAGGGACTTTTCCTCCACCATGTGTGGCGATTTTTGACATAATTGTTCATTGAGAAGGTAACTGTCTCGCGCGGCGCTTATTCACCTGCTGGGCGCGTGCGAGGCACCCGCAGTTCACCTAGCATCAGCAGGGTGAGGCCCAGACCGGTGCCACCTCACCAAGGGAGATCCCATGACAATGCTGCCCATGCTGGGCAAGACCCACGGCAGTCGAAGTGCCGTCACCTGCCACTTCAAGTGCGACAGCGCGTGCGATGCCCCAGTGCCGAACCAGAGCACCGAGCCTACCTTCCGCGAAATCGCCAGCGCCCAGCTGAGCCGGCGCAACGTGCTGCTCGGCGGCACGGCGTTGGCCGTCACGGCGGCACTTCCCGCGGCGACTCTCGAGCATGCCGCCGCGGCTCCGGCTGCGTTCGGCGGCGGCGCCGATACGGCTCTGCGGTTCACCCCGATCAACCCCGTCCCCGCGAGCGAGGACGGCCAGTCCAAGGACGCCATGACGGTGCCCCGCGGCTTCCAGAGCCACATCATCCTGCGCTGGGGTGACCCGCTGTTCCACACCTCGCCGCGGTTCAACCCGCTGGCTCCCAACGCCGAGGCCCAGGAAGAGCAGTTCGGCTACAACGGCGACTACCTCGACATCCTGGTCAACCGCCGGAGCACCCGCCGGGCGGTGCTGGTCTGCAACCACGAGTACACCAACCGCAACATCATGTTCCCCCCGACTCAGAATGCGGCACAAGAGGCCGAGGTGCTGCGTACGTTGATGGCGGCCCACGGCATGAGCGTGGTCGAGCTGGAGCGCGCCGGGCGCGGCAAGGCGTGGCACTACATCCGTGGTGGCCGCCGCAACCGCCGCATCACGGCCAACACGCTATTCCAGCTCACCGGGCCGGCCGCCGGCAGCGACCTGGTCAAGACCGCCGCCGACCCCACCGGGCGCCGGGTTCTCGGGACCTTCGGCAACTGCGCCGGCGGCACCACCCCATGGGGCACCATCTTGTCGGGCGAGGAGAACTTCAATGGCTATTTCGTGGCCACCGATGACACCCCGGGCAACAAGCGCTATGGCCTGACCAGCAAGCCCAGCAGCTACGGCTGGGAGAAGATCGACCCCCGCTTCAACGCCACCACGAAAGACTTCGCCAACGAGCCGCACCGCTTCGGCTACATCGTCGAGGTCGACCCCAGCGATCCCACCTCGGTGCCGCGCAAGCACACCGCCATGGGCCGCTTCAAGCACGAAGGCGCCAACCTGCGGGTGGACGAGGACGGCACAGTCTCGGCTTACATGGGCGATGACGAGCGGTTCGACTACCTGTACAAGTTCGTGGCGAAGAGGAAGTTCCGCAAAGGCTCCTCGGCCGCCGCTCGCCGGCACAACAAGACGCTGCTCACTGAGGGTGACCTCTATGTGGCCAAGTTCTCCGGCGTCCAGAAGCCCACCAACGACAACCTCGGTCGCGGCGTCTGGCTGCCGATCACCCAGGACGGCAAGTCGGTCGTCCCAGGCATGACCACCGACGAGGTGCTCGTCTTCACCCGGCTGGCGGCCGACAAGCTCGGGGCCACGCCGATGGACCGCCCCGAGGACGTCCAGCCGAACCCACGCACCGGCAAGATCTATGTCCCCTGCACCAACAACACCGACCGGGGCAAGCCTGGGAAGCCGGGGCCGGACGCGGCCAACCCACGGCCGGAGAACAAGAACGGCCACATCATCGAGATCACCGAGCACCAGAACAAGGCCGGGGCCACGTCGTTTGCGTGGAACCTCTTTTTGGTGTGTGGCAAGCCGGACGAGGCGGGCACCTACTTCGGTGGCTGGGACGGCCCGGTGGCGCCGATCGCCTGCCCGGACAATCTGGCCTTCGACTCCAAGGGCAACCTGTGGATCTCCACCGACGGGGCAAACGGCACCATTCAACAGGCAGACGGCTTGTTCCGGGTGCCGCTGGAGGGCAAGGAGCGGGGTCACCTCGTGCAGTTCCTGGCCGTGCCGAACGAGGCGGAGTGCACCGGTCCCGTGATCCACGACCGGGACGGGTCAGTGTTCGTGATGGCCCAGCACCCGGGCGAGGAGGGCGAGTGGAACGACCAGCACTCGCTGTGGCCGGACAAGCTGAAACAGGGCACGGCAGGGCCGAACGGCTCCTTCGGTGTGCCCCGTCCGTCCTGCGTCCAAGTGCTTCGCCGGTAAGGCTGGTGCGGCGGCGGCCTTGACGCTGCCCCCCAGACGCGAGCGGCTCCCGTCTTGCCCGCTGCCACACCGGCGGCGGGTCCAAGGCGAGAGCCGTGGCGCGTCGCGCTCCTGTCAGGACCGCGTACGGTCTGGACGGTCGCGCCGCCGGGTCGCTCGCAGATAGTTGAGCACCAGGGCGATGGCCAGAGCCAAACAGGCCACGAGATTGCCGAGCCAGCGAGCACGCCCCGACATTGCCGAGGCCACGCAGAGCACCAGCATGCTGACGCAGAGCAAAGTCACCCAGGCTGAGGCCAGCCGGTCGCGGCCCGGCATCGTCGCGAGGTAGCGGTGCAACCGCCGTGGCGTGGCCCGGACGAAGCGGACCACCGACCAGACGATCACCAGCACGCCGGTGACCGCGGCCACAAAAGACACCCAGTGGCTGGGCACGCCCAGCAGCTGCGGCCCGGCCAGCGCGCCGAAAGTGGCCGCCAGCACCACCAGCTGCGCCCGCATCACCAGCCGGATCACCACGTAGTCGACGTTGCGGCGGGCGATCACCAGTCGCGAGTCGCCGGCCGCGGCCTCGGTGAAACCTCTGGCCGCCCCGATGTAGTCGCGGCGCCGGGACAAGATGACGCTTAGGTTGTTGCGGGCCGCCGCATGCTGCGGGTCGAGTCTCAGGGCCTGTCGATAGGCCGCCTCTGCGTCGGAATAACGGCCCATCCGGTCGGCGACCAGGCCGACGACGAAGTACGGCTGCGGCTCGTCCGGCGCAATCCGGACCGCCGAGTGCGCCACCCGGCGGGCGCGCTGCCGGCTGCCGGCGTTCTTCGACGACGTGCCGCTCTCCGACAGCGCGATGGCCAAGACGGCGCGCGGCTCCCACAGGTCAGGCTCCATCCGGACCGAGACCGTGGCCAGCTCGACCGCGCGGGTGGGGTCCCCCAGCTCGCGGACAGCGATGGACAGCAGCCGCACCGGCCACTCCGCCGTCGGGTCCGATCGCATCGCCGCCTCGGCCGCGAGTCGCGCCAGCTCGGGGCGGTCGAGCTGCAGCTGCGCTTGCGCCCGCAGGCAGAGGGCGTAGCAGTGGTCGGGGTGATCGCGGATGACCAACGCCAGCTGAGCCAGTGCGTCCTGGTAGCGTCCGATGGCGATCAGCATCTCGATCCGCGCCAGCGAATCCTCGGCCGCTGCCCCGGCGATCACAACCGCCTGGTTCTTCTCATGTAGGTGCGCAGCTCACCGTAGGTGTCCTCGTCGCTGGCAAACAGCACGGTATTGCGCGCGCTGTCGAACCACGGTCCCGTCGAGGGACGCACCTCCGCCGCGGCCCGTTGTACGTCGACCATGCTGATCAGCCGGGCCTCACCGGTGCGCACACTGTCAAGCAGGGCGCGTTCGGACGCGGTTTCGCAGATGTGGGCGATGTCCGCGCCGGAGTAGCCTTCGGTCAGCTTGGCCAGTCGACCGAGGTCGATGCCGGCCACCGGGCGGTGCCGCAGGTGGTAGCGGAAGATCGCCTCACGTGCCCCACGGTCCGGCGGCAGCACCAGCAGCATTCGGTCCAGCCGGCCCGGTCGACGCAGGGCCGGGTCCACGTCCCAGGGCTGGTTCGTGGCCGCCAGCACGAAGACTCCGTCGTTGGCGCTGTCCACCCCGTCCAGCTCCGTCAGCAGCTGGTTGACCTGCCCGCGCATGCCGGACGAGCGGTGCAGCGACCGCTTCTGCCCCAGGGCGTCGATCTCGTCCAGGAACACCACCACCGGGGCCTCCCGGCGGGCCAGCTCGAACAGCTCGTGCAGGTTGCGCTCGCTGCTGCCGACGTACATGTCGAGCACGTCGGTCAGTCCGACCGAGATGAAGCGCGCCCCCATCTCGCCGGCCACTGCGCGGGCCAGGAACGTCTTGCCGCAGCCGGGAGGCCCCCAGAGCAACATGCCGCCGCCCAGCCGTTTGCCGTAGAGCTCTCGCAGGCCGGGATTGCGCAACGGGGCCAGGAACGCCGCCTCCAGCCGCTCCTTCACCTGCGACATGCCGCCGACGTCGCGCAAGGTCACCTCCGCCTGCTCGGTCCTCCAGGCGGCGGCCGCGGGGTCTTTGTCCGCGGCGACGAACATCGGCTCCGCGACATCGCCGAACTCGGCGTCCAGGGCGACCCAGTCGATCTCCTCGCCAGAGCCCGCGGTTGGTGGCCTCGACTCGGATCCGGCGTCGATCGGCAGCGGCGTGCTCATCGCTCGAGCCATCAGCTCCCGAGCGCCCGAATGGCCGGGCTCCTGCTGGAGAGCGACCGCGCAGGCCGCGACCGCCTCGTCGGTTCGGCCGGCCGAAAGCAGCAGGGCGGCCAGATGCAGCCGGAGCGCGACGTCGTCCGGCTGAGCGGCGACGGCACGGCGCAGGCTGTCCAGGACGGGATCGGGTGCGTCCACCCCCCCAACTTAGGGGCCCTGGCGAAACCGGGCGGCTGACGCCCCAGCACCGCCCGGCGCACGCCCCAGTTGTGCTGTGGAGAGGATGGTCGGGTGTTGATCGCCACCTGGAACGTGAACTCGGTCGGAGCCCGGCTGCCCCGGTTGCTCGGCTGGTTGGAGCAGCGCTCACCCGACGTGGTGGCGCTGCAGGAGACCAAGTGCGCCGACGACGCGTTCCCGTATGCCGAGCTCGGCAAACTTGGTTATCAGGCGATGCACGTCGGCGACGGGCGTTGGAACGGAGTGGCGATCGTGTCCCGGGTGGGGCTGGAGCCGGTCTCGGCGCAGCTCGCGGACTATCCGGAGCCGCGGTACGCCAGCGCGGTCTGCGACGGGCTGCGGGTCACCAGCGTCTACGTACCGAACGGACGCTCGTTGGACGACCCGCACTACCTCTACAAGCTGGAATGGCTGGCCGAGCTGCGTGCCAGCTTGGCTGCTTACGACCCGGCGGACCCGATGGTGATCATGGGCGACTTCAACGTGGCCCCACGCGACTCCGACGTCTGGGACATGGCCGCCTTCGCCGCCTCGACCCACGTCAGCGCCCCCGAGCGGGACGCCATCTCTGCACTGATCGACTGGGGGCTGACCGACCTGCCGGCGCGCCCGGGCAAGGGCGACCGAGCGTTCACCTACTGGGACTATCGGGCCGGCATGTTCCACAAGGACCTCGGGATGCGGATCGACCTGGTGCTGGCCACCGAAGCCGTCCGGCCGGTGGACGCTTATGTGGACCGGGAGGCGCGCAAGGGCAAGCTGCCGTCGGATCACGCGCCGATCGTGCTCGAGGTCGAGCTGCCGACGGCCTGAGCCGTCAGGCGCCGCCGGGCCAGTGCCACCTCAGCAGTCGGACGTCGGTGGGGCCGATGATCGCCTGGACCGCGTCGGCCACGTAGGGCACCACGTCGCCGGGCAGGTCATGCTCAGGGACCCAGACCAGTTCCGAGCAGGTCTCCGGCTCGCCGATGACCGGCTCTCCGGACCATCGCTGAACGGTGAAGAACAGGTCGACGTAGGCATCGTCACCGGGCCGCTCCGGTGCCGAGTGCCCCGTGAGTGCCAACGCACAGTCCGTCGGCTGGATGCGAACTCGGAGCTCCTCGGCGACCTCCCTGATCACGGCGCTGAGAGCGTCCTCGCCCTCGTCGACGTGCCCTGCCGGCAGGCTCAGCTCACCGTCGTGGAAGCCCGAGCCGGCTCGCCGCAGCAGCAGGAGGTGGCCGTCGTCGCGGCGCAGCAGCGCATACACCGCCACCGCCGCCCGGTAGCGCCTCGTCGGGGGGCCGGTCACGGCTCGCCGAACCGGTCGGCGGTCCCCCTGCACGCAAACTCACCCGGGTGTGCCCGATGAGAGCGATCTGGCCCCGATGCGAGCCATGCGGGTGAGTTTTCGTGCACCCTGCCGCCGGGCGTGATGGCGAATCGGTCGGCAGGGGGGCTCACGGGCGGCGCCCAGCCGGAGCGGCGTCCTGCGCTGGGGCGCTGCCGGCCACGATCGCCCCGGCCACCCGCAGGAACTCCTCGGCCGCCGCCGGCCCCAAGTGGTCCCCGAGGCAGTGCCGCCGGTAGGCGCGCCGCTCGGGAGCCAGCGGGTCGGCGCCGTGCAGCTGGTCCAGAGCCGAGTCCAGCGTGGACAGGTCCTTCTCGATCACGTACGCCACCCGAGCCATCGGAAACTGCTGGCCGAACTTGCGGCCCTTGGCCCGGATGGCCACCATGGCGAACGGCTTACCCGAGGCCAGGTAGTCCGACGCGACCGACGAGACGTCGGTGACCAGAGCGTCGGAGAAGTTGATGCAGGCCGTGATGTCCCACTTCTGCTCGGCCTGCTCACCCCAGACGTGGGAGCGACCGGTGGACCTGGTGTCGTTCTTCAGCCGCTGCTGGATCTGGCGGATGAGGCCTACGTCGTGCGGGTCGGTATAGCTCAGCGGATGCGGCCGAAAGACCACTGTGTCAGCTCGCTCGAGCAGGGCCGCCACGATCGCGTCCCCCAGCCCGAGGGAGGAGTAGTCAGTGCTGGGTCGACCGCCGCGCCAGGTAGGCGCGTAGAGCACCGTACGGGGGGCGCCCGCGGGCAGCGGCTCGTCGCGCACCTCGATCCGCTCGATCTGCGGCCGGCCGACGAGAGCGAACTTCTCCTTCGGCACACTCACCCCGTGAGCGGCGTAGCGCTCCACTCCTTGCTGGCCTGAGACGAAGATCCGGTCGTAGGTGGCGTGCCGGGCGCTGAAGTTGGCCGCCTTGTCGGAGTCACCGTGGTTGAGCCAGATGTGCGTCAGCTGCCGGTAGCGCTGGAAGGTCAGGTTGGAGGTGTTGCCCTGGACGTAGAACGCCGCCTTCAGCGACGGCACCACCACCTGGTCGAGGTCGCCCGAGACGCTTTGCAGCTTGGGCACCACCACCGGAGCGCCGGTGAGCTCGGTGATCACCGACACGGTCTCGGCGTTGCGGGTGATCACCACGAAGGGCCGCTCGAGCCGCTCCAGGTAGGGCAGCCACATCCCGAGCTGGTAGCGGGCGCCGTGCGTGCCACCGTAGTAGACCGCGAACTCCGGAGCATACGACTGCAGGGCGGCCCTCAGCCCAGCCGAGGACCGGCCGCTGATCACGTTAGCCCGCGCCGCGTGGGCGAGCATCGCCAGGGTGCAGGTGGCACCCACCAGCACCGCCAGCAGGTACGCCCATCCAGGCGCCGCCAGCGCGGCGAGCGCGGCCCCGACGATGACCTCCCCGAGCGTCACCGCAGCCAGCAGGTGGGGTGAGAACGGCGGACCGGGGATGGCGCGAACGCCCGGCAGGTTGACCGCCACCTGCTCGGTCTTGGTCAGCAGGACCCGGATCGTGGGCTCCGTCAGCACCCCGAGGATGGCGATCCCGGTGGCCGACCACACCCAGCCAGCTGAGTCCGGCCGCCGAAGGAGCAGCCCAGCGGCGACAGCGACCAGCAGCACCAGCCGTGGGCCGGCGTAGCCGAAGAGCAGGCTCTCCTGCCGAGCCGAGAGTCGCCGCAGCAGCCACCCCACCAGCGCCAGGGCCGCCACGCCCAGGCCTGCGCCGACCACCTGCAGCCCGGTCGGGCCGCCGGCGAGCAGCAGGACGGCGGCGGCGACGGCCAGCACGTTGAGCACGTTCTCGACCAGCAGGTCAACGATCTTGGACTGGCTCGCTCCTACCTGGGCTGACCAGCGGCGGACGCTTCCGCGGGGCAGCTGCGGCCGGTTCATGGCACCAGGGTAGGGCCGTCTTGTGGTCCGAACCGTACGGCCGCTCAGACCCAGCCCTTGCGCCGGAACCAGACGAACAGCAGCACGCAGGACAGCACCATCAGCGCCAGGTAGCACCAGAAGCCGAGCCAGCTGCCGGTCAGTGGGAAGGCAACGTTCTGACCGGCGAAGCCGGTGATCAGGGTGGGTACGGCGATGATGGCAGCCCACCCGGTCAGCGACCTCATCACCTCGTTCGTCCGCGCGCCCGCCAGCGCCAGGCTGGTGTCGAGGATCGACACCAAAGCCTCGCCCAGAGCGTTGGCGGCATTGGCGACCCGCTGGTGGTGTTCACCCAGCAGGGTCCACTGGCGGGCGGCGGGACTGTCGTCGGGCTGACTGTCGGCCAGCTCCGCCAGCACTTCCCGCATGGGTTCGGTCAGTCGGCGCAGCTGCGTCAGGGCCGCTCGGAGCTTGAACGCTCGGAGCTGCTCGTCCTTGCTCAACGGACGCTGCTCGAACAAGCTGTCGGCCAGTTCATCGGTCGCGTCCTCCAGCCACTCGACCACGGCGTCGTAGCCGCTGATCACCGCGCCGACCACCACCTGCATCGCGCCCTCGACGCCGCTGTGGGCGAGTTGCTCGGTGGCGCCCACCAGCAGCCGAGCCGGGTCCACACCGGAGTCCGTTCCGGTCGCGGTCGGCATCGCGTCCACCAGGCAGATGAACGCCCGGTCGGTGACGATCATCGCGAGTGGACGCACGGTCAGCTCGACCGTCTGATGATCCAGGGTGACTGCGTTGGTGGTCACCAGCCGGGCCTGGCTGAGCTCTTCGAACTTGACCCGTCGATCCTCCGCGATCAGGTCTCCGATGGCGAGCTCGTCGAGGTCGAGGGCGCGCGCGGCCTGGTGCAGCAAGGCGCTGGGCCGGTCGCCCTGACGCGGCAGCACCCACCAAGCCGCCGCTCCGGCGTGCAGGTTCACCACGTCAGCCAGGTCGTCACCCTGAACGTCTTCGGCGATGATCTCGCCGCCGGACCACACCCTGCTGAGCGGTACGGGCCGAGTGAACGGGTCGGTCACCCGATGAGGATAGGGCGCGCGGCCCGAGCCCGTCGAAGCTCATCGACGGGCCCGGCCAGCAGGCTAGGCCTTGAGCGTGGTGCCGCTGCTGCGCAGGTTCTCGCAGGCCTCAACCACGCGAGAGGCCATGCCGGCCTCAGCCAGCTTGCCCCAGGCGCGCGGGTCGTAGGCCTTCTTGTTGCCCACCTCTCCGTCCACCTTCAGCACGCCGTCGTAGTTGGCGAACATGTGGCTGGCGACCGGCCTGGTGAAGGCGTACTGGGTGTCTGTGTCGATGTTCATCTTGATCACGCCGTAGTCCAGCGAGGCTCGGATCTCCTCCAGGGTAGAGCCCGAGCCGCCGTGGAAGACCAGGTCGAACGGCTTGTCCTTGCCGATCTTGGCGCCCACCTCATCCTGGATGTTCTTCAGCACCTCGGGCCTGAGCTTCACCGAGCCGGGCTTGTAGACCCCGTGCACGTTGCCGAAGGTCAACGCGGTGATGTAGCGACCCTTCTCGCCTGCGCCCAGCACCTCGATGGTCCGCAGGCCGTCCTCCACAGTGGTGTACAGCTTGTCGTTGATCTCGTGGGCGACGCCGTCCTCCTCGCCACCAACCACGCCCACCTCGATCTCGAGGATGATCCTCGCCGCCGACGTCAGCCCCAGCAGCTCCTCAGCGATGGACAGGTTCTCCTCCACCGGCACCGCCGAGCCGTCCCACATGTGGGACTGGAAGAGCGGATGCTCACCCCGGCTCACCCGCTCCGCCGAGATCGCCACCAGCGGTCGTACGTAGGAGTCCAGCTTCTCCTTCGGGCAGTGGTCGGTGTGCAGCGCGATGTTGACCGGATAGCCGCCTGCGACCTCGTGGGCATACGTGGCCAGCGCCACAGCTCCCGTCACCATGTTCTTGACCGTCGGCCCGGAGGCATACTCGGCACCGCCGGTGGAGATCTGCACGATGCCGTCCGAGCCCGCCTCGGCGAACGGCTGAAGAGCCGCGTTGAGCGTCTGCGTGGAGCTGACCTTTATGTCAGGATAGGCGAACGACCCCCTCTGGGCCGAGTCGATCATCTCGGCGTACACCTCGGGAGTGGCGATTGGCATGTCTGTTCCTGTTCGACTGGTGTTCGGCGAGCTGACTGGGTCAGTCTGCCAAACCCGGACGCCGGGCGGCCAACGCGTCCATCCCGGACTTGGCTCTGTCGATGGACAGGCCGTGACCCAGACCCTAACGTCGAGGGGCACCTGCCCCGACAGCGGTAAGGAGAACTCATGGCGGAGTCGCTCAGCCTGACCCAGCAAGAGGCGCGGGCCCGGGCCGCCCTGCTCGAGGTGCATCGCTACGATCTGGACTTCGACCTCACCGGACTGGTAGACGGCGACGAACTCCGCACCGATTCGGTGATCACGTTCAGCTGCTCCGAGCCTGGCGCCGCCACCTTCGTGGAGTGCCTCGGCGAGATCGAGGAGGCCAGCCTGAACGGCGTGTCACTGCCGACCGGCTGGCCACCGGACGGTCGGCTCGCCTTGGTCGGCCTGCAGCCCGACAACGTACTGTCGGTGCGGTCTGTGCAGCGGGAAACCGGCATCGGGCGTGGGGTGCACCGTGCGGTAGACCCTGCCGACGGAGCCGTCTACATCTGGTCCAGCTTTGAGCCCGACGACGCCCGGGTGGCGTTCGCCTGCTTCGACCAGCCCGATCTCAAGGCGGTGTTCGCCATCTCGGTGACGGCTCCCGGCGACTGGACGGCACTGAGCAACTCCGACGTGGCCGAGGTGACGCCGGCCGGGGACGCGCGGCGCTGGCGCTTCGCGGACACGCCGCGGCTGTCGACGTACGTGGTGGTGTTCAACGCCGGCCCGTTCGCCCAGCTGCACAGCAGCAGAGCCGGCTACGACCTCGGGCTCTACGCCCGCCGGTCGCTGGCCGACTGCCTGGCCCGAGACGCCGAGGAGCTGTTCGACCTGACCGAGCGTGGCCTGCGCTTCTACGGTGAGCAGTTCGACTTCGCGTTTCCGCAAACCCGCTACGACCAGGTGTTCGTGCCCGAGATGGGCGGCGCGATGGAGAACTACGGCTGCGTCACCTACTCCGACACCTTCGTCTACCGCGAGACCCCGTCGTACGCCGAACGCGAGCTCCGCGCCGTGGTCCTGCTGCACGAGATGGCGCACATGTGGTTCGGCGACCTCGTCACGATGGTGTGGTGGGATGACCTCTGGTTGAACGAGTCCTTCGCGGAATGGGCGTGCGCCTGGAGCGCCACGGCCGCGACCGAGTTCACCGACGTCTGGGCCGGCATGTTGGCCAGCGACAAGCTGCGGGCCTACGCAGCTGACCAGGCCCCGACGACACACCCGATCCGCCAGGTCATTCCCGACACGGCCGTAGCCGCGGCCAGCTTCGACGCGATCACCTACATGAAGGGGGCCGCGGTGCTGAAGCAGCTGGTCGCCTATGTCGGCGAGCAGCACTTCGTGGCGGCGCTGGGGGGTTACTTCCGCCGCTATGCCTGGCAGAACACCACCTTGGACGATCTGGTCGCCGAGATCGAGCAGCAGAGCGGACGCGACCTGACCGACTGGGTGCAGGGCTGGCTGGGCACCTCGGGCACGGACCGGCTCACGCTGCAGCGAGGGAACTCCGGGCTGCAGCTGCACGCCCACGGCGTCGGCGGCCGACCGGCCTTGCCGCACCGGCTCAACGTCGGCGTCTACGACGTCACCACCGCCGTGGACTCCCCCGACCCGCTGCCCCGGCTGGACAGCATCGAGGTGCGGGTCGCGGGTGAGGTGACCGAGCTGGGGTCGGTGGAGGCGTCCGCCCTGGTGTTGGTGAACGACGACGACCTGACCTTTGCCTCCGTGCACCCCGACGAGTCCACACTCGCGCTGCTGCTGCAGCATGGTGCCCGCCTGCCCACGCCGCTGAGCCGCACGCTGGTGGTGGCCGCCGCCCGCGACCTGCTGGTCAACAGCGAGCTGGCCCCAGCCGACTTCCTGGCCTGTGTGCAGGGCGTGCTGCCTCGCGAGACGGCCGACAGCGTGGTGGAGCCACTGCTGCAGCTGGCGGTTGACGTCGCCGACTACTGGTCGCCGGCAGGGCAGCGGGAGGGGTTGCTGACCGACCTTGCCGAGGTGGCCATCGAACTGGCCGAGCACTCCACCCGTCGTCTTCCCGCGCTTCGGGCTCTGGCTCGCAGTGCCACCACCACCGCTCAGCTCGACGAGCTGGCCGAGCGGGCAGACACGGCTGATCTTCGCTGGCGGCGCCAGACCCGGCTGGCCGAGCTCGACCAGCTGGATGAGGGCGAGTTGCAGCAGCTGCTGCGCGACGATCCCAATCCTGAGGCCTGGGCCAGCGCAGAGGCGGTGCGCGGTGCCCAGCCCGATGCGGAAGCCAAGCGTCGGGCCTGGGAGCTGACCTTTGACCAACGCAAGATCCCGGTCGACCAGATGCCGCGACTGGGCACCGCCTTTTGGCGCCGCGGCCAGGAGGAACTGGTGCAGCCCTACCTCGACCGCTACGTCGAAGGGCTGCCGGGCATCACCGGCTCGGGCATGCAGTGGGCCCTAGCGGTGGTCGGCTCGATGTTCCCTCGGGCCGCCTCGGACGAGGCGTACGCGGCCCGGCTGATCGAGGCCGTGGCCGATCCAGGGGTCTCGCCGCTGGTCAACCAGCGCATCCGCGAGCGTGCCGACACGTTGCAGCGCACCCTGCGAGCTCGGCAGTCGAACCTGCCCCGCGTCGGAACGCGAACCGGCTAGGCAGGCGACAGGAAGTCAAGCTTCGAGGACAGCTAGGCATCCAATGCAGCGAGGTCCACCCCGTGCCGACCGGCGGAATAGGCGCGCGCGGTCAGGTCCAGCGTCGCCGGGCGGACCGACATCTGGTTGAGCGGCACCTCGAGCGGCTCACCGCCGGTCCGCGTCAGCTGCAGCCGCTCGTGGCGCCCCCAGCGGCCCGTCACCGCGCGCATCGCTGCCACCTCCGACCAGGGCACAAAGCTGCCCGCCAGCTCAACTCCGGTCCGCCCGATCCGCAGCGCCGTGCCCTGCCCCATCCGGGCGAGCTCCCGCCTGGCCCGCCGGTGGGCCACTACCGCCCCGACGAGCAAGGCCACCGAGAGACCGACGAACACGGCACACAAGATGAGGTAGCCCCGAGTGAAGTCCTCGCGCCTCCAGGCATAGAGCGCGACCAGCAGGACGGCGGTGATGACCAGGCTGACCAGCCGCGACCTCACCAGCCGTCGGCGCCGCCACACCTTCCGCTCGAGCTCGGAGGGGTCGTAGGCGACAGCCAGCTCCTCGATCGGCGTGAAGGTCATGCTCAAAGTCTCCCGCCTGGCTCAAGATCTCGCTGTCATCGGGCGCTCGGCTAGTTCTCCCGCGCTCCCCGCGGCGTGATCGCCATGTGTATGCGGTAACGATCCGCCCGATACCAGGAGGTGGACAGCTCGATCACCCGGTCCCCGGCATAGGTCACCCGCTCCTGCACCAGCAGCGGCGCCCGTTTGGCGATCCCCAGCACGCGGGCCTGACCGGCGTCGGCGGACTCGGCCCGCACAGTCTGCTCCCCGCTGGTGACCACCACGCCGTACTCGCTGGCGAAGACGTCATAGAGCGACCCGAGCTCGCGCTCGAGCAGGCCGGGAAACAGCGCCGACGGGTAGTGCCCGACCTCGTGGGCCATCGGAGTGCCGTCGGCCGTCCGCAGCCGCTCGACCCTGATCACGGGTCGTCCAGGGCGAACCCGCAGGGCATAGGCCACGTCGTCGCCGGCAGGCTCCTCCGCCGCCGACAGCACCACCGTGGCCGGAAGAAGCCCTCGGTCGCGCATCTCGCGGCTGAACGAGGTCAAGTGCAACCGGGAGTCCACCTGTGGACCCGTAACATAGGTCCCTTTGCCGTGCACCCGCTCCAGCGCACCGGCCTCGACCAGGTCGGCGATCGCCTGCCGTACGGTCACCCGACTGACCCCGAGTCGGACCACCAGCACGCGCTCCGACGGGATGGCGTCGCCCGGATTGAGCTCGGCGTCGATCAGCTGCTCCAAAATCGCGCGCACCTGCGCACGCTTGGTGGTGGCAGCGCCCAGCGGGCGTTCGGCGCGAGACACAGGACCGGCGCCGAAGCCGACATCGTGCTGCACTGGATCTCCTACCCGAGCGCTGGGCCGATCACTAGACCAGTTCATACCAGTATGCGGGAGTGAGCCAGCGGCGGACAAGACCGGAGCCGGCGCGGTCACCGCGACGCACGTCAGGCGGCGGCGACAACAACGATAGGGTCACAAAAGTGACGGCTTCGTCTGCACCGCCGCCGGGCGCCCCCCTCGATGCCGCTGGAGTCGGCACGGCAGACGTCGATGACGCCCTCGGGCCGGTGCCGATCGAGCTGTTGATGGCCGAGCTGATCGAGCGGGCCAGCGAGGTCCTCGACGCCCAAGTGCGCCTGCGTCGCCTGTTGGCCGCCAACCGGGCGATCGTCGGCGAACTCAACCTGCCCGTAGTGCTGAAGCGGATCGTGCAGGCGGCGCGGGACCTCGTGCACGCCCGCTACTGCGCCCTGGGGGTGATCGGTGCCGACGGTCAGCTGGAGCAGTTCATCCACGTCGGCATGGACGACGACACCGTGGCCGCCATCGGCGAGCTGCCGAAGGGGCGCGGGCTGCTGGGCGCCCTGATCGACGACCCCAGGCCCATCCGGCGCACCGAGATCAGCGATGACCCCCGTTCGACGGGATGGCCGCCGGGGCATCCTCCGATGCATACCTTCCTCGGCGTGCCCATCCGCTCGCGCGAAGAGGTGTTCGGCAACCTCTATCTGGCCGAGCGTCAGGACGGCACTTTCACGCCGCAGGACGAGGAGCTGGTGCAGTCGTTAGCGGCCACCGCGGGCATTGCGATTGAAAACGCTCGGCTGTACGAGGAGTCCCACCGGCGTGAGGAGTGGCTGGCCGCCTCAGCAGAGACCGCCGCGCTGCTGCTCTCCTCGCGTACGGCGACCACGTTCGAACCGCTGCAGCTGATCGTCGACACGGTCCGGCGACTGGCCGACGCGGACGTGGTCAGCCTGGTGGTGCCGGCGGCCGAGCCGGACGTGCTGCAGGTCGCGGTAGCCAGCGGTCAGGGCCGGGACCGACTGCAGGGCATGCGTTATCCGGCTCACGACAGCCTGGTGGCGCTGGCCATGCGTACCGGCCGGGGCGTAAGGGTTGACGCGGTTGACCAGCAGACCCGATACCCGGTTCACCTGGCGAAGATCGTCGACGTCGGCGCGGTGATGGCGGTGCCGCTGTCGGGTGAGTCCGGACCGCAGGGAGCCATCGCCCTGGGCCGACTTCGGGGACGACGCAGCTTCGCCAACACCGACCTGCAGATGGCCGAAGCATTCGCCAGCCACGCCGCGATCGCGAGGGAGCTGGTGGAGGCCCGGATCACCCAGCAGCGGCTGGCCGTGCTCGAGGACCGCGACCGGATCGCTCGTGATCTGCACGACCATGTCATCCAACGACTGTTCGCGGCTGGACTCAGCGTGCAGAGCGTGGCCGCAGTCTCCGACGGGGAGGTCGGCGCCAAGCTGAGCCGTGTGGTAGACGACGTGGACGCCACCATCCGGCAGATCCGCACCACGATCTTTCAACTTCGCGCCACCGATGCCCCGGCCCAGGGGCTGCGGAGCGCGGTCCTGGACGTGGTGGCGTCGGTGACGGGCCTCCTCGGCTTTGAACCGGAGGTGCGCTTCAGCGGTCCGCTGGACACCATGGTGGAATCCGCCGTTATCGATGAGTTGGACGCGGTCGTCCGGGAAGCGCTCACGAATGTGGCCAAGCACGCCGGAGCCAGTGCCGCGGTCCTCGAAGTGAGCGTGCGCGACGGTGTGCTCGGCGTCGGGGTCAGCGACAACGGCGCAGGCAGTCAGTGGACCGATCGGCGCAGCGGGCTAGGCAACCTCCAGCGCCGAGCCGAGGCGCTCGGCGGAGGGCTGGTGGTGGGACCGGGCAGGGACGGCGGAACGAGGTTGTGGTGGTCGATCCAGCTCCCCGGGTAGGCCCGATCGGCGTATTCCTGCTCGACGACCACGAGGTGGTCCGGCGGGGTCTGCTCGACCTGATCTCCACCTCGCCAGACATCACCGTCGTCGGCGAGGCCGGCACCATCGCCGAAGCACTCAAACGGATCCCCACCGTTCACCCCGACGTCGCGATCCTGGACGCCCGGCTGCCGGACGGGAGCGGAATCGACGTCTGCCGAGAGATCAGGTCCCGACACCCCGACATCGGCTGCCTCATCTTGACTTCGTACGACGACGACGAGGCCCTGTTCGCAGGTGTGATGGCTGGCGCCCAGGCCTATTTGCTCAAACAGATCGCGGGCTCATCGCTCATATCGGCGGTCCGCGACGTCGCCGCCGGCCGGTCGTTGATGGACCCGGCGGTCACCGGCAAGCTGCTGGACCGGTTGCGCACTGCGCCCCAAGGTGACCCGCGACTGTCCTGTCTGACCGCTCGAGAACGCGAGATCTTGGAGCTGATCGCGGAAGGACTGTCCAACCGGGAGATCGGTGAACGCCTGTTCTTGGCCGAGAAGACCGTCAAGAACTACGTCTCGACCCTGCTGGCCAAGCTGAACATGCAGCGACGCACGCAGGCGGCGGTGTTCGGAGCGAGGCTGCAGCGCTGAGGGCCGCCGTGGACCAAGCCGGCCTCGCGCTGACGGTTCACGCCCAGCGCAGCGCCCAGGCATACATCGCGATCGCCGCAGCAGCGCCCGCGTTGATCGAGCGGGTCGAGCCGTACTGGGTGATCGCCACCAGCTGGCTGCACACCCCCACCAACTCCTGAGTCAGGCCCGGACCCTCAGAGCCGAAGACCAGGCAGACGTCTCGGGCGAGCTCGGTGCGCTCCAGCGGCACCGCCCCGGGCAGGTTGTCGACACCGACCGCGGTGTAGGCCGACTCGGTGAGCCAGCCCGAGAAGTCTGCGACGTCTGGGTGGTGGTGGACGTGCAGGTAGCGGTCGGTGACCATGGCGCCGCGGCGGTTCCAGCGACGCCGGCCGATCAGGTGCACCCCAGCCACGTTGTAGGCGTTGGCGGTGCGCACCATCGACCCGATGTTGAAGTCGTGCTCCCAGTTCTGGATCGCCACATGCAATCGGTGGCGGCTGCGGTCGAGGTCGGCCACGATCTCCTCGAGCCTCCAGTAGCGGTAGCGATCCACCACATTGCGCCGGTCACCGCCGGCGAGCAGCTCTTCATCCAGTCGCGGATCGTCCGGCCACGGCTGCGGATGCGGTCCCACGCCGTGCTCCTCGGCCCGCGCCATGTCGCCTTCGCTTAGGTAACTCACAGCGTGCGACGGTACCGTTTGTTGGTGACTCCTCTCGACGCCGCAGCGGCACTGCACGCGCTAACGCCGATGCTGCTGCCCACGTGGCTGGATCCGGACTACCTGATCAACAATGTCTTCGGGCCGTACGCGCTGTGGGGGGTCGCCTTCATCATCTTCGCCGAATGCGGGCTGTTCGCGATCCTGCCGGGCGACTCGCTGCTGTTCACCGTCGGCCTGTTCGTGGCCCTGGGCACCATCGACCACCCCCTGTGGTTCGTCTGCGTCGTGCTCACCATCGCCGCTGTGCTCGGGAACGTCTGCGGCTATTGGCTGGGGCGGTTGATCGGTCCTCCGTTGTTCAAGCCGCGCAGCGGTCTGCTCGGCAAGATCTTCCAGCAGAAGTACGTGGCCCAGACCGAGGCGTTCTTCGCCAAGTACGGCAGCCGGGCGCTCGTTCTGGCCCGGTTCGTGCCCATCGTCCGAACGTTCGTCACTTTGGTGGCCGGTGTGGGCCGGATGGACTTCCGGCGGTTCATCACCTACACCGCCGTCGGCGGCATCGTCTGGGCCACTGGTGTCACCGTCGCCGGCTACTACCTGGGCCGGATCGACTTCATCCACCGCAACATCGAGGCCGCACTCATCCTCATCGTGATCGTGTCGGTGATCCCGATGGTGGTGGAGTTCATGCTGGCGCGCCGGCGTAACCGGGCCGAGCGCGCCGCTGCAGTCTAGCCGCGCTGCCCCCTATCCCGGCCGTCCGCGAGCCGATTCGACCCCAAGGCGGTAAGCGTTGGGCCACGACAGAATGAAGACGCCGGCGACAATGCAGATTGGGGTGAGTGCCGTGGGTGAGGACGTCCGGTCCTATCTCGACCGAGTGACTCCGGCTAAGCGGCGACGAGACGCCGAACGCCTTATCGAACTGATGGGTCGCGCGACCGGCGAGACCCCCCGGCTATGGGGCAGCATCATCGGCTTCGGGCAATATCACTACAAGTACGCCTCCGGTCGCGAGGGAGACGCACCGGCGGCTGGCTTCGCGCCCCGAAAGAGCGCTACCACGATTTACCTGCCCGACGGGACCTGTCGACACGACGCGGCGCTCCTGACCCTTGGCCAGCACAAGGCGGGGGTCGGCTGTCTCTATCTGACCGACCTGGACACTGTTGACCTGACTGTGCTCGAGGCCATCGTGACAGAGTCTTACCGCAACGTCAGGAACGACATCGACACCCTGTCGGCCCACCGTGGAAGCCCCAACCAGGCCCGGGACTCGAGTCCTCGGGCCTGATCGGCCGCCGACAGCGAAGTGTCAGGGCTTGCGGGTCCTCTGCTGCAGCTTCGTGAAACCCTCACGGAGCTTTCGTTGGTTCTCCGGCTTGCGTAGCTCGCGCTGCGCAACCTGGATGACCTTGGCCACCACGGCCGGCCCGATCAGTCCTCGTAGTCTCATGTCCGTCCCTCGCCTCACTCAGATCCTGATCGACAGCCGCCGACCCTGGCAACGGATTCTACTGCGAGCCAGCGGGGGGGCCGAGAACAGGCTCTCGATGCGAGCGAAACGAATCCTGCGCGGGCTAGATGAGAAAGTCGGGAATCTCACTTGGCTACGATGCCCAAATCACCTTAGGCGCGACGAGCAGCGGGACCCCGAAACCCCGACGAGGTCATGCCGCCCCACATCCGAAGAGGAGCATCGTGACCGACGCTGAGACCCGCCCTGATCCAGCCGAGGCCGCCATCGGGGCTCGCGCCGACGAGCTGCTGGCGGCGATGACCCTGGCGGAGAAGGCGGGCCAGCTCACCCAGTATTTCTCGTTCGGTCTCCCGGACGCGACGGTGGGCACCGAACCCGTGGAGGTCGGTGAGGTCGAGCGGGCGTTGGCCAACGGTGGAGTCGGATCACTGCTGTTCGTCACCGATCCCGCCGAGATCAACCGGCTGCAGCGGCTGACCATTGCGGGCAACCGGCACGGCATTCCGGCGTTGTTCGGCTTCGACGTGGTCCACGGACTCCGTACCGTGCTTCCGGTGCCGATCGCACTGGCCGCGAGCTGGGATCCGGAGACCATCGAGCGAGGTCAGGCGGTGGCCGCCCGCGAGGCCCGAGCGGTGGGCATCCACTGGACGTTCGCGCCGATGGTCGACATCGTGCGCGACCCGCGCTGGGGCCGGATCGTCGAGGGGGCGGGCGAGGATCCCTATCTCGGGTCCGCGGTGGCCGCGGCTCAGGTGCGGGGGTTCCAGGGTGCGCAGCTCAGCTCGCCGGAGCAGGTCATCGCCGGCCCGAAGCACTTCGCCGGCTACGGGGCTGCGCTGGGCGGTCGAGACTACGACGAGGTCAACCTCTCGGACTCGGAGCTGTGGAACGTCTACTTCCCGCCGTTCCAGGCCGCACTTGCCGCGGGCGCCGGCAACGTCATGACGGCCTACATGGGCCTCAACGGCATACCAGGGTCCGGAAACCGCTGGCTGTTCACCGAGGTGCTCCGTGACCGGTGGGGCTTCGAAGGTTTCGTGGTCAGCGACGCCAACGCCGTGCGCAACCTGGTCACCCACGGCTTCGCCGCCGACCTCACCGACGCCGGCGCGCGCGGAGTGAGCGCCGGAGTTGACCTCGAGATGGCCTCGACGGACCCGGCGTACTCCCACCTGCCGGCGGCCGTGAAGTCCGGCGCCGTCAGCGAGGAGACGATCGACGCCTCCGTACGCCGCGTCCTTCAAGCAAAGCTGCGGCTCGGCCTCTTTGACCAGCCGTACGTCGACGAGGACCGCGCGCGCTCCGTGCTGGCCGATCCCGCGCACCGCGAGGTGGCCCGGGTGGCCGCCGAGCGATCGGCGGTGCTGCTCCGCAACGACGGCGCCCTGCTCCCCCTGGATCCCGCGGCCCTGGGGTCGGTGGCGGTCATCGGGCCACTGGCCGACTCCCCGCGCGACACCCTCGGTCCGTGGATCTTCGACTTCGACCTCGACGAGACCGTCACCGTGCTCGAGGGGCTGCGCAGCCGGCTCGACGAGACGGCCGAGGTCCGCTACGCCCCCGGAGTCCGCCCGGCGCAGCGGCTGTACGCGTCGATGTTCGACATGTTCCCCGGCAACACCCCCGCCGATCCGGAGGGTTTCGACGACGAGGCCGAGCTGCAGCGGGCCGTCGACCTGGCCCGCGAGTGCGACGTGGCCGTGGTGGTGCTCGGTGAGTGGCAGCAGATGAGCGGCGAGGCGGCCTCGCGCTCGTCGCTGGAGCTGCCAGGGGGCCAGCTCGAGCTGCTGCAGGCGGTCGTCGCCACCGGAACGCCGGTGGTGCTGCTGGTGATGAACGGACGACCCCTCGACCTGCGCTGGGCGGCCGAGCACGTGCCGGCCATCCTCGACATCTGGTATCCGGGGTCCCAAGGCGGTACGGCGGTCGCCAACCTGCTGCTCGGCGACGTGTCGCCGGGCGGGAAGCTGCCGTTCACCTGGCCACGCACCGTCGGGCAGGTGCCGTTGATCTACGCTCACACCCGTTCCCATGAACCGAGCAACCAGCAGCAGCGGTACTGGGACATCGAGAGCAGTCCGCTCTTTCCCTTCGGCTACGGCCTCAGCTACGCCCGCTTCGACTATGCCGACTTGGTCCTCGACCGCGACGAGCTCTCGGCCGAGGAGAGCCTGACCGCCTCGGTCACCGTGACCAACCCCACCGACCGCAACGCCGACGAGGTCGTCCAGCTCTATCTGCACCAGCGGCACGGCTCGGCCACTCGGCCCGTGCGCGAGCTCAAGGGCTTTCAGCGCGTGCACCTGGCGGCAGGTGCGTCGCACACGGTGGAGTTCCGGATCGGAGCAGAGGAACGGCGCTACTGGAACGCCGCGGTCCGCGACCACGTCCTGGACGCCTCGCCTTTCGACGTCTGGGTCGGGGGCGACTCGACCGCGCAGCTGTCAGCCACGTTCTCCGTGCGTAAATAGGCCGGCCCACCGGCGCTGGGGCCAGCCGCTGCCTGGCGCACCTGGTCGTAGGTGAGGTCCCCGGCTAACCCCCGATTCATACTTTCGGCCCTCCCCACCGGCCAGTCGGGACGGTTACGTTGAGGCCGTGGTGGTCATCGAGACGACGGAGCTGTCCAAGCGGTACCCCAGGGTCACCGCGCTCGACCGTCTCACCTTGACCATCGGCGAAGGCGTCACCGGCCTGGTCGGCGCCAACGGAGCAGGGAAGTCGACGCTGATCAAGATCCTGCTCGGGCTGCTGCCGGCCACCGGTGGGCGGGCCGCGGTGTTCGGCCACGATGTGGCCACCGACGGCAGCGTGATCCGGGCTCTGGTCGGCTACATGCCTGAAC
Organism: Propionibacteriaceae bacterium; assembly: GCA_035634295.1. GTDB lineage: Bacteria > Actinomycetota > Actinomycetes > Propionibacteriales > Propionibacteriaceae > Microlunatus. Next base: position 58,969 of record DASQDG010000059.1, on the reverse strand, counting down.
ACGACTGCCTGCCGGCGGACGTATCGGCGAACGACTTCGTGGTGCACATGGGGCAGATGTCAGGGCTGCCGCATGCCGCTGCCCGTGAACGAGCCGCCGACGTCCTGCGGCACGTTGGCCTGGCCGAGGAGCGTTACCGGCCGATGGGTGGCTATTCCACCGGGATGAAGCAGCGCGCCAAGCTGGCCCAGGCTCTGGTGCACGATCCGCGGCTGGTTCTGCTCGACGAACCGACCAATGGGCTGGACCCGCAGTCCCGCGACGACATGCTGGCTCTCGTGCGCAAGATCGGTGCCGACTTCGGCATCGCCGTGTTGGTGACATCGCACCTGCTGGGGGAGCTGGAGCGCGTCAGCGACCAGGTCGTGGTGCTGGACGCCGGCCGGCTGCTGCGGTCGTCGGCCACCACCGACTATCTGCACACCACCGGCACCCTGCTCGTCGAGGTGCTGGGCGGGACACGGGAGACCGAGCGGATGGCTCGAGCGCTCGCTGCCGCTGGCCTGGCCCCCGGGGTCTCGGGCAGCCTGATCGAGGTGGAGGCACCAGACGCCGCCACCTACGACATCGTGCGGGACCTGGCCGTCGACCTGCATCTCGGTCTGGTGCGGATGCAGGAGCGGCATCATCACATCGCGGACGTGTTCCGTGAGGAGGAGGCCGGCAATGTCCAGCCCGTCTGATGCCCCATCCACCGGCGTCATCCACGACATCGGCTACCGCCCGTACACCGGGCCTCGACTCGGCGAGGGCGCTGTGGCCTGGTCGCTGTTTCGCACGGGTCTGCGCCACTGCTTCGGACTCGGCCGCTCGGGCCGGTCCAAGGTGCTGCCGATGGGGCTGCTGGCGGCCATGCTGCTGCCGGCGGTGATCCTGGTCGCGGTGCTCGTCCAAGCCGGGGAGGCGCTCGGTCTAACCGGACATCTCGTCCCCTACTCCCGCTACGCCATCGTCACCCAGGTGGTGATATCGGTCTTCGTCGCAGCCCAGGCGCCCGCGCTGATCTCGCGCGACCTGCGATTCCGCACCATCACGCTCTATCTGGCTCGTCCGCTCCGGCGCAGCACGTACGTCCTGGTCCGGATGGCGTCCCTGGTCGTCGCGGTCTTCGTGCTGATCGCCGCGCCGTTGCTGGTGCTGTACGTCGGCGGGCTGCTGGCAGACCTCCCGCCGGGCAAGGAGACCGAGTTGTTCCTTCAGGCCCTGGTTGGTGCGTTCCTGCTGGCCACGCTGCTGTCCGGCCTGGCGGCGTGCATCGCGGCCGTCACCACCCGGCGAGGTCTGGCGGTCGCCGCGATCATCGCCGTGCTGGTGGTCAGCTACACCGTGGTGGCCGCCGTGCAGGGCATCGGGCTCGAGCAGGGTATGCGGCGGCTGCCTGAGATTGTCGGCCTGTTCTCCCCGTACACCCTGGTCGACGGCATCCAGGTGTGGCTGTTCCAGGTCGCCGGGTCGACCCAAGCGCCACCGACGGGGCGTACGGGCGTCTGGTTTGCTGCGGTCGGTGTGGTCGCCATCGCGGGTTTCGTGTTGGGCATGCTGGCTCGCTACCGGAAGGCCACGGTGATATGACCACCATCGAGCTCGACCACGTCTCCCGCTGGTACGGCAACGTGGTTGCGGTCAACGACGTCTCGATGACCATCAGTCCGGGGGTGACCGGGCTGCTCGGTCCCAACGGGGCCGGCAAGTCGACGCTGATCGCGTTGATGGCCGGCTTCCTGGCTCCGTCTGCGGGCTCGGCCACCCTGAACGGTCAGCCCCTGTGGCGCAACGAGCAGATCTACCGCGACATCGGACTCGTGCCGGAGCCGGAGGCGTTGTTCGACTATCTCACCGGCCGGCAGTTCGTGCGCGCCAACGCCCGGTTGCACGGCCTTCTCGACGCAGGGGTCGCGACGGAGCGGGCGCTCGCGGTGGTCGAGATGTCCGATGCCGCCGATCGCGCGATCAGCACCTACAGCAAGGGCATGCGGCAACGGGTCAAGATGGCGTCCGCGCTGGTCCACGACCCACCGGTGCTGCTGTTGGACGAACCGTTCAACGGCATGGACCCGCGGCAGCGGATGCACCTGATGGACCTGCTGCGCCAGATGGGCAGCGAAGGTCGCACGGTGCTGTTCAGCTCGCACATCTTGGAGGAGGTCGAGCAGGTGGCGCGCCAGATCGAAGTGGTGGTGGCCGGGCGTCATGCCGCCTCGGGTGACTTCGGCGCTATCCGCCGGCTGATGACCGACCGGCCCAACCGATACGTCGTGCGGTCCGGCGACGACCGTGGACTGGCTCAAGCGCTACTCGGCGACCCTTCGGTGCGGGCGGTGTCGCTGCGCCCGACCGGCGGTGTCGAGGTGGAGGCGGTCGACTTCGGCCGGTTCAGCGGCGTGCTGCCGCGGGTTGCCCGTGACCTCGACGTCCGCCTGCTCGAGGTGTCGCCCACCGACGAGTCGCTGGAGAGTGTCTTCTCCTATCTGGTGGCGTCGTGACCGCGCCGACCACCACCGGCCGTCGGGTCCGGTCCGCGCCCTCCCCTGGCAGCGCCGGTCCGATTAATCCCACCGTGGTCTGGCTGGGCATGCGCAGCCTCTTCGCCCGCCGGCGCGGCATCTTGCTTTTCGTCTTGTCCCTGGTGCTGATCGCGCTGGCCGTCGTGGTTCGGGTGCTCACCGACGCCACCAGCCAGGTGGCTGACGACGTCCTCCATCAGCTGGGGCTGGTCGTGGTCGTGCCGCTGGTGGCGCTGGTGGCCACGACGGGGCTGGTCAGCTCCGAGATCGACGACGGCTCAGCGGTCTATCTGCTGGCCAAGCCGGTGTCTCGGCTGTCGATCGTGGTCAGCAAGCTGGTGGTCGCCGGCGGCTGCGTGCTGGCGTTCGCGGCCGTACCCCTGCTCGTCGCCAGTCTGGTGATGAAGCCTGACACCCCCCGCCTCGGCGCGGGGTTTGCGGTGGGTGGGCTGGCGGGTGGCCTGGCGTATTGCGCACTGTTCGCGGTCGCCTCGGTGCTCACCCGGCACGCCGTCGTGGCCGGCTTGATCTACGTGCTGATCTGGGAGGGCCTGCTCGGCGGGCTGCTCGACGGCATCCGCTGGATGAGCGTCAACTGGTGGTCGGCCGCCATCACCGACGAGCTCACCGGCGCCGATCTCGTCGACAAGCTCGGTCCCGGCTATGCCGTTCCGGCCACCCTGGCGGTCATCGTTGGCGCCACCTGGCTGGCCGGACACAAGCTGCGCGGCTACAACTACCGGTCCGACGAGTAGGCCGCCCGCAGCCCACTGCCAGCAGCAGGTGACCCCTCAGCCGGTGATCTCCAGTAGGGCCTGCAGGTCCGACCCGCTCGGTATCCAGAGCCCGGCGGCCACGTTTTGCTCGATCTGCTCGACTCGCGTCGCGCCGGCAATCACGGAGGCGACCGTGGGCAGCGCGGCCAGCCCGCCGATCGCCACCTGCAGCAGGGACACGCCACGCTCGGCGGCGAAACTCTCGATCGCCTCCACCGTGTCGAAGTTCGCCGACTCCAGCGGGCCGGGCTGGCCGGCCAACCGCGAGCCCTCCGGGGCCGGCTGTCCTCGCCGGTATTTGCCGGTCAGCAGGCCCCTGGCCAGCGGAAAGAACGGCAGCAGGCTCTGGCCGGTGTGGTCCAGAGCCGGCACCAGCTCGGCCTCGATCCGGCGGTCGAGCCAGGAGTATTCGTTCTGCGCCGAGACGAACGGCTCGTAGCCGGCCGAGCGCGCGATCCAGTCGGCGTCAATCACCTGCCAACCGGCGAAGTTCGACGACCCGAGGTAGCGCACCTTGCCTTCGGTCACCAGCTCGGACAGGGCCGTCAAGGTCTCCTCGACCGGCGTCTTCGGATCTGGTGCGTGCATTTGATAGAGGTCTATCCAGTCGGTGCCCAGGCGCCGCAGACTGGCCTCAACCGCCAACCGGATATAGCGCCGGGACCCGCGTACGCCCCAGTCAGGTCCGTTCTGCCCGCCCATGTCCATGCCGAACTTGGTGGCCACGATGGCCTCGCCGCGTCGGGAGCCGAGGGCCTTGCCGAGCAGGCTCTCCGATGCACCGCGCCCGTACACGTCGGCGGTGTCGAACAGAGTGATCCCGGCGTCGAGTGCTGCCGAGACGACTCGGGGGACGTCCTCGTCCGGCATCCGATAGCCGAAGTTGTTGCAGCCGAGTCCCACCGTCGACACGGTCAGCCCAGAACGGCCGAGCTGGGAGTACGTCATGTCCGCCTGCGCGGCAGGCTGGGTCATTGAGGGCCTCCCCGGGGCCGAGGTCAGCGGCGCTGGTCGTTGGCAGGCCAGCTCGGCGGCGGCTGATTGGGCGAGCTCGGCTGCCCGTACTGCCCGTACGGCTGCTCCCGCGGCGGTTGATACTGCTGCGGCTGATGCTGCTGCGGATCATTCAGAGCATCGCTCGCTGGGGGGGCCGACTGCTGTTGGGGCAACTGCCCCTGCTGCCCGGGCTGGCCTTGATCGCCGCGGTAGGCCAGCTCGCCGAAGCTGACGCTGGGCGCCTGACGCACCGCCGGGTCGTTCACCTCGAAATAGGCGGCTTTCTCGAAGTGGAACAGGTTGGCGATCACGTTGGACGGCACGGAGTCGATGCGGGTGTTGTAGACCCGCACATTGGCGTTGTAGAACCGGCGCCCGGCGGCGATCCGGTCCTCGGTCTCGGCCAGCTGGCGCTGCAGCTCCAAGAAGTTGGTGTTGCTCTTCAGGTCGGGGTAGGCCTCGACGCTGACGATCAGGTTGCGGACCGCCCCGGACAGCTGGTCCTCCACGTCGGAGCGCTGCTGGCTGGGCAGCGAGCCGTCAGCGCTCGAGATCTGCTGAGCCTCGTTGCGGAGCCGGGTGACGTCTTCCAACGTGTTGCGTTCATGAGCGGCGTAGGCCCGCACGGTCTCGACCAGGTTGGGCAGCAGCTCGTAGCGCCGGTTAAGCTCAACGTCGACCTGCCGCCAGGACTCCTGGATGAGGTTCCGAGACTTCACGAAACCGTTGTAGGAGCCCATCGCCACCAGCGCCACGATGGCGAGAATGACCAGGATGATGATGATGACGGTAGCGGTCACCGCGAACTCCCCAATCCGGACGGATCCGCCCAAGGGCGAGCGGACCGCCTCAGCCTAGTGCCTGCCAGGTCGCCCGCCAGTTGGGTCGAGCCGCGGCCGGGAGACGCCGGGGCCGCGACATCGCCCGCGAGGCGCTGCAGACGTGGGCCTCAGGCCAGTCCGATGTCGGCCGCGCTGACCGCGTATCGATAGGACAGACCTTCGGCCTCGATGCGCTCCCGAGCGCCGGTGTCGCGGTCCACGATCACGGCCACCCCGACCACCTGGGCGCCGGCTTCCCGCAGCGCCCCGACCGCGGTCAGCACCGAGCCGCCGGTGGTGTTGGTGTCCTCCACCGCGAGCACGCGGCGTCCGGTCACCGGTGACCCTTCGATCCGGCGCTGGAGGCCGTGAGCCTTGGCGCTCTTGCGGACCACAAAGGCGTCCAGCTGCTCCCCTGCGGCGGCCGCCGCGTGCAGCATCGACGTGGCCACCGGGTCCGCCCCCAGGGTCAGGCCGCCCACCGCCTCGAACTCCCAGTCGGCGACCAGGGCCCGCATCACGCGCCCGATCACCGGGGCCGTCGCGCCGTCCAGCGTGACCCGACGCATGTCGACGTAGTAGTCGGCCCGCTGACCCGAGGACAGCGTCACCTCGCCGTGCACGACGGCAAGCCTTGTGATGGCGTCGATCAGCGTCGCGGTGTCTGCAGTCGAGTCGGGCATGGCCAGCACCCTAGTGGGCGGCTTAGCCCTTGTTCTGTGTGCTGGCCAGGTGCGCGAAGCCCACCGTACGGTCCGAGGTGGGCAGCACGTCCTGGGCGGTGGTGAGCGTGAGCAGCGCCTGCGTCGGTTTCACCCTCGGCTGACCGGGTGTGGGCTGCAGCACCCACGAGTCGTCGGGGGAGACCGTGAGGTCGCGTGGGGCGACGTCGATCACGTAGGTGTGCAGGGACCGCCGAGTCTCGATGATCACCTCCTGGCCCCGGTTGAGCTCGTGCAATCGGGCGAACGGCTGTCCGTGGGTCACCCGGTGCCCGGCCAAGGCGCAGTTGCCGAGCTGACCGGGCTGCGCGGTGGTCGGGTAGTGACCGACCCCGCGGGTGAGCAGATCTCGCTCGAGGCCGGAGAAGATCGGGACCTCATAGTCGGCGCCGAAGGCCGGGACCCGAAGCACCCCGATCGCCTCGCCGACCGTCGGTTTGGCACCAGGAGCGGCGCCCCCTGACGCCTGCCAGGAGGCACGGAGATCGTTCACCTGCTGCCGATGGGCGGCGCCGGCGATCACGTTGGTCAGAAAGTACTGCCAGCCCACCCAGCCGAGCAGCGCGACCACCATCGCCAGCGCCGCAACCGCCCACCGTCGTCGGTGCGAGGGGTGGCGGCGCTCGGACCCGGACCGCCCCGGTTTCACCACGCCGCCATTGTGCCCCTGCGCTCGCCGGATCAGAGGGACCCCACGAGAGCGGCTAAGGTGCGGGTCATGGCTTCGATGTGGAAGGCGGACCGCGTCAAGTCGTCCACCACCAGCATTTTCGCGGAGATGTCGGCGCTCGCGGTCCGGACCAACTCGGTGAACCTTGGGCAGGGGTTCCCCGACTCAGACGGGCCGGCCTTCATGCTCGACGAGGCCCGCGCGGCCATCGCGGCCGGCGTCAACCAATACCCGCCCGGTCGCGGGATCGCGCCCCTGCGTCAGGCCATCGCCGACCACAGCGCCCGGCACTACGGGCTCGACTACGACCCCGACCACGAGGTGCTGGTCACCACCGGAGCCACCGAGGCGCTGGCGGCGGCGATCTTCGCGTTCGTCAACCCGGGCGAGGAGGTGATCGCCCTGGAGCCGTTCTACGACTCCTACGCCGCCTCCATCGACCTGGCCGGCGGAACCCGGGTGGGTGTCGGCCTGTTCGGTCCCGACTTCACCCTGGACCTGAGCGAGCTGGCCGCGGCGTTCACTCCCCGCACCAAGGCACTGCTGATCAACTCTCCGCACAACCCCACCGGGACCGTGCTGGGCCGCGAGGAGCTGGCCGAGATAGCCCGGCTGGCCGTGGCCCACGACGTGCTGGTCATCTGCGACGAGGTCTACGAGCACCTGATCTATGACGACACCGAGCACGTGCCGCTGGCCGCGTTTCCCGGCATGCGGGAGCGGACCGTACGCATCTCGTCGTCCGGCAAGACGTTCTCGGCCACGGGCTGGAAGATCGGCTGGGCGCTGAGTACTCCGGAGCTGATCGGGGAGATCACCGCGGTCAAGCAGTTCCTCACCTTCGTCTCCGGGGCCCCGTTCCAGCCGGCCGTCACGCGGGCACTCAACGAGGGCGACGACTGGGTCGAGGCCCAGCGCCTCCGACTGCAGGACAAGCGGGACCGGCTGGCCGACGGCCTGCGCACGATCGGACTGGATCCGGTGGTGCCGCGTGGGACCTACTTCGTGACCACCGACGTGACCGGTCTCGGCTTCAGCGACGGGGTGGAGTTCTGCCGTCGGCTCCCCCTCAGCTGTGGAGTGGTCGCCATCCCCCACCAGGTGTTCTACGACGACGTCGCTGCCGGCACCCCGTACGTGCGATGGGCGTTCTGCAAGTCCGACGCGGTGATCGACGAGGCCGTCAGCCGGCTATCGCGGCTGCGGGTAGCCGTCTGAGGCTGAAGGCCAGGAATACCAGCGGGAAGCCGCCGACGTCCACACCAGGCCAACGCAGAACGCGATGTACGCGCCGGGAAGGATCAGCCACTCCAGGTCGTAGCGGAACAGCCACGCCAGCCAAGCCACCGCCGCCAGCCCGAGCAGGCTGAAGGCCAGTCGGGTCCAGGGCCGCCGGGTCGGCAGCAGCAGGCCGAGCGCGAGCGCGCCCAGCGGAAACAGATAGAGCGGGAAGGCCAGGCCGGTGAGCATCCGGTCGTTGAACCGGTTGAGGATATGGAACATCACCCCGTCGGCCCCAGTCGTGCCCAGCTCCTGGTTGCCTGCCACCGCGATCAACCACAGCAGGGTCAGCCCGGTGAGGAACTGCAGGGAGCCGGTCACCGCCAGAGTCGCAGCCATGGTGACCAGGGCCGGGCGCTGAGGCGGCTGCGCGACGCGACCGTAAGGCGCCACCGGAGCGGCCGGTGGCGAGGGCTGCGTCCAGGGATACGGCGTGGTCGGGGCGGAGTAGCCGGCGGGTGGGTGGACCTGGGGCTGGTAGTGCTGCAGCTCACCGCCGTAGCCGCCGTAGCTCATCGGCGGCTGTGACTGCCGAGGATGACCCGGGAAGGGTGGCTGTGACACCGGATCATCGTAGTGCCGGCTTGGCTAGCATCGCCTGCCATGAGCGATCACCCAGCGCCCTGGCTGCCCGCTGACTTTTCCCACCCCACCCGGGTCGAGCTCGACTCCGGTCTGCACCTGCGTCCTATTCGTGCCAGCGACGTGGACATCGACCTGCCCGCGGTGATGGGCTCGCGGCTTCAGCTCCGGGACACTTTCGGCGAGGAATGGGGCTGGCCGCCGGCCACCATGACCGCCGCCCAGGACTACGAGGACCTCGACCGGCACGAGCAGGAGATCGCCCGGCACGAGTCGTTCAACTACGCACTGCTCAATACTGACGAGACTGCCCTGTACGGCTGCCTCTACCTCGATCCCGACGGGCAGGGAGCCGAGGTGTCCTGGTGGGTGGTGGACCAACTGGTCGCGACGCCGGTGGAGCAGGAGCTCGCCGAGTTCGTGCCGCGCTGGCTAGCCGCCCGCTGGCCCTTCGCCGATGTGCGCTACCCGTTCAACTCCGGGGCCCACGCCGCCGACGCCGCCGAGTCCGCAGACGGTGCCAACGGGGCTGACGAGGTCAGGCAGGTGCGGGAGCCGCGGGAGGGCGTACGCACGCCGCTGCCCGAGCCGGATAGTGCGGCTGGGGAGGCGATGTGGCGGGCTTACTGCGCTAACCACCCGGAGGGTGAGGGCTGGACTCTCGACAACGTCAGCGCCTTCGGCGACTCGGTCGAGCTCGCTGACGAGCTGATCGGACTGGTTGTCCGAGGGGTCAAGCGCGCCACGGCCAGCCTGGTGCGTGACTATCCCGCCGAGCAGGAGCCGCTGCCGCGGATCGGTGGTCACTGGGTGGCCTGCGACGGCTCGGGTACGCCTCGGGTGGTCCTGCGCACCGTCGAGCTGCGGCTGGGGACGGCCGACAGCGTGCAGGAGGCCTTCGCCTGGGACGAGGGGGAAGGCGACCGGTCGCGGACCGCTTGGCTGGCGTCCCACCGCGGTTACTGGCAGCGAACGCTGGCCGCGCGCGGCGAGCATTGGCACCCCAGCGACGAGGTGGTCTTCGAGCGCTTCGCGGTGGTGTGGCCGCCGGAGGCGGTGCAGCAGGGTCTGAATTATGCGGGGTCGGTCGCTGCCCGGCCGGTGGTTCGGTGACCCCGCAGCAAAGGTCGGCGGTGCGGCGGAGGCCAGTCAGCACACCCCGGTGAGCACACAGCCCGGTCAGCTGAAGTGCGCAGCGCCACGCGGCGGCTCGGGTGACGGCGCGGCGTCGTCGTCGGTGAAAGCGGCGCCGCCACCGATCAATTGCGCCAGTCGCTCCCCGCGCACCAGTCGATACGGAAACGGTCCCCGGCCCGCCTTGTCGGCGAGCTCGAGATGCGGCAGCGGCACGGCTGAGGCGACCACCAGCACGTTGCCGAACCGCCGGCCCTTCAGAGTGGCCGGCTCCGCGCTCAGCAGCAGCTGGGAGAACTGCGTGCGGACCGCGGCCATCACTCGACGCCCGTAGCTGAACGGAGCGCGGTCGGTGAGGTTGGCCACCACCACCCCGGATCGGGCCAACACCCGACGGACGTCAGCGAAGAACTCCACCGTGGTCAGCTCGGCGGGCACCCGTGGGCCGGCGAACGCGTCCAACACAACCACGTCGGCGTGGCTGGCGGGCAGCTGGGCGACCCCGGCGCGGCCGTCCACACCCCGCACCTTGATCCCGCTCTGCCGCGGCAGGGGCAGGTGCTCACGGACGAAGGCGGTCAGCTCCACGTCGGGTTCCAACACGAGCTGCGCCGAATGCGGCCGGGTGGCTGCCACATAACGAGGCAGCGTCATCGCCGCACCGCCGATATGGACGACCCGCAGCCGAGCGCCGGGCTCCCCGACGGTGTCCAAGACATCGGCCATCCGCTGCACGTAGTCGAACTCCAAGCGCAACGGGTCGTTCAGGTCGACATAGGACTGGTCGGTGTGACCGACCCGAAGCGTATAGCCGCCGGCCCGGCTGCGGTCGGGGACGAGATAGGTGCCCCCGTCACCCGGCCGCAGCACGAGATGGTCGCGCGTCACCACGCCGGTGGCCCTGACTGGCCCGCCGTCACGCGTTGACGGTCTCCTGGGCGACCACCTGCAGGCCCTCACCGAGCGGGTCGACGTCGAAGGTGACCGTGTCGCCTTCCATCACCTCGCCCGACAGCACTTGCCGGGCTAGCTGGTCCTCGATCGTGGACTGGATCAGCCGGCGGAGCGGCCGTGCGCCGTAGACGGGGTCGAATCCGCTGAGCGCCAGCCAGTCGCGCGCCGCCGGGGTGACGTCGACCGAGATCCGCCGCTCGGCCAGCCGGTCGTTGAGACGTCCCAGATTGATGTCGACGATCTGGCTCAGCTCTTCGGTGCCCAGGGCGTCAAACAGCACGACCTCGTCCAGCCGGTTGAGGAACTCGGGCCGGAAGGCGCCGCGCACCACACCCATCACCGCGTTGCGCTTGGTCTCGGCGTCGAGATGGGGGTCAGCCAGGAACTGCGAGCCCAAGTTGGAGGTCAGGATCAAGATCACGTTGCGAAAGTCCACGGTGCGACCCTGACCGTCGGTCAGCCGGCCGTCGTCGAGCACCTGCAACAAGATGTCGAACACCTCACTGTGGGCCTTCTCCACCTCGTCGAGCAGCACGACGGCGTACGGCCGACGCCGGACCGCCTCGGTCAGCTGGCCACCCTGCTCATAGCCGACGTAGCCCGGAGGGGCACCGACGAGCCGCGCGACCGAGTGCTTCTCGGAGTACTCGCTCATGTCGATCCGCACCATCGCGTGCTCGTCGTCGAACAGGAAGTCGGCGAGCGACTTGGCCAGCTCGGTCTTGCCAACACCGGTGGGGCCGAGGAACAGGAACGACCCAGTCGGCCGGTTCGGGTCGGAGATGCCGGCCCGGGAGCGCCGGACCGCGTCTGAGACCGCCCGGACCGCCGGCTTCTGACCGATCAGCCGGGTGCCGACGTGCGTTTCCATGGTGAGCAGCTTCTCGCTCTCGCCCTGCAGCAGCCGACCGACCGGGATGCCGGTCCAGTTGGCCACCACCTCGGCGATGTCGGTGGCGGTCACCTGCTCAGAAACCATCGCTGGCAGCGTGTTCTCGGCTTGGTCGGCGTGAGCCAGCTCCTGTTCCAGCGCCGGGATCTCGCCGTAGGAGATTTCGCTGGCGCGGACCAGGTCGCCCTCGCGCAGAGCGCGGTCGGCCTCGCCGCGCAGCACGTCGATCTTCTCCTTGAGGTCGCCGACTCGGTTCAGGCCCTCCTTCTCGGCCTGCCAGCGGGCCTCCAGGGAGCGCAGCTGCTCCTGAGCGTCCGCCAGTTCGGCCTGGAGACGGCCGAGACGCTCGATGCTGCTCGGGTCCTCCTCCTTCTCCAGCGCCAGCTGCTGCATGGTCATCCGGTCGACCTGGCGGCGGAGCTGGTCGATCTCCTCCGGTGAGGAGTCGATCTCCATCCGCAGCCGGGAGGCCGCCTCGTCGACCAGGTCGATGGCCTTGTCGGGCAGTTGCCGTGAGGTGATGTAGCGGTTGGAGAGGCTGGCGGCGGCCACCAGCGCAGCGTCGGTGATAGCCACCTTGTGGTGGGCCTCGTAGCGCTCACGCAGGCCGCGCAGAATCGCGATGGTGTCTTCCACGCTCGGCTCGCCGACATAGACCTGCTGGAATCGACGCTCGAGCGCCGGGTCCTTCTCGATCCGCTCTCGATATTCGTCCAGGGTGGTGGCGCCGATCATCCGGAGCTCGCCGCGGGCCAGCATCGGCTTGAGCATGTTGCTGGCGTCCATCGAGGAGTCACCGGTGGCGCCGGCGCCCACCACCGTGTGCAGTTCGTCGATGAAGGTGATCACCTGGCCCTCGGCGTCGCGGATCTCGGTCAGCACAGCCTTGAGCCGCTCCTCGAACTCACCGCGGTATTTGCTGCCCGCCAACATCGAGGACAGGTCGAGCGACACCAGCCGCCGGCCCTTGAGCGAGTCCGGCACATCGCCCGCCACCAGGCGCTGCGCCAGTCCTTCGACCACGGCGGTCTTGCCGACGCCCGGCTCGCCGATCAGCACCGGGTTGTTCTTTGTGCGTCGGGCGAGCACCTGAACCACTCGCCGGATCTCGGTGTCGCGGCCGATGACCGGGTCGAGCTTGCCGCTGCGGGCACGCTCGGTGAGGTCGACACCGTACTGCTCGAGCGCCGACGAGGTGCCCTCAGTCTCCTGGCTGGTGACCCGCTTGCTGCCCCGGGCTTCGTTGAAGGCTTTGACGAGGGCTTCCGGCTTCACCCGGAGGTCACTCAGGATCTTCTGTGCGTCGGACTTGACCGAGGCCAGCGAGATCAACAAGTGCTCCGTGGCCACGAAGGAGTCGCCCAGCTGCTCGGCGCGGGTCTCGGCGTCGGCCAGCACCCGGGCGAAGGCGCCGGACAGCGCAGGCTGACTGACCGAGGAGCCGCTCGCCGACGGCAGTTTCGAGATGGCGCCCTGGGCGGCCGCGTCGACCACCGCCGGGTCGGCACCTGCCGCGGTCAGCAGCGGAGCCGCAGTGTTGCCGGGGACCATCAGCAAAGCGTGCAACAGGTGCGACGGCTCGGCGTTGGGGTTGCCCGAGGTGAGGGCGTTACGCAACGCAGCAGAGACCGCGTCGCGACTCTTGGTGGTGAGCTTGTTGCTGTCCATCTGCGTCCTTGTCTGAGGTGAATGTTGAGTTGAGCGTAGTGGGCTCAATCTTGGTGCTGGTCCTAGTATGCAAGTTGAGCGGCTCTCACTCAACTTCAGCGCGGGTTGCTCAAGTGATTTGTCTCGGTATGTCCCGACCAGGCTAGCCAACCTAGTCTGACTAGCTAGACTGATCGCATGACACAGGTGAATGTTCAGGACGCCAAGACCCGCCTCAGCGACCTGCTTGCTCGGGTGGAGCGGGGAGAGGACATCATCATCGCTCGTGCGGGTGTCCCGGTCGCCCGCCTTGCGCCCCTGTTCAGCCCGCCGCCGCGCGTATTCGGGGGCGAGAGCTTCGTGGTGCCGGACGACTTCGACGCCCCACTTCCCGTGTCTGAGGTGACGGCGTGGGAGTGAAGCATCTGCTTGACACTCACGTTCTGCTTTGGCTGTTGACGGACCCGACACGGGTGCCCGATTCGGTGCGCAGCGGTCTCGCAGATCCCGCGAACCCGCTGCTGGTTTCGGCCGCTTCCGCGCTGGAGATTGGCACGAAGATCAGGCTCGGCAAACTGGATGCACCAACCCTGCCCGCGACCCTGTTACGGCGGGTCGACGACCTCAGTGCGACCCCATTGGCTGTCTCGCTTGAGCATGCACTGCTGGCGGGCTCGATGACATGGGAGCACCGGGACCCGTTTGACCGGATCCTGGTTGCTCAGGCCACCATCGAGAACGCCATGTTGGTCACCGTCGACCGGGCCTTGACCGTCTTACCGTTTCCGCGCGTGCTCACCTGGTGAGGCGTGCAATGTCACTTCAGTGGCCGGTCCACATAGACCAGAGCGTCACCCACGGCGCGCTGCGCTCCCCCACTCGGCTGGTTCACGACCGCGCCCTTCACCGCCATGCTGGTGGACCCGCCGCCGTCCAGGTTGACGGAATTGCGCAGGCCGAGCGCGTGCGCCACGGCGGCGGACTCGGCCAGAGTGGCGCCGACGCTGGTGGTCCGACGGCCGTCGATGGTGACCAGCAGGACCTTGCCGCTGGAGGTCGCGCCGACCAGAGTGCGGGGGTGGCGGGCGAAGAAGGAGTTCTTGGCCGCCGGCACGACGATCCGACCATTGCGGGTCAGCCGATAGCGGCCCGCGACGCCGTACATGTCGGGGTGCAGCCGGACCGTCTTGCGCTGATCGTCCCGCAGCGCCACCCGCCGGCTCAGGCAGCCCTTCTTGACCAGCGCGAGCAGGGTGCGGGTATCGCTGCCGGTGGCTTGGACAGAGCTCTGGCCCTTGGTCAGGACTGTGCCACGGGTTCGGGTGGAACGCACCAGGCAGCCGGACCGGTTCAACACCACCTCGATGCCTGGCCCCACCGGGGTGGGCCCAAACTGCTGGCGGAAGTGCACGACGTCGCCCGATTTGGTGCACGTCGTCGGGTCGAGCAGCTGCCGACAGGTGACAGGCACCTGCGGCGGGCGATTGAGGTGGTCCAGTCGCACCGTCTTGCGGGTGCTCCGGTTGCTCAGGCTCCCGGACCAGGTCAGCCGTCCGATCCGGACCTTGTTGGTGCGGGCGTCGACGAGCAGGTTGACCTCGGTGCTCACCGCCGCAGGCTCGCTGTGCACCGCGCCCCGATAGAGGCCGAGGCCGACCGGCTCGCCGGGGTGGGCCTTGCTGCCGATGGCGAAGAACGACGCGTTGACTCCGCCGAGCGCACCGGCGGCTCTGACCAGGTCGCTGGTGGCCTCCACCTGAGCGAGATCCTTGCCGTACGTCGCCTTGAGGTGCCCGCGTGCACGCTTGGGGTCGACGGTCAGCACGCTGACTCGCCAGGGACCGCGGCTGGTGGTGGGGATCTCAGCCGGCGAAGCAGGATTGGCGCCACGGACGATCTGGGTCAGCTGCACGCCGCGCGCCAACGAAGTGACGTTACGAACCTCGGGCAGGTCGCGCCCGCCGAGCGGCAGGACGGCTGCCAAAGCCGCCGCGTCCTGCTGATGGGTCGAGGTGGCGGCGACGGTGGCCAGCATCGTGGCGGCCATGGCGAGCGCCAGGGGCGCCCGTCGCAGGATACGGCGCGGGGTCATGTGGTCCTTGTTGAAGAGACCCCGAGGTGATTCCCAATGCCAGCCAGCACGGGAGTAGAAAGTCTCCCACTTCAAGGCTTCGCAGGGAAATCGCTGCCATCCAACTTGGGAACATCACTCAACAAAGCCCGGTCGAGCGAACAGAAGTCCCCGACCAGGGCTTAGCAGTTGTGTTTAGCGTGAGGTGATCGCTCGCGGCGCGCTTCGTCTCGATCCGGACCTGCCCAGATGTACGCCACCTGACGGATCCGCGGTGAATACCCGGGTGGCCGTCGGAGCTGATCGCGCTAAGGCAAGAAGCGTGGTCAGCTCAGCCACCTCGCTCCGCAGTCCGTCGATCTCATCTTGCATCAGCAGGATGCGGCGGATGCCCTCGAGGTTGATGCCCTCGTCCTGGCTCAGCCGCTGGATGAGCCGCAGCTGGGCGATGTTGCGGGTTGAATAGCGGCGTCCACGCCCCGACGTCCGCCGGGGGCACACAAGACCCATCCGGTCATAGGTGCGCAGCGTCTGCGGGTGCATGCCCGCTAGCTGAGCAGCCACGGAGATAACGAACACGGGAGCGTCGCGGTCGATCCGAGACGGCAGCCCGGATGGCGACACCCCTGCACCCGGCACGGCTAAGCCCCCGCAGCGAACAACCCGGCGCGCGGGTTCGTCGCCCCCATCGCCTGGTCGAAAGACGCCAGCGCCGCACGAGCCGGATCGGTAAGCGCATCGGGGACCACCACCTCGATGGTGACCAGCAGGTCGCCCTTCAGGCCATCCTTCTTGGCGACCCCCTTGCCCCGCACCCGGAAGGTGCGCCCGTTGGGGGTGCCGGCCGGGATCTTCAGCCGGACCGGCGCACCCCCCAAGGTGGGCACCTCGATCTCGGCCCCCAAAGCGGCCTCGGTGAAGGTGACCGGCGCCGTCAACGTGAGATTGTCGCCCTTGCGCCCGAAGATCGGGTGCGTCCGGACGTGCACGACGACGTAGAGGTCGCCCGAGGCACCACCGTTCTCCCCGGCGCCGCCGCGGCCCTTGAGCCGAATTCGAGCACCGTCCGTCACGCCGGCCGGGATGCGCACCTGCATGGTCTTGGTGGACCTTCCGCGCCCCGAGCCGTGGCAGACGGGGCAGGGGTCGTCGACCACCATCCCGCGGCCGCGGCAGTCTCGGCACGGCTCGGTGACCGCGAACACCCCGCCCGAGGTCGAGGTCTGCATGCCGCTGCCCTGGCAGGTCGGGCAGACGTGCGGCACCGTACCTGCCTTGGCCCCGGTGCCGTGACAGGCCTCGCACGGAGCGTCGGACACCATCTGCATGCCGACGGTGACGCCCTCGATCGCCTGCAGGAAGTCGACCGTCACCTCACCCTCGACGTCGCTGCCCCGGCGGGGGCCACGGGTGGTCGAAGTTCGGGTCCGGGTCGTGCCGTTGTTGAACAGCCCACCGAACAAGTCGGAGAAGCTGCCGTCGCCCTGGGAGGCCTGCCGGAACAGGTCGTCGACGGACCCGGCGCCGGACTGGCCACCGCTGCGGGGGAAGCGGAATCCGCCACCACCGAACAGCCGCCGGGCCTCGTCGTACTCCTTGCGCTTCTGCGGGTCAGACAACACATCGTTGGCCTCCGACATCTCCTTGAAGCGACGTTCCGCCTCCGGATTGCCCGGGTTCTGGTCCGGGTGGTTGTCCCGGGCCAGCTGGCGGTAGGCCTTCTTGATGTCCTCGGGCTTGGCGTCCTTGCTGACGCCCAGGACCTTGTAGAAGTCCTTCTCAACCCAGTCCTTGGTGCTCACGAACGCCTCCCCTCGTGCCGTTGGTCATCGTCGGTGCTGACTCCCTCAGCGTTCCGGTCAGCCGGTCGAGTCCGGAGCCGGGCTCTCACCAGCCAGCGCCTCGTCAGCGGGAGCGTCCCCGGTGACCGCCTGCGCATCGTCACTGTCGGAGTCAGGTCCGGGCTCCGCGACCGCCACCCGAGCCGGCCGGAGCACCTTGTCGCCAATCCGGTAGCCCGGCTGCAGGATCTCCACGCAGGTCGGACCGGTGATGCCGTCAGTGGCATGCGCGTGCAGCAGCGCTTCATGGATGTGCGGGTCGAAGGCGTCGCCTGGCTCGCCGAAAGCCTCCAGGCCGTGCTTGCCCGCCAACCGCTCGACCTCTTCAGCGACCGCCTTGAAGCCGCCGGTCAGCTGCTCGTGCTCACGAGCCGAGCGCACGTCGTCCAGCACCGACAGCAAGTCGCGCAACACGCTCTCCACGCCCGCCCTGCGGGTCACGTCCCGGTCACGGTCGACCCGCCGCTTGTAGTTGACGTATTCGGCCTGCAGCCGCTGCAGGTCAGCCGTACGCTCGGCCAGCGCGGCCGAAAGCTCGCTCGCCTGGTCCTGTTCGATCCCACTGGTTTCCGACACGCTTCCACTTCCGCCCCCACTGCCTGCGTGGGACTTGTTGTCGACGCTCTGGTCCGGAGCGGCGGGAGCCGCAGCAGACTGCGGCTCCCGCACCTGATAGGTCTCCGGATCGATCCGGCGGCGGTCGCGCACGGTCGGCCCGCGCTGCTCCTGCTCCGGGTCGTTGGTTCCGGCCTCGCTCACTTCGCCTCGCTCGAGGAGTCCTCGTCGACGATCTCGGCCTCGACGACGTCGTCGTCACCGGCGCTGCTGCCGTTGGCGCTGGCGCCGTTCTGTGCAGCCGAGTCGCTCGGCGTGCCGGCCTCGGCCGGAGCCCCGGACTGGGCGGCCTGCGCTGCGGCGTACATGGCCTGGCCCAACGCCGCGCTGGTGGTGTTGAGCTTGTCCACACCGCTCTTGATGGCGTCGTTGTCCTGTCCCTCGAGGGCGGTCTTCAGCTCGGTCAGGGCCTCCTCCACCGGGGTACGCACGTCCTCGGTGATCTTGTCAGCGTTGTCGGCCAGCAGCTTCTCGGTCCGGAAGACCAAGCCTTCGGCCTCGTTGCGCTGCTCGACGGCCTCGCGACGCTTCCGGTCCTCCTCAGCGTGCTCCTCGGCGTCCTTGACCATCCGGCTGATGTCGTCCTTGCCCAGAGCGGAACCGCCGGTCACAGTCATCGACTGCTCCTTGCCTGTGGCGAGGTCCTGGGCGTGCACGTGCACGATGCCGTTGGCGTCGATGTCGAAGGCGACCTCGACCTGCGGCACCCCGCGCGGAGCCGGCGGCAGGCCGGTCAGCTCGAAGTTGCCGAGCGACTTGTTGTCGCGGGCGAAGTCGCGCTCACCCTGGTAGACCTGGATCATCACCGACGGCTGGTTGTCGTCCGCGGTGGTGAACACCTCAGAGCGCTTGGTCGGGATCGTGGTGTTGCGCTCGATGATCTTCGTCATCACGCCACCCTTGGTCTCGATGCCGAGGCTCAACGGGGTGACGTCCAGCAGCAGCACGTCCTTGACCTCGCCCTTGAGCACGCCGGCCTGCAGGCTGGCGCCCAGGGCCACGACCTCGTCGGGGTTGACGCCCTTGTTGGGCTCCTTGCCGCCGGTCAGCTCGCGGACCAGGTCGACGACGGCAGGCATCCGAGTGGAGCCACCGACCAGGATGACCTGGTCAATCTTGCCCACAGAGATCTTGGCGTCCTCGATCACCGCGTTGAACGGGGTGCGGCAGCGGTCCAGCAGGTCAGAGGTCAGCCGCTGGAACTCGGCTCGGCTGAGGGTCTCCTCGAGGTGCAGGGGGCCAGACTGGCCGAGGGTGATGTAGGGCAGATTGATCTGGGTCTCGCTCGTCGAGGACAGCTCGATCTTGGCCTTCTCGGCAGCCTCCTGCAGGCGCTGACGGGCGATCTTGTCCTGCGCGAGGTCGGTGCCGTTCTTGTTCTTGAACTGCTTGACCAGCCAGTCAACGATCCGGGAATCCCAGTCGTCGCCACCCAGACGGTTGTCGCCCTTGGTGGCCTTCACCTCGAAGACGCCGTCGCCGATCTCCAGCAGGGACACGTCGAAGGTGCCGCCTCCCAGGTCGAAGACCAGGATCATCTGGTCGAGGCCGGCCTTGTCGAGACCATAGGCCAGCGCGGCGGCGGTGGGCTCATTGATGATGCGGTCCACCGTCAGACCGGCGATCTCCCCGGCCTCCTTGGTGGCCTGGCGCTCAGCGTCGGAGAAGTAGGCGGGGACTGTGATCACCGCGTTGGTGACCGTCTCGCCGAGATAGGCCTCGGCGTCGCGCTTGAGCTTCTGCAGCACAAAGGCGCTGATCTGCTGGGGACGGTAGTCCTTGTCGATCTTGACCTTCCAGTCCGTGCCCATGTGGCGCTTGACGGATCGGATGGTCCGGTCGACGTTGGTGACGGCTTGGCGCTTGGCGACCTCGCCGACCAGCACCTCGCCACCCTTGGCGAAAGCGACCACCGAAGGTGTGGTGCGCGCACCCTCGGCGTTGGGGATGACGGTGGGTTCGCCACCTTCGAGAACGGCCACGACGGAGTTCGTCGTACCGAGGTCAATACCGACTGCACGAGCCATGTCTGATTCCTCCGGATGAAGCTGTGTTGGGGATGTGCTTTGTGATGTGAGTGCTGGACGCCTTGAGCGACCTGCACTCAACTATGCATCAGAGACCATCCGAACTCAACTCTCGGTTGAGTCAACCTCACTCAACTTCTTGAGAACGCCGACCCGACACCCGTCATGGCCGCAGTTTCGGCGTGGTGACCAGCGCTGGCACGGCGGCATGCTTAGCCTGAGGGCACTCGGCTACGGAAGTGGGATCGTCACGATGGCGCGGTTGCTGCGGGTCCTGCAAGACCTCTCGTTGCTGGTCGCCCGGGTCGGGCTGGGAGCGATCCTGCTGATGCACGGCTGGCGCCGCTGGCAGCAGCAGGGGCTACAGCAGCAGGTCGACTATCTCAGCCAGTTCGGCACGCCCTACCCCACGGCGGCGGCCTGGGGTGGCGTACTCCTGGAGCTGGCCGGCGGAGCATTCCTGATCGTCGGTGCCCTGACTCCGCTGGTCGCCGCGGCGATTCTCGCCGAACAGGTGCTGATCGTCTGCTACACCAACTGGTACAAGGGTCCCTACCTGCTGGACGCGCAGGGTGAGTACCTCGGCGGCTACGAGCACAACGTGGCGCTCGGCCTGCTCGCCTTGCTGTTCGTCACCTTCGGCGCCGGTCGGATCGCGGTCGACCAGCTGTTCCGTCGGCCACCTGTGGAAGCCGACCAGCGCGTCGACGACCGGGCGTACGCATGAGGCCGAGCTCAACCACAGCAGACGCACAGGATAGCCATAGCCTGCACTAGGACAGGAGTGTGAGGCTGGGCTCATGGCGGTCACCGATCAGTCCAAGAGCCCTCTCACCCGACCCGACGGCACGCCTATCCGGGTGCTGGCGGTGGACGACGAGTCCAGCCTCACCGAGCTGCTGTCGATGGCCATGCGCTACGAGGGCTGGCAGGTGACCACCGCCGGCTCCGGCAGCGAGGCGGTCAAGGCGGCGCGAGCGTCGCGACCCGATGCCATCGTGTTGGACATGATGCTGCCGGACTTCGACGGCCTCGAGGTGATGCGACGCATCCGGGCCCACGACCCCGACGTGCCGGTCATCTTCCTGACCGCCAAGGACGCGGTGGAGGACCGGATCGGCGGGCTGACCGCAGGCGGGGACGACTACGTCACGAAGCCGTTCAGCCTCGAGGAGGTGATTGCGCGGCTTCGGGCGCTGCTGCGCCGTACTGGGGCGACGCTGACCCGCAGCGACTCGACCCTGGTGGTCGGCGACCTGGTGCTGGACGAGGACAGCCACGAAGTGACCAGGGGCGGGGTGGAGATCAAGTTGACCGCGACCGAGTTCGAGCTCCTGCGTTATCTGATGCGAAACCCTCGGCGGGTGTTGAGCAAGGCTCAGATCCTCGACCGGGTCTGGAACTACGACTTCGGCGGGCAAGCCAACGTGGTCGAGCTCTACATCTCCTATCTGCGCAAGAAGATCGACGCCGAACGTCCGCCGATGATCCACACCATGCGCGGCGCTGGGTACGTGTTGCGCCCGGCGGTGTGAGCCACGGGAGCACGGACGTGGCGCCGGGTGAGCAACCTCCTCGACCCGCGCCGGCCGAGGTCGCGGCCACCCACCGGCCAGCCGCAGTCCAGCTGCCACATCCGCTGGGTCGTGGGACCTTGGGACGCCGGCTGGTGTTGCAGGTCACCGCCTTGGTGGCGGTGGCTGCCCTGCTGCTGAGCGCCGCCACCGCTCTGGCGACCAGGCAGCTGCTGATGCGCCAGATCGACTTTCAGCTCGACAACGTCACCGGTCGGCTGCGCGGCGAAGGTACGGGGGGGCCCGGCAACGGCCTGCTGCAGCCGGGGTCGCCCATCGGCACCATCTTCTTAGCCATCGACACCGAGGGCGAGGAGCTCGACAGTGGCATCCTGCAGGAGCGCCGACGCCGGCCAGACCTGTCCGGCGCGACGGTCCGGCAGCTGGCGAGGGTGTCCCCAGACGATGGCAACAGCAGCGTGTCGCTGCCGTACCACGGGCGCTACCGGGTGGTGGCCTACCGGGCCAACCTGCTCGTTTCGGGTGAGGCCACCCTCGGAGTGGTGATCGTCGGTGTGCCGCTGCGCGATCTGGACCACACGCTGCTTCAGCTGATCGGGGTGGAGGCGCTGCTGTCTCTGCTGGCGATCGCCGCGGCTGCCGCTGTCACCCGCAGCCTGATCGAGCGTGGACTGCGACCGCTCAACCGGGTTGCGGCTACAGCGCAGCAGGTCTCCCAGCTCGAGCTCGACCGCGGCGAGGTGGCCCTGGGCGTCCGCGTGCCACCCCAGGACGCCGACCCCACCTCGGAGGTGGGCCGGGTTGGGCAGGCGCTCAACCACATGCTGAACCACGTCGCCGGGGCATTGACGGCGCGGCAGGCCAGCGAGACTAGGGTGCGGCAGTTTGTCGCCGACGCCTCCCACGAGCTGCGCAACCCGCTGGCCGCCATCCGCGGCTACGCCGAGCTCACCCGGCGTAGCCGAGACCAGATGCCGGCGGAGGCGGCCTACGCCATGTCGCGGGTCGAGTCCGAGGCCGAGCGGATGTCTCGGCTCGTGGAGGATCTCCTGCTGCTGGCCCGGCTGGACTCCGGCCCCGCGCTTGACCTCGGTCCGGTGGATCTGACCGAGCTGGTGATCAACGCCGTCAGCGACGCCCGGGCGGCCGGACCCGGGCACAGTTGGACGCTGGACCTGCCCGAGGTGCCGGTAGTGGCGCTGGGTGACGCGCACCGGCTGCATCAGGTAGTGGTCAACCTGCTGGCCAACGCCCGGACGCACACCCCGGCCGGCACGCGGGTGGAGACCGGACTGCTGGTGCGCAACGGCGCGGCCGTGCTCACCGTGGCCGACGACGGGCCGGGAGTCCCGGCCGACATCGCCGATCAGGTGTTCGAGCGCTTCACCCGCGCAGACACCAGCCGGGTGCGGGCGGCAGGGGCTGCCCAGGGAGCGAGCACCGGGCTGGGGCTGGCCATCGTGGCGGCCGTCGTCGAGGCCCACCGTGGTTCGGTGGCCGTGCGGAGCGTCCCGGGGCGGACTGAGTTCACCGTCCAGCTGCCGCTGGCCGCCGCTGCTTCCCCCTGACCGCCCGAAACGAAGCGCTCGACGGGTTGCGGCGGCTCCGAATCGGTCCGTGAGGCGTTCTGGCGCTTACTTCGGCGCGGCCGTCACCTCCAGCGAGGCCGCAGGCTGCCGGAACTGGGTCCGGTAGAGCTCGGCGTAGCGCCCATCGGCCTCCAGCAGCTCCGCGTGGCGGCCGCGCTCGACGATCCGGCCGTCCTCGACGACCAGGATCACGTCCGCGGCCCGGATGGTGGACAGCCGGTGCGCGATCACGATCGCGGTCCGCCCCGCCAACGCCTCGGTCAGCGCCTCCTGGACCGCAGCCTCCGAGGTCGAGTCCAGCGATGCCGTCGCCTCGTCCAGGATCACCACCCGGGGCTTGACCAGCAGCAGCCGGGCGATGGTCAGCCGCTGCCGCTCGCCGCCCGACAGCCGGTAGCCGCGCTCCCCAACGACCGTGTCCAGCCCGGCCGGCAGCGACGCGACCAGGTCGGCCAGCCGAGCGCTGCGCAACGCCTGCCACAGCTCGTCGTCGCCGGCCTGGTCGTTGGCGAGCAGCAGGTTCTCCCGTACGGACTCGTGGAACAGGTGCCCGTCCTGGGTGACCATGCCCAAGGTGGCTCGGATGGAGGCGGCGCTGAGGTCACGGACATCGACACCGGACAGCCTCACCGCACCGGAGTCGACGTCGTAGAGCCGGGCGAGCAGCTGCGCGATGGTGGACTTGCCCGCCCCCGAGGAGCCCACCAGGGCCACCATCTGGCCCGGCGCGGCCCGGAAGGAGAGGTCGTGGATCACCTCGACCCCGGCCCGTACGTCCAACGTCGCCACCTCCTCCAACGACGCCAGCGACACCTTGTCGGCAGAGGGGTAGCCGAAGCTGACGTGGTCGAACTCCACCGACACCGGCCCGGGCGGCACCTCGACCGCATCCGGCTTGTCGGTGATCAGCGGTTGCAGGTCCAAGATCTCGAACACCCGCTCGAAGCTGACCAACGCGCTCATGACCTCGACCCGAGCACTCGCCAGGCTGGTCAGGGGCGCATAGAGCCGGGTCAGCAGCAGAGCCAGGGCGACCACCGATCCCGGGTCCAGCCGCCCTCGCAAGGCGAAGAAGCCGCCGAGCCCGTAGACGAGTGCCAAGGCGAGTGCCGACACCAGTGTGAGCGCGGTGACGAACACAGACTGGATCATCGCGGTCCGTACGCCGATGTCGCGCACCCGGCTCGCCCGGGCCGCGAACTCCTCGGACTCCCGCGTCGGCCGGGCGAACAGCTTGACCAAGGTGGCACCGGGCGCGGAGAACCGCTCGGTCATCTGAGTGCCCATGGCGGCGTTGTGGTCAGCCCCCTCCCGCTGGATCTGCGCCAGCCGGCGCCCGATCCGCCGGGCCGGCAGCACGAAGACCGGGAGAAGCACCAGGGCCAGCAGCGTGATCTGCCAGGAGATCTGCATCATCACCACCAGGGTCAGCACCAGCGCGACCAGATTGCCGACCACCTGCGACAAGGTGTTCGAGAACGCCCGCTGGGCCCCGATGACGTCGTTGTTGAGCCGGCTGACCAGCGCTCCGGTTCGGGTCCGGGTGAAGAACGCGATCGGCATCTTCTGCACGTGGTCGAACACCGCCCGACGCAGGTCGAGGATCAGCCCCTCCCCGATCGTCGCCGACTGCCACCGCGACGCGATCGTGACGACCGCCTCGACCAGGGCGATCGCGGCGATCAGCAGTGCCAGCCGGATCACACCTCCGGCGGGCTCTGCCTTGAAGATGGCGTCCACCACCTGGCCGGCCAGCAGCGGAGTGACCACGGCGAGCGCGGCACCGGAGACGCTGAGCACCAGGAAGAACGTCAGGCGGGCCCGGTGTGGTCGGGCGAACGCCAGGATCCGGCGAAGTGTGACCAGCTTGAACGGCCGGTGGTCATCCTTGGCATGCATCGCGCTGTAGAGCGAGTTCCAGGCGGCCATCTCCATACTCATGGCGGCACCCTAGAACCTCAAGCCGTCTGGAGGTCAACGCTCGGCCGCAAACCCCGCTGCGCGAATCCGACCGCCACTCCTGCGACGGTAGGGTTAACCCGAAACGGATCCCCCAGACACCCGGATGGACTGCGGGCGCTCCGCGCAGAACTCTGGAGGGGTGGACATCGCCGCCATCGGACGGACCGACCAGTTGGCTGACAACCTGGTCAGTGACCGCCCCGATCTGCAAGGCATCCGCCGTCGCCGTGACGACTCCTGGGGCAACGTCATCCGGCGCAGCCGCCGAGACTTCGGCTATGTCGTCGGGGCCTTCGTGATCTCGGTGTTGGGCTTCGTGGTCTCGCTGCCAATCTTTGCGGTCGGGGCTGCGCTGTCCTGGGCCGTCGTGGGGCTGTTCATCTTGCTGGGGGCCCTGATCGTGGCCGGCGGCTTCGCCCGGTTCCACCGCAACCTGCTCGCGGTGATGGGCTACCAACTCTCCGACCCGATCTATCCTGTGGGCGGCAAAGGCGTTCGCGGGCGGCTGCGTCGGCTCGGACACGCCCAGTCCTGGCGCGACCTGCTGCACGTCCTGATCAGTCTGGTGCTCAGCCTGCTGACGTTCCCGCTGGCGGTCACCTGGGTGTCTATCGCGCTGGGTGGGGTGACGTACTGGTTCTGGAGCCGGTATCTGCCCGAACACCCCGGGCTGGCAACTCTGCTGGGCTTTCCCGGTGTGCTGGTCGACATCGTCACCAACACGGTCATCGGTGTCATCTTCGTTATGACCGCTCCCTTCATCCTCCGAGGGCTGGTCAGCCTGCACGGCGGCCTCGCCCACGGAGTGCTGGTCGACCAGAAGAGTGAGCTCCGACAGCAGGTCACCGAACTCACCGTCAGCCGCGCCGCCGCCGGGGACGCCGAGCTGCACACCCTGCGCAAACTCGAGCGTGACCTGCACGACGGTCCTCAGCAGCGCCTGGTCCGGCTGGGAATGGACATCAGCTCGGCTCAGCGACGGCTGACCTCCGATCCCGCCCGCGCAGACGTCATCCTGCAGGAGGCGTTTCGGCAGTCCCAGGAAGCGCTGGCGGAGATTCGTACGCTGTCGCGCGGCATCGCCCCGCCCATCTTGACCGAGCGCGGGCTGCAGGCCGCGATCACGGCCCTGGCCTCACGCGGCACGGTGCCCACGACTGTGGACGTCCCGCTGGTCCAACTGTCGGAGGCGACGCAGAACGCGGCCTATTTCGTTATCGCCGAGAGCCTGGCCAACATGGAGAAGCACAGCCACGCCACCAGTTGCACCGTGGAGATCCGCCTGGCCGGGGAGCGGGCGGTGCTCACCATCACCGATGACGGGGTCGGCGGGGCCGCGGTGTCCAAGGGGCACGGCCTGGCCGGCCTGCTGGACCGGCTGTCCGGCGTGGACGGGTTGCTGACGGTCACCTCACCGGTCGGTGGCCCGACGCGGGTCACCGCGACCGTGCCCGTGCGGCCGCGCCTTGCCTGAGTCCCTCGCGCGGATGCGGGTGGTGGTCGCCGACGACTCGGTGCTGCTGCGTGAGGGGCTGGTACGCCTGCTAACCGAGGTCGACTGCGAGGTGGTGGCCGCGGTCGAGGATGCGCCGTCGCTGATCGAGGCGGTCCGCGAGTATCAGCCGGACGTGGCTGTGGTGGACATCCGGATGCCCCCCACCATGAGCGACGACGGGCTGCGCGCCGCCGTCGAGCTGCGCGGGCTGCAACCCGATCTCGGCGTGCTGCTGCTGTCGGCCTACATCGAGCTGACCTATGCCGACGCCCTGTTGTCCGACGGACGTGGCGGGGTGGGCTACCTGCTCAAGGACCGGGTGACCTCGCTGGAGCGGCTGGCCGACGCCCTGAAGACGATCTCGGCGGGCGGCACGGTGCTGGACCCCGAGGTGGTGGCCCAGATGCTGGTGGCCCGTCGCTCGGACCCGTTGGGCACCCTGACACCTCGGGAGCGTGAGGTGTTGGCCCTGATGGCGGAGGGGCGCAGCAACTCCGCCATCGCCTCGGCGCTCGTGGTCACCGGAGGCGCGGTCGAGAAGCACGTGTCCAACATCTTCATCAAGATCCACCTGCCCGACGTCGGCTCCGACAACCGGAGGGTGCTGGCGGTCCTGGAGTGGCTCAAGGCCCGCTGAGGGCCGCGAGAGGGACATCGTGTCGCGTGTGGACCGGGTGACAGAGTGAGCCCATGTCGCCGCCCAGCAGTTCTTCGCACGCGGCGAGCGCCAGGACAGCGCTCACCCATCTTGGCAGCGCCATGGTGGCCACAGGCGAGACCGTGCACGAGGTGGAGGAGGAGCTTCTCGAGGCGAGCACTCGCCTCGGATATCCCGATGTCCAGGTGGCCGCCGGGCCCACCGGGGTCTTCGTCAGCCTGCATCCCGGAGACGTGTCGGCCTATCAGTCCGTACGAGGGCCGTTGCGGCTGGACCAGGCAGTCGACGTCCGGCGCATCCTGCACCACCTCCTGCACTCCGGGCTGAGCCCCGACGACGCCGTCCGCCAGCTGGTCGAGCTGAGGACCAAGTCGGCCCGCTTCCCGCGGTGGCTCTATTGGGTCGGGGCGGTGGGTGTGGCCGTCGGGATCGCCTTGATCCTCCAGCCGGGCTGGGCCAACGTGGCTGCAGCCGGGGTCGTCGGACTGGTGGTCACCAGCCTGAGTCAGCTGTCGGCCCGCAGCGGAAGACTGGCCACGCTGCTGCCCACCGTCGCTGCCTTTGTGGCCGCATGTCTGGTGTTCGCCGCCGCCGACGCCGGGTGGCTGGACGGGTCGCTCCGTACGCTGCTGCCGCCACTGGCCGTCCTGCTGCCCGGTGCCCTGCTGGTCACCGGGCTGTCGGAGCTGGCGTCGGGACACATGGTGGCCGGCTCGTCCCGACTGGCGTTCGGCCTGGTCCAGCTGCTGTTGCTCTCGCTGGGGGTGCTTACCGCCTCCGAGGTGCTGAGGGTGCCGCCGGAGTCACTGGGGAACGTCCGCGTCGACCAGCTCGGCTGGTGGGCCGCCCCGGTCGGCCTGGTGTGCCTCAGCGTCGGCGTCTGCAATCTGGAGTCCGCCTCACTCCGCCTGCTGCCGTGGATCCTGCTCGTGCTGGTGCTGGCCGCCTCCGCGCAAGGGCTCGGCCAGCGGCTGAGCGGGATCGCACTCGGTGGGCTGCTGGGAGCCATCGCCGCCAGTTTGGGCGCCTCTGCGTGCACCACGATCCGGCCCCGGCTGCCACGACTGGTGATCTTCACGCCCGCCTTCTGGCTACTCGTGCCGGGAAGTCTGGGTCTGCTGTCGGTGACCGCGCTGGCCGACAACCCCGCGCAGACCATTCGTACCCAGATCGACGTGGTCAACGTGGTGTCCGCGATCGCCCTCGGCTTGCTCGTCGGCTCGGCCGTCGGCCGCTCGCTGGATGCGCTGGTGCGCAGGCGCCCCCGGGCCACTGCTGACGGCTCAACCAGCCACTAGTCTCGTCGCGTGGCGACTGAGCGCATCGAGCTCGAGGTGGGCGACCGGGTCGTGAAGATCAGCAACCCACACCGCATCTACTTCTCAGCGCGGGGCGAGACCAAGCTCGACCTGGCGCAGTATTACCTGTCGGTCGCCGACGGCATCGTGAACGCTCTCTACCAGCGGCCCTGCATGCTGCACCGGTTTCCCGACGGCGTGGACGGCGACAAGGTGCACCAGAAGCGGATCCCCTCTGGCGCGCCCGAGTGGATCGAGACCGTCCGGGTGACGTTCCCGCGCTACAACCGACATGCCGACGAGCTCTGCGTCGCGCACCCTGCCGACGTCATCTGGGCCGTGCAGATGTCCACCGTCGAGTTCCACCCGTGGAACTCCCGGCGGGCCGACGTCGAGTCGCCGGACGAATGGCGAATCGACCTCGACCCGGGACCTGAAGCCGGCTACCAGGACGTACGCCGGGTGGCCGGCATCGTGCAGGAAGTGCTGGCCGAGCTGGGTGCGGTGGGTTATCCCAAGACGTCCGGCGGCAAGGGGCTGCACATCTATATCCGGGTGCTGCCGGACTACCGCTTCGCCGACGTACGCCGGGCCGCCTGGGCGTTTGCCCGCGAGGTCGAGCGGCGCAGTGCCGGACTGGTGGACCTGACCTGGTGGCGCAAGGACCGCGACCCGGCCACCATCTTCGTGGACTACAACCAGAACGCCCGCGACCACACCATCGCCAGTGCCTATTCGGTGCGCGGGACCCCGGAGGGTCTGGTGTCGGCGCCGCTGCACTGGGACGAGATCGCCTCGGCCGACCCGCACGACTTCACCATCGCCACCATGCCAGAGCGGTTCGCCCGACTCGGCGACCTGCACGCGGCCATCGACGACACGCCCTACCGCCTGGACACCCTGGTCGAGTGGGCCGACCGCGACGACCGCGCCGGTGCCGAGACCCCGCCCGACCCGGCGGAGTAGCACCGGGTCGGCGAGCTCAGCGGGAGATCAGCCGAGACCCTTGCTCTTCAGCCAGTCGGCGGCAACCTGGTTGGGGTCCTCGCGGTCAGCGTCGACCTTCTTGTTGAGCGCCGTGAGGTCCTCCGTCGTCAGCGCGGCCTGAACGGCCTCGATCGCCCCGGTGGCGGCTGTGTTCGACGCCACGTCGGCCCGCATCAGAGGCACCACGTTCTGCGGCAAGATCATCGACTTCGGATCTTTGAGCATGACATAGCCGTTGTCAGCGATGGGCGCATCGGTGGTGAAGAAGGTGGCCACTTGGATCTTGTTGTCGTTGAGGTCCTTGACCTTGACTGCCGGCGAGTCATACGGCTTGAACGCCTTGAACGTCACCCCGTAGTTCTTCTTGAGCCCTGGAGGTCCGTAGGCGCGGGCCTGTAGCTCGGACGGGCCACCCAGCGTGGACGTGCTGGCGATTTTCTGCAGGTCGGCCAGTGAGGTGATGCCCTTCTGTTGCGAGGTCTCCTTGGTGACCACGTAGACGTCCTGGTTGGCAGCCGGTGAAGACTTCAGCACCTTGAGGTCGGAGCCGGCGGCCTTGGGCAGCGCGGCCTCGATCTGGGCCGACTTAGTGGCGGTGGTCTTTGGGTCGAGATAGAGCAGCAGGTTGCCGGTGTATTCGGGCACCACCGAGATGGACTTGTCGCGCAGCGCCTTGATGTAGACCTCGCGCGAGCCGATGTTGGTCTTGGTCGACGCCTGCACGCCCTTGGCCTTGAGGGCGCCGGCGTAGAGCTCGGCAAGCACCTCGGACTCGGTGAAGTTGGCCGAGCCGACCACCACCGCTTCGCCACCCGCCTGGCTCCCCGAACCCGAGGGGGCGGCCGAGCTGGTGCTCATCGGGTCGCTACTGCCGCCGCATGCGGCCAGACTGGTCGCTGCCACTCCTACCAGAGCCGCAGCCAACGTACGTCGAACTGTTCTCATCGTGCCCCCGTCTTGAGTGTCTGTATTTCCTACTGGCGAACTAGGCTAAAGCGCGACCGGTACGGCAGCTGGCCGGGTCTTGCTCTTCGGACGTGCCCGCCGCGCCACCAGCCAGCCCAGGCCGCCGAGCACGAGATCGAAGGCGATCGCCAGCGCCGCGATCAGCACAGCGCCTGCGAACATCTGGGCGTAGTTGGCGGTCGCCTGGCCGCTGACCAGCAGCCGACCCAGCCCTCCGCCGGCCGTGAACGCCGCCACCGTCGCCGTGGCCACCACTTGAAGAGTGGCGCTGCGCAGTCCCGAGATGACCAGCGGCAGCGCTAGCGGCCACTCGACGAGGCTGACGATCTGCCCACTGGTCATCCCCAGAGCTCGGGCTGCGTGCACCGCGTCGCGGTCCGCGCCCTCCACCCCGGCCGCCGTGGCCGTGAGGATGGGTGGCAGCGCGAGCAGCGCCAGCACGCCGATGATCGGACCGACGCCGGTGTTGAGCAGCAGCACCACCAGGATCAGCAGCCCCAGGCTCGGGATGGCGCGCGCCGCGTTGCTGAGGCCGATCACCAGAAAGCCGCCACGCCGGGTGTGCCCGATCACGATGCCGAGCGGGATAGCGACCACGGCGGCGAGGGCCACCGCTGCCGCGGTATAGCCGAGATGCTGCAGCAGCAGCTCGGCGATCCCGCCCGGACCGGGCCAGTTCGCCGGATCTTGCAGATAGCCCAAGAGGTTCATGCCGCCCGCCGCCCTCGCGCCCAGGGCAGAGTGCCGCGCTGCAGCAGCAGGATCAGCGCGTCGGCCAGCAGCGCCAGCACCAGGCTGAGCACCAGGCCGACCAGGATGGGGGTGTAGAACGTGCTGCGGAAGCCGCGCTCGAAGAGCTTGCCCAGCGCACCCTGGCCGACCACCACCGCCACACTGACCAAGGCGATGTTGGACACCGTCACCACGCGCAGACCGGCGAAGATCACCGGCATTGCCAACGGCAGCTCCACCCGGAGCACGCGCCGCCAAGTGCCGTATCCCACCGCGCTGGCCGACTGCCTAACCGCTTCTGGAACCGAGCGGAACCCGTCGACCACGCTTCGCACCAGCAGCGCGACGGAGTAGATCGCCAAGGCCACCGCGATGTTGAGCGGGTCCAGAATCTGAGTGCCCAGAAGCAGCGGCATGGCGACAAAGAGCGCCAACGACGGGATCGAGTAAATGAGTCCCAGCACGGCCAGCAGTGCGTTGGCGCCACGCCGAGTGCGATAGACGGCATAGCCGAGCGGGATCGACACCAGGAAGGCGAGCAGCACCGGCACCACGGCGAGGATCGTGTGCTGCCAGGTAAGATCGCCGATCAGGGAGCGGTTGCGCTCGATCCAGTCCCAGTCGAGGTTCACGACGACTTCTTGAGCGCGGGTGACTCGGGCTGCTCGGTGAAGGCGTCACCCGAGACCTCGGCCGCCACCGCGTGCGCGCCTGCCAGCGACGGCGCGACGGCGGCGGCTGGGTTGGCCGCGCCGCCTTCCTGCTCGAGCGGTGAGTCGGTCGGGGGCGGGGTGGAGCCAGCCTGTGCTGCCTCCGGCGTCGGCACCTGCTTGGCGACTGAGGCTCGGGAGGCGGTGGCCTGGGACAGGATCTGCTCCGCCGAGGCCACGCCGGCGAACCGACCTCCCTGCACCGCGACGGCCATCCCCACCGGAGACGTCAGCGCGGCGTCGAGTGCCACTCTCAAGCTGTCGGACTCCGGGTCGAAGGTGGCACCGAGAGCGTGCACCTGACCGGGCCGGCGGCCGTCGGCCCAGCCGACCGGCTTGGCGTCCGCGTCCATCACCAGCGTCGGCTCGGGGGCGGTGACCGACGTCGGGTCGCGGACCGCTCGCACTCGCTGCAATGACAAGCTCGCGGCCGGCAGGAAGGACAGCGCCCGGAAGCCGCGGTCGCGTCCGACGAAGCCTTCGACGAAGGCGTCCGCCGGCTCATCCAGCAGCTGCTGCGGGGTGCCCACCTGGGCCAGCACGCCGCCCACCCTGAGGATCGCCACCTGATCACCGAGCTTGATCGCCTCGTCGATGTCATGGGTGATCAAGATGATCGTCTTGCTGAGCTCGCGTTGCAGGCCCAGGAAAAGCTCGTGCAGCTCGCCGCGCACGACCGGGTCGACGGCGGAGAACGGCTCGTCCATCAGCATCACCAGTGGGTCTGCCGCCAGCGCCCGCGCCACCCCCACCCGCTGCTGCTGACCGCCGGAGAGCTGCGCGGGATAGCGGTCAGCCAGGTTGCGGTCCAGACCCACGCTGTCGAGCAGCTCCAAAGACCGGCTGCGCGTCTTGGCCTTGTCCCAGCCCAGCAACCCGGGCACCGTGCCCACGTTGTCCAGCACGGTCCGGTGAGGGAACAGGCCACCATTCTGAATGACGTAGCCCATTTGGCGGCGCAGGGTGGTCTTGCGTTTGGACTTCAACGGGGTGCCGTCCCACAGGATCTGCCCACTGGTCGGCTCGATCATCCGATTGACCATTCGCAGTGTCGTGGTCTTGCCGCAGCCGGACGGTCCGACGATCACCGTGATCTGGGCCGAGGGCACCGTCAGGTTGAGGTCGACCACGGCTGAGGTGCCATCGCGGAAGGTCTTGCCCACGGACTCGAACTCGATCATGGCAACTCCACGATGGCGCTCAGCACGCGGTCCAACCCGGGGTCGCTCAAGCGGTGGCGAGTGAACTGCATCATGCGACCCTAACCGGCGCCACTGACATATCTCGCGAACCGGACGGCGTGCCTCCACGCCACCAGGGTGACGGTCGCCGGGGACAGCTATGCGATGCTCGCGGCATGGTGGCGGAGAGGTCGACGCAGCCCTCGTCGACCCGATCGCGGCTGCTTCCTGCGTGGACCACAGTGATGCCGGTGGTCGCCGTGGTCGCCCTGGTCCTGACCTGGGGACGACAGCCGGGAAGCGCGGTGCTGGTAGCGGTGGCGCTGCTATTGGCGGGCGCCGTGCTGGCGGCAGTGCACCACGCCGAGGTGGTGGCGCACTGGGTCGGCGAGCCGTTCGGCTCGCTGGTGCTGGCAGTGGCGGTGACCGTGATCGAGGTCGCCCTGATCGTGACGCTGATGATCTCTGGTGGGTCCGGCACGGCGTCTCTGGCGCGCGACACCGTGTTCGCCGCGGTGATGATCACCTGCAACGGCATCCTTGGACTTTCGCTGTTCCTCGGGGCCCTCCGACATGGCATGGCGGTCTTCAACGCCGAGGGTACGGGGGCGGCGCTGGCGACGGTGGCTGCCTTGGCAACCTTGAGCCTGGTGCTGCCCACCTTCACCACCTCCCGCCCAGGTCCGGAGTTCTCGCCCGCTCAGCTGGTCTTCGCCGCGCTCGCCTCGCTGGCCCTGTACGCGATGTTCGTGCTGACCCAGACGGTCCGCCACCGCGACTTCTTCCTGCCGGTCCGGACGGCGGACTCCGCTATCGCAGACGAGCACGCGCCCCGGCCGGACCGACGCTCGGCGCTGAGCAGTGTGGCCATGCTGCTAGTCGCGTTGGTGGCGGTCGTCGGGCTGGCCAAGGTGGAGTCGCCCGCCATCGAAGCCGGGGTGGCCGCCCTCGGCTTCCCGCCGTCATTCGTCGGGGTGGTGATCGCACTCCTGGTTCTGCTGCCGGAGACCTTGGCGGCCGCCAATGCCGCTCGCCGCAACCGGGTCCAGGTGAGCCTCAACTTGGCGCTCGGCTCGGCCATGGCCAGCATCGGCCTCACCATTCCCGCCATCGCCCTGGCGTCGATCTGGCTGCCTGGACCGCTGCTGCTCGGCCTGGGACCGGTGCAGATCGTGCTGTTGGTGCTCACCGTCGTGGTGAGCGTGCTGACCGTGGTCCCCGGACGCGCCACCCGCCTGCACGGCGGAGTGCACCTGGTGCTGCTGGCCGCCTTCCTGTTCCTGGCCGCCAGCCCGTAACGGGATCTCCGCCTGTCCCTGACACTGCTCACTGCCCGGCGTTAAGTTACTGCTGAGTAACCTGGGCTCGGAGCGTGTCCGGCAGAGGCTACAGTGACCTCGCAGCGTGCCCGAGCCGATGGAGCCAAGACGTGAGAATCGTTGCGATGGTGCTGGCCTTAGCGGTCACGGCCGTCGGCGTGGCCTTGTTCGCCCGGGCGCTCGCCGGGATCGTCGGCGTGGTCAAGCTGGGCGCTCCGACGTACCGACGCTCTGACCGCCCCGGCGAGCGGTGGAAGCACATGCTGACCGAAACCTTGGGTCACACCCGGATGCTGCAGTGGAGCAGCGTCGGCATCGCCCACTGGTTCGTCTTCTTGGCTTTCGGCGCCCTGTTCTTCACCCTGGTCACCGCCTACGGGCAGCTGTTCGACCCTCGTTTCGCGCTGCCGGTGATCGGGCACTGGGTGGTCTATGGGTGGGCGAGCGAGCTGATCGCCTGGCTCGGCGGCTTGTCGATCGTGTTTCTGATGGCGGTGCGAGCCCGGTCACGCCGGCGAGGTCGACAGTCGCGGTTCTTCGGCTCCCGCAATTGGCAGGGGGTCTATGTCGAGCTGACGATCCTGACCATCGTGGTCTGCGTGCTGGCGATCCGCGCGCTGGAATACCGGCTGGGACCCGAGACCTCGCGGCTGCACTTCCCACTGACCTGGTTCCTGCTGCCTGGCGGAATGTCCGCGGCCGCCCTGGAGACCGCCATCGTGATCGTGGCGGCAGTCAAGATCGTGGTGTCGATGGCCTGGTTCATCGTGCTGGCGCTGAACACCACCATGGGGGTGGCCTGGCACCGATTCACGGCCTGGCCGAACATCTGGTTCAAGCGGGAGTCATCAGGGCGCCCTGCGCTCGGGGCAGTGGCGCCGATGGTGGTCGGCGGAGCACCGGTGGACTTCGCCGATCTCGAGGAGCTCGACGAGGACGCCGCGCTGGGCGTGGGAAAGGTCGAGGACTTCACCTGGAAGGGGCTGCTCGACTTCACCACCTGCACCGAGTGCGGCCGCTGTCAGAGCCAGTGCCCGGCCTGGCACACCGAGAAGCCCCTGTCGCCAAAGCTGGTGGTCACCGCCCTGCGGGACCACGCGTACGCCAAGGCCCCGTATCTGCAGGCCGCCGAGAGCGCCCGCGCCGCACTGCCGCAGGCTGTACGAGACGAGGCGGCCCGGCCTCTGGTGGGGCCGATCCAGGTGACCGACGGGCTCCCTGGCGTGATCGACCCCGACGTGCTGTGGTCCTGCACCAGTTGCGGCGCCTGCGTGCAGCAGTGCCCGGTCGACATCGAGCACGTCGATCACCTCATGGACCTGCGGCGCAACCAGGTGATGGTGGCTTCGGAGTTCCCCAGCGAGCTCAACGGCCTGTTCAAGGGGCTGGAAACCAAGGGCAACCCGTGGAGCATGAGCCCGCGGGGGCGGATGGACTGGGCCAAAGGCCTCCCCTTTGAGGTCCCCGTCGTGGGCAAGGACGTCGAAGACCTGACGGGCGTAGAGTATCTCTTCTGGGTGGGGTGCGCCGGCGCCTTCGAGGACCGGGCCAAGGCGACCACCCGCGCAGTGGCCGAGCTGCTGCACACCGCGGGGGTGTCGTTCGCCGTGCTCGGCACCGGCGAGACCTGCAGTGGCGACCCCGCCCGGCGCAGCGGCAACGAGTTCGTCTTCCAGCAGCTGGCACTGGAGAACGCCGAGACCTTGACTGAGGCCAAGGCCACCAAGGTGGTCACCACCTGCGCGCACTGCCTGAACACCTTGAAGAACGAGTATCCCCAGGTCGGCGTCACCCTCGAGGTGGTGCACCACACCCAGCTGCTCAACCGGCTGGTCCGCGACGGCCGGCTGACCCCGGTGGCTCCGCCGGCCGGCGAGGTGGCGGGTCGGACCATCACCTATCACGACCCGTGCTTCCTGGGCCGGCACAACGAGATCTACGGCCCGCCGCGCGACCTGCTGGCCTCGATCCCCTCCTCGACTCTGGCCGAGATGCCTCGCACCCGCAAGACGTCCTTCTGCTGCGGCGCCGGCGGAGCCCGGATGTGGATGGAGGAGAAGATCGGCACCCGGATCAACGCCAACCGGACCGAGGAGGCGTTGGCGACGCTGTCGGCGGCCGGCGACGGGTCCCGAAGCGGCGCGATCGCCACCGGATGCCCGTTTTGCCGGGTGATGTTGTCCGACGGCGTGGCCGGCGCTCGGGCCGAGGGCTCGGGCACGGAAGTGGAGGTGCTCGACGTCGCCCAGCTGTTGCTGGAGTCGGTGCACCGCAACGGAGGCGGCGTCAGCGCTGGACGGCCTTGACGATGGTGATCGCCGCAGTCACCCAGTCTGAGGAGTTTGGGGGCGCGTCCGACCCCTCGCGCAGCGTCCACATCACGTTGACCATCTCCCGCACGGTCACCCAGTCCCGGACGCGGTCCTCCTCCAGCCCTGCGGCGTCCACCACGGTGAACAGCCGGTCAAGCAGCGCTCCGCGAACGTCGCCCGTGGCCACCGCCTCATCCCAGCGGTTCCACAGCAGCGGGGCTACCTCGTAGGCAGGTTCGCCGGACAGCGGCTTGGGGTCGATGGCCAGCCAGGGTTGCCGTACGGCGGCAAGCACGTTGAAGTAGTGCAGATCGGTGTGGATCAGGATGCCGTCACTGGCTGGGTCGGCAGCGAAGTCGCGGGCCAGCGCTGCCGCCTGTTCGACGTAGCGCCGCGGCACCGACGGGTGGTTCCTCAGCTCGAGCAGCTCGTGCGTCCACCGCTCGGCCTGCACCGACAAGCGGTCCAGCTGCGGGATGGCCGGCACGTGCAGCTGCTGGTAGAGCCCGGCCACCACCTCGCACGCCTCGCGGACAGACAGCGCGTGCAGGTCGTGGCTGGCGTCGGCCCGCTCCAGCAGATACACCCAGCGGCGAGGGTCGGCCTGCAGCAGGCGTACGGCCCCACGGCCGCCCCAGGTGCGCAGCGCCAGATGCTCGTACGCGGCCTCCGGGTGCGGCCAGCCCAGCTTGAGGACGGCACGCTCTCCTCGCGGCGTCACCACGGGCAGTGCCAGTGCGCCCTGTCCGGTCCACGGTGGACCGTCGACGGTCACCGACCATTCCTCGACGACGGTCCGGATTAGCCTCGGCAGAGCGTCCAGCCAGTCGGCCCAGTCCTGGCTGCGGTGCCGAAACGCTGCGAAGTGCTCGGGGATGTCCACCAGCACGGGTGGCTCAGATCTCGGTGCGGTGGAAGTTCAGGTGAGACCGGCTGGGGGTGGGACCGCGCTGGCCCTGATAGCGCGAGCCGTAGCGCTGCGACCCGTATGGGTGCTCGGCCGGCGACGTGAGCCGGAAGAAGCAGAACTGCCCGATCTTCATCCCGGGCCACAGCTTGATCGGCAGGGTGGCGACATTGGACAGCTCGAGGGTGACGTGGCCGGAGAAGCCGGGATCGATGAAGCCGGCGGTGGCGTGGGTCAACAGCCCGAGCCGTCCCAGGGACGACTTGCCCTCCACCCGGGCGGCGATGTCGTCGGGCAGGGTGACCACCTCGTAGACCGAGCCGAGCGCGAACTCACCGGGATGCAGGATAAAGGGCTCACCAGGCTCGGGCTGCACCTCGCGAGTGAGCTCGGCCTGCTCGAGGGCGGGGTCGATGTGGGGATAGCGGTGGTTCTCGAACACCCGGAAATAGCGGTCCAGACGCACGTCCATGCTGGAGGGCTGGACCATGTCGGCGGAGAACGGCTCCAGTCCGATGCGGCCGGCCTCGATCTCGGCCCGGATGTCGCGGTCCGAGAGCAGCATGGCCCGACCCTATCGGTGTGGCGCTACCCCTCCAGGTGACGCTCCACCCGCAGCCAGTGGTTTCCGAAGGAGACGATGCTGCCCTCGGGCACCGACACCGTGTCCCCGGGATAGCAGGGGGTTGATGCCCCGCTGGTGTCGGTCAGCGTGGAGCCGTTGGTCGACCCCCGATCCATCACAAACAGCCCGTCGGTGTCCACTCCCATGGCCAGATGGGTCTTGGAGACCGTACGGGTCTCATCGGTCACCTTGATCAGCTCCGCGTCCTCCTCCCCCGGACGCCCCTGCGGATTGCGACCCAGCAACACCAGACCCGTGACCGCAAGCGCGCGACCGTCGTCGAGCACCGCCCGCCAGCCTTGGGATAGCTGCGCTCCCTCGGCCCTGGGGGTGACTCGCGACGCTGAGGCCTCCGATGGCGGCTCCAGTCGCCTGGAGCCCGACGAAGCGGCAGTGGCCGCCAGCGCCGGGCTGGGCTCGCGGGCAGGCCCGGCAGGCGGCGCCAGCGGGGTGGGCAACTGCGCGCCTGCGGGACGCTCGGGCGCTGCCGTGGCCGATAGGGGCGCATCCTGAGGAGCCGTCCGACGGGCCGGCCGTGGCGGCGCCAAGGCGCGCTGCTTGATCACCACAGAGCCCGCCAGCAGGTCGTGCCAGCCTTGCCGACGGGGATGCTTGGCCAGTAGGAACAGCATGGCCAGCAGTCCGATAATGGTCACGGTCAGGGCGGCCAGCACGACCTCCCGGATGGCGAGCCTGCTCCAGCCGACGGGCCGGCCGTCGCGCAGCCCCACCACCTGCAGCTTCATCAACCGCATGCCCGGGCTGGCAGCCCCCCCGGCTGCCATCCAACCGACGAGCAGCAGCCAGGTGACGATCAGCAACAGCAGCAGCACGATCGCACCGGCAGGCAGGTCCGCCGACAGCACGATAACCAGCAGCACCGCAGGCACCACGAGGTCGATCAGCTGGGCCGCCAACCGAGCGCCGAGCGGTCCGGTGTGCACTCCGGGCGGCAGGCCCGTCACCGGCACCGGTGTGGTCGTTCGGGCTGACATGTTGCTCCTAGTGGTCCCCACGAATGCTTTGCTCCTCCACCGGGCTGCTCGGCTCGATCCGAACGACAACATTGTCGCCGATGTCGAGTTCGCTGCCCATGGGGAGCGGCACGCCGACGGCAGCAGGCAGCCGCTCCGGAGCACTTGACGCTCCCGGTCGGCTCACCCACGTGCCGTTCGTCGAGTGTAGGTCGGTCGCCACCACCTGCCCGTTGTCGAGCACCACTTCCAGGTGCGTGCGACTGATGTCTTGCTGCGGGCTGCGTACGGTCACCAGCAGCACATCCTCAGGTGCGCCGTGCCCGGTAGGTGCTCGTCCGATCCGTACGGGGTGCGTGAGCTCGACCACAGTGCCGTCCGAGATGACCAACCGGGCGGACGGAGGGACCAGCAGTGGCGCGGTTGTGGCCATTTGGTCAGCGTCGGCCGGCAGCGGCGGCACGGACTGCCCCCACAGCTGAGTGTCGGCCTCCATCGTCGCCCGGTCCGAAGCCGACATGGCTGCCAGGCCAGCCTGGTGTTCTGCCGCCCCGAGGTCGGCTTCGCGCTCGTCGACCGCCGGCACCGAGACGTCGCTGCGGGCGTCCAGGGTGATCGAGGAGACCAGCGCCGCCCCCACCACGAAGGGCAGCTGCAGGCCGGGACTGGCCGCACCACCGGGAGTCTCGACCCGGATGCAGTCGAGATGGCCCAGCCCGATCTCGCTCCAGGTCTGAATGCCGCGCCCATTCGCGACCACCGCGCCGTCGTGCACGTTGCGCACCACCACGTCACCTCGGACCAGGGAGCGCATCCCCTCAGGGGTCCAGAAGAACGCCCCGAAGCTGGGCATGGCCTCCAGCCCGTGCTTGCTCAACTCGCCGGCCAGCTCGATCAGCGAAGTGGACTGCAGCACCCCTTCCCACAAGGAGTCGAGCAGTGGCGTCCAGCCCATAGCCGACGGCAGCAGCACCACCAGCGAGGTCGGGCCGGTGAGGGCGATCCATTCGCCGGGGGCATAGCTCGCCCGCCACTGCGCCAGCACTGCCGTCATCGTCACTCCTCGGGTTGATGCCTGCCATTCTTGACGATTCCTGGCTCGCCGGTCGGTGAGAACAAACATCGGCCCCGCAACCGCTCCTGCGGTGCTCCCCACCAGGTCCCCCAGGTCAGCTGGTCTTCGCCTCCTCGGCCTCCATCTGCCGGTTGAACGCGCCCTTGGTCGCCTGCCACCGGTCCTCAGTGTGGCCGGTTCGCCAATAGCCGGAGATGGAGACCGCCTGACGGTCGAGGCCTCGTTCCAGGAACAGGTAGCGCCGAAGGTCGCGCACCATGGCGGCGTTGCCGTGCACAAAGGCCTGCAGCCGGCCGGTTGGCAGCTGCGTGGCTCGTACGGCCGCGGCCACCGCTTGGCCGTAGTCCAGGCCCGAGTCGGACCGGTGCACCCAGTGGACCACCGTGGCGCCACCGACCGCCAGCGGTTGGTGGTCGGCAGCGCCGTCGACCTCGAGGAAAACCTGGGTGGGCACGTCGTCGTCGATCTGCTCCAGGGTGACCGCGATGGCCGGCAGCGCCGCCTCGTCCCCCACCAGCAAGTGCGCCTCGGCTTTGTCGTCCACCAGATGGGACCCACCCGGGCCGAAGAAGCCGAGCGCGTCCCCGGGCCTGGCCTGCGCGGCCCAAGGCCCGGCGACCCCCTCACCGCCGTGCAGCACGAAGTCGACGGCCAGCTCACCGACGGTGCGGTCAAAGGAACGAATGGTGTACGTGCGGGTCACCGGCCACCGTTCGGCCGGCTCACGCTGCTTGAGCTCGTCGACGTCGAAGGGCCAGGCGTAATCGGCTCCGCGGGGCGGGAACAGGATCTTGATGTAGTGGTCGGTGAAGGTGAGGTCGGGCAGCTCAGACAGGT
The DNA here is from genome assembly GCA_035634295.1 of Propionibacteriaceae bacterium. Taxonomy (GTDB): domain Bacteria; phylum Actinomycetota; class Actinomycetes; order Propionibacteriales; family Propionibacteriaceae; genus Microlunatus. The sequence continues at coordinate 18,274 of DASQDG010000059.1, read as the reverse complement.
CCGGGCCGGTGAAGATCACCCGTACCATCTGCGGCGACAACTGCTCCTTGCGAGCCACCACAGCCGTCCGCGCCACGCGTCTGCGGGCAGGTCGTGCAGAGGCAGGCGGTGAGGTCTGACCCATCACTTGAGGCTACCCTCGCCTCGTGAGGGCCGAACCACCTGGTGAGCGCCGCCAGCAGGCGGTCGCCGATCCCGTGGACGCCATTCTGTTACGCGAGGTGGCGGCCGCGACGACAGGCGGCGAGCGGATCGTCGTGCTGGACGACAAGACGGGAGCGTTGGTCGCCGGGCTCGCCCCCGCGACCGCCCCCGGTGGGCGGGTGCAGGTGCACTGCGACCTGCTCTCCGACGAGCAACGCGTGCGGCAGGTGACTTCCGACGGCACCGACGTGGCGGCGGTCTGGCACGACGCGCCGTCGGCGGCGTTGTTGTCCGGGGCCACGCTGGTCGTCCTCAGGCTGCCGCACAGCCTCGCTGCCCTCGACGAGCTCGCCGAGGCGGTGTCAACGTACGCACATCCGGACGTGCGGCTGATGGCGGGCGGGCGCGTCAAGCACATGAGCCACGGGATGAACCGGGTGCTGCTCCGCCACTTCGCCACCGTCTCAGCCAGCCTCGGGCAGCAGAAGTCGCGCGTGCTGTCAGCGTCCACACCGAGGTCGGCGCACCAGGTGAGCTATCCGCGAGCGCAGCACGACGACGAGCTGGACCTGACCGTGTGGGCGCACGGGGCCGCCTTCGCCGGGTCCGGGGTCGATGCCGGCACCCGACTGCTGGCCTCGGCGATCGCGTCGATTCCCAGCGGCGTACGTGACGTCGTGGACCTCGGCTGCGGCACCGGTGTGCTGGCGACTGTGCTCGCTCGGCAGCATCCGGCCGTCTCGGTGTCCGCAATCGATGAGTCGGCGGCGGCCTGCCGGTCAGCCACGGCTACGGCTGCCGGCAACGGCTGCGCCGACCGGGTGAAGGTGCGTCGCGGGAACGCGCTGGAGGCGGTAGCGGCCAGCAGCGTCGACGCCGTCGTCTGCAACCCGCCCTTTCACCAAGGCGCCGCCCGCGACAGCGACGCGGCGCGGCGCATGCTGACCCAGTCCGGACGGGTGCTCCGGCCCGGTGGCGAGCTGTGGACGGTCTTCAACAGCCATCTGCCCTATCTGTCGTGGTTGCGACGGGCCGTGGGCAGCACCCACGTGGTCACGCAGAACCCCCGCTTCACGGTCACCCGGTCGCGGAAGCCGAGTTGAGTGTCGTGGAGTCGGCGGCGGGCCGCCACGGCTTGATCCAGTCGGTCTCCGGCCAGCCCTCGACGGCTGCCAGCAGCTCATAGTTGGTGGCTCCGTCGATGTGCTCGCGGATGATGTCGGCGTGGCCCGCGTGTCGGGCCAGCTCCTCGATCACATGCAGCAGGATCCAGCGGGCCGAGTAGCCCTCGGGGTTGCTCGGGAACCACGGCGCGCTGGGCAACTGGACGCAAACGCTGAGGTCCGACAGCGACTGCACCGCGGCCTCGGTCTCCTCGGCCACCTCGTCGAAGGTCGCGAGCAGCCCGACGAGCGTGTCGGACTCGGTCAGCGAGAAGTTGTCCTCGTAAGCCTGCTCGTCGCCCTCCTCGGGCCGCCCGAGCATGGTGGACACCCACCCACGCTCGGTCACTGCAGCATGCTTGAGCAACCCACCAAGCGACAGGTCGCTCCGGGTGGGCTTGGCTCGGATCTGCTCTTCGGTTAGCCCGAATGCTGCGTTCTTGAGGCCCTCGCGCTGCTGCACGAGATAGGCGATCAGCGCCTCACGTTCGGTGCTCACGGCCGGTGCGGTGCCAGGCATGGACAGGTCCTTCCACTCGTTCGTCGCCCCCGAGGAGCCCTGCTGTCACCATGCCGCATCCCACTGACGTTTTGTAGGGCGACCTCGGCCCGGGCTGGCACGGCCTGGACCGGTGGCGCGGGACGACACCAGCGGCTCGACCGTGTGCCGATCAGGCATCGGTTGAGCCGCCAGGCGACTGGCCCGCCGCTCACACCACCGCGGCTCGCACGGACAGCACGTCAGGCAGGTGAGCCGCGATCTGGGACCAGGAGTCGCCGCCGTCGACACTGGCGAACACAGAGCCGTCCCGGGCGCCGAAATAGAGGCCCGCCCGGTCCGCCTGGTCGGCGGTCATGGCGTCTCGCATCACCGCTGACCAGAACCCGTCGGGCAGACCCGCGCTCGAGGGGCTCCACGTCTCACCTGCGTCACTGGACCGCCACACTCGCGCCTGCCCTTGGGGAGGCACGCGTTGCCCGTCGGCCACCAGCGGGAACACGAAGACGGTGTCGGGATCATGTGGATGCACCACGATCGGGAACCCGAAGTCAGCCGGCAGGCCGTCGGCGATCGACACCCAGACATCGCCGCCGTCGTCAGAGCGATAGACGCCGTGGTGGTTCTGGGCGAACAGCCGCTCAGGCGCTGCCGGGTGGCTGGCCACCTTGTGCACGCACTGGCCGAACTCCGGCCACGGGTCGGGGAAGAAATAGGCCTTGATCCCGACGTTCGCGGGGCTCCACGAGCCGCCGCCGTCGAACGTGCGATAGACGCCGCCGGTCGACATCGCCACAGTCAGCTGCTGCGGGTCTTTGGGATGCGGCACCACCGTGTGGATGGCCTGGCCACCGAAGCCCGCACCCCAGTCCGCACGATGCGGGTGGTCCCACAGCGAGCGCACCAGGGAGAACGACTCGCCGCGGTCGACGGACTTGAAGAGCGCCGAAGGCTGAGTGCCGGCGTAGACCACGTCGGGCTCGTCGAGTCCGCCCGGCTGGATCTGCCAGACCCGCTCAACGCTGCTGCCCAAGTCGGCGGGGAACCGGACGGCGGTGCCGTCGGTCTCGGTCCAGGTGCGGCCCAGGTCGTCGCTGCGGTAGACCCCCGGTCCCCAGTGCTCGCTGGTCCCGCTGACGAACAGCCGGGGGGCGCTCCCGCGGGTGTCGACGCAGGTGCCGTAGATGCCCTGCATCAGGAACTGCGGGTCCGACCACTGCCACCGCTGGCGGCTCTCGTCCGAGCGTCCGATCCACAGCCCCTTGCGGGTCCCCACCAGCAGCACAGCTTCGCTCATGTCCACCTCCACGCAAACGTTGTTCCGATTAGGAATAGTACGGTGGGCAGCGTGAGTCAAGACCTGTCCACGACCTCGTACGCCCTGTTGGGCTTGATGGCCTTTGACGGGCCGGACTCGGCGAGCATGACGGGCTATGAGCTCAAGCAACGGGCTGACCGGACCCTGCGCTTCTACTGGGTGGCGCCGGCGATGAGCCAGGTCTATTCCGAACTCGAGCGGCTGACGCGACTTGCGCTGGTGCAGGTGAACTCGCAGGAAAACGGGCGGCGGAAGTCACAGCGTTACCAGATCACCGAAGCCGGAGTGGGAAGGCTGCAGGACTTCGCGGACTCTCCGGCGGACTTCCCGATCCTGAAGCACCCGCCCGCTCTCAAGCTGATGATGGGCGCACTGATCGGCCCCCGGCGGGTGAGTGAGCTCTTGGAGAGCTACCTCGCCCAACTGGCTGAGCAGCGCCGTGACCTGCTGGCGGTGCGGTCTGCCCTAGGCGACGCCGAAGCGCGTCGCTACCCCGCCATGGTCGCCGACTGGGGCCTGAGCTACTACGATTCCGAAGCCGACATCGTCCGCGACCTGCTGAGCAGGCTTCCGGACCCGGAGAGCGCCTGACAGGATGGCACCAGCCGTCGGGCTCGCCGGTGTTCGCCCAGCTCAGCAGAGACGCCGATGCAGACCCTGACCGGCCGAACTGCTTTCGTGACCGGCGGCGCCGCCGAGATCGTGCACGCCCTCCGGCGGCCTCGCACGGTCGTCGGGAGAACTCGATCTTCACCCCCCGGGTCGAATCCTTCCCACCCTGAGAGGTAGAACCAACACCATGACCACACCAGCCGGCGAGCAGGCCGACAACCCCGACGAGCTCGACCAGGACTCCGAGCCGACGATGACGGCACCCGTGGACGACCGGCCTACCGGGATTGAGGACGACACGTTGGGCGAGACCCAGGGCGACGTCACCAGCCCCGACGCCGATGACCAGAGCGGCGCCGAGGCGCCCGCCAGCGAGGGGTAGACCCAGCGATTGAACATCTTGGTCTGGCACGTCCACGGCGGCTACCTGGACTCGCTGGTGCAGGGCGGGCACCGCTATCTGCTGCCGGTCGATGACGGCCAAGGCGGCCGCGGACGGCGTGACTGGCCGCAGTCGGTCGTGGACGTCGACGTCGGGCGGCTGCGGGAGGAAGACGTCGACGTCGTCATCCTGCAACGGATCGAGGAGCTGGGGCTAGCCGAGCAGGTGCTGGGCCGGCTGCCCGGCCGTGACCTGCCGGCGGTGTTCCTCGAACACAACACCCCCAGGGGTGACGTGCCCAACGTCGTTCATCCCCTCGCCGACCGGAGCGACATCACGGTGGTGCACGTGACCCACTTCAACGCGTTGTACTGGGACTCGGGACGGGCGCCCACCACCGTGCTGGAGCACGGCATCGTCGACCCGGGCCCGCTCTACACCGGGGAGCGGCCGGCCTTGGCGGTAGTGATCAACGAGCCGGTACGGCGCTGGCGGGTCACCGGCACGGACCTGCTGCCCGCCTTTGCCGAGGCGGCGCCGATCGACGCCTTCGGCATCGCCGGCGAGGCGCTCGAAGCCCGGCTGCAGCTGTCGGGACGACTCCGCTTCTGCGGCGACCTACCCACCGCCGAGCTGCACCGGGCAATGGCCCAGCGACGGGCCTACCTGCATCCGTTGCGCTGGACCTCGCTGGGGCTGGCGCTGCTGGAGGCCATGCACCTGGGCATGCCGGTGCTGGCGCTGGCCACCACCGAGGCGGCGCGCGCGGTGCCGGCAGAGGCCGGGGCCATCAGCACCGACGTCGCGGAACTGGTGGCCGCCGCCCGCCGACTGATGGACGACCCGGAAGAGGCCCGACGCAGGGGCGCGGTGGCCCGGGAGGTCGCGCTTGAGCGCTACGGATTGGAACGCTTCCTTCACCGCTGGGATGAGGTGCTCCAGGACGCGGTCACCAGCTTCCGCCGCCGGTCTGGGACCGCCTGAGCCCTAGCGACGCTTGCCGACCCGGTTGAGCAGCGTCCGGATCTTGCGCTGGTTCTCCGGCTTGGACAGCTCCGCCCGACCGCGTTGGATGGCTTGCTGACCTTTTGGGCTGTTGACGAGCGACTTAATCTTGTCGGCGAAGGCCATCTGTTGTCTCCTCGGTTGGTGTTCGGGGCGAGATCACCCGTGGTGGAACTCTACCCAGTGGCATCGGCGTGAGACCCGCTGGCGGACTCGAGCCTCAGCAGGGTGCTCTTGGCCTCCAGCCCGCCGAGATAGCCGCCCAGGCTGCCGTCGGAGCGCAGAACGCGGTGACATGGGATCACCAGCGGAAGCGGGTTGGTGGCACAGGCGGTGCCCACGGCCCGAACGGCCGTGGCTCGGCCGGCGGCTCGGGCGACCCCCGTATAGCTCTCGGTCCGGCCGTAGCCGATCCGAGTGAGCTGCAGCAGCACCTCGCGCCGGAACCCGCCGGACAGGCGCAGGTCCAGCGCGACGTCGAAGTCCCGCCGCTGACCCGCAAAATACTCGTCGAGCTGCGCGGCCAGCGCGTCCAACCGCCCGGGTGCCTGCAGGATCCGTGGACTGACCCGTTCGGCCAACCTCGCGAGCACCTGGTCGTGACCCTCGGAGTCGAAGGCGACGCGAATCACCCCTTGCTCGGTCGCGGCCAGCAACAGGGTCCCGACCGGAGTGGGCAGCGTCCGATAGGCCACCTCGAGTAGGCCGGCGGCCGCCGCCCGGGCAGCGAGGGTGTCATGCAGTCGGGTCAGGGCGCCGGACTCAGCGGCGCCCAGCCGGGTCAGCAGCTCGGGAGTCTGTTCGATGTGGGTCATACAAAATAGACGTCACCGGCCCCGGTTTCGTGAGGTCGGCGAAGGACTTTCTGGCCACATCGCTGGCACCACCGGTCCCGGCTCGGCGCGGGCCACCGGCCTCACCCGACGTCGCGGCCAAACTGGGACTCTGCCGGTCCGGCCACACCCTTAACACCGGGGGTGTCGAGGTGGAACGTCCGGGTTCGGGTCGCGCTCGGGCCGGTGGCTGTGGCCGCGAGCTGGTGCACCTGCCCGGTCAGCGCGTTGCCGCCGATGGACTCTTGCGGGGCACCGATCACCAGGTTGGCCCGCGTTCTCGTCTGGACGCGTGGGGCGGCCAAGTCGTGCCCGAACTCGTCGTTGGTCTCGGCTGTCCCAGACATGCCGGGCGTGTCCTGTGAGAGTAGGGTCCCCCCGACACCAGCGGTGGTCAATCCAATTCCGGCGCCCAGGAGAACGGTCACCGAGCCGGAGGATTGAGCCGCGCCCACCGAGTCGCCAGGAGAGCCGATGGCGAGATCGGACCGCGGACCCGCATCCAACGGCGCCATCACCAGTGCGCTGCCGAAGTGGTCCGAGCGTTCCGACTGGCCAGCGACACCGGCAGAGTCCTGCGACCACCTTTGGCTGCCCCGCCCACTCAAGCCCGTACGGGAACCGGGCAGGAACGTGACCACGCCCTTCCCGCCCTCGCCTGCCGACTCCCCGGTCGCGAACGCGTCTTCGCCGGGTGCCCCGACAGCCAGGTCGTCGCGGCCGTCGCCGGTGGCGTCACCGGCGGCCAGCGACTCGCCGAAGCGGTCGTAGGCCTCCGCGACGTCGGCGACGCCTGAGCTGTTCTGACTAAAGGAACGTGCCCCGACTGTGCTGACACCCGTACCCGCGCGGCCCCTGAGCACCTGTACGATCCCGCTGCCGTCGTCTTCGCCGGGCACACCGACGGCCAGGTCGGCCACACCGTCGCCATCGAAGTCCCCGACCGCCACCGCCGCACCGAAGGCGTCGGCTCCCTCCCGGGTGCCCGGCACCCCGGCGGTGGCCTGACTCAGCCAGCGCGGCGCCTTGCCCGCCCTGCCCAGTCCGCCGGTCGCGCCATAGATCACGCCCACGCCGCCGCCCGTCTGCTCACCGGTCGCCGGCGCGCCGACGACGAGATCGGCGATCCCGTCGTCGTCAAGGTCGCCGGACGACAGCTCCGTTCCGAACCCTCCGCCGGGCTGGGAGCCGGTCACCGTCGTCGCCGCGATCGACTGAGAGCCGGCGGTCGTCAGCCCGACGGCAGATCCGTAGAGCACGACCACCCGCCCGCCGCCGCGACCGTTCGGAGCGCCCACCGCCAGGTCGGCGCAGCCGTCATCGTTGAAGTCCGCCAAGACATTGCTGGCACCGAAGTCCTCCTCGGTGGTCATGGCGGGCGGGATCCCGGCGCTCGCTGCGCTGAAGTACTGATCGTCCAGCGCCGAGCCGGCCGGATCGGCCACCAGACCAGCTGCCTGCCCGTAGAACACGTGCACGGCCCCGCTTCGAGCAGACAGGTTGCCTTGGGCCACCACTGCCTCGGCGTGCCCGTCCCCGTTGACGTCTCCCGGGATGCCGGAGGCACATCCCGCCGCGAGAGCCGGCAGCGGGGATACCGCAGAGAATGCGCCGACCGTGAGCGCAAGCGCCGCACTCAGGGCCACCATCCGTCGGCTGGGGACACCTGTAGCCGCCAAGGTGAGGTTGATCCGTGTCACCTGCGGGATGCTACGGGCTGGGCCACACTCGGGCCAGAGTCTGTGGCGGATAGTGCTGAGGTGCGACACAGGTCGACGAAACGGGGCTGATTCGAGTCGCGAAAGGGCGCCTCCAGCGGAAGATCGCGACTTCGATCGGGGTTCTATCTGTGATGCCTCAAATGCTCGCGGCTCTGCCCGCAGACCCCGCTCCCACGCCCGTGCTGGCCGATCCTGGCCTGGCCATGGCCACCGCTCCGTCCCGGCTGTGGATCCCCAAGCGGGTGCTGGTGACCAAGCCTGCGGCCGACCTGCCGCACACCGCCGAGATATTGCGTCGGTGCGAGGCGGCAGGCGTCAGCGACGTCACCTTCCTCTCCGGCAACCAGCTCACCGGCCTCCGGGGTGAGACCGAGCGCGAGACGTATGCCCGGGCCAAGACCACCTTGGCCGTCGTCGCCGCTCCGCCCAGCGCGCTCAAGCCGCAGCCCATCCCGCCGAGCGCCGACTGGCGCATCGACCTCGCGCGCGGCTGCCCTGCGCACTGCCAGTACTGCTACCTGGCGGGGTCGCTCACCGGCCCGCCGGTGACTCGGGTTTACGCCAACCTCGACGACGTGCTGGCCGGCATCGGCACCCACGCCGGTCGGGGCAACGTCACCAGCGGCACGGACCTGCGCGGCCACGAGGGCACCACCTTCGAGATGTCGTGCTACACCGACCCGCTGGGCATCGAGCACGTCACCGGCTCGTTGGCCGCCGCCATCCGGCGCGTCGGCGAGGGCGAGTTCGGCGACGACGTCTCGCTGCGCTTCACCACCAAGTTCGATGACGTGGCCGAGCTGTGCACGCTGCCGCACGGCCGCCGTACCCGGGTGCGGTTTTCCGTCAATGCCACCGAGATAGCTAACCGCTTTGAGGGCGGTACGGCGCGCATGCCGGCCCGGTTGGCGGCGTTGCGCCGACTGGCCCAGGCCGGCTACCGCGTCGGACTCACCATCGCCCCGATCATGCCCATCCCGGATTGGCCAGAGCACTACGGCCAGCTGCTCGACGACGTCGCCCGAGCCGTTGCCGGTGTCGACGACCTCGACCTGACCGCCGAGATCATCACGCACCGGTTCACACCCTCCAGCAAGGAGGTGCTGCTCGGCTGGTATCCGCAGACCAAGCTGGAGATGGACGAGGACCTACGCAGCCAGAAGCGGTCCAAGTTCGGTGGACTCAAGTACGTCTATCCCCGCCAGACGATGACCGAGATGCGCAGCTGGTTCACCGCCGAGCTCGCCCGCCGGCTGCCCGAGGCACAACTGCTCTACTGGACGTAGGTCTCCGCCTCGGCAGCCGAGTCAGCCGCGGCTGCCGGGGTATAGAGGCGGCATGGAATATCGCACTCTCGGGCGCAGCGGATGCGCCGTCTCCAACCTCTGCCTGGGCACGATGACCTTCGGGTCCGAAACCGACGAGCAGGGCTCTTTCGCCCAGCTCGATCGGTTTGTCGAGGCTGGCGGCACCCTGGTGGACACCGCCGACGTCTACTCCGGCGGCGTGTCTGAGGAGATCATCGGTCGCTGGTTCGCCGACCGCCCCAAGGACCTCACCGAGCCGGTGGTGTTGGCCACCAAGGGCCGGTTCCCGCTGGACCAGAGCCCCAACGGGCAGGGCCTGTCCACGCGGCACCTGACCCGTGCTCTGGACGCCTCGCTGCGCCGGCTCGGTCGACAGTCGGTCGACCTCTATCAGGTGCACGCCTTTGACCCGTACACCCCGCTGGACGAGACCCTGCGCACCCTGGACGGCTTCATCCGCGCAGGCAAGATCGGCTACTACGGGCTGTCCAACTTCACCGGCTGGCAGCTGACCAAGGCCGTGCACCTGGCGCGTGCGCTGAACCTGGCCGAGCCGGTGACCCTGCAGCCGCAGTACAACCTGCTCGTCCGCGAGATCGAATGGGAAGTGGTGCCGGCGATGCTGGATGCCGGTATCGGAATGCTGCCGTGGAGCCCGTTGGGAGGCGGCTGGCTCTCGGGCAAGTACAAGCGCGACGAGCGACCGACCGGGGCGACCCGCCTCGGGGAGGACCCCAACCGCGGCATGGAAGGCTACGACCGACGTAGCGGCAGCGAGCGCACCTGGGACGTGATCGCGGCCCTGCAGCAGGTGGCCGAAGGTCGCGGGGTGTCGATGGCCGAGGCGGCCCTGGCCTGGGTCACCGACCGCCCCACGGTCACCTCGACCATCCTCGGCGCCCGGACACTCGAACAGCTCGAGGCCAACCTGGGGGCGGCCGACCTGCACCTGAGTGCCGACGAAACCGAGGTGCTGACCCAGGCCAGCGAGCTGACGGTCGGTGACTACCCGTACGGCGAGATGGGCGCGGCCCAGCGGAGCCGCAAGCTCGCGGGCGGACGGTGAGCGCCGCCCAACCGCCGACCGCTGTTCTCCTGCAGGTCACCTGACCCCGCTAGCGTGACCGAGCATGATCTCGATGGGGGCATGATCTCGATGGGAACCCGTTTGGTCGCCGCGCTGGCCTCGGTCAGCACGACGGTGTTGCTGGTGGCCGGCACGTCGGTCGTCGCGGTGCCGGCCTCATCGGCGGCTCCGGGCCAAGCTGCGGCACCGGCGTCGCTGCCGCTGGGGCCAGAGGGCCTGCCGGAAGTCCGCACCAAGATAACCCTCCAGCGGGGCGTCACGCTGACCACCATTGTCCGAGGCGAAGTTGACCCTCGGCATTTCTGGACGCTCCAACTCAATGTGCCGGCCTTGACCTCACCGGATCCGGACGCCCCGCCGACCGCCCTGTCGGACCGAACGAGCGCCGAGACGCTCGCTGACCGGCTGCGTCGGGCCGGCTTTGAACCGCGCGTGGAGGAGGTGACGGCGCCCGCAACCGCCGACTACCTCGGAGGGCGGCTCGGCTTCCGGGTCCGGGTTGGCCGGCTGCTCGACCAGCCGGCCGCCACAGCGCTGCTCGCCGTCCTGGTCCGCCAGGGGTTCACCGCCGCGATCCGGTTTACAGGGTGGGACGGCTCCACGACCGATCGCGGACCCTGGCGTCTGCAGGTCCTCACCCTCGACCCGCGTACCTTCGACGGTCACCTGCTGGCGAGCTTCGGCCCCGACATCGAACACCGGGAAACCACCTCATCCTTGAGCCGGGCGGTGGGAGCGACCGCAGCGGTCAACGCCGGCTACTTCGTGCTGGACCCGAAGGCGGGGGCACCGGGCGACCCCGCTGGTCTCGGGGTCTACGGCGGGAGAGTGAGAAGTGAGTCGGTGGGGCGCCGGCCGGCTCTGGTGTTGAGCAGCGACGCTCGCCGTACGCGGGTGCAGCGCCTCCGCTGGAGGGGCAGCGTGCTCGCCGGAGACTCCCGACTCAGCCTCGACGGCATCAACCGCGTGCCAGGGCTGATCCGAAACTGTGGCGGGACTCGCGACGACCAGCCCACGGCCGCACCCGTCCACGACTTCACCTGCACCGACGCGTCAGAGCTGGTGGCGTTCACCCCGCAGTTCGGGATGGCCACACCGGCCGGCCCGGGGCTGGAGGCGGTGATGGATCGTCACCAGCGGGTGGTCAGCCTGCGCTCACCGCGCGGAGGACCGCTGATGGCGCACCACCGGTCGGTCCAGGCCACCGGCAGTCGGGTCGCCGCGCTTCGGCGGGTGGCCTCGCTCGGCTCGAGACTGCGCATCTCGGCCAGTCTGTCGGACCAGCGCGGTCGCCCGGTCCGCACTCCGCGTACGACCTCGATCGTCAATGGCGGCCCGGAACTCGTCCGGGCAGGCCGCGTGCACGTCACGCCACAGGCGGACGGTTTCGTACGACCACGTGACCCGAGCTTCTACGACGGCTTCTCCGCGAGCCGCAACCCCCGTACCTTCGCCGGCGTCGACCGGTCGGGGCGCACCGTGCTGGTGACCGCGGACGGTCGCAGCACTGCCAGTCTGGGGCTGAGCATCACCGAGACCGCTGCCGCAGCCAAGGCGCTGGGCTTGCAGGCGGCGCTCAACCTCGACGGCGGCGGTTCGACCACGATGGTCGCCCGTGGCCGCGTCACCAACCAGCCGTCGGACGTCACCGGGGAGCGACCCGTCGGCGACGCACTGCTGGTGCTGCCTCGACGCGGCACTGAGGCGTTGCCGCGCTAGCCGCGGCTGGTTCCCCTTAGCGTCGCCTCCCGCCAGGTAGTGCTGTTGGTGTCGGTGCTGCTCGCGAACGGGACGATGTCGGAGACGATCATGTTGTGGTCTGAGGGGCGGTTCTCGTCGGTGACCTTCATCACGTTCTCGAAGTAGGAGGAGCCAGGCGCGCCCTTGACCATCAGCATGTCGATTCGGACCCCGACGCCCTGGGCGGCCGCGGTCATGGTGAGCGCCCAGTCGTTGATCGTCTTGTACTGGAAGTTCTTGCGGGTCACCGCAGCTGACGTGTCGTAGTAGCCGTCATCTACCAGCACGTCGTGCGCACCGTTGCCCACCGCGCTGGTCGACCAGGAGTTGAAGTCACCGCCCACAATGATGGGCAGCTTCTCGGTGTTCAGCTCGTTCATCTTGTTGACCACCGTCCGGCCCTGGCTGGCGCGCAGGGCGTCATACTTCACCTCGGTCGATCTGGTGCTGCTGTGTCGGGCGTCCAGGTGCACCGAGACGAACCAGAACTTCTTGCCTGTCGCCTTGTCCTCGAACTTGGCGTAAGCGACTCGGCGCCGCTTCTCCTCGGAGTCGGTGGAGAGAATCGGCACCTGGAAGGAGCAGGAGCTGGAATAGCTGCGTCCACTGGTGGTCTCGGGGCACGAGCTGGCCAGCCGGTAGCGGGTGTTGTCGTAGAGGATGCGCATGCCTTGGGAGTCCGTCGGCGTGCCCGGGGCGACATAGGGCGTGGTGCGGACCAGGTCGTACTTCTGGCCGTAGACCTTGTCGAGCTCTTTCAGCAGGCTGTCGGTCTGGCGGATGTTGCCCTGCAAGGTGCCCGACACGCCGTCGGCGCGGCCCGGGCCCAGCTCCTGCACAGCCACCACGTGCGGCTTGTAGGCGACGATCTGGCGGGCGACATCAGGAGCGCGCTCGAGCCAGGTGCGTGGGTCGGTCAGGGCCCGAGCGGTGCGTACGTTGAACGAGGAGATCCGCACGGTGCTACCGGCCCGCGGGGCCTGCGGTCGGGGGAGCACCGCCTGCAGATAGGGGTAGTAGCGCTTGGTGGTGGCACCGGAGGCGTCCTTGTTCACCGCAGCCAGCCGGAAGTAGAGGTGGTTGCCGGTCTGCACCGCAGCGCCGGCCTGGGCGAGCTGGGCCGTGGTCAGCGTCGCCGTGCGCGCGCTCTTGCCAAACGTGAAGAAGGTGGCGTGCCGCCCGCTCGTCGGCAACGAGGAGCTAGCGGACTTGCTGAAGGCGTTCAAGCCGGTCTCCAGCAAGAAACTCGTGGTCTTGGCGCCGTTGTGGGTCCAGTTGAGGGTCACCTCGCCCACGCCGGGCCCGGGCTTGGCGGTGAGAGCGGAGATGCTGTAGGGCGTCGCGGGAGCCGCCGCTTGCGCGGGCACGGCAGCGCACAGGGCGGTAGCCGCCACGACAGCGGCAGATAGGGCGAGGTTACTGCGGCGCATCGAGGAGTGTCCTTCTAAGAGTGCTCAGGACCCCCGAGGAGAAACCGCATGGTTCCTCAGTCGATTCAAAAGAAATCGGCTGCGGGTGAATATATACCTATTTTTGTCTTATCGTGTTCTTCCTTTACTTCTTTGTTACGCGATTGAGCTGCTCGGCTTCAATCAGCCACCAGGAGCTCTCCGATGTGGAAGAGGTATCCGACGCTCTTTCGGGAGGCCCAGCCGCCGACTCCGATGTGCTTATAAGGCGATCTGGCTTTGCGGGACGACCAGGCCTCGCACCTCGAACTCCTCGGCAGCAGGTCCGGCCTCTGGAGGCTGGTCACCCAAGATCTTGCCGGCTAGCGGCCAGAGGACCTCGCGGTTGCAGCGGTCGTAAAGCTCCTTCGACTCCCAAACCTCGATCACCTGGAAGCCCTCCGAGGTCACCCGAGCGATGTGCACCAGCAGCCCTTCGACGTTGCCGCCGGTCTCGCGAAGCAGCGCGTGGTGAAGCGCATCGTAGGTCTCTACTGGCGTGGATACGGTCACGATGAGGCCGTACGTCATGTCACTGGCCGTTGCGTCAAGGAACCTAGCCGCGCCGCGGTCCGATGCCTCAGTACTTCCACACCGGGTCCGTTCAGGCGCTCAAGCGCGACGGCGTCACGCCGGGCCATCAAGAGAAGCAGCGCGCCCGCACTCCCGCTCAGCTCTGGCCCAGATCCGCTCGCCCAGTCGCAGTCGTTCGCGCGCAAGCTAAGGCCGTCCAGTCGCCGTCGAGCGTAGAAGGGCCAACCCATGGCCCAGGTGCGACGCAGCGCCACCTCGCCGGCCGCCGGAGGAACAGGTCTGTCCAAGCCGAGAGGGACAGCGATGTCCTGGCCGTGCACGAGAAGATCGAGGAGGATGTTGTCGGCCACGACGAAGAAGGGCTTGGTCCGTGACGCGGCCAGGCGACGGAGATCGTCGGTGATCTGCTCAGTCGATCGCTCCGCGTAGGCGACGACGACATCACGGCCGGCCCTCCACAGGTGACCTCGGTTGCGGACCAGGGCCCTGACCATCGACCACGCATCCGGCGCCCCGGCCGGCGGCATCGCCAGGTGTGCCGCCACGTCACGGATCCGCCACTCGGTGCAGAGCGACTGCACTTCCCACTGCTCCGGGCTCAGCCGATCGAGCAGGTCGGCGAGAGAGCGTCGCTCAGCTTCCACCAGGGTCCAGGTCGTGTCGTCCACGGCAGCCTCCCAACTAGTAATAGTCTTTGACTAGTTTGACCCTCCTGAGAGCCGCCTGACAAGAGGTGAACCATGCCGGACGCGCCAAAGGGACTAGCGCAGGCGCCTGAGATCGACCTGGGCGTGCTGCTGTTCATCCCGTACCGGCACATGGAGCAGCGCATCCTCGCCGTAGTGGTCGAGGCGGGTCACCCGATCACGCTCGCCCAAGCGCGGATCTTCCAGCGAATCGACCACCACGGGTCGCGGCTGACCAGCCTCGCCGAGTCAGCCCAGCTGACCAAGCAGGCCGCCGGCTTCCTGGTGGACCAGCTCGAGCGCGCCGGCTACGTCGAACGCGCTCCCGATCCCGGGGACGGCCGCGCCCGGCTCATTGCCATCACTCGTCGCGGGTATGACGTCATCGCCGTCGCCGCCGCCGAGCAGGCGAGAATCGAGGCCGAGTGGGCCGCTCACTTGGGCCCACGCGCCACCTCAGGCTTGCGGCAGGCACTGGAGCGGTTACGCGAGATCACTGATCCGTTCCGTTGACCTGATCGTGAGAGACAACCCAATGCCATGCAGCGCGCCGCGAAAGCCAACGCGCGCTACCGCTCGGTCGAGGTCGGCCCTGACGTGGTCAGACGACCAGCTAGCCCAGCCACTGGGGACCGTCCATAGCCCTTTCGACGCCTGCGACCAAAGGCGCAGTTGCTCCCGGCCCCGGCCTCCATGACGTGCCGTATGCATCTAGATGTTCGCCACTGCGACGCGACGAGGACGCACTGAAGTGGCACCACTTCCCGAAGGCACCGGTGCGCCGGGAGCGGATACTCACCTTCCTCGAGGCCTACGGCGGCTACCCGTGTTCGAACTCGTTGCCCGTAACCGAGCGGTTACGAGCCTCTCTTGACGCCGTCACAGTCCCCGAGGTCAGCTTGCCGAGCAAGGCAGCGAGTCGCAGCGGACGTGGGTGGCAGGCGGTGCGGAAGGTCGAGACGAAGACGAGATCCGCGACAGAGCCAGCCCCCGCTGGGCGGTGGGGCTCTGTCAAACCGACCGCCATCATCCGCATCGTCGGCGCAATCCTCAAAGATGCCCAGGACAAAGGGCGGCTGCCGAACACGCGACCTGTTCGGCGCATCAATGGCTCCGTGCTCCCTAAATCGACCACCCAACACGACGAAGTGCCCTGCGGCCGACAAATGTTTCTAAGCGGCATAATCAACATCAGCGGAGCTGATCATGGCACTTGTTTCACCGCCTTGGCCTCCATTCAGGACCTTCGCATCGCGGTGAGGCCAACGTCCAAAGTCTGCCTTGCCAACCCTTGACAACAATGCCATGTAGGGCAAGCATGAGGAGCAGATAGCCCCTTGGACGGCTTAAGGCGGAGCCGTCACCGCAGGTCGAGCGAGTGCACTCGCATCGAGCAAAGTGAGCCGCCAGCTATCAAGACATCGCGCCATGCGCCAGTCCCATTAACTGCCGGTTTGCCCGGCTACTGGTGAGAAGCCGCCATGACTTGCGGTCGAATTTCGCCGCGACAGGACGGACGCACCTGACTCGCAAGTGCGCGATTCAGTGGAGGTCACCAATACATGCGGCCTAAATGCTTCAGATTTATTGGAAATCAGAAATCGGTTCGTACATCACATACACGAGGAGACACTCATGAAAGTACGATCGTCATTAGGGCTAACAGTGATGGCGGCGCTGGCCCTTTCCGTCTCGGTCCCTGCCAGCGCTGCAACCATAAGCAATGTGGGGCCTGCGACCCTTAGCAGAAGCGGTGCGGTCAGCGTACCTGTCACCTATACGTGCGCTGACCCGGCCAACTACATCTACGCCAGCGTATTCTTGACTCAGGGTTCTAATGTAGGCAGCGCTGGCACTTCAGCCGCTGGCGTCCAATGCACCGGCGAGTCGCAGACAGTAATCATGACAGTTGTCGGAGAGAAGAAGTTCAAGGCAGGGTCGGTCGACTATGATGCTTCTGTGTTGGAGTGTTACCACTTCGGCTGCTTAGAAAATGAAGCGCAGTCTGGGACGTTTCAGCTCAGCAAAGCATAGGGCCTAGAGGGGGGCTGGCTCTGTTGTCAATAGGTTCGTTGCTTTGGCCTCTCGTGCTTGTCTTAAGCATCAACCATTCGGCCCCCGAAGGGGGAGGTGCGACCCCCGCAGACCGAAGTTCACGTCCATCTGCGCTGGGCCACGAGTCCCTAGCTTGACGAGCATCCACATTCAAGACGTCCCTCGACACAATTAATCACCTACGCATCCACTCCAAGTGCGAGCACTCGAGAGCCGCTGGTCGGGATGGGCCGCGTCGGCATGCACGCCGGCCTAGTAGTACCAGCCCCCGGACAGCCGATCGAGACTTGGCCATTGCCAATTTCTTCCTACCGAACGGAAACACCAGAGGCAGCTTATCGGCCGCAGGCAGCGGGAAGAAAGCAGCGGCGTAATAGGCACCAACCGGACGGTCTTTCGATCAACTTGCACACTCAGAAGACAGGAGCTTCTACCATCGGCGTGGAGCGGGTGACGAGAATCGAACTCGCACTATCAGCTTGGGAAGCTGATGTTCTGCCATTGAACTACACCCGCAGCAGAGGGTGGAACCCTCTCAACCTGCTGCCGACATCCCCGTGGTCTGCCGAGCATCCCGGGTGAGGACATCGGCGCAAGAGTAGCGCACCGCGGCCCGAGGGCGGAGAGGTTGTGGCGTCTGCCCCTTCTCGGAGACCATAGAATCCTCAACTCGGGCGACCCCATCAGGAGTTCACATGCGTCGTCAGCTGCAGGTCCTACTTCTGCTCGTCGTCGGGGTGCTCAGCACCGTGCTGACCGCGTCCCCGGCCTCGGCCATCCTCAACGGCTCCCCTGACGGCAACCGCCATCCGGCGGTCGGCGGGCTGGTTTCGGCCACGCAGTACTCAAACGGCACCTGGCTCTATTGCTCGGGCACCTTGATCTCGCCGACGGTGTTCCTCACCGCCGCCCACTGCGGCACCGAGGGCACACGTGTCCTCGTCACCTTCGACACCGACTACGAAGCGGGCGATCAGGTCTACGCCGGCACCTTCCGGGCCGACACGCAGTATCCCGGACCTGCCAGCGACTCCCACGATATCGCCGTCGTCATGCTCGACAGAGCCGTCACCGGGATCACCCCCGCTCAACTGCCGACCGCCGACTCGCTGTCCCGCCTTCCGCGTGACCAGCGCTTCACCTCGGTCGGCTACGGCACGTACGAGGTCACGAACTCACCAGGCGGGCACCAGTACCTCTCCGACGACCGCCGAATGTTCGCCACCGGATCGCTGAACGCGACTAACAAGACCTGGCTGCGGATCTCCCAGAACCCCAGCACCGGCAACGGCGGCACCTGCTACGGGGACTCGGGCGGGCCGAACTTCTTGGGCAGCACCAACATCATCGCGGCGATCACCATCACCGGCGACGCGGTCTGCCGCGCAACGAACGTGGCTTACCGGTTGGATACGCCGTCGGCGCGCGCGTTCCTCGGGCAGTTCGTCCCGCTGCCCTGAGGTCGGGTCGGCAGCCTCCTGTGGGGTTGTCAGGGAAGTCCCCCGAGTCAGCCCTGCCGCCTGCTCCCTACCCCTCGACCGGGCTTCGGCTGGATGGTTACGTTTGGTCGGTGAACGCGAACTCGTCCGAACCCAGCAACGTAGGACCCATCGCGGGCGGGCACCTGCGGGCCTCCGACGCCGACCGGGAGCAGGTAGCGGCTGTGCTCAGCACCGCCTACGCCGAAGGCCGGCTCACCCGGGAGGAGCACGACGAGCGGATGACCGAGGTCATGTCGGC
>DASQDG010000058.1:0-6030 GCA_035634295.1 Propionibacteriaceae bacterium | reverse complement strand
CTGATGCGGCTGGGCGAGGGCGACACCGAGGTGGGTGACGCGGAGCGCATCGACCGGATCGCTCTGCTGGAGCAGGTCAAGGCCGCCGCCGCCGGGGCGCAGGCCGCCGAGGTGGTGCAGTTCGGCTTGTCGCAGGTCGAGGCCCAGCAGCGCGCCGACGTGCACCCCCGGCTGATCGGGCGCGGGATCGCCGACCAGGTGGCTCTGGCATGTCAGCTGTCGCCGACCGGCGGCTCCCAGCGGCTAACGCTGGCTCGGGCACTCTGGTTTGACCTGCCGGCCACGTTCGCCGCACTGCGCCGCGGGCAGATCAGCGAGTGGGTGGCCACTCTGGTCAGCCGGGAGACCGCGCACCTCGACGCCGCCACTCGCCGGACGGTCGACGCCGACCTCGCCCTGCGCGACCTGGCGACCATGTCCCCGCGGCGAGCGGCAGCCGCCGCCCGTTCGCTGGCCTATCTGGCCGACCCGGTCGCGGCGGTGGCCCGGGCCCGGATCGAGGAGAAGGCCCGCCGGGTGACGGTCCGACCCGCTCCGGACAGCATGGCCATCCTGACTGCCTACCTGCCGGCCGCCCAAGGCATCGCCGCCTGGGCGGCGTTGTCGCGCGAAGCCGACTCCTGCCTGGCGGCCGGCGACCCGCGGACCCGCGGGCAGGTGATGGCCGACGCCCTGGTCACCCGGGTTACCGGGCAAGCCGGTGCCAGCGACCTGAACGTCGAGATCGGGCTGCTGTTGCCCATCGAGACATTGACCGGGGACACCGATGACCGCCCGGCGGAGCTGCGGGACTACGGACCGATCCCCGCCCCGCTGGCCCGCCGACTCCTGCATGACACCCGCGGGTCGCTGTTCCTGCGGCGACTCTTCACCGCCCCCGGGGGACAGATCATCGGCGCGGACGACCGCCGACGCCGCTTCCCGGGCGCGCTGGCCCGACTCATCGCTCACCGAGACCAGCGCTGCCGCGACCCCTTCTGCGACGCCCCCATCCGCCACCTCGACCACATCACCCGCCACACCGACGGCGGCCCCACCAACTACTCGAACGGGCGAGGCGTGTGCGCCCGCGGCAACTACACCCGAGAGATGCCCGGCTGGCACCTGAAGCTGCTCGACGACGGCCTCCGCGGCCAACCTCACGCCGTCGCCGTCACCACCCCCACTGGACACGTCTACACCAGCCAAGCTCCCCAACCTCCGTGATCCCGCGGGATGCACGACGTCGTCGCCGTGCGCACGACCTGCACCCGGTCACCGCGACGCGATGCTGGCAGAGTTCGCTGCTGTGCCTCCTTCCGCTAGCCCTTCCCTGCCCAGCTCCGCCTCGACGCTGATCCGGGGCGCCCGGCTCGTGCCCGTTGGCGACGCACCTGCGCCGAGGTCCGCTGAGGTCGACATCCGGATCGCCCAGGGACGGGTCCTCGAGGTGGCGCGCAGGCTCGGGTCGAGCACCGACGAGGAGGAGGTGATCGAGGCCGGAGGGCGCTGGGCCGTCCCCGGCCTGTGGGACCAGCACGTTCACTTTTCCCAGTGGGCGCAGTCGCGCCACCGGCTGGACGTCAGCGCCACGTCCCACCCGAGCCAGGTGGTCCGCCTGGTCAGGGACCAGGTGGCTCAGCTGCCACCGGGCGCCACCGCAACGCTGCTCGTGGGTCACGGTTTCCGGTCGGCGGCCTGGGATGCGCAACCCACGGTCGCCGAGCTGGACGCCGTGACCGGCAGCCGCCCCGTGGTCCTGATCAGCGGTGACGGTCACAACGGCTGGCTCAACTCGGCCGCCCTGGCCGCGTTTGGCCTCCCGCCACGCGACGCGCCACTCGACGAGAACGAGTGGTTCGCCATCTTCGCCCGGCTGTCCGACCTGCCGGAAACTCGCATCGGGCGCGACGATGCCGTCCGCGAGGCCGTCGCCGAGGCCGCCTCCCGAGGCGTGGTCGGGATCGTGGACATGGAGCTCGCCCCCAACTACCTCGACTGGCCAATGCGATTCGCAGCCGGCATCAACCAGCTGCGGGTGCGCACGGCCACCTATCCCGACCGGCTGGAGGACGTGGTCGCCGCCCGCCTGCGCAGCGGGGACGACCTCCCAGTGGGTGGCGGGCTGATCACCATGGGGCCGCTCAAGATCATCTCCGACGGCTCCCTCAACACCCTGACGGCCAACTGCTGCGACCCCTACCTCAACGCCGCAGGCCTGGAGTTCCCGTACGGCAAGCAGAACCACTCCCGAGATGACCTGGTCACCCTGCTCGGCCAAGCGCGCGCGTGCGGTCTGGAGGTGGCTCTGCACGCGATCGGCGACGCTGCGGTGGGCACAGCTCTAGACGCCTTCGCGGCGACCGGGGCGGTCGGAGGCATCGAGCACGCACAGCTGGTCACCCTCGACGACCTGCCCCGGATGGCAGCCCTCGGGGTACGGGCCAGCGTCCAGCCCGCGCACCTGCTCGATGACCGCGACGTCGTTGAGCACTACTGGTCAGACCGGGCCAGGCGCTGCTTCGCCTTCCGCTCGATGGCCCAGGCCGGCGTCACACTGGCACTCGGCTCCGACGCTCCGGTAGCCGCGCTCGACCCGTGGTTGGCGATGGCCGCCGCGGTACACCGGTCCGGTGACCACCGGGAACCGTGGAACGCAGCCGAGGCGCTCACGGTTGCTCAGGCTCTGGCGGCAAGCACCGACGGGCAAACCACCATCGCTGCCGGCAGCCGAGGTGACGTGGTGCTGCTGGACGCCGACCCCCTGACCCCACTCAGCAGCACGGCCGCCGCAGCAGAGCACCTCCAGAACCTGCAGGTGGCGGCGACTGTGGTGGCCGGTTGGCCCACCTTTTTGGCTCTGTGAGAGGTGCGACACCAGGGCGGTCAATTGGCGCACTCGACAACGTTATGCCTGGCCAGCTCGGTGGAGTAGGGTCCTGCCGAGCAGCCCCGCCGCGATGTCCCAGCGATTCCCTGGCCGCCCAGCAGAAGGAAAGGTCCTCGATGCCCGAGAGCACCGCCTGGATCAACGCAATCGGCGCGCCACATCACGAGTTTGCCGCTGACGTCAGCCATCAAGTCGACATCCTACGGACGCATCCGGGCTGCTGAGCGGGATCGACCAGGAGGCTCGGCTGTGTTCCTCGCCATCGTCGCCGCCTTTGCGTCGGCAGCGTTCTTTGGGGCCAGTTCAGCCGTGCAGCAACGGGCCGCGAGCCACGCAAGCCTGGGGCACCTGTCGGGCGTCCGCCTACTGGCTCGGCTGGCGCAGAAGCGCCGTTGGTGGCTGGGCGTGGGCATGAGTGCGGCAGCTTTCGCGCTGCATGCCGTGGCCCTCTCCGGCGCGATGCTCGCTCTGGTGCAGCCGATCATCGTCAGCGGTTTGGTGTTCGGGGTGTTCGTCCGCGCCGCGCTGGAGCGGCGACTGCCTCGGCCTTCGACGATCGGCTGGTGCATGCTGACCTGGGCCGGGCTCGCCGTCTTCATCGCCGTCCTGAAGACGGGGCCCCCTGAGCCCCCCAACTTGCGCCTTGCCGCGTTCTGCGTGGTCGTGGGGGTGCTCCTCGCCGCCGCGACGGTGCTCACGCTCCCCCGGGTACGCCGTGAGGAGCGCCGCGGCCTCCTCTACGGGGCAGCCGCCGGCATCTTCTTCGGTCTGGTCGCGGGCCTGGTGAAGGTGATTCTCGACCAGATCACCAGCCGCTGGTGGCTGGTTGTGGTGCAGTGGCCGTTCTGGGCGCTGGTGGTGGTGGGCGTGGTCGCGATAGTGCTCAACCAGCACGCCTTTCAAGCCACCCGGCTGTCGGTCTCGATGCCCATGGTCAACATCGCCGACGTGTTGGTGGCCATCGCTTTCGGCGTCATCGTGTTCGGTGAGCCCCTCTTCTCCACGCCGGTCACACTGATGGTCGAGGTGCTGGGCCTGATCGCCATGGCGGTCGGCGTTCGCCAGCTGGCCAGTCGCAGCGAACGTCACGAGCCAGCAGTCCACTCACAGCCGCGTATGGATGTGCCCCACTAAACAGCCGGCTCCAAAGACTGCCGATGACCGCAGCTCTGCAGCCGTCGGGGTAGCGTCGTGGTGATGGCGCAGAAGCAGAAGACCCCGAAACAGCCGCAGGATCGCTACGGTCAACGGGCCAAGTCACTGGCCTCGTCGGTGCAGCGCCTACGCGGCTGGGTCGGCTCGGACCCGTCCCGGACACCGGAGCTTGCCGACGCTTTGGTGCAGCTCACCGAGCACCGGCTGCTGGGCCACGGCTTTCCGCTAGCTGCGGCCGACGCCCAGGATGCCGTCCGGCTGGCCGCGCAGCTGTTGACGGCCAACGGACCGATCGGGCCGTACACCGCGGTCGCCGACGCCACCCGCTGTGTCACCGCGATGGTGCATGTGGCCACCATTCAGGTCGGCCTGAGACGACCGGAGCCCGCCGGCCAGATGATGCGCTCGGTGCAAGATCTGCAGCAGCAACTACGCGACGTGGGAGTGACCGAGCAGTTGAGCCCTCGAGTCCAGGTGTGGTCGCTGACCTGCACCGCGGCGGCGGCGCTCGCGTCCGGAGAGGTGGCTGCAGCCAACCGCGACGCCGACTCCGCACTAGCACTGGCTAGCGCGTCGGGCATCGACGAGGACCTCGACGCCGTCTATCTGGTCATCGACGTGGACCGGCTGGTGTCGGACTGCCGGTGGTCGGCGGGCCGGGCGCAGGAGTCGCTCACCCACCTGCACCAGGCCAAGGACCGCTACGACGAGCTGGTGGCCGGACGCCTCGCGGAGCCGGGCCGGCTTAGCCCTGCTTTGGTGGAACGGCTGGCCGAACCACTGTTCGGCCTCTACCGCGACCTGGCCGACCGGCTGGCGGCTACCGGTGAGGTGGACCACGGACTGGCTATCCGCCGGACGCTGGTCGAGCTGCTGCAGGGACTTTCCAGTCGCCTGGGCGAGCCGGCCCAGGTGCAGCTCGCGTTGGCGCTGGCTGACCTCGCCGACGACTTGCTGGCCGCTGACCGGGTCGATGAGGCCGGAGCAGCCGCCACCGAGGCCGCCGCCGCCGTGCCGGGCTCGCCGAGCGGCAAGTCGGCCCAGTTGCTGGCAACCGCGGCGCACGCACGGGTCCTGCTGCGGGCCGGGCACACCAGCCACGCGCTGACGATGCTGCGGCCGCTGGTGTCCGGCGATCAGCCGGGAGTGTCACCGGCCACTCAGGCCGTGGCGCTGTATGCCTGGGCCGACGCCCTCCGGGCCGACGGAGATCTCGACACCGCGGCCACGGCCGAGCAGATGGGCGCCGACCTCGCCGAGCGCTCGGTGGCGGCGTACCTTGCTCGCGGCGTACTGAGTCCTGGGGCGCTCGCCGACATCCCCCTCAGTCCGGTCGCGGCCGCTGACGCGACTCCGGAGCAGCAGCGGGAGACGGCCGCCTGGCTCGAGGCCGAGCGAGCCGAGGCGCACCGACTGGAGCGGAAGCGGATGGAGCAGGCGCGGCTCGAGACCGAGCGCCGCCTCGCCGAGCAGCAGCGCGCCGAGCAGCTGGCAGCCGAACGCGAACAGGCCGAACGCGAACAGGCCGAACGCGAGCAGCGGCTGGAGGCCGAGCGTCAGGCCGCCGCCGAGGAGGAGGAGCGGATCGCCCGCAAGCGGCGACGCGAGGAACGCATCGAGGCACACCGCCGCGAGACCGAGGAACAGGAGTTGGCTGCCGCCGAATCGATCTGGCGTGACGCCAAGGCCCGCGGTGACCGCCGCGCCGCACGGACGGCCAACGAACAGGTGGTTGAGCTGCTGCGATCGCGGGCCGAGCAGGACCTGCCGCAGTACGGTCCGCATCTGCTGCAGGCCCTCGAGGAGTTGTCCAGCGCCCGGTTGCGCAGCGGTGACGTCTGGGGGTCGCGGGCGCCAGCACGCGAGGCCCGAGCGCTCGCCCGCGCTTTGGGCCGCTAGATGCCAACCGCGAGGACGGCCACATGACTCTGCCTGCTGAGTCCTTTGGCGTGGTCGTCCACGCGGCCAACGATCTGCGGGTCGAGCCCGTTCCACTGCGACCGCCG
>DASQDG010000057.1:0-1606 GCA_035634295.1 Propionibacteriaceae bacterium | reverse complement strand
TCTCGATGGCATAGACATCCGCAAGTGCTGCTAGCAGGGCCGTCATGGAAGTCTGGGCTTCCGGGGTCGGAGCCTCGGCCTGGTGGTGGCCGATGAAGCAGCACAACTGGGCAAACCCCTGGCTGCCACCGGTTGCATCGGCCATCACCGGACCGGTCAAGCTGCCGGTGCGGCCCTCCCACACCGTGCCATACCGATCGACGAAGAAGTTGTAGGCAACGTCCGGCCACTTCCTGTCCGGGCCGGTGTGGAACCAGTAGAAGCCGCGGAGCAGACCAGGCACATCGCCGGGGTCATAGTCGTTCGCGGACGCAGTGTGGTGGACGAGCAGGAAGCGGGTGTCGCCTGGTCGCTCCTGCTGCAACGGACCCGTGGGAGTCAGGCCCCGAGCCCAATCGGCTCGCGGACGCACGTCGATCCCCCTGAACGGGATTCGGGCCTGAGCCTTCTCAGGCATCACTGCGATGAGTGGGATCGCCAGAGCTGTCACGGACAAGCCGACGAGGAAGGTGCGTCGACCCAGAGCCTGTGGCGGCGCAGCGCTGGCGTCTCCAGCCGCGAGTACGCCCTGACGTTGATTCGACATCATCACAGCTGCTCGGTGGGCGTTGCGTTGGCGTGCACCATGACGTAGCCACCACCGCCCACACCGCCACGCACGGTGCAGGCGACGGCCTGGGGAGGGCAGGGTCCGAGGAAGACGGTGTAGGACGTGCTGCCATCCGGGAGGGACCGCTGCAGCGCCTCGCTCGTGTTCCTGAGCGTCTCGTACACCTCCGCCCGAGTCGCCGGCATTGCACACACATCCGTCCCGTCCCTTCCTCAACCAAGAGGTGGGCCGACAAATGCAGCGTGTATCTATACCCACGCCTCCTCAGGCCCAAACCTGTGGAGAGCGAAGCGAGACAGACCGCGGAAGTTGAGCGCTTCCCAGGAATCGCCAGTCCTCGCGTCATCGATACAGGCCACGAGGGCCGTCCCGGACCAGAGTGTCTGAATTCGGTACGGCGCAGCTGCTCGACCACGAACCGCCGACCGAGCCAAGAAGACGTCGCGGAACTCGTGCTCGGCTCACCCCGCTGACAGGTGGCGCAAGTGCGTGGCCGTGGCGCCGCGCCGACCCCGCTGGCGTACTTCCGCAATGACTTCTCGACGATGGCGCCGCTCACCGTCCCTTCCAGCCAGCACCTGCAGCACGCTGCTGGAGCCCGCGGTGGGGATTCCAGCGGGACGCCGCACCTCCCGAGGCGCCCTCGCCCGGAACCCGGCCGCTGACCTCCCTCTGTCGTGCCGTTGGTCCTGGATCGGATCCGGGAGGTCGCAGCCGCTTGCCTGCGGCCCGTTCCCACGATGTCCTGAACGCCCGGGCACCAGGGAGCAGACGATGACGACGCGAGTGGACGAGGATTCCCGGACATCCGGCCGGTCGATGGCAGCTGTGGCAAAGAGGCACCCACCGCTGTCAGTGGCCTGCGGCGATGGTTCGGGGGACAGCACAGGGCGTGGATCGGAGAGCGCTCCGCCGGCTGCGTCGGCGTCGCTGTCCACCGGCACGACCCCGACCCCGGAGCCGACGACCGCTGACCCGCCGGCCGTCCCGGCTCAC
>DASQDG010000056.1:0-5214 GCA_035634295.1 Propionibacteriaceae bacterium | reverse complement strand
AAGAACCGTGGGCTGACCGGCACCCGGTTGGTGATCTCCGACCAGCACGCCGGCCTGGTCGCCGCCCTCGGCCGGGTGTTCCAAGGCGTCGGTCACCAGCGGTCATTCGTCAACATGGGTAGTGGCGGGATGGTCCCGCTGGTTCACCTCTGCCGTCGGGAGAGGACCGGCATCAACGTGACCGATGGAGGTCCAACGGCAGACATGTCCCTCCTGGCGGTGGCGGATCTCGATTGGCCAGTGGGAGTCGTGCCTTGAGCACCTGAATGAGCGCCCGGGGAGATCAGCCGCGAGGGGTGGACGCAGCTCGTCGAGGAGGACGAGATGGATGATCGAGTGGAGTGGCCGGTGTTCGCCGGTATCGACTGGGGCGGTGCGCATCATCAGTTGTGCGTGGTGGATCGACATGGCCGGCGGCTTGCCGAGAGGCGGCTACCACATGATGTGCCGGGTTTGGCAGACCTGCAAAGCGAGCTGAGCAAGCACGGTGCCCGGCTACCGATCGCGGTCGAGCGGGCCGAAGGGTTGCTGGTCGAGCGTCTGCAGGCTGAGGGTCATGCGGTGTTCCCGGTGTCACCGAGAATCGCTGCCCGGGCCCGGGAACGCTACAAGGTGGCGGCAGTGAAGGACGACCGGTTCGACGCGTTCGTGCTGGCCGACACTCTGCGGTATGAGCATGAGCGGTGGCGTCCGCTGGCGGTCCCGTCGCCGCTACTGGCCGAGATTAAGGCGCTGACCCGGGATCGGGACCGGCTCTTGGAGACTCAGCAGACGGTGGAGTCGCAGCTGCGGATGATTTTGGAGGCCTACCATCCGGCGCCGGTGCGGTTGTTTTCTTCGGTGGACCGCCAGATCACCTTGTCATTCGTGCTGGACTATCCGACGCCAGCTACCGCCTCGAGGGTCAAAACGACGCGGATGGACGGCTTCCTCACCCGTCACCACTACACCGGCCGGGTGCCGGCCCAGGTGCTGGCCGAACGGATGCGCACCAATCTGCTGACCGGCTCGGCGGGCACGGTCGCGGGGAAGAGCTTCTCAGCGCAGTCGTTCACCCGGCTTCTGCAGCTCCTCAACAGCCAGCTCGCCGACTACGACGACGCCATCGCCGCCGCGGTCGCGGAGCATCCCGATGCGGCGATCTTCGCCAGCTTCCCCGGCGTCGGCCCGGTCCTGACCGGGGTGCTGCTGGCTGAGATCGGCGAGGACCGCACCCGCTTCCCGGAGGCGGCCGTGCTGCTCGCCGAAGCCGGTCTGGCGCCGGTTACACGGTCTTCAGGCCGCTCGCGCAGCGTCCGGTTCCGCTACGCCGCAAACACCCATCTGAGGGAAGCGACCATGTGGTGGGCCTTCAATTCG
This sequence comes from Propionibacteriaceae bacterium, assembly GCA_035634295.1. GTDB lineage: Bacteria > Actinomycetota > Actinomycetes > Propionibacteriales > Propionibacteriaceae > Microlunatus. The sequence continues at coordinate 3,855 of DASQDG010000056.1, read as the reverse complement.
CTGAAATCGTCGCCGTGGGCAGCCGCGGCATTCCGCCATGCCCGTGACCAACGCGGACAGCGCTACCACCGCGCCCTGCGCGGCCTCGCCGCCCGTTGGACCCGGATCCTGTGGCGCTGCTGGACCGACCACTCCACCTACGACCCAGCTCAACACCGCACAGCCCAAACAGCGGCTGCCTGACCCCTCACGGTTCGGGCGATAGCTGCGCCCTCGGTGGCGCCCACAGCCGAGGTCAAGGCTGGCCGCAGGCCACCCGCCAGGGCTGGGCCTGGACCACGGCGAGGACGTCACCAGACTTTCGCGCGCCCGAAACCGACCTACCCGGCGGACCCGCTACCGACAGGGGTTGACAGTGGGAGTCTGCCGGGTCCACTTCGCCCGCAATCTCCTCGCCCTGGTGCCCAAGTCGCACAAGGACATGGTGGCGGCGGTGTCTAGGACCGTGTTCGCCCAACCCGACCCGGCCACCGTCGCCGCCACGTGGGACACCGTCCGCGACCAACTGGCGCGGACGTTCCCGAAGATCGGACCCTTGATGGACGACGCGAAAGCCGAAGTGCTGGCCTTCACCAGCTTCCCGCGCAGCCACTGGCCGAAGGTGTGGTCCACCAACCCGCTCGAGCGAGTGAACAAGGACATCAAGCGCAGATCCCGGGTCGTGGGGATCTTCCCGAACGAGGCCGCCATCATCCGCCTCGTCGGCGCCGTGCTCGCCGACATGCACGATGAGTGGCAAGCCCGCGAACGCCGCTACCTCTCCGAACACTCCATGGCACAACTCAACCCGACCGGCAATACTGACGTCGTCGCCACCATCAACCCCGGCGACTAGACATCGAGAATCACCTCGAAACCCCACCACTGACCGGGCCTCTGCCCTGAGGGCTCGTTGTCGTGGCTGCTACCGCTCGGTGAGGGATGGCGCAGTCTCCGTTATTAAGCTGGTGCGCCGGATCCGTCCGGTCTGGCCGTCGCCTCAACCGGCGGGTCACGCAGCTACCCCGCCGCAAGGCACAACTCGGCCGGCTCCGCCGAGACGGAGGCCGACGCTGGGACATCCACAGTGCGGCGGCCGCCGCGGCCGTGAGGGCTGCGGGCGGCAGCACGTTCCGCCCAGCGGCAGATGTCCGCCGGCTCGTCCGACACGATGGTCAACCGCAGCGGCGGTCGACGGCGCGGGGACTGGGCGCAGGTTCTCGGCGGCCGTGACCGTGGCCACGGTCAAACGCGGCGGTGACCGCACGGGCGTAGCCCGCGCCCTTATCGACAGCAGGTACAGGGTGTGGCGGGAGGAGGTGACCGGCTCGGGTCGAAGGGACGCCGGCGTTGTCCAGCCCGGCCGGTTGGGGTGACCGCCGCACCAGTTTCAGGGCCTTTGGGGTTCCAGGACGGCTTAGTCATCCACAACTTCAGCGGCTAGGCGGCTGGCGGCCGTCCTTGTGTGAGTCGATGGGTTCCGAAAGGTCAGGAGGGACGCGGTGATGTCAATAGAGCAGATGGACGTAGACATGGCGGAGTCGGTCGCTGGGGTGCGTCTGCTGCGGCGCGCCGCCGAGTTGGTGTGGTTGCAGGCTGACGCCGACGGCCCGCGGTCGGAGCGGCAGCTGCTCGCTTTGGGGATCGACGTGGCGGCGGACGAGGCCCGCGAACTGCTGCCTGAGTCGGTCGACGTCGCAGGACCGGTGCCGGCCGGCGTTGTGCCGGTTGAGCTGCTGCGTTCCGCTGAACGGCTGACCGCTGACCTGTGCCGAACTGGTGCTCCCAGCGGTCTGTTGGCCGTTCGGGCTCGGGTGGTCGAGCTGGTGTGGGAGGCGAACACCGGTGCCGGGGCGTAACCGGCGCACCATCGGCGACCTCGCGGCCGACACCGACGCCCTGGCCCGAGAGGCGCTGCTCGACCTGTCACCGGACGCGGCGCCGGCGATGCTGCGCACGTTCGCTCAGGTGGTGCAGTCCGCAGCCCGGCTGGCATCGATGCTGCCGGCCCTGGGGATGGGCGCCACGCGTGAGCCGGACGTGATGGTGCGGCTCCAGGCGGTGGGTCGCGGTATCGGTCGCAGCGTGTCGGTGAGCCGCTGGCCCGGACCCGGCCCCATCGATGACCGGATGGCGGAGATGGCCCAGAACCTGAACCGGGCGGCGGCGTTGGTGGACAGGTACGGCCGCGACGTACAGCCGACCACACCGGAGGCCCGGGCCGACAGCGCCGCCGCCCACGACCGGGTGATGCACGCCGTCTACGTAGCGGCCCACGCAACGACGGCAGCCATCACGCGCCACACCGCCGACCTGCAACGGCAGTTGGACTTAGGTGCTCGTCGCCGCCATCGGCCCCCGGACGAGCCGAAACCGTCGGTCGTGCCCGGCGTGCGCAACTACCTGAGCCGGCTGGACGTCTTCGAGCAACTGGCGGGCGTCTACCTGGCGGGTCATCCCGTGACGCTCACCGCCCTCGGCGAGGCGTCGGCCCCGCCGCCGGGAACTCGGCTCGAGCTGGCCATCGCCCGCTGGGACATCCAGGCACACCGCACGCTCGCAGCCCAACCCAGCCCACCGGACCTAGTCCGCGTCGCACGCACGCAGGCGTTGATCGCCACCACCGCCCTGATCATCACCGCCGCCGCCGACGACCAAGGCAAAGTCGACAGCGGCGCGGTCCAACGCCTCACCCCGGCTCTTGAAGCCGCACAGATTGCCTGGACGCTGACCGCGAACCTGTGGTCGAACGTCAAATCGCCGACCGGACGAACCGACCCGAACCTGATTCGGGCAGCCAGCGACATCAGAACCGCCATCGCCGCCACCGCCCACACCCCCACCGGCTGGGCCAGCCCACAACAGCTCGCCGAGCAGCTCGACCTGGCCAATACCGTCAAAGTCCTGCAGCTCGGCATGGTCGCCTCCGTCGACGTCGCCCACGTGATGCGCGAGGTCGCCGCCGTCGGCCAAGGCGCCATGGCAGTAACCGGGGATGTGTCGCCGGATTTCCAGGCCCACTCGCGTACCCCAGCCCCCGCACATCATCTGGGAATGTCGCTGCTCACCGAAGCGACCAACGCTCGCTCGGGACAGTCCGTCCTTGAGTCGCTGCCAGAGCCGCGGCGCCGACACGAACTCGTGAACCAGGTCGACCGTGTGATCGCCACAGCCGCTAGTGCTGTCGCCATGACGGCTCCAATGGCGCCATCAGTTCCTAGACGAGCAGACACGCGAAGCCCTAAGCAGCAACCACAAGAGAGGGACCCCAGTCCGGTGCCGAGACCGACCGCACAGGGACGGTGAGCGTGCATGGCTGTTGAGCAGGCGGCAAAGTTCGCCGCAATCGACTTGCGCCATCAACTGGCACCCGGCAGTAGCACTGCGACCATGAGCGCAACGACCCGAGGGCCGCTGTCCAACGTCTCGACAAGGTCCAGAGCCGGGCAGAAGCTGATCAGCCACGCGGCACGACCCAAGGGAGCCTACCGATCATGAAGGACGAGAGCCAAAGTAGCGTCGTCGTGCCGTTGCTTTACGACGTGGACGAGGCGGCCCGTGCCCTGCGGCTGAGCCGCACTGTGATGTATGAGCTGATCCGGTCCAAGCAGCTCCGCACGGTGAAGCTGGGGCGGCGTCGCCTTGTTCCAGTTTCGGCCCTCGTGGAGTACGTCAACTCCCTGTTGTCGGCATCCTGATGAGTCGTGTCCGCGCCAACGGTGAGGGCGGGCTCCACTGGGATGAGTCGCGCAAGCGGTGGGTCGCGACCGTTACTGTCGGCTATGACGAGCGGGGGAAGAGAGTAGTCCGTCGGCGACTGGCTGAGACCAGGCCTCAGGGGCGTGATCTGCTGCGGCAGCTGGTGGTGGAACGCGA
>DASQDG010000055.1:0-2411 GCA_035634295.1 Propionibacteriaceae bacterium | reverse complement strand
CCGGGCTCGGGCCGCGCATCCCGACCCGCGCATCGGCTACGTCGGCGACTGGCATACCCACCCCGCCCAGATCGGTGCTAGCCCCACCGACGAAACGGCCTTACGGCGCGCCTCCCACCAGTATCCCCCGCCCACCGTGCTCATCGTCGTACTGCCTGACGGCAGGCTCGACATCCGCACCGCCCACGCCGGGCGCATTCGACCCGCCAACCTCACAATTGAACCCCCCAGGAGCCACCTATGACCGAGCCCACCGACGTCGGGACGGTCCGCGTCGGCAACGGCCAGCACCTCGAACCGTCCCCCGTGTTCCAGCAGGAGGTGTGACGGCCGGGCCGCTCGCACAGCCCCCTGCCGCACGGCCGTGCGGATCAGCCCTCTCTGTCAGGCTGAGTTGAGACACCTGATCTGAGTCATGGTCTGAGTAGGGCGAGTGCAGGAAGAACCACGTTGACGATGTCCCGTGCTGACCTGAGGGTCGGCGTGACGAATGATGGACCGATGGGTCCTCGGTCGCAGCAGCCGAAGCGGCGGTCGTTCACCGCTGAGTACAAGTTGGCGATGATCGCCGAGTATGACGCGGCGACCGAGCCGGGCGCGAAGGGTGCGCTGCTGCGCCGGGAAGGGCTGTATTCCTCACACCTCATCGAGTGGCGGCGGGCCCGTGACGCCGGCGCCCTGGCCGGGGTTACCGACAAGCCGCGTCAACCGGCTCGTAGTCAGGCCGATCGGGAGGCCGAACGGCTGCGCGCGGAGAACGAGCGGCTGCGGGCGGAGTTGGCCAAGACCCGCGCTGCGCTGGATGTCGTGGGAAAAGCACACGCGCTCTTGGGGCTGATCTCCGAGAGCGCGGACACCGATCCGCGGTCGAGCAGGTGATCGACGGCGCGTTCGTCGACCTGGCTGAGCTGACCTCGACCAAACGTGCGTGCGCGGTGCTGGGTAGGTCGCGGGCCACGCACTACCGCCGGCAGCGCCCGCCCGAGCCGAGCGGGCCGCGGGCGTCCAGGCCGGCGCCGCGCAACAAGCTCACCGCGACGGAACGGGCCACCGTCCTGGCGATCCTCAACCATGAGTCCTTTGTGGACAAGTCGCCCGCACAGGTGTGGGCGATGTTGCTGGACGAGGGCAGCTACCTGTGCAGCGAGTCGAGCATGTACCGGATCCTGCGTGAGGCCGGCGGGATGCGCGAACGCCGCCGCCAGGCCACCCACCCGCCGCGGACCCGCCCCGAGCTGGTCGCCGACGCACCCGGGCAGGTGTGGTCCTGGGACATCACCAAGCTGCACGGCCCGACCAGGGGCGTCTACTACGACCTCTACGTCATCATCGACATCTACTCCCGCTACATCCCCGGCTGGCTCGTCGCCCCGACCGAGACCGGTGAACTCGCCAAGGCGTTCATCGCCGCCACCATCGCCACCGCCGGCACACCACCACGCATTGTGCACGCCGACCGAGGCACCTCGATGACGTCCAAACCCGTCGCGGTACTCCTCGCCGAACTCGGCGTGATCCGCAGCCACAGCCGACCGAAAGTCAGCAACGACAACCCGTTCAGCGAAGCGGCGTTCAAGACGTTGAAGTACTGCCCGGCGTTCCCCGACCGGTTCGGCTCGATCGAAGACGCCCGCGCCTTCTGCGAGGAGTTCTTCACCTACTACAACCACCAGCACCGCCACAGCGGTATCGGCCTGCACACCCCGGCCTCGGTCCACCACGGCACCGCAGTCCAGATCCAGGCGCTACGCGCCGAGGTCCTCACCGCCGCGCACACCCGCCACCCACACCGGTTCCACCGCCCGCCGCAGCCACCCGCACTACCCGACGCGGTCTGGATCAACCGGCCAGCACTGGAAACGGCCACAGAACAAAACAACTAAAAAGATCTTGTCTCAATGATCTTGACAGGTTCCGGTCGGGCGGATGCTGGTCCGGCTAGAGCTAGACAGCCAATACCGCAGCCACCGCTCCACCGTCCACGACCGGGCGGTGCGGTCCTCACCGGTGGTGGCCAGCCACTCGTCCCGGGCCCGGCGGGCAGCGGCCTGCGACGGGTAGCCACCCCGGCGGGCGCGTTCCGGACGGCCGAGCAGGTTCGTAGCGGAGCAGTGGTAGTACCAGCTGCCATGTGCGCGTTCAGTGAGGCGGGGACACGAGCGTTCCAGCCGACGCCCACCATCATCGCGGCAACTGCACCGTTTGAAGATCACACCTGTGTCCACCATAGCCGTGCCCTTCTCCTCGCCCCTCCTGGCATCCAGGGTGAGCGCTATGCAGGCAGGCGGGCGTCACCCGAACGAGCGACTGAGCCGGCATCGAGGCCGAGCGCGTTGCGGCAGATCCGGATGTCGCGGTGTATCTATTCTCGTCCGGCGACGTTGGCTAGCGGGATGGCAGCGGCGCGACCG